>NZ_WURP01000009.1:0-69933 GCF_009829025.1 Acinetobacter sp. 18QD2AZ41W | reverse complement strand
TCAGAAGTGAAACCTCTTTGCGCTGATGGTAGTGTGGGGTTACCCATGTGAGAGTAAGTCATCGCCAGCTCATTATTCCAAACACCCCCTGCATAAGCAGGGGGTGTTTTTTTGTGCGCGGAATTTATAGTAAAATTAAATATAGTAAAAATAATATTCTGAATTTACTCAAGGTTATTTGCTGTTTTTAAATCAGCCTGATTATGTTTTAATCATTAAAATTTAAAGCCTAGGAATCTGCGTGTTTGAGGTATTTACACAGCTCTGTGGTGGAATCGGTTTATTTTTGCTTGGCATGACTTTAATGACCGAGAGCCTTAAAGATATTGCAGGTGAAACATTAAGACAATGGTTAAGTCGGTTTACTGGTTCTCCTTTTAAAGCAATGACTTCAGGTATTGCCTTGACCTTGATTGTGCAATCCTCCACAGCCACGACGCTAGCAACCATTGGCTTTGTCAGTGCAGGCGTACTCTCTTTTTCGCAAGCCATTGGTGTAATTATTGGCGCCAATATCGGTACAACCAGTACTGGCTGGATTGTGGCTTTTTTAGGTTTAAAGTTTTCTATTGGACAAGTGGCTTTGCCTCTCATTGCCATAGGCGCTTTACTTAAAATATTAGCACATGGACGTACAGCGCTTACCGGCTTGGCGCTTGCGGGATTCGGCCTGATTTTCTTTGGAATTGATTTGCTTCAAGTAGCAATGTCAGGTGTCGCAGAACATTTCGATCTTTCAATTTTCTCGACCGAAAGTTTTGCTGCAAAGCTGTTATTAGTACTTTTCGGTTTGGTCATGACTGTGATTTTGCAGTCCTCCAGTGCCGCCATTACAGCGACACTTGCTGCATTAGCAAGTCAGGCGATTCAGCTCGATCAAGCGCTTGTGCTCGTCATTGGCCAGAATATTGGAACCGTTGCAACTGCAGTACTGGCAGCCATCGGTGCAAATGCGAATGCAAAACGAACTGCTGCTGTGCATGTCTGTTTTAATGTCGTGAGTGCAATTTTTGCATTTTGTATTTTGGTTCCTTTGTTTTTATGGCTGTATCAACCACAGTATTTTTTATCTGGTTGGGATCATGTGGTCATTGTGGCAGCCTTTCATACAGCCTTCAGTGTATTTGGTGCCTTATTTTTTATGCCATTGATTCGCCCCTTTGAACAGCTGTTGGTAAAATATATTCCGGCACATGAAGATTCATTATTACAGGCCTTGGATGAAGCCAGTTTGGCAGTACCTGCGGTCGCAATTAATACGGCAGAACAAGTGATCTTTAAAACCATATTGACCCAATATTCCTGGATTCTAAAAGCCATCAAGTCAGCAGAATTGGTTTCGGCCAATGAATTAAAACAGCAAGACGAATTAATTTACAAATTACAGGATTATTTAGAAAAAATTGTTGTGCCTGAAAATAGCACTGATCAAAGTCGGCTGTTTAGCTTATTAAGGATGATGGTTTATCTGAAAGTGTTGCGTAGTGATTTGGAAAATCTAAAGCATGTTGTGAGTATTCGTACCCAACCCGCGATTCATCAACTTGCCTTGGATTTTATCCAGATTCTGGAAAATGCTGGAAATAGCATGCTAGATACTCGCTCATCTGAAGATTTGAGCCAACTGTATATTGAAATGGGACATCTTAAACAGTGGAGTAAACAGCATCGTAGCGAATTACGTGAAAAAACTAATATTTATGCTTCAACGTATCAGCTGAATGCAGCCAAAACTTTTGAGTTATTGGCTGCTCAGCGTTGGTTAGATCGCTTAGTTGCGCACAGTTACCGTTTGATTAATGTACTCAATGAGCGTCAGCAAACACTTACAATGCATCAAATTGACGACGAGCATGTTTAAGAGCAGATCTGAGGCCTTCTTCCAGCGTTGGGTGATAAAAAGGTTTTGCCAGGATTTGATGAATATCCTGATCTGCATCAATGGTCCAGGCCAGAAGATGGCCAAGATGTTCGGCTTGTGAACAGAATAGTTCTGCGCCTAATAATTTGCCTGATTTTTTATCAATATAAACTTCAATACCACCTTTATTTTCAGCAAGAACCAGTGCACGTCCCTGATTTTCATAGGAGGCAAATCCTCGAATAAACTCAATACTTTGTTCTTCTAACTGTTTAAAACTTTGCCCGATAATCGCCATTTCCGGGTGAGAGAATACGATTGCCAGTGGGGTGAGTGCGGGAATCGGCTTAATCTCGGGATAATTTAAACAGTTATGAACCACTTCTTTACCAGCATGAGCAGCTTCGTGCTGAATGGGGGCATCAGGTGCGGCATCACCCACTATAAATATCGGCATATCTGCGAGTTGTTTGGTTTTTTCATTGATAGGCAATTTTTTGATATCAGCAAAACTAGGCTCTAACTGATTTAAACCCAATCGATCCAGATTAGTCTGACGGCCTGTAGCGCCCAAAATATATTCAACTTGAATAGTTTGAGCTTGATCATTTTCAGTAAAATTAATCTGGATATGATCAGCTTGTTTTTTAACTTGATCTGGCAAGATTTTGAACTTGATATTGAGTTCTTTACTCAATTGCTCCTGTGCCAGCTTTTGTAAGACTGGACTGGTTAAGGCACCTACTTTTTGGCTACGAGCGAACAGGGTAGTGTCTACGCCCAGTCGTTGCATGGCTTGAGCTAATTCAATTGCAATGATGCCACTCCCGATTACCGCTAAAGACTCAGGTAATTGAGAAAATTCAAATATTTCATTAGAAGTGATGTATTTTTCTTTTAATTGTTGCTTTAAAGCTTTATCAACATTAGGGCGTGAGCCTACAGCAACAATAAAACTTTTGGCCCGATAGGATTGTCCATTGACTTCGATCGTTTGGGGATCAATAAATTTGGCTTTTCCGGAAATTTTATGTGAGCTGTCCCATTGATCGACACCTGTTAAAGTTGCACGAATAAAACGTTCTCTAAAGACATGCACACGTTGCATAACATCTGAAGGATCAATGACAGCATTATGTTTTAAAGCAAGTTCTTCAGCAGTTTGAATATCATGCATGCGATTTGCAGAGGAGATTAGCAATTTACTTGGCATACAACCTACACGGGCACAGGTTGTATCCCACGAGCCATCATTGATAATTAAAATATTCTGGGTATATTTAATGGCTTCGTTATAAGCACTGATTCCTGCAGTGCCTGCGCCAATAATGATGAGGTCGTACATAGAATGATTACCAAGTCTCAAAACATAATTATTTATATTTATGGTTTACAATGTTTCTGGTGTAAATTATGTAACTAGATTGCTTATTTTTGCTAATTTGAGTAAATTTTGTGTAAAAGCCAGAAGACTAACTTTATGGCAGCTTAACTATTATATCCAGTAGGAAAAATCATGAGTTTGTTTATAAATTTAAAAAAACTAGGGGTCAATACAACAATCTTGGCAACTTCAATTTCTTTGGTTGCTTGTGGAGGGGGCGGTAGTGATGGGTATTATAATAATGGTTCATCTAGCGGTAATACGGAAGGAGGAAATACAAATGATAATAACCAGTCAGAAACAGAAACGTCAAATGTAGCAACGCATTTAACTCGAGCTCTACAGAATGCGAGTGGTCAAGAAATTCAACTTGCACCAGATAATTCAAAAGTTTATTTGGCGGTCAAAGCCTTAAATGCTGACAATGGTGGTATTGCCAACAAAAATATTCGCTTAACAATTGCGACAAATAAGTTTGGCGTAACCAGCACTAACTCTTTGGTTGCAACAGGCACCAATGGTGTAGCTATTTTTGAGATTAATGTACCTGAATTGGCAGAAGCTGAAGGTTCAGTGCAACTAACTGCTACAGTTGACGGCACTTCAGTTAGTATTCCCTACACTTTAAATATTAAGAAAAGTAGTACGATTGTCAGTGACTATAGAATCAATGTGACCCAGGGCACAGTATTAAATTTACCAAATGGCAGTGTTGATGTCACTGCGACTGTAACAGATGCTAAGGGTGGTATTAAAGCGAATCAGTCTGTTACTTTAAATATGCCTGAAGCGATGCGCGGTAAATTTATTATCACTAATGGCGCAGCAACTCAACAAACAAATGCTCAGGGTGAGGTGAAATATACACTTAAAGCGAGTAGTAATTTTACATCAGCTGATCTTGCTACTTTCGCGGGTAAGTCTGAAACATTAAGTTTTTTGCTAGTTGATGAACATAAAGCTGAAAAAACCGCAATAGCAAATTTAACATTTAAAGACACATCTCAGATTGTCTCAACTCTCTCAGTAATTAAGCCAGATCAGGCTGTTGCTGCGAAAAGTACAACACCTGTAAAAATCCAAGTATTAGCAAAGAATGATCAACATGAGCCGTTAAGTGGAAAAGAGATTCGTTTGAGCTTTACAAAGGATGAGCTCGCGTATGGCGTTAAACTCAATAATGCGACTGCTAAAACGAATGCACAAGGTATTGCAGAATTTACGATTAGCACGGCCGATGTTACACATCCACTTGCTTTATCCGACACAGGTATTTCGTTAAGTGCAACCTATACAGATGGTATTAACCTTGAGTCTGGTAGCGTTATTGTTGATGTAGTAACAGAAAATACAAATGCTTCAGATGCCGATGCTATTCAGCGTTTAGAAATTGCATCTTCATATAAAGTGAATGCAAAAAATGACTCAGTTGCAGTAACTGTTAAGGCAATTAATAATAAAGGCTTAGCAGCAACTAAAGGTAAGGTTAAACTTGACTTAAATGCTGAGGCAACATCAAATGGTGTAACATTGGATGGGGCTGCGGAAAAAGACTTGGTGAACGGGTTTGCCACTTTTAATATTAAGACTAATGCCCAAACACCTGCTGCAGTAGAAGCATTGGTAAAAGCAGGAATTAAAGCTAATTTTACGACTGATAATGGTGTAAGCAATTCTATTGCTATTACAGTTGCTAATGAAGAAGTTTCTGAAGAAGCGACGCGCTATTTATCAATAGATCCAATTACTACTTCGACAGATCCAAAACTAGCGGTATTTGATTATACAAAAAATCATACTTTCACAGTTAAAGTCAAGGCAGTCGGTGTAAATGGTAGTGCGTTAAAAGGTGAAACTATTTCATTAGGTATTGCAGGGTCTTTAAGTGATAAAGAATTACAAGACTTGGGTTTGACTCATACAGGTCAGTCTTCTAAACAGACTGAAGCTGATGGTTATGCCACTTTTACTCTTGCTTACAAGGCGAATCTATCATCTGAGCAAGCTGCTTTAGCCATTCAAGGTGTACCGTTAGTTGCGACTTCAGCAAATGGTAAGACACAAACATTGCGTCTGAATTTCAAAGCACCGACAGAGCAAGGTGTGATTGATCTTGATCACTTTACAGTTGATATGTTGGGAGGTTTGACTCTAGCAGTTGGCCAAGAGCAAACATTAACTGTTGATGTCACCGCAAAAGGTACAGATGGTAAATTACTTAAAAATCAGCTGATCAGTATTGGTTTAAATGATGCAGCATTAAATAATGGTGTGAGTTACGTTTCTACGCAAGCTATTCGCACAGATGAAAATGGTCATGCAAAATTTACAATTAAAGTAAAAGCGGGCAATGTAACTGAACTCACGAATCTAATTGCGAATGGTTTAACGGTAGTCGTGAAATCAACTCGTACAGATGGTTCCGCATTTACTGTTACAAAGAAAGTTGATGTTGCACAACCACCAGTCGTTTTACCAGAGCTTGCAGGTCTGGATATTGCATATGTAGGTAATATTCAAACTGTGTCAGTGTTGGGTGGTGAAGTTCGTGTTAAAGTTGTTGCGAAAGATAAAGACAATGCCATTATTCCAAATACACCAATTCAAATTGCTTTATCTTCGTTAACTAGCTCACGTGTGTCTTTATCTTCTAACTCGGCTGTAACCAATAGCAAGGGTGAAGCAGAATTTACTGTTCGTGTTGCTGAAGGTGCGTACGATGCAAACTTGATTAAAAATGGTATCGTTTTTGCTGTAGTCGGCACAAGTTTAAATAACCCGAATGACCGTTTACAGCAAACAGGTTCAATTCAAGTTGAGATTCCAAAGGATTCTGTAAACTTACGTTTAACAGCAGATCAATCTAATTTGGAATTAGGTAAGAATTATACAGTGCAAGTAGCCGTTAAGGACGAGCTTGGAGCAAATTCAGCTTATCCTGTGAATTTGGCATTGAATACTGAAGCAATTACAGCTGGTGTGAAACTGAGTGCAGATTTAGTTTCTACGTCAGCTAATGGACAATTACCAGTAACTCTTACATTACCTAAAGATATTTCAGCTGTTGCAAAACAAGCTTTATTAGACAAGGGTATTCAGGTTAAAGGCATTATCACTAACCCTAAAGGTGAAAAGCTTGAAACTACGCTTAGCTTTACGGTAACTGAAGCGATTAACACGAATCACTTAACAATACTGAGTTCTAAAGCGAATTTAAGCACTGCCGGTGACCGTTCAATTATAACTGTTGCATTATTAGATCGAAATAACCAGCCAGTTCGTAATCAGCCAGTAAGGCTGTCTGCAAATAACGCAGCTACATTAATTATTGGTACACCAGGAAGTGGGCATCCAACCAATACCAGCGAACCTCAAACAGTGATTACGGATTCAAACGGTAATGCGTTCTTCTCGGTTGAGATTGATGGAAGTACAGTTGATGCTGATTTATTGATTGCAAGTGGAATCGAGCTAACTGCAAGTCATACTAATGAAGCAGGTACAGTAACTCAAATACACCATTTAACAGCATTTACACCTGCACCTATTGTGACTCCAACACCTCAACCACAGCCTGCACGTTATAGTCTACGTGTTGCAGCTGCTAAACCAATCATGAATGTACGTAATGATATCACGGATGTTACTGTGACTTTGGTTGATACTAATGGTGGTGGCGTAGCTGATAAGTACGTTGAATTGGCTATTGAGAATTTTGCACTTAACGGCGCAATAATTGTAGGAGCATCAGGTTTAACCACAGATGCCAACGGACAAGCCGTATTTAAAGTACAAGTGGATGAGCGTGAACGAGATGGAAATTATGATGCCGCAACATTTGCAAATGAAGATTTACGTTTAACAGCGAAATTTACAGAAAATGGCTTTATTGATGCGACTCAAGTAACCCAAGTGGATATTGTTCAGGCGGCAGTACAAAATCCAAGAGCATCGATTGTAATTGCGGTTAATAATATTGAGGTTTCTTCTTTAACTGAAAGTGGTAATGTTTATTACACAAGAAATCTATCTGCAAGTGTAATTGACTTCGATGGTAAACCACTGGCAAATCAAGAAGTAACACTTGATATTACCCCAATTTCTTATATTAAAGGGCGTAATTTATGGGCATTAGCACCTGTACCAACACAAGACCCAGCAATGAAATGGGTCTTTGGTAATCAGCAATATTATCTAAATAATATTGCTATTAATAATAATGGTACACCAAACGATCCTAACGATGACACTTTATTCCCAACGGTTACTAATAATGTCACTTCATGTGCTGCTAGCGCTGATGGAACTGCAGTAAATGGGGTGCCAGTTAAAGTTGTAAGTTTTACTAAGTCGAGTGCTGCATTAGCTAATACTGTAACATATGTTACGGATTCAGAAGGTAAATTTGATTTTAGTATTCGTTATCCAAAAAATTATGCTCAATGGCTAAATGTAAGAGTTGGTGCATCTTCTACGATAGCGAGTTTACCAACACGTACAACTTATGATCTTGGTTTACCATCATTATCAACAGATTACTCTACAGATGGTACAACATCTCCAAACGAGGTCAGTCCATACGGTACGACCACTAACTGTAATTAAGGTAATTAAAAAACAGCGCTTCGGCGCTGTTTTTTTTATGGGGAATTTAATTTAAAAATTATAAACTCGTCCCCACACTCACACCCACCGTCGGGCGTACTTGCAAAGAACTACAAGCACTCAGCGCCAAGACACACATCATCACTAATACAACTTTATTCATGCAACAAACCTTGAGATTTAGCCTGATTAAACAAAGCAACCGAACGTGTACCACTTCGGCAAACCATCAAAATCGGTTTAGGCAGCTCATTATAATATCGCGCAAATTCTTCAATATTGGCCTGAGAAAGCTGGCCACTCACCACAGGCTGATAAATCACACTCACTTGAGATTTCTCCGCAATGGAGCGTAATTGACTCACCGTGACATTATTGCCAGTTTCCTGATCCGGCCGGTTTACAATCACAGATTTGAAACCTTGCTGAATCAATTGCTGAAACTTGCTTAATGTCATTTCACCTGACACACTCAGCGAAGAGGTCATTGCACGGCTGAGATCATTTGCGGCAAAACCAAGTGAGCTGACACTTAAACAGCTTGCCAGTACTACAATTTTCCAAAAAGACTTAGTCATCCAGCAGGTCCATCTGTTTTGCCAGTTGATATAAATTATTTGAGCGATTTCCAGTACGGCAGAACATCAGAATAGGTTTCGGTAATTCATTATAATGATTGGCAAAAGTACGTACATCGAGTTCAGTAATCTGACCAGCGACGACAGGCTGAAAGACATAATCCAGACCGGCACTGCGTGCAGCTTCTTCAATTTGTGCACTGGTCGGCTGCTCAGAACCACCTTCCATATCCGGGCGGTTATTGATAATAGATTTAAAACCTTTCTCGACCACCTGAGTCACGTGTTCCGGACCAATTTGACCAGCAAAGCCTACATTTTCGCTCATGACGCCACTCCATCATTTCATTTATATCGATATGCTTTATGATAGCATTAAGCGGAAAACATGCTGAAGCTGTTGTGAAATTTTTATAAATGATGATCACCATAAGATAACGCAATGGAGCGCGTATGCAGGCTTATACAGTTGAGCCACTGTATGTAAAAAGCGGTCATGATGTGATTGCTGCAGATTTTTATCGGCCTAAAAATATAGAAAAACCGGCCGTGATCTTGATGGCCCATGGTCTGGCGGCCTTACGTCAATTTAAACTGGTGCACTATGCCCAGCATTTTGCCAGTGCCGGCTATGCGGTGGTGTTATTCGATTATCGCTATTGGGGCGGCAGTACCGGGCGACCGCGTGAGCTGGTCTCGATTTCTGCCCAGCTGGATGACTGGCGAACCATGATCAAGCATATTCAGGCACGTAAGTCGATTGACAGTCAACGGATCGTGCTCTGGGGAACTGCCTTAAGCGGAGGGCATGTACTCACCCTGGCAGCAGAACTGAAAAATATTCAGGCCGCAATGGTACAGGTGCCTTTTGTCGATGGGGCTGAAAGTGCCAGGCTTTATCCTTTGCAGCAACTCCCCAAGGCACTTAAGGTTTCTAGTCAGGACTATATGGGAAGCAAGGTCGGTATGCAGCCCAAAACCTTGCCGGTGGTCGATCCTTACGAGCTGTGTTTTATGCCGACACAGGACAGCTACGAGGGTTATCTGTCGATTGTGAATCCGGATTATTATTGGAGTGGTCAAATTCCTGCGCGGGTCTTTTTTAATTTAATGCGTTATCGCCCGATTCAGCAAGTTAGAAAAATCACCATTCCTGTGCTGTTTATTGCAGCAAAACTGGATAGTTTAATTCCGATTGAATCCAGTCGCGAAACCGTGACCAATCTTGCACCGTTTGTACAATATCAGGAGTGGAATATCCGGCATTTTGATATTTATCATGGGGAATGGTTTGAAAAAGCAGTTTCGACCCAATTAGAATTCTTACATCAACATATTGGAGTGCGCTAGATGATTATTGTATGTCCGGAATGTCTGGCCAAAAACCGTGTCCCTGAAGATAAACTCACTGCCAACCCTGCTTGTGGTCAATGTCATCAAGCCCTGATTCCACTGGCACCGATTGAGCTGAATGAACAGAATTTTAGCCAGTTTGTCACGCATAGTGACTTGCCAATCCTGATTGATCTCTGGGCAGAATGGTGTGGTCCCTGTAAAATGATGGCACCGCATTTTGCAACTGTCGCAAAACAATATCCAAATGTGGTTTTTGCAAAAATTGATACAGAAGCGAATCCGCGCTTAAGTTCTGCATTTAATGTTCGCAGTATTCCGACACTGGTGTTGATGAATAAAAGCAACGAAATTGCTAGAATAAGCGGTGCATTACGGTCAAGCGAGCTGCAAAAATGGCTTGATCAGCAGTTAAATACCCAACCCTAATTCAAATGCCTGGAGTGAAAGTGTCAGATTCTCAAGTAAGACCAGAGGGGATTCTTTCCCTACAGACGATCGCAATGCCTGCAGATACCAACTGGAGTGGTGATGTCTTTGGTGGCTGGATCGTTTCACAAATGGACTTAGCAGGCGCGATTCACGCAGAACGATTTTCAAAGGGGCGTTGTGCCACGATTTCAATTAACCAGATGACTTTTCTGGTACCGGTGAAAGTCGGGGACGTGATTAGTTGTTATACCAAAATTCTCAAAGTTGGAAAAACATCTATCCAGATGGAAATTGAGGTTTGGGACAGTCATGATGATTCACGCCCACCAATTCGGGTGACTGAAGGTGTGTTTACCTTTGTTGCTGTCGATGTGAAAGGTAACAAGCGTCTTATTCCAGACGAAGCGAAACAGAAGTTCTTGGAATCACAGCTCGCCCAATAAACGGCTTAAAATAAAAACCCCGGCAATCAGAGCCGGGATTTTTATTGCAGAAATTATGATGATTTTTTCAGCTGATCTTTGGCAATCCAAGCCCAGAGCATTTCACATTGAATGGGGGCTTCACCTGATTCATCCGTGACGGTGACCTGAACCAGGGTTTCACCTTTATCCGAGTTTTGCATCAGGGCTTGCTGCTCCGACGTGAGCGTAGCAACAGCAGTCATGGCACCGCGTGTCGGGCGCTTAAAATCAACCTTTAAGCTTTTGATCAGTACAATTGCTGTATCAGGCACATTCATTGCCGTGACAAAGCCGGTCGCTGTTTCTGCCAATAACGCCATCGCGCAGGCATGCACCTGACCAATATGGTTCTGCATGGCTTTATGATTGGCGATTTTGACCACGACTTTTGCTGGACTTAGCTCTACATAGCGAAGCTTGGCAGAGCCGACCATAGGAACGATCCGGCCAAAGGTTTTACTCAATAAAGTACTTCGAATACCTTGTGGTAATTTGGAAGTGGCGTTCACCAGTTTAGTCAGTCGATTGCGATGCGTCATAATTCCTTCTTCAAGACACAGGATGGTCTTAATCTTTAAAGTTATTGAACTGTAAAGGCAAACCAAATTGCTGTTCTTTTAAGAAGGTCATCACTTGTTGCAAAGTGTCGCGCTTCTTGTCCGTTACACGAATCTTGTCACCCTGAATAGAAGATTGCGCTTTAATGCCGCTTTCTTTAATGGCTTTATTGATTTTTTTTGCGGTATCAGAGTCAAGACCATCTTTGAGTTTGATTACCTGAATCACGTTTTTACCAGAAGCCGTCATTTTCTGTGGATCGAGTGCCTGAATATCAACTTTGCGTTTAAAGAAATGACTTTCGAGCATGCTATACACTTGTTCACACTGGAAATCACTTTCAGTCGAAATCTTGATTTCCTTGTTTTTTTCATTCAGTTCAATAGAAACGTCCTGACCGCGGAAGTCAAAGCGGGTCGCAATTTCTTTTTGCGTGTTTTGAACTGCATGATTTACTTCAAAAATTTCTAATTCAGAAACAATATCGAAAGAAGGCATGGTTTAGACCTTTACAAATGGAAAGAATATCTGAGATGCTAGGGATGTTTTCTTCATTTGCCAAGTGTTGTTTACATCAAAGGAGTGCGCAATGATCCGTAAACAAGAAATTACAACATTTGAGTTCCCAGAAAATGCAATTATCTGGGATGTACGCGATACAAGTGCTTTTGCTGAAGCACACGTGAAAGGGGCGGTGAATCAGCCCATTAACGATCTTTCAGCAGAGAGCCTAACTCAGGTGTCAGCGGATCAACCCATTTACATCTTGTGTGGTGGGGGTAGTAAAGCTCCACGTGCTGCTGAAAAACTAGAGGGTTTTGACAGTTCACGTGAATATGTCATTCTGATGGGGGGTACTCGTGCCGCCCGTGATGCAGGCTTACCGCTTGAACAGGGTGCATAAGCATTCTGTTAAAAAGAAGCGCCGCAAGGCGCTTTTTTATTGGCTGAAATTTAATCCCTCCCAACCTCCCTTTTCTAAAGGGAGGAGCTACAGGCATTCGATTTATTCATAAAAGTAGAGAAAAGTCCCCCTTTAAAAAAGGGGGACTTAGAGGGATTCATTCAAAAGGGTAATTAAATTTGTGGCTTAAAATAAGGCTTCTTGGCTTTTACTTTCTTTTGAAAGCGGCTCACGCTGAGTTTTTTAACCAGACTTGCTGGAACAGGACAGGCTTCACCCAGAATCTGGGCGGCCAAAATTTCACTACAAAGGGGTGCAAATAAAAAGCCTTTGGAGCCTAGACCGGCAAAACTATAAATTTCCTGTTCAGGCTGCATTTTACCGAGTAAAGGAAAGTAATCCTGACTTTGGGCACGTAGCGCTGCACGGCCATGCCAGGTGTCCATCGGTGCTAATGACGCGGCATAATCTGGAAAGACGCTCTGGAGCAGCTCATGATTATGTGCATGATCTTCTGGGAGCACCTCTGTATCCTCCCGGCCGGGATGGAAAGATGCACCGAGAATTAAATGTGTATCATCCAGTTGCATACAATACCCACCGTAGTTATAAGCAGTATCTTTGCTTAAAGGCTGAGCGCTATTGTTTAGCCAGCTCACTTGTCCACGAATTGGCTTGAGTGCCGGATAATGCTCAAAGAATTGTGCTGTCTCGCGGGCGCTACAAACCAGCGCATGATCAAACTGACCCAAACAATTTTCATTTTCAAAAAGTTTGGGTTGAGATAGCTGCTCAATTTTGGTGATTTTTGCTTGGATATATTTAATATTCGGATGCTGTAAAATTTCATCACGCAATTGATGCGGAGAAATAGTTCCTGCTGCTAAAAGTTTTAAACTTGAATATTCAGTATGCAGTTTCTGCTCATCCGCCGTTTGCACTGAAAGAATATGTGCTGGATATTCATCTGCCAGACTTAAAAGAGTCTCGGGATGTTTGAGTGCCAATTGACTGACCTGAATCGGTCGAAAGGCTTTGAATTTTGCATAATGAGTCAGGGCATGTTGCCAAGCCAAGGTCATTAAATGTTCTGCACTCTGCTCAATCGGGCAGAGTTTTGGGTTCAAGAGCGCAAGCGGATTACCAGAACCACCAGCAAGTGGCGCTGATTGATCGTAAATCGTGACTTGGTGGCCACGCTGTGCAAAGGCCCAAGCAGCACTTAAACCTGCGATTCCGGCGCCAATAACTGCAATCTGGCGTATGTTAAATTCAAGCTCAGGATTTAATGCTGTTTTTTTTTGAGTAATATCCTGATCTGCACCCGAATTGGCTGGTTCAGATAGCTTCCAGATGGCTTTGAGCATTTCACGTTTATGCCCAAAACCTCTTGGACGTGAAATGGAAATCCCATGATTCTTTAGGCCACGTTTCAGGACACCTGCGACACTAAAAGAAGCGAAAGTGGTGCCGATCTCGGATAAACGCACAATATTATTTAAAACATTTTCTTCCCACATGTCTGGATTACAAGACGGCGCAAAACCATCCAGAAACCATGCATTCACAGGTGCGGTTTTTTCCATGATGGGAAATACATCATGGGCATCTCCGAGCCACAAGTCGATTGAGAAACGTTCTTCCGGGAAGCTTAAACGGTGGCAGCCTGCAATTGGCATCGGATATTGGGAAATCAGTTGATCTGCCAATGGCTTGAGTTCAGGCCAGACATTTAAAGCGCGAATCAGATCGGGTTTAGAGAGCGGAAATTTCTCCACTGAAATCGCATGCAAATGACTGTGATTGTCCGGACGGGTCTGCTGCCAGAGCTGCCATAACGCCAGAATATTCAGTCCTGTGCCAAAGCCGGTTTCGCCCACACAAAAATATTCAAACGGTTTTAAGTCAGTCAGGCGGGTCGGCAGGTCATTGCCATTTAAAAAAACATGGCGGGTTTCCAGCAAACCATTGTCTTTAGAAAAATAAACATCGCCAAACTGTTTAGAGACAGGCACTTCAATGCCATCCACCAAGTGCCAATCGAGATCGGCGGTTTGAATTGCATGCGACAAAACGACTACAACCTTAAATAAGTCCGAAAGGGGAATAGATTACCATTGACGGCGGCGCTTGGTATAAACGTAACTGGCAATCAGAAAGCCCAGCAAAACGCCCACGGCCAACGTGGCAGCACCATACAGGAACATCTGCGCACTGCGTTCGCTTTGTAAAACCTGTACTTGCACGCCAAGATTGTCATTTCTGAGCTGTAGTTCCTGATTTTGTGCTAACGCTTCCAGATTGGCTTTTTCCAGCTGTTGCAGACGCGTCGCCTGATCTTTCACCAAAGCTTTTACTTTGGCGTCTTGCTGAGCTTTATTTCTGGCAAGTTCTTCAGCAGTCAGTGGCTTATTTCCAGTTGCCGGAAGTACTTGAGATGCTGTTGCAGCCACAGGGATGATTGCAGGTTTTGGCGTAGCAGTGGGGGTTGCGACCGCAGCTTGTACAGCAGCAGCGGCGACACTGTTTGGTGTTGTCTGAACTGTGGCAACTTCTACTGCCCATACAGAATGAAAGGTACAACAGAGGCCAATAACACTGGCAAGAACAACACGCATAAACCTTATCCTTGAGGGAATGCTTTGTTAAACGGTTTCACATCAATCTGTGCATATACACCTTCTTTCAGGAAGGGTTCATCCTCTAGCCAGGTATCCAGGTCTTCACGGCTGTCAAAATCGACAATGATGGTACTACCATAAAAGCCGGCTTGTGGATTACTCGGATCTTTCGGCATCGCGCCTGCAACAATCAGACGGCCTTCATCATTCAGCTTTTGCAAGCGGGCAAGATGTTGTGGACGAATGGCAAGACGTTTCTCCACTGTACCTTCCTGATCGGTACAGCTAACGACAAATAATGGCATGATGATTCTCAATTGTTTGTAGTTGGATTTATTCAGCAGTCTTAAAGTATTTACGCAATACAATAAACTGGATAATGATAAAGGAAAACATCACGATCATGTCACCGAATGCCGTGAATTCGCCCCAATATTTTCCATCCAGCCACAAGTAGGCAAAGAAGGTATGTAAAAATGACATCAGTGCAAACATGGCGACCCAGGCATAGTTCAGTTTGATCCAGCCTTTTTCACTTAAGTTGAAAACCGGGCCAAACAGACGCTGAATCAGTGGCTTTTTATCTTTACTAAACCAAGGCGACAGCAGGAATACGCCGGCAAAGACCAGATTCAGCAATACCGCCTTTAAACGGATATAGAAATCGTCGCTCAGCATCAGAGTGATCCCACCAAAAATCACGGTCATAAACAGCACAATCCATTGCTGCTTATCCAGGCGGAATTTTTGCATGACAAATAACGCACCATAGACCACCAGCATAGCAATAATCAGACCCGTGGTTGCCACAAGAATATTATTATTGTCGACACCCCCCGCAGAACCGATCAATTGCAAAAGTTGATGGTCAGTGTCTTTTGGATCTACAGTTTTATATAAATAAAAGAAAATAATGAGTGGCACAAAGTCTAAAAGTGCTTTCATGTTAGAGTATCTAAATCTGATTAAATAAATGTCATAGTATAGAGATGCACGGCGTAGATTTACATACACATAGCAATATTTCTGATGGAACTTTAACTCCACAGCAATTGGTCGAGGCTGCCGTAGAGAAATCGGTGCATACTTTGGCATTGACAGATCACGACACTATGGATGGCCTGGAACTGGCACAAGAAGCCGCTAAAAATCATGAGATTAAGATCATTTCTGGGGTGGAAATCTCCAGCCAGTGGTCACGTCCAGCCACCAAGAAAAATTATGGCGTGCATATTGTTGCACTGAATATGCAAAATCCTGAGCCTTTACAAAAAGCCCTCAATCAGCAGAAGAAAATCCGGGCGGAACGCTCGAAACAGATCTGTGACTTACTGATTCCTTTAATTGGTCAGGATATTTATGCCGATGTACTGGTCAAAGTCGATAATATCCCTGATCGGGTAACACGGACGCATATTGCCAAAACCTTAGTAGAAAAAGGTATTGTGACTCGCCCGCAACAGGCTTTTGATAAGTACATCAAGGAAGGCAAGAAAGCCTATGTCAAATTTGATGGCTTGAGTCTTGAAGACACGGTTCAGGTGATTCATGAAAGTGGCGGTTTTGCAGTGCTGGCACATCCGACCAAATATGACCTATCTGCGACCAACATTCGTTACCTGATCGAGATCTTTGCCAAGTTTGGTGGCGACGCCGTTGAACTGCCGCCAGCGGTAGATCCAAGTTCCACTCGCCAGATGGTCGATCGGATGATTGCGGAGCATCGTCTGAAAGTTTCGATTGGCAGTGACTTTCATGGCGACCATATGCCATGGATCAGACTCGGGAATGTGCCGAGCCTAAAACCGGGACAAGTCGGGATTTGGGAGAGTTTTGTTGATTGAGTGCTTTACTCGAACTTTGTTCTTGCAAAGCAGAAGTGCCTTTTGCTGATAGAAAAGGGCAAGAGAAGAATAAATTACAGTAGGTTATGATCTTTGGCCTGAATCGGTGGTGGGGTTGGTTTGCCCAGCGTGCCTAAGAGTTCAATTTCAATTGTACGCACCATTGAGTCCAGTGGCAAATCATTACTTTGCGTGCCAAAAGGTTCTTCAATTTCTGAGCTTAAGGCATCTAGTCCTAAAAAGGTATAAGCCAAAATTCCGACCAGCAAAGGCGTAAATAAACCCAATGTTGAACCCAGGCTAAAAGGCAAAATAAAACAGAAAAAATAGACGGTACGATTCAGCAAGACCGAATAGGCAAAAGGCAAAGGCGTTGTCGCAATCCGGTCACAACCAGTCTGGACAATACTTAGTTCTGCCACATGATTATTCATCTGCATATAGATGATGTCTGAGATTTCACCTTCTTTGAGTGCCTGCATTAACTCCCATTGAATCAGGCTTAAGGTATATTGCGGCGCGTTGGCCTGTTGATAGAGCTGGGTCACCGCTTGCTGGCTCATGCCGCTGGTTTCAACCAGTTCGGTCGGATTGGCTGTTTGATGGCGTAGCCGGTCACGGAGAACATTGGCAAAGACAATCACATGCTGAATCACACGCTCACGGCGACCTTGGGACAGCATCCTGCAATCCCGGTCAAAATGACGTGAATTGGCAATCAAAATACCCCAAAGTTTGCGCGCTTCCCACCAGCGGTCATAACAGGCCGAGTTCTTAAATCCGAGAAAGATCGACAGCACGACTCCAATCAGGGTAAATCCGACCAGGGGTAATTCTGGAAAATGAAAATAGCCAATATGTGATAAGCCACCAATGATAGCTGACATCAGCATCACCACGCCTAAAGGTGGTAAAACTTTAGGTAAAATCGTCCCCCGCCAGGAAAACAGCAGTTTAAAAACAGTCGGCTGGTCACGTACGATCATTTATTGGAATCATCACAATTTTTTTCATGATCTTGTGGAGTTGTGCCTGCTTTGTCAAGTGCTATTCAATACTGCATTTCCGGTTTGATGAGTTGCTGCTCAGCAAAGGAAAAACTGCCTTCCAAAGCAATGATGCAATGGTCGATTAAATGGATATCCACCAGCTGGCAAGCCTGTTGAATCTGACGGGTCAATGCCAGGTCGGCCTTGGATGGAGAGGGCCGACCCAGCGGATGATTATGCGCAATGACAATCGAGGTCGCCTGCTGGCTAATCGCATAACGTAGCAATTGATTAATAGAAATATCACATGCATTGATGGACCCATAAAACAGTTTTTTAAAGGCAATTTTTCTTAAACTGGCATCCAGACACAGCACGGCAAACACTTCTTGAGTTTCACCGAGCAGTTCAAAACGTAAATAATCTCTCAGCCGTTTGGAATTATTGAGCTCCAGTGCATCCTGTTTCAGATGTTCGGAAATATAACGCCGTCCGAGTTCCTTGACGGCCATGAGTTGGGTATATTTACTGATGCCCATGCCATGAAACTGGCTGACTTCCTGTAAAGGTGCATCCAGTAAGGCAGTGAGATGACCGAAATGCTGAATCAAGAGTCGGGCAAGTTCGACTGCGGAATGTTGCTGGGAGCCCGAACGAAGAAAGATGGCCAGTAGCTCGGCATCGGACAGACTTTCTGCGCCATATTGAATTAAGCGTTCTCGCGGCCGTTCTTGTTCCGGCCAGTTTTTAATAGAAAATTGCATAGTTATTAGACTTATTTATTATGAATTATCAGTTTTCCCGCAAGCCGATCTCTTGGGAATGCGGTTATTTAATGCTATTGTGAGCCCCACTGCAACAGAAAGGTAGCCTGTTTGTGAGCTTCGACGTAAGTGTAATTCCTCATAAAAATATCATTTTAGCTGTGACTGGCGGCATTGCTGCCTATAAAAGTGCGATTCTGGTTCGTCGTCTGAAAGATGCTGGATTTAATGTGCGGGTGGTGATGACCCAAGGGGCACAGGCTTTTATTACACCTTTAACGTTTCAAGCCTTATCAGGCAATCCGGTCCATACGGCATTACTGGATCCTGAAGCGGAAGCAGGTATGGGGCATATCGAGCTGGCACGTTGGGCGGATCTGTTACTGGTTGCACCTGCAAGTTGTGACACCTTGGCAAAGTTTGCAGCAGGTCTAGCAGATGATTTGCTCAGTACTTTATATCTGGCGACCAAGGCCCCGGTCTGGGTGGCGCCTGCCATGAACCAGCAAATGTGGGCAGCTAAGCCAACACAACGCAACTTGGCCACTTTAATTGAAGATGGTGTGCATGTGATCATGCCGGATGCCGGATCTCAAGCCTGTGGCGATGTGGGTTTAGGCCGTATGCCTGAGCCGGAAGATCTGGCACGACAAGTCACAGAATATTTCCATCAAGCACAGCGTGCGATCGCAGAAAAATTTGGTCAGCTTGCGGGTAAACGTGTCACCATCACCGCCGGTCCAACCCGTGAAGCGATTGATCCGGTACGTTATATTTCCAATCACAGTACCGGTAAAATGGGCTTTGCTCTGGCAGCTGCCTGTTATGCCGCTGGGGCAGATGTGACCCTGATTGCAGGGCCAGTGACTCTGGATACACCAAATGGCGTCAAACGCAAAAATGTCAGTTCTGCCGTAAAAATGCTCAATGAAAGCATGCAGATGCTGGAAGATGGCTGTGATATTTTTATTGCAACTGCTGCGGTGGCGGATTACCGCGTGGCGGAAGTTGCAGAACACAAAATTAAAAAAACTGGCGATGAGCTGAATGTGGCGCTTGTGAAAAATCCGGATATTGTTGCGACCATCGCCCAGCAAGAGAAACGTCCGTTTATGGTCGGTTTTGCGGCGGAAACCCGCAATATTGAAGAATATGCCGCGGGCAAACTGGTCGCGAAAAAACTGGATATGATTGCCTGCAATGATGTCTCACGTGCCGATATCGGTTTTGCGTCGGATGAAAATGCCATGACCGTATTTTTTGCCGAACAGTATCAGATGGATAAGCGTGATCTGGAAAAAGCCTCCAAGCAGGAAATTGCCCAGCAGCTGATCGAAGCGATTCATGATGCCTTGCATCGTGATCCATCCAGTGATGACGATTTTTAAAAGAATCTTCACAAAAAAAAGCCCTGTTAGACTCAGGGCTTTTTTATGAGTAAATTTTTATCATTTATTCAAAAAGCTGTAGAAATCTTAAATAATTTAGTCATGATTCATGCACTGCTTATTTCTTGTTTTTTCAAAAAAGCATAAAATAGGTCACAGAATAAGCAAGCATAACAATACTGCATATATCAGCTATAAGCAGGAACAGGAAAGAAAAAGAAGGAGGCGCTATGAGAACAATCATTGTGTTATGGATGATCGCCTGTCTGGCTGGATGCAGTTACTTTGTCTCGATGGATGAATTGGCCAGAAATATTCAAGCGCAGATGCAACAGGAATTTAATTCCAATCAGGATTATCAACGCTATCGTTTTACTGTGCAGAAGGTCAAAATTGTCCAGCGGCAGGGCAATCAATTTAAAGCGATTTCTCATCTGAATTATCAGGGGGAGGCATATCCGGTCAATGTCAAAATCTTTAAGGTCGATGGAGGCTATAGGTGGGCGATCGAAGAGGATGCCTTTGCTTTTATTGATGAAATTGAAATAGAGCAATACCGGCAGCAACTGGATCGGGAGTTACAGCAGCTGGCTTCAGCCTTAGATGACCTGGAACCTGTAGATGAGTCAAAAGAACATGAGCGCGGTTCTCTGGTCACACCCATTGCCGAGCCAGAATTTCAAGGTGTTTCTTATCAGGAAGAACCGGTTCCGGTCGGTAATATCACCGCATATACTCAATAACGTCTTCGCTCATCTCTATAAAAAAGCACCGATGATCGGTGCTTTTTTATATCGATTAGACTTTTAAATTCGTATTTAGGATTCAACTTGCTGATGTTCACGCACATAGTCTTCAGTACGTTGCATTGCTTCTTGAATATTAAACAGCGCAGTTTCCACATCTTTCAAGGTTTTGGCATTGCCACCGCTTAGTGCCTGACGCCATTTACGTGCACCCGGCAAGTTCTGGAACAGTCCTAAAATATGACGGCTAATAATTGACAATGGTGCACCTTCTGCCATGCGCTGGGCAATATAAGGCAGCATTTGTTGCATGATCTCGAAACGATCCGGTACATCCAGATTCCACAATTGGCCCAGTTCAGCCAATAAGTACGGATTATGATAGGCTTCACGACCAATCATCACGCCATCGACATGTTTGAGATGTTCCAGCGTTTCGGCATAGGTCTTGATCCCGCCATTGATTTCAATCAGCAGATCAGGACGATCCTGCTTCAGGCGATAAACATCTTCATAACGCAGGGGCGGCACATCGCGGTTTTCTTTAGGCGATAGACCTTTTAATAAGGCAATGCGCGCGTGTACGATAAAATTATTGCAGCCGGTTTTGGCTACGGTATCGACAAAATGCAGCATTTCTTCATAAGACTGCATATCATCAATCCCGATCCGGTGTTTTACAGTCACTGGAATATCCACCGCATGCTGCATTTCAGCAATACATTCCGCGACTAAATCGGGTTCAGCCATGAGGCAGGCCCCAATTTTATTATTCTGTACCCGGTCACTCGGGCAACCCACATTTAAATTGACTTCGTTATAACCCCAATCCTGTGCCATCTTGGTACAGATCGCGAGATCTTTAGGATTCGAGCCACCAAGTTGTAGCACGATCGGCTGTTCTTCGGTGTTAAAGTCCAAATGCCGTTTGGCATCCCCATAAATGATGGCACCTGTGGTGACCATTTCAGTGTACATAATCACATTTGGGTTAAACAGACGGGCAAAGAAGCGATAGTCTTTGGTGGTCCAATCCATCATCGGGGCAACACTGATTCGTGGTTGAAGTTTATTTTCAATGGTGGTCAGATCAGTCATTCAAAATTATGCCTTAACGAAATGGAAGAAGAAGGGATGAATAAATCACCCAAAGATTATTTTTTTTTGCCCAAGCTCGCTAGGCCAACATCGCAAAAAAAGAGGGCGTAATACTAGCATAAAATCAGCAGAACGACCCGGCGAACTTGAGTCAAGCCAGTAAGTCCAGGACATAAAACAAGAAATAAAATTAGAATTCCAAGTCATTCCAGAATGGTATATTTTGATAGTAGAAACACCAATATAAAAAATGATAGAAATAAGGAGAATAATTATGCTGTTATTGGAGGAGATTTATAAAAGCCATAAAGCACAAAATTCAGCACATTTTAACTTAAAAATTCATCGTGGCTTAGGCTGGTTTAAAAAAGCGCTAGACTTGGATCAAGATCTGGATTTTAAATTCATCAGTCTATGGATTGGTTTTCAGGCTATTTATGCAGAAGAGGATGATCGGGTTCAGGGAAAGGATAAGCTGCATCAATTTCTAGAAATACTTTGCCAAAATGATCTGGACCAGAAGATTAATCATATTGTCTGGGAAAAGTACAGTCAGCCAATCCACTCACTCTTAGCGAACCCCTATATGGAACAAAGTTTTTGGGATTATCGTCACCAGAAAATTAGTCTGGAACGCTGTAATGCTGAACTGGAAACGCAGAAAAAAATCATACAGCATGCTTTAAATGAGCGAAATTCTGTCGAAATTTTAGTCGGGGTATTTCGTCGTTTATATACATTACACCATCAGCTCATGCAGGGCGGAGTTACCTATCATAGTTCCCTGAACCACAAGTCACTCGAGGAAAGCTGCCGGATTCTGGCCGCTTTGCTGCCGGTCTTTATCTGTATTTTATTGGAAAATTCAGTTGCTCTAGATTTAAATAAACCTTTCTATCCAGCGGCTCAAGTCAGCTAAGTATAGTTAAGCATCTAGGCTGCTGTCCGGGCGTGATGCCATTGGTCCAGTAAGGCGAATAGGGTGGCGCCTAGGGCTAGCCCGAGTCCTGCTATACAGGTCATGCTCCAGCCCCCATGATGCCAGGCATATACACCCAAGGCCGAACCACAGGCACCGCCAATAAAGTACAGGGTCATATACAGTGAATTGACCCGTGATTTGGCATCCGGGCGCAGGCGGAAAATCACATTCTGATTACAGCTATGCGTAATCGCCAACCCCAGATTAATCAGTCCATAGCCCAGAATATAGCTCAGCAGCGATACCGCACCAAAATATAGGAACAGCCAGCTCCCAATCAGGATCGAACAGCCAATCCAGCTCAAGGTTTTGATATGGCCCCGATCGGCCCATTTGCCAATAAATTGAGTTGACAATGCACCAAAGACGCCGACCAGTGTCACCAGACCGACCATGACATCAGACAGCTGGAAAGGTTCTTGGGTCAGCAGCAGGGCAATGGTCGAGAACAGCATGCTCATGGCGGCAAAAGCACAGGCACCGGTAAGAGAGCGCAAGACCAGTCGTGGTTCATGTGTTAATAAGCTCGTCATAGATTTGAAAATCGCTGTATAGCTGATTCTTAGACGTGGCAGACTCGGTAATTTTCCTCGCAGATAAAAACTTAAAGCCAGCATGCTGATGCCACTGACGATATAGATCATTTTCCAGTGAAACAGGTCGGACAATAATCCCGCAATACTGGTCGAGAGCAGAATGCCCACCAGTAATCCGCTCATCAGGAAGCCCACCACTTCTCCAGTTTTTTCCGGTTTGACTGCCATGGTGGCCAGGGGAATCAGAATCTGTGCAGCCACGGAAAACAACCCGGCAATGATGGTGCCAACCCACAGCATCGGCAGGTTTATTGCACTGGCACAAATAAATAAACCTGCAGCTGCACCCAGCATGAGAAAGGGAATCAGCTTGGTTTTATTCAGCATATCGCCCAAAGGTACAATAAACAGCAGGCCTAATGCATAAGAGATTTGAGCAAAGGTAACGGTGAGTGCCACTTGTGATTCCGGCACCTGATAATATTGCTGAATCGATGAAATCAGTGGCTGGCAATAATAGTTGGCGCCGGCACATAAACCACAGGCAATCGCCATCAGCCATAATAAGGGCTTGTTTTGACTGATATCGAGGGGCGTGTTCATAGCAGCAACCTTATCTAAGCCGAGGAGAATTTAAAACAAGCAGCGCATTGATGCAGGAATGAAAGGCACTATAAGTGAGAACTTTAGGCTTTAAAAGTAGAAAAATATTACAATGACTCAATGAAAAGATCTTAGATCGCAAGGACTACACAAGACTTGAATTAGAAAACCAGTCAGGAATGATCAGGTTGCCAGATTTTTGATCAATAGCTGGCTTTATTACAACGCATAGGACAAAGAAAGAACGGAAAATCCCCTGAAAATGAAAAAAATTAAATAATGGCTCTCATTTTATGCGCAGATATGGTGCATAAACTTTATTTTAGTCACTTATTCGGTTTATGACATTAATATAATAAATGGTCAGCAAGATTTTTGTTCCTCTTGGTCTGATCATTTTAGAGATAATTGATCCTTAGACCCACAGATCTCGTTGTGTCACATCCATCAATTCAACCCTAGCTCGATGGGTGTTAAATCATAACTAAATTGAATAAAAGGTATTACTTTACAGATCAGATAGCTTATCGGGAATAAGTTCTTTATTTGTCAATAAAGTCAAATTTAGAAAACTTGGAAAGCTAAAGTGCCGCTGTCCTTAGCAGAGAGACCTATTCAGAAACGGGTAGCATAAAGAACCAAAACAGAAATTTTGGTCAGAAAGATCAATGTAACAAAATAAATCTCAAGTAGGCGGCTTATCAGCCGAGCGCATTTTCAGATTTTCATTCAGGTGAATGAATATCGTTTATAAAATAATCAAATATAAATATTTGGCGTATATAAGCCACGCACCAGTACAGCAACATTTTTATGAATCATCAGTTCAATATATAGGCATTTATTAAATAAATAGTAGGTAGTAATTTCAAACAGTTTGATTAGAATCCAAAAATTCAACAAGAACACATCCTGAGGGGAAGCATCGTTTAAGCGATGTTTACTTAAGAAAAATTAGCTTGAGGAACGCTCATGCAGATCGGAATTCCAGCCGAAACTGTTGTCGGTGAAAATCGCGTCGCTGCGACGCCAGAGACAGTAAAGAAATTGATCAGCGCAGGACATAGCGTGATTATCGAACGTAGTGCAGGGCTTAAAGCTGCCTATATCGATAGTGCCTATGAACAAGTTGGTGCCAAAATTACGGATGATGCCTACACCGGCAGTCAATTGATTTTAAAAGTTCGTGCACCGAAAGGTGAGGAAATTCAAAAACTCAATCCGAACACCGCCATCGTGGCAATGTTTGATCCTTACCGTAATACTGAGCTTGACCAATTTGCGGCACAGAACGTGTCTGCATTTGCATTGGAGCTTTTGCCACGGACCTTGTCTCGTGCGCAGAATATGGATGTCTTGTCTTCTCAAGCCAACCTTGCAGGATACAAGTCAGTCCTTCTGGCTGCGGCTGAATACCAGCGCATGTTCCCGATGCTAATGACGGCTGCGGGGACGGTCAAACCAGCCCGTGTGGTGATCATGGGGGTCGGGGTCGCGGGTCTGCAAGCCATTGCCACTGCAAAACGCTTAGGCGCTATTGTGGAAGCCACAGACTTGCGTCCAACAGCAAAAGACCAAGTGGAATCATTGGGCGGTAAATGGCTGGATGTGCCGATGTCAGCCGAAGAGCAGCAAAAAGCGGCGGATGCGGCCAAGAATGGTTATGGCTGGATGCCGGGTGAGGAATACATCCGCGATCAGGCTGCCATTGTGGATAAAGCCGTATCAAATGCTGACATTGTGATTACCACAGCGCTTTTACCCGGCCGTGATGCACCGCGTTTAATCCGTGCTGAAACAGTTGCGAAAATGAAACCGGGTTCAGTCATTTTAGATATGGCAGTGGAATCGGGCGGTAACGTTGAAGGTTCGAAATGCGGTGAAACTGTGCATACCGACAACGGCGTCAAAATTTTGGGTATTCCCAATATTCCTTCGACTGTATCGACTGAAGCATCGGCTTTATATGCACGTAACGTGTTTAATTTTGTCGAAACGCTGTTTGATGCCGACAAGAATTTTGTCCTGAATCCAGAAGAAGAAATTCAAAAAGCCCTACTTGTCACTCATGCCGGCCAAGTGCTGCTAAAACGTGGTTAAGGAGAAGACTCATGGTTGAAACAATTACGATTTTTGTCCTTGCCATTTTCGTAGGTTACTACGTGGTGTGGGGGGTAACACCAGCATTGCATACGCCGTTGATGGCGGTCACCAATGCCTTGTCATCGATCATTATTGTCGGTGCGATGATCCAGACCGTTGGTCTGCCGGTGATCGGCGTTGAAGGCAGCGTGGATTTCCAGACCATTAACGTGGTGAGCGTGCTGGGTGCAATCGCGGTGTTCCTGGCCAGTATCAATATTTTCGGTGGCTTTGCCGTGACTGCACGTATGCTGGAAATGTTTAAACCTAAGCAAAAGAAAAAAGAGGGTTAATCCATGGAAATGATTCGAGAATATGCGGATTGGTTCTACCTGATTGGTGCCGTTCTTTTTATCCTGACGCTACGTGGTTTATCAGGTCCTAAAACTGCAATTCAAGGTAACCGTTACGGTATGATCGCCATGGCGATTGCAGTATTGACCACCTTCTTTGTTGCAGATAATCCTGTGGTGTGGATAATTGTGGGCGCAATGGTAGCAGGTGCGGTGGTGGGTATTGCCCGTGCGCGTACTGTCCCTATGACCCAAATGCCAGAAACTGTGGCGCTGATGCACTCATTGGTGGGTCTGGCTGCGGTCTTGATTGCGATTGCTGCAATTATTCATAACAACAAACTGATTGAACTCGGTCCAGACCTTTTGGCGGCCAATGGTGTCAATTTCCATGAAATGAGCCGTGTTCATTTATTTGAACTGTTCGTGGGTTGTTTTGTCGGTGCAATTACCTTTACAGCATCAGTCTTTGCTTATGGAAAACTGGCTGCGAAGAAATGGGCAAAAACCATTTCTGGCGCATGGGTAAAACCTGTTCAGGCCATCATCTTTATTGCCATGTTGGTGTTTGGTTTCATGTTCTTCTCAACAGGGAATATGACCGCATTCTGGGCAATGACAGCACTTGCACTGGTCTTTGGCTGGGTATGGATTGCACCTGTCGGCGGTGGTGATATGCCGGTGGTGGTCTCGCTACTGAACTCATTCTCTGGTTGGGCTGCAGCCGGGATTGGTTTCACGCTTGAAAACAACATGCTGATTGTGGCAGGTTCACTGGTCGGTTCTTCAGGTGCGATTCTGTCTTATATCATGTGTAAAGCCATGAACCGTTCAATCATCAACGTTCTGTTTGGTGGCGCAATGGGCGGTACAGCTGCGCCGACAGCAGGTGCGGGTGAGCAGGTACAACGTAACCACCGTTCTGGTTCAGCAGATGATGCGGGCTTCCTCATGTCAAATGCGGACAGCGTGGTGATTGTACCGGGTTATGGTATGGCGCAAGGTCGTGCACAGAATGCGGTCAAAGAACTTGCGAACATCTTAAAAGAGCAGGGCGTAACCGTACGTTTTGCAATTCATCCGGTGGCAGGTCGTATGCCAGGTCATATGAACGTATTGCTGGCTGAAGCTGACGTACCCTATGAAGATATTTTAGAGATGGATGAAATCAACTCTGACTTCCCGGCAACGGATGTGGTGCTGGTGATTGGTGCAAACGACGTTGTCAACCCGGCAGCCAAAGATGATCCAACATCGCCGATTTATGGCATGCCGATTCTGGAAGCGCATAAAGCACGTACTATTATGGTAATCAAACGTTCAATGGCGACCGGTTATGCAGGTCTGGACAATGACTTGTTCTATAACGACAAGACCATGATGATCTTCGGTGATGCCAAGAAAGTGGTGGAAGATATGACCAAAGCGATTAATGGTACGGGTCACTAATCATTTAAATCCCCCTAAGTCCCCCTTTAATAAAGGGGGATTTTTTATTTTATATTTTATATTTTGGAAAAAGGATGATTGAGCGGTCATCGAACGTCTATGTTTATGATGAATTTATCCTAAAATACCCATCAAATCGGTGCATAAGACAAGATGAAAATTAAAGAAAAATAGCTGTAGCTTGAGTTGTATTAACGCTTATAAAGTCCGATGAACAGGCAATAAAAAAGCGACCTACACAGGTCGCTTTTTTGAATATTTGATTTTACGCTACAGAGTTTGTATCTGCAGGATTGCGCCATAAGCTTTCTAGATCATAGAATTTACGCGCTGTTGGAAGCATACAATGAACCACTACATAACCGAGGTCGATGAGGATCCATTCAGCATCACGTTCGCCTTCAATACCAAGCGGACGGAAGCCAGCTTTACGTGCTTCTTCAGCAACGTTATTGGCCAGTGATTTGATATGACGTGTCGATGTGCCGCTTGCAATGACCATAGCATCAGCCACATTACTGATACCGCTGACATCAAGCTCAACAATTTCTTTTGCTTTTACATCTTCAAGTGCAGCATGTACGACTTTTAAGCAGTCCTGTACAGCTTGAGAATTTGAATTCATAGTAAGATCGTGAGAATTAGAAGCGCTGGGCGATGGTTCTAAATTCATGGGGTGTGTAATTTCCTAACAATTATGCATGGTCTAATATAGCGGTTTTAGTGCTGAATTTCAAATGAAGCCGCAGTCCACTCAGTCATGCTCCGGAAAGAATTCGGCTTTCCAGACAAAGGAGTCATTGGAATGCTGCATCGGCTTATATTCGGCAGCGACATAAGCTTGATATTGACTATGTTTTAACCACTGAAATATATCATGATATTGAATAGACGCCGTATTGGGTTGATGTCGTCCCGGACAATCCGCAAACTGGATATGACCAATCAGGTGAATATTTTCTTTTAAATTTTCCAGTACATCTTCGCCCATCATCGCCATGTGATAGCAGTCATACTGCATTTTTAAGGCCGGATGATTGACTGCTTCCAGCATTTCCTGAGCTTGTGCAACATTTTGAATCAAAAAACGTGGCATATCGGTGCCATTGACCATTTCAAAGACCGGTTCAATTTGATGCTCGAGCAGCATTGAACAGGCCATTTTCAGATTACTTGCCAGCGTATTCAGGCAGGGCAACAGGTCACAATCCAGAGGCTGTTTGCCTGCCAGAATATTGACCCGAGGTACATTTAAGGCCGTGGCATACTGGATGGCTTGTTCAACAGCATGACGGAACTCGATTTCCCGCCCCGGGATACCGGCCAGGCCATGGCCGCCCTGCATTAAATCACCGGCAGGCACATTAATCAGGCATAAGTTCAGTTGATGGATGCTGAGCTGATTTTGAATCTGGCCAATCGTCAATTCATAAGGAAACTGGATTTCGACATGATTAAAGCCCTGTGCTCGAGCCAGTGCGAAGCGTTCGATGAGTGGCACTTCGGTAAAAATCATCGACAGGTTAACGGCGAGTTTAATCATGTATTTTCCTTATACATTCAGGGTATTACAAAAGTAAAAATTATGCGTGCTTGAGCTGTTGAATCACAGTGGCCAGATCGGCCTCGGCAAAGCCCTGGGCCTGATGGATTTGCAGCTGTGATAAGGCCTGAGTCGCGACCGGAACATCCAGGTCAAAGCTTTGGGCCAGTTGCACGGCATTGTTCAGATCTTTAGATAAGGTCTGCACTTTCCATTGCACCGGTTCGAAAGTTTGTGTGGCCATACGTGGCGCCAGAATCTGGAAAGGTTTGGAATCGGCAAAACCACCCGCCAAGGCAGGTGCCAGTAGGCGTGTATCTACACCTGCAAGGCCCGCCAATGCCACTGCTTCCGCGATCAGGGTACTATTGGCTGCGACAATGAGCTGATTACAAATTTTGGTCGCCTGACCAGTACCGGTGTCGCCCATACGGGTAACGCGCTGTGAAAGTGCTGCATAAATTGGGTCAAGATGTTCAATCATTGTGGCATCACCACCGGCAAAAATCACCAGACTGCCTTGTTCAGCACCTGCGGTACCGCCTGAAACTGGGGAGTCAATCCAGTTCACCTGTCTGGTCTGTGCTTGTGCTGCAAGCGCGTGGGTTTGCTGCACCGAAAGGCTGGAAAAATCCACAATGATTTGATCGGCAACCAAATACGGCACGATCTGCTCAAAGACCGATTGCACCGCCTGATCATCTGCCAAGCAAGTCAAAATCACTGGATAATCCGCAATCTGATTCAAAGACAGCGCAGTTGCACCCAAGTCGATTAAGGGATGGCAAGCCGCCGAGGTACGGTTCCATACCGCGACCTGAAAACCTGCCTGTAGTAGACGGGTCGCCATCCGGCGTCCCATCAGGCCCATACCCAAAAAGGCAATCTTAGTATCGCGATTTAACTGCATGCTTTTTCTTATTCCTTGCTTGGACTCTAACTCGATTTAGTTATATTGGCGTGGCACGAACTGGACTTCCGGATTCTTGTCCTTTTTGCGAGCCAGCTGACTGTTTTTACCTAGCAATAATTTGAGCTGCCAGATTTTTTCCATACGTAAAGATTTATTTGGGCGATGCTGCATGGCATCCAGTACAAACTTAGAGGCCATCAGGGCATCCGGAGAGCGTTGCAGCATTTCCTCAGCCAATGCTTGTGCGCGTGCCAGTGGTTCTTGATCCACATGGGTAACCAGACCAATCTCTTTGGCATAGGCACCGTCAAAAATCCGGGCAGTCAAGGTCAGCTCTTTGGCCAGATCAATCCCAATCAGGCCTTTCAGCGAACGGCTGAGTCCCATATCTGGTACCAGTCCCCAACGGGTTTCCATAATCGACATTTTGGTATCAGGATGTGCAATACGGATATCTGCGGCCAGAGCAAGCTGCATACCAGCGCCAAAACAGAAGCCCTGCATCGCAGCGATCACCGGCACCGGTAATTCCTGCCAGACCAGAAAGGCTTTCTGGAACAGGCTCTGACCCGGACGGATTAACTCCCAGGCCGCATAGGCACGATTTTTAGGATTATTTAAATCGGCCAGATCAATGCCGGCACTAAACACCTGCGCTTCACCGGTTAAAATGACGCAACGGATACTTTTATCTTTTTTGATTTTCTGCGCAGTCGCAACCAGTTCACGCAGCAGGGCAAAGCTCATGGCATTGCGTTTATCCGGGCGATTCAGTGTAACTGTGGCAATGCCGTTATTTTTTTCCAAGCGCACGAGTGACATGGCATTCTTCCTTATTTTTCCTGAGCCGAGCATAGCATGTGGCCTATGAGCTTGCATGACAGCTCAGTCATACTTTCTAAGTCACGGACTGAGCAGCTTCAAGTTTTAATTCAAATGTTGTTTCAGAATTTGCTGGGCGGCCTGTTCAACTTGTTCGACCACGGCTTTAAGTTCATCAAAATGTTTCAGCACGTCTTGAACAAAGTTTTCGTCGGCCTTGCGACGTTCTTTGCGCAGGGTTGAAACGAACTGTTCAAATCCGCCCGTGACTTTCTGCAAAGTCGGTGCGCCGACATAGCGGGTTGCACCATATAAACGATGCAAGACATGTTCCAGTTGCGGGAAATCTTCCAGTTCGATTAGCTGCTGCATTTCAGTGAGTTCATCGGCAAAACTGTCGACCAGCATGCGCAACAGGTCTACTGCCAGATCTTCCTTATTGGCTGCCAGTTGCAGGCTTTGCTGCCAGTCCAGAATATTCGGATCCAGTGCATCAATCACATGGGCGCGTTCCAGCACTGGAAGCCGTTTAAAATGTTCTGTGGTCCAGTGGGTCAGAATCTGCACAATCTGCTCGATCTGGATCGGCTTGGTGACATAATCATCCATGCCATTTTGCAGCAGCTTATGTTTTTCATCCGACAGCGCATGTGCAGTCAGGGCAATAATCGGCAGTCGGTTATGGTTTTCAAAGGTCGATTCCAGTGAGCGAATCGCACGTGTGGTATCAATTCCCGACATCACCGGCATCTGAATATCCATAAAGACCAGATCAAAAGCCGGCTGTTTCTGCTCATAACGGCGCTGGATGATATCAATCGCTTCCTGTCCGCTCAGGGCTTTGCTGGTGGTGACATTCAGTTCAGCGAGTAATGCTTCCAGAACAATCAGGTTGGGCAAATGGTCATCGACGGCCAGAATATGCAGACCCTGACCATTAAAGTCTTCATGCTGTTCCTGATCGAAGACCGGTTGATTGCCCAGCAGCTGAATCAAGGCACTGCGGCTGAGTGGCTGATGCAGAGCACGGGCACGATGGTCGTTCAGCATGCTTGGATCGAGTTGCATCTGATAACCATATACGGCCAAATGACCCTGATAACGCGAGCGGATCTCGCGTAATAGGACTTCGCTGTCGCCACTATGATCGACGATGAGCCAGGTGTTTTCAGAATTCTGTAGATGATTCAGGCGGCTAAACAGATCCAGAATCGATGCGCATTCAATATGCTTGACCTGATAATTTTCCAGATAATGACGCAAGACGTTCGCGGTTGCCGGATGGGCCAGATAAGACACCACCGTCAATTCATTGAAATCTGGATGTTCAATTACAGTATCTTCATCGACCAGGAATTGTGCAGTAAACCAGAAAGTTGAGCCTTTTTCGGTTGGGGCACGTTCCTGATTATCTTCAAAACCAATCTGGCCATGCATCAGGCTGACCAGCTGTTTGGAAATGGCCAGCCCCAGCCCTGTACCGCCAAACTGACGGGTGACCGAAGTATCGCCCTGTGAGAAAGACTCGAATAATTTTTTACGATCGGTACCACTCAGGCCAATGCCGCTGTCCTGTACACTAAAATGCAAGACACATCGATCGATCCCCTCATGTTCCATACGTGCCCGCACGATGATTTCGCCATCCGGCGTGAATTTGATCGCATTGGAAATCAGGTTGGTCAGAATCTGCTTAAAGCGTAGCGCATCGCCAATCACATGTTTCGGTACGCTATCTGCGTAGTAGAAGGCCATATCAATATGTTTTTGTGCCGCCAGGGGTGAGAGCATGTCCATCACATCAAAAATGGCTTCTTCCAGATCGAAAGCTGCGGTTTCCAGTTCCAGTTTGCCGGCATCAATTTTGGAAAAATCCAGCACATCATTAATCAGCGCCAGTAAATGTGCGGAAGATTTACGAATGGTCTGCAAATATAGACTTTGCTCATTGCTGAGATTGCCCTGACGCAAGAGCAGATGAATAAAGCCATCAATACTGTTGAGCGGGGTACGCAGTTCATGGGAAATATTGGCCAAAAACACCGACTTGGCCTGGTTGGCTGAAATCGCCTGGTCACGTGCCTGACGGTAAGTAATATTCTGTACTTCGAGCGTATCTAAAGTACGACGTAAATCATCTTCAGTCTGTTCAGTATGTTCGCGCAGTTCCAGAAAACTAAAATGCAGACGTTTTACCACATTGGCAATATCCCGTTGCAGTAAACGTAGCTCTCCGGTGCTGTTAATCACCATATGCTGGCCGAGGGTATCGGCATTCAGGCGTTGCAACTGCATGCGAATTTCATACATCGGTGCAATCCAGCGCCGTGAGTAGAAATTCAGACAGAGTAATAACAATAATAAGGTTAATAGACCCGTTGCAATCAATACGATCAAGACCCGGTAACGGGCAATTTCCAGCGGCTGATTATCCAGTTCAATTGCCAGCCAGCCTTTAGAAAAACTGTTTTCATTCACTTTAATGGCATAAATATGATTGTCTTTATGCAGAATCGGGCCAATAAAGTTACCGCTTTTATCAAAATCGGGCCAAGCGGCCTGTTCCTGAAAGCCGATACCTAAACGATTCTTGCCACTGTCATCCAGAATGGCTGCCCGAACCAGATGTTTTTCATTGAGCATATTCTGCATGGCATTGTGGGCCTGATCATATTGCCAGGGATACAGGCTTAAAATATCCAGTGCATACTCAGACGTGCCTTGAAAACGCGTCATAATGGCAATTGCCATCTGCTTTTGCTGGGCACGTGCGGCATTCGAGGTTTCAGTCAACACCAGCATCGCGCCAACACAGGCCAAAATAGTAATCGGCACAAAAATCAGCGCAATCAACTGTCCATAGGCGTGATTTAAGTGTAGGCGTTTAAACAGCTTTTTATTGATCGTTGACATGATTTAAGCAGTATTTTCTTTATGTCTGGCATATTAGCATGCTTTAAATCGACAGTTAAAATTTAAGCATTATTTTTATAAGGGTTCAGATCAACCTTTAAAAATACAAGAGATTTCAGTTAAATGATTGCTGAAATACAGTGAAAAGCGGGCGATGAAGACTTCAGTCGTCTGAAAGTCCGGGGCTGAAAATAACGCTTTTATATTCACAGCTGAGCTGCTTGATCTTGCTAAATCACAGGGAAATGAAGTTTATAGCAGGATACTGAGTCTGTTTTAGAGAGTTTCCTGAAAAAGCAGTGCTAAATGGATGCAGGGAAAAGCATTTTTTCATACAATAGCCGCACCTCGATATAGGTGCACACAATGAGTAATACCACCCCCGATTTTCAAGCAGATGAATTTTTGTTAGACCACTATGTCGGCAAAACGCCACTGGTGCGTTTACAGCGTCTGGTAAGTCACACTCAAGCTACAGTACTCGCGAAACTCGAAGGCAATAATCCGGCAGGATCGGTCAAAGACCGTCCGGCCTATAATATGATCATGCAGGCCGAGAAGCGTGGACAGATCAAGCCGGGTGATACCCTGATTGAAGCAACGAGCGGAAATACGGGGATTGCATTGGCGATGGTCGCAGCGATGCGTGGCTATAAAATGAAGCTGATCATGCCGAACAATATGAGTCAGGAACGTAAGGATGCGATGCGTGCTTATGGTGCCGAGCTGATTGAAGTTACCAAAGAACAAGGCATGGAAGGTGCACGTGATCTGGCCGCTCAAATGCAAAATGATGGCGTGGGTCTGGTACTGAATCAGTTTGGCAATCCGGATAATGTCGAAGCACATTATCTGACTACAGGTCCTGAAATCTGGCAGCAAACCGGTGGCAAGATTACCCACTTTGTCAGTTCTATGGGTACAACCGGCACTATTATGGGTGTCTCGAAATATCTGAAGGAAATGAATCCGGAGATTCAGATCGTGGGTTTACAGCCATCTGATGGTTCAAGCATTGCCGGAATCCGTCGCTGGCCGGAAGAATATCTGCCGACCATTTTTGATCGCAGTCGCGTGGATCGTATTATCGATATTCCACAAATTGAAGCTGAAAAAACCATGCGTAAGCTGGCGCAGAAAGAAGGCATCAGTGCTGGTACTTCATCTGGTGGTGCAGTGTGGGCTTCCATAAAGCTGGCGGAAGAACATCCGGATGCCGTCATTGTGTGTATTATTTGTGACCGTGGTGACCGTTACTTGTCTACAGGGTTATTCTCTGTGCAAGATTCTGAATAATTATTTGAGCACTGTGTTATGCGCCTGCCTGTTTTAACTTTCGATATTGAAACCCAAACCGATCTCAAATCAGGCGCGCATTTATTTGGTCTGGACTTGCCTGAAGCAGATCTGGATCAGGCCCTGACCAAACTGCGCCGTCAGGATTCAGGCTCTGATTTTCAGCGTCCGCCCTTGCATGAAATTGTCTGTATTTCCGGTTTATGGATCGATGAGCAGGGCATGAAGCTGTTTTCTTTTAGCCGGGAACAGCATTCTGAAGCGGAAATTTTAAGAAAATTCTTATCGATTTTTGATAAGCGTCATCCGACGCTGGTCAGCTGGAATGGTTCACAGTTTGATTTACCGGTGATTTTATACCGTGCCATGTATCATGGACTCTCTGCACCGAGTCTATTCGATCAGGGCGAAATTGACACGCAAAAGCGTTATAATAACTACCAGAATCGTTACCATCATCGTCATGTCGACTTAATGGATGTGATGGCCATGTTCCATGCGCGTCATTTCCAGAAGCTGGACGATGTTGCACATTTGCTGGGTTATCCGGGTAAACGCGGTGACGGGGCCTATCGGGTTCCTGAATATGTCCGCAATCAGCAATGGACCGAACTGACCTCTTATTGTGAAGGCGATGTGCTGAATACCTGGCTGGTCTATATCCGCTGGCTGTTGTTAAAAGGACAGCTGTTATTGCCGGATTATCAGCATTTGCTGCACAGTACGATTCAATATTTGCATACCCAACCGCAGCATGCGGACTTTTTATCGGTTTGGCGTGAAACGTCACAAAGAACTGACTTTAGCCGTTTTGATTTTCCAACTCCCACATCCTAGGTTTTCATGAAGCATCGAGCACACACACGTCCTACCCAGCAACCCGAGTACATTTTTCAGGTTGAGTCACTTTCGCATGAGGGACGTGGCATCGCTCATTATGGTTCACACCCGGATCATCCACCGCATAAACACGGCAAGAAAGTCTTTATCCGTTATGCCTTGCCCGGTGAAACCGTGCGTGCTCGCATTACCCGTGAAGTTAAAAAACTGGAAGAAGCTGACAGTCTTGAATTACTCAGCGAAGCTTCCGAAATTCGCGTCAAGCCGATCTGTGCACATTTTGGGGTCTGTGGCGGCTGTAATATGCAGCATATCGCAGCCGATGCACAGATTGAACTAAAACAGAATGTGCTGAAATCGCATTTACAGCATTTTGCTGGCATCCAGCCTGTGCAGTGGCTTGCACCGCTACGTTCCGAGCGTGAAGATTATCGCCGTAAAGCCCGGATCGGAGTGCGTTATCTGCCGGCTAAAGACACATTGGTGGTGGGTTTTCGTGAGAATCAAAGCAATAAATTAACCTCGATTGATCGCTGCATGATTCTGGATCGTGAATTTGGATCGCTTACAAGCCTTAAACAATTGCTGCAAAGTCTCAATGGCAAGGCTGACATTGGTCATATAGAATTGGCCATGGGGGATCAGGATATTGCCTTACTGGTGCGTGAAACTGCAAAATTATCAGTGGCTGATGTCAACCAATTGCGCGAATTTACGTTACAGAAAAGCTGGCAACTGTATGTGCAGCCTGCCGGCAAAGATACACTCTCGCGAATTGATGCTCCAGATGCCGCGGCGCGCTTGCACTATAGTCTTGATGACTTTGATGTGAAATTCGGTTTTAATCCTGTGGACTTCACTCAGGTGAATTCGACTATCAATCCGCAAATGGTAGCGCTGGCATGTAATTTGCTACAGCTGCAACAGGGTGAGCGGGTTCTGGATCTATTTTGTGGATTAGGAAATTTTTCTCTAGCACTGGCACGCTGTGTAGGCACATCCGGTCAGGTGATTGCGGTGGAAGGGAGTGAAGAAATGGTGCAACGCGGTGCGGAAAATGCCAAAAATAATGGTATTGCCCAAGTTGCTTTTTATTCACAAGATTTAACCAAAGATTTCTCGCACCAGACTTGGGCAAATCAAGGTTTTGATGCATTATTGATTGACCCGCCACGTGCTGGCGCAGAAGAAGTCATGCATTATCTTCCTCAGTTTGGTGCAAAAAGAATCGTTTATGTGTCATGTAATCCTGCGACACTCGCAAGAGATGCAGGGCTCTTGGTACAACAGGGTTATCGCCTCACTCAAGCCGGAGTGATGGATATGTTCACGCATACTGGGCATGTTGAATCGATTGCATTGTTCGAAAAAGAAAATTAAATGAACGATTGAAGAAATGATGTATTTACAAGTAGGAGAAGGGTATGGTCACAGTACGTGAGCAACTCCCTGGACGACTCAATGAGTTGTCACAGGAGACGACTGTAGAACATGCCGAACAAGCACACCACGATCTGACTGAGTGGTTGGATCGGGTTCGTGGCATATTAGATGGGGCACCTTTACAGCAGCTCGAAGAAGTCGCCCACTTAACATTAGAAAGAGAGCTGCAAAGTACGGTTCAGCATCGTTCCAATACCTTTTATACCGGTATTGAGATGGCAGATATTTTGGCACATCTGCATGTCGATGAAGATACCCTGTCTGCGGCCATGCTCTATCGTTCGGTGCGTGAAGGCGTCATGCCACTGACTGAAGTGTTAGAAAAATTTGGTGAGCAAGTGCATAGCCTGGTCAAGGGCACGCTGGCCATGGGTAAACTGTCTGAACTGATCGAAAAAAATAAACGTCTGGAAGACCATTTCGATAATAATCAGCGTGAACATCTGTCCGGCATTTATAAAATGCTGATTTCAGTGACTGAAGATGTGCGTGTGGTTCTGGTGAAGTTGGCAGAGCGTACCTATGCCTTGCGTGAGCTGACCAATTCCTCGCGTGAACGTCAGGAGCGGGTTGCCCGAGAAATTCTGACGATCTACTCACCACTGGCGCACCGTTTAGGCATCGCCCAGTTAAAGTGGGAACTGGAAGACTTGGCCTTCCGTTATCTTGCGCCAGAACGTTATAAAGAAATTGCTTCTTTACTGAATGAAAAACGTTTAGAGCGAGAGCAATATATTCAATTCGTGATTGATAAATTACGCAATGAATTGTCTGAATATGGCATCGAAGCTGAAATTAACGGACGCGTAAAACACATTTATTCGATTTATCGAAAAATGAAAAGCAAGAGCCTGAGTTTTGACCAGCTCTATGATATTCGTGCCTTAAGGGTATTGGTCAAGAGCGTACCGGAGTGTTACCACAGTTTAGGGATTGTACATCAGATCTGGCGACATATTCCGCATCAGTTTGATGACTATATTACCAATCCAAAAGCCAATGGCTATCGTTCCCTGCATACGGCTGTAATTGCCGAGAACAAATCACTTGAAGTGCAGATTCGTACTTACAGCATGCATGAAGAAGCAGAGCTGGGGGTGTGTTCGCACTTTAATTATAAAGAAGGCTCGAAAACCACCGATCATTCTTTTAACCATCGTTTGCATTCCTTACGCGCAGTTCTCGAGCATTATCAGGAACGCAATGAGTCCAGTGCACATAAAGAAGCAGAAGATGAAATCGAAAACTTCGAACATATTCAAGACTTCGAAGGCTTCGAAAAAATTTATGTGTTTAGTCGTGATGGTGATATCAAAGAGTTGCCGCGTGATTCAACTGTGCTCGACTTTGCTTATCATGTGCATACCGAAGTTGGTAACAAATGCTATGCCGCGCGTGTCAATCAGCGCTATGTGCCACTGACCTATACCCTGAAAACCGGGGAACAGGTCGAGATTCTGACCAAAAAAGACCGTGAGCCGAATCGGGACTGGCTGGTTAACTCTCTGGGTTATATCAAGACTGCACGTGCGCGCGACAAGTTGCGCCACTGGTTCCGTCAACAGGACCGCAGTAAAAACCTGGAAGTCGGCCGTGAAGTGCTGAATAAAGAATTGTCACGTCTGGCGATTCATCCAAAATCAATCGATTTGAGTGATTATTGCAATCATTTTAATGTCAAAACCGGTGATGACATTCTGGTGAATCTGGTCAATGGTGATATCAGCCTGCATGCCTTGATTAATCAGGTGAATCGTCATATGCATCTGGATCAGGATGAACCTGAGCTGGTGCTGAAGCCAGCGCTGAATCCGCGTGCCAGTCATACGCTGTCAGCGCACGGTATTCTGATTGACGGGCTGGATAACGTAGAGCTGCATGTCGCGCAATGTTGCCAACCGGTGCATGGTGAGTCGATCGCTGGCTATATCACCCTGAATCGTGGGGTAAGCATTCATAAGGTGGCTTGTCCGGACTATGTGCGCATGATCACCCAAGAGCCTGAACGTGCGGTAGAAGCCGACTGGGAAATGCAGCCAACACGTGGCCAGAGCGTACAGATTGTGGTGGAAGCCTATGATCGACGTGGTCTGCTCAAAGATCTGACGCAAGTGATTTTTTCCGACCAGATCAATATCCGTCAGGTCAATACTATTTCGGAAGCGGACGGTATTGCCAATATGAAGCTATTGATTGAAGTTAAAGGTCTGGCGCAACTTTCCAAACTGCTGGCGCGTCTTGAACAGCAGCCGGGCATTATCAGCGCCCGCCGTCTGGTACAGGGCACTTAATTCTTTATTTCTAAGCTGAAGAAAGCCTGCAATTCAATTGTGGGCTTTTTTATTGTAAGGTATTTGAACAAAATGGATAAAAACAGATCAACAGACCGATATGAGTGCGCCAGAAATATTTGAACGAAGACGACATCATCTGACAAAAGTGATTGATCAGCTGATTGACACCCAGCAATTTAAAACCGGCAAAGAGATCTGCGAGCATTTTGGCTTGTCTGCTGCTTATATCGCGCAGTTACTGAATAGCAAACGCCAGATCGGAGAGAAGGTGGCAAGGGAACTGGAACAGCAACTTGGCTTAGCTCATTTAATTCTGGATCAGACGGTCGAACCGAAGATTGAACTTGCTACAGCTATAGAACAGGTCGCTTTATTTCAGATGCAGGTGGTACAGCAGCAGGCCTTTAAACTCAATCCCATAGATTCTATGGTTTCGTTCAATCAAGATATTTTTCATCTGCAAGCACAGCATTATGCGATTCAGGTGGCAGAGCACTATTATTTTCCCATTCTGAAACCGGACTGGTGGCTGGTTTGTGATAAAGAGTTGCCAGTTTTTGGGATGTGCTGTGTGTATCTGGTCAACGGCTTGCAGCTCATTTTAGAAGAGTTGGGCGAAGCTCAGGATGTTTATGAATTTCGAAGTCTGGATGAAAATCGGAAAGTCATTTTCCAAAAAACAGATATTGAAAAAATCCATCCAGTGATTGCGATTCTGCCGGCTACTTCAACATTCAAACAGCAGAAATAATTCAGCCCATCCTAGGACGGGCTGAACGATGAAAATGAAATATCAGATTAGGGAATCTGGTTTTCGTCTTCAAATTCTGGCTTGACTTGTACGATAAAGTCCTGACGGTTTAAACCACGCCAAAGTGCAAATCCAGTCCCGATATAGATTGAAGAGTAGGTACCGACAAAAACGCCGACAAACATCGCAATCGAGAACCATTTCAGACCATCACCGCCCATAACCATCATTGCAACAACAACCAGCAATAGCGTCATAGAGGTATGAATGGTACGGCGTAAGGTTTCGGTCAGGGCAATGTTAATCACTTCAAGCGGTTCTGCACCCCGAATCTTACGGAAGTTCTCACGGATACGGTCAGAGACCACGATATTATCGTTCAGTGAGAAACCAATGATCGCAAGGAGTGCCGCAAGTACCGTCAGGTCAAATGGCCACTGCGTCATGGCAAAAATCCCGAGGGTCACCACGATGTCATGGAACAGCGACAGTACTGCACCGATCGCCAGTTTGAGCTCAAAGCGGATGGTGACATAGACCAGCATCAGCAAGAGTGCCAGTGCCACCGCGCCACCAGAGCGGACATACAGCTCATTACCCACCTGTCCGCCGACTACATCAAGCTTCGGTACCTCTGCCGCATTATTTGGCAGCTGAACCGCTGCTGTGACCGCTTTAGTCAGGTCTTCAGCTTCAATGTCTTCCTGAACGGGCATACGTACCATCAGGTCGCGTTCTGAACCTAAAGTCTGCACCACGGCATCGTTGAAGCCAGCCTGGCTCAGTGCCTTGGAAACATCCTCCGGTTTGACCGGATTGGTATAGTTCAGCTCGGCTGCCACACCACCGGTAAAGTCCAGACCCAGGTTCAGACCTTTAGTGGCAATAAAGAACAGACTCGCAACCGTTAAGAAGATAGACAACAATGCCGCAGGCAAAGCAATCTTCATAAACGGAATGACGCGTTCGTCTTCAGGGCGACCATACTGTTTCTGATTCAGTTGAGTATTTTCAGTCATCATCGATCTCCTTAAATGCTCAACTTTTTCAAGTTACGTTTTTTGCCATAAATGATCTGTACCACGGCACGGGTTACTGTAATGGCAGTAAACATCGAGCAGACGATACCAATCATCAGGGTCACGGCAAAGCCTTTGATCGGACCTGTACCAATCGCGAACAGAATGAATGCAACCAGGAAGGTGGTGAGGTTCGAGTCAAAAATGGTGTTATAGGCTCGATCATAACCCGCCACGATCGCCTGTTTCGGCGAGGCACCCCATTTCATCTCTTCCCGTATTCGTTCACAGATCAGTACGTTGGCATCTACCGCCATACCGATGGTAATCACGATACCGGCAATACCAGGAAGGGTTAAAGAAGCCCCAATCCATGACATGACGGTAAGAAGCATGGCCAGGTTAAAGACCAGAGCAAAGTTGGCAATCACACCAAACAGACGGAAGAATACCACCATCCAGATCGCCACCAGAATGAAGCCGATTTGCGTTGAAAGTACCCCTTTGTCGATGTTTTCCTGACCCAGACTTGGACCAATCACACGTTCTTCGACAAAGTACATTGGTGCAGCCAAAGCACCTGCACGTAGCATCAAGGCAAGTTCAGCAGCTTCCTGCGGAGAATCCAGACCAGTAATACGGAACTGAGAGCCGAGTACTGCCTGAATAGTTGCAGCATTAATCACGACAGATTCAGTATATGGCGTACGCACTTCAGTTTGAGTCCCAGTCGCTGGATCTTCTACATAGCTAATGCGCTGTTTGTTCTCGATGAACAATACTGCCATCCGTTTGCCGACCGCATTCCGGGTCGCATCCGACATCAGTTTGCCGCCTGCGCTGTCTAGGGTAATGTTGACCTCAGCACCGCCAGTGTCCTGGCTAAAGCCGCTTGATGCATTCTGAACACGTTCACCGGTCAAGATACGGTTACGGTTCAACAGCAGCTGACGACCGCTGTCCAGTGATTCATAAGCGAATACTTCTGTGCCCGGTGGCAATGTACCCGTTGCCTGGCCGGTATATGGATCGATGTACTGATCATTCAGGTCAGAGACCAGACGGAACTCGAGGTTTGCAGTACGACCCAAAACACGTTTGGCTTCGGCTGTGTCCTGTACACCCGGCAATTCAACCACAATACGGTTGCTGCCCTGGGTTTGCACCAGTGCTTCTGCCACACCTAACTCGTTAATACGGTTACGTAAGGTGGTCAAGTTCTGGTTGACTGCATAAGACTCGATTTCTTGCTTACGTACATCAGTATAAGTCAAACGTAAAGTCGAACCGGTATCAGTCGCAACAGCCTGCTGGGTAAACTCATTGCCATTACGGCGCAAGAAGTCCATCGCTGCAGCACGATCATCATTGCTGGCAAACTGCACCACAATGGTGTTGCTGCTTAAGTTCAGGCTATTAAATTTCAGGTTGTTATCACGCAACTGACGACGTAGGTCTGTCGCAGAGGTTTCCATGCGCTGCGCAATCGCTTTGTCCATGTCCACTTCGAGTAAGAAGTGAACACCGCCACGTAAATCCAGACCCAGCTTCATTGGCTTGGCACCAATTTTTTGCAGCCATTCCGGCGTGGTCGGGGCAAGGTTCAATGCAACCACGTAATCATCACCTAATCCGCGACGTAAAGCTTCTTTGGCTTTAAGTTGCAATTCACTTGAATCTACACGTAATAAGGCAGCATTGTTGCTAAAGCTATTGTCATGGGTGGCAATATTTTCAGTTGTTAAAATTTGCTCTGCTTTTTGTACGATGCTTGCATCAATTTGAGTACCGGCTTTGGCACCCGAAATCTGTACAGCAGGTTCATCTGGATACAAACTTGGCAGGGCATATAAGGTACTGATGACTAGTACAACTAGAATCAGTACATATTTCCATGCTGGGTAACGCATTTATTTTCTTCTTAAAATGAAAAAGTCGTGCAAGGGCACGACTATTTTTGATTAAAGGTTATTTAAAGTGCCTTCAGGAAGGACTGAAATCACACTCGCACGCTGAACTTTAACTTCTACGCCACGGTTCAATTCAACCACTGCGAAGTCACCTTCAATCTTGGTGATTTTGCCCATTAATCCGCCTGCAAAAACGACTTCACTGCCAACACCAAGGCTTTCAACCAAAGCACGATGTTCTTTGGCACGTTTAGATTGAGGGCGCCAGATCAAAAAATAGAAGATTGCAATAAAAACCGCAATCATCAAAAGGTTCGCCATCATGCTGGGTTGTTGTGCAGCTTCACCTGCAGCGTGAGCAGTCGAAATAAAAAGGCTCATTACATTTTCCTAAAATAAAAAAACTGGTGATCAACTTGATAATAAATTGACATATTCTTGCAATTTACATTGTCTTTTTCCTCAGCGCAAATGCTGATGGATTAATCTTGCGGGCAAGGGGGTACTTCCAGGCCACGACGGGCATAAAAGTCCTGCACAAACGCATCAAATGTACCGTTGTCCAAGGCATCACGCATGGATTCAGTCAAGCGCAGGTAATAACGCAAGTTATGAATGGTACCGAGCATCGAACCGAGCATTTCCCCACATTTTTCGAGGTGGAATAAATAAGCACGAGTGAAGTTGGTACAGGTATAGCAATCGCAATGTGGATCAAGCGGGCTTTGATCGTGACGATATTTCGCATTACGGATCCGTACCAGACCATCTGTGACAAAATAATGACCATTACGTGCATTTCGGGTTGGCATCACGCAGTCAAACATATCGACACCACGGCGCACCGCTTCCACAATATCTTCAGGTTTGCCGACACCCATCAAATAGCGCGGTTTATCTGCCGGCATTTGTTCTGGAAGATAATCCAGTACCTTGATCATTTCCTCTTTAGGCTCGCCAACGGACAGACCGCCAATCGCGTAACCATCAAAGTCAATATCCAGCAGGCCTTTTAACGATTCTTCACGTAAGTCTTCATACATGCCACCCTGAATAATCCCAAACAGTGCATTACGGTTTTTCAGAACCTCATGATGTTGGGTTTTACAGCGCTTCGCCCAGCGCAAAGACAGTTGCAAGGATTTTTGCGCTTCTTCATGCGTCGCAGGGTAGGGCGTACATTCATCAAAAATCATCACAATGTCAGAGTTCAGCGTGTGCTGAATGTCCATTGAAATTTCAGGCGATAAAAATACTTTTGAACCATCGATGGGTGAGCGGAAGGTGACCCCTTCTTCTTTAATTTTACGCATTGCACCCAGACTGAATACCTGGAAGCCACCGGAATCGGTCAAAATGGGATTATTCCACTTCATAAATTCGTGCAGGCCACCATGTTCACGAATCACATCGAGTCCTGGACGTAAATACAAATGGAAGGTATTGCCCAAAATGACTTGAGACTTGATCTCTTTAATATCACGCGGCAACAGGCCTTTCACCGTACCGTAAGTGCCGACAGGCATAAACATCGGGGTTTCAACCACACCATGTTCAAGCGTTAAACGACCACGACGGGCGCGACCCGACTGACCTAATTTTTCAAACTTCATAGGAGTTCCACATCCAGGCGAAAAAACAGTTCGCTGCTAGTTCATAGCTAAAGGGCGCTATTTTCCTTGATTCTTACGCTAAACGCCAGCATTGTAGAGCATTCGCTCTGTAATTTTATTTATCGTTGAATAAATGCAAGATCAGGTGAAATAGTCGAATTTGCAGAAAACTGTTGCAAGCGCTGCTGGATATCTTCCCGGCTAAGAGCACAGCTGCCATCCGGTTCAGAGGCCATGGCGGCAATATGCTGGATCAGTTTCTGGATATAGATATTGCTGTCGATAAAGTAGGATTCCAAGGTCAGCAAATAGGCATCGTGCGCCACTTGCAGATAATCATAAGGCTCCATCACCAGCATTTGCTCCAGATCAATCAGAATGTCTTTGTCATTTTGCGAGAGTTTTAATCGCTTACTGATTTCAGAAAAAGGCTGGGTATGTCGGGAGGCTAGAAAGTTTTGCAATAAGGCGCTTTCTGGGTTGAGTTCCAGTGCAGATCGGCGTTCAAATTCGGCCTGGTTTGGCAGGCTCAGGAAAAAAAGTATATTGCCCAGATCCAGACCATAGGCTTCGGAGAGGCGATATTTGGCCTGTTTGAATGTTTGCAGTAATAAATCCAGATGTGTTGTGTGGAGCTGTTGCTGTTCTAATAGCGGATGACCAAAACTATGCTGGGTTTTAAAATAATCAGCCAGCAAAGTTTTGAACGGGATCAGTCCAGAGTCGGGCGCAGCTTGTGCCCGATAACGCCATTTTGGGACATTCCAGCGATCTTGTTCAGCCAGATATTGCCGCTGATCTTCCGGATCTTTAAAAATACTGCATTCAGTCGAAATGGCCAGATCATCCAGCAGTAAAAATTCGTCAAAGACCAGACTACAGGCATAGATTCCATCGTCCTGATAATGGTCATAAAGCTGATAAAATTCTTCCACCAGCGTCTGCTCTAAGCGCTCTACATAATTCAGCATAATTTTTATTCTTTATTTTATTGGTTTTATAAAGGTGTAGCTTCATCCTGGGTCATTTTATTATAAGTTGAGTACGCCAGGATGAGAAAGTCGATCAGATGAGATAGTTGCTCAGTGAAAATTTGGACGATAGTCAAAACTCTGGGTTGCGCTCTGATCGCGAAAAGGGCGAACTGCTTTTTTTCCTAACAGCATATTATTAATCACATTGTGTGGAAAAATCTGGATCTGGTTATTAAACAGTTCCACATTGCGATTATAAATGGTAATTGCCGCACCGACATTTTCATTCTGTTCTTCAATTTCAGCCATCATTTTCAGATAAATGTCATTGGCTTTTAGCTCGGGATAGTTTTCAACCACTACATTGAGGCTATGCATGAGTTGTTTGTTCAGGCTTTCAATGCGCTGTAACTGAGAAATGTCGGCATCGTTGATATTTAAATTCATGATGTTCTGACGCAGTTCGGTGACTTTTTCCAGTGTGCCTTTTTCAAAAGAAGAATATTGCTCGACCAGCGGCTGCAGCCCATCCAGAATTTTCAGTTTCTGCCGTTCATAACTGGCAACATCCGACCAGGCGCGAATCGTCGCGTTGTGATGACGGACAATACTGTTGCGGATCATAATGATCAGCACAATCAGCGCAATAATGATCAAACATAAAACCAAAAATCCCATGCGAGATCTCCCCAATTCATATTTATATTCTGAAAATATTGATTTAAAAAAAAGCAGTTATTTTAAAAACTGTACAAGATCATGTTGTAACTGTTCGAGTTGTCTTAATTTAAACGTTCTGAGATGGCCGCGCAATGTCGAAATATCATTGATATGACGATGCTTGCTCGACACCTGAAATAGGTCATGAGGCCCCAGATAGCAGAGCATCCGATTTTCTGGATGAAACAGTAAATCCCCCTGACGCTGTGCAAAAAAATCGGCCAGACGCAGTACAAAACCCGGACTGAGTAATTTGGCGGTTTGCATCGGATCACTGCCATAAAAGCTTAAGCGTTGATTGGTACGAATATCGCTACTATGCCAAGGATGGCTATAAGGATAATAAAATTTACGTCGAGAAGTCGTGACCGCCAGCCCCTGAATCTGGATATCAAAGACAAATACGCCCCACAGGTCTTTGTGAACCTGCATTAATTTAACCGGCTGCCCTTGCTTGTTGCGAACTTGTACTTCATCAATATAATGATATTGAAACAGCAGCACCTGATGTTGCTGGCCGTTTTCATCTTCCCATATCGTACTGGCATAACGTGTAATCTCATTACTCAAAGAACCTTGATTGAATAAGGGGAATAAACGTTTTAAATGTCCAATAAAATGCAGGGGATTTAAAGGAATTGAAATATGCTGTGGCTGTTGCTGAAAGGCAAGCTGATATTTTTTGGTCAGTGCTACATCTTCCAGAAAACCAATAACTTCATCTAGTGGTTGCTGCTGCTCATAGCAAAGATAGGCCCAGAACAGCAGCAGGCCGCCCAGAAAAACGCCACTTTGAATCCAGATATTTTCCGGTGCAATAAAAATGCTGACGATGAGCAACAAACCAATACCAGCCAGCGCCAATGGCAGATTATTTTCAAATTTTAGCGTTATCGGGCCATTCCAGGGATGCAATCCGTCAAGCAGGTCTTGATGACTCTTGGCTTGACGGCCCAAATCCCACAGCCGGGCGATATTCTGAAACACCACTGCATTTTTCTTGCGGCGAATATGAATGGACTGTTGTACAGACTCGATCGGCATGGGCAGCTATTCTCGCTATTGTGCCTGATCAATCAGCATGGCATCGCCATAACTGAAGAAGCGATAGTGGCTGTCTACTGCATGCTTGTAAGCATTCAGAATGTTGTCACGATTGGATAGGGCAGAAACCAGCATCAGCAGGGTCGATTCCGGTAAATGGAAATTGGTAATCAGACGATCGACCACTTTGAACTGATAACCCGGATAAATGAAAATCTGGGTATCACCGGTCCAGCCTTTCAGCTCACTGCCATTGGCCTGCGCCGCACTTTCTGTGGCACGGGTAGCCGTTGTACCAACGGCAATGACTTTATTGCCACGCGCTTTAGTTGTTTTGATGAGTTCCATCGACTCATCGGACACCTGGCACCATTCGCTGTGCATGATGTGATTTTCAATATCGGTAGTGCGTACTGGTAAGAATGTACCTGCGCCCACATGTAGTGTGACAAAGGTGGTTTGAATTCCTTTGGCTGCTAACTTTTTCAATAAGTCTTTATCGAAATGCAGAGAAGCCGTAGGTGCTGCGACACTGGCCAGCTTGGTTGGATCATTAAACACAGTTTGATAACGTTCGGTATCAATTTCTTCTGCTTCACGGTTGAAATAGGGCGGAATAGGGAGGGCGCCATATTTGTCTAAGACGTCTAAAATCGGCTGTGAAAATTCCACAATAAACAGGTTTTCATGACGACCTTGCACGGTCACTTTTACTGCATCTGGGCCAATAAACAGTTCTGCACCGGCTTTCGGTGAGTTGCTGGCCTTAATATGACAATGTGCAATAAACTGATCCATCATGCGCTCAACCAGTACTTCTACCGCGCCGCCTGAGGCACGTTTGCCTTTTAGACGTGCTTTCATGACTTTGGTGTCGTTCAATACCAGTAAGTCGCCGTCTTCAAGCAAGTCCAGAATATCGGTAAATTGATGGTCGTGATATTGACCGTGTGCATCGAGGTGCAGCAGGCGAGAGGCACTGCGTGTTTCCAGGGGATAGCGAGCAATCAGCTCATCGGGGAGATCAAAATTAAAATCAGAAAGTTGCATGATGATTTACGCTAAAAAAACTGCGGCTAGTATAAACTTTTTTCTTTTTTATGGCGGGAATTGCTCGATTTTAAAACGAAAAAATGCCATTTGTTTTAAAAATAAACAAATGTAAATATTCTGCGTTGACAGTGCCGAGAAATCGCGTATTATACCTTTCATCCACTCCCGAGGTGGTGAAATTGGTAGACGCGGCGGACTCAAAATCCGCTGTCAGAGATGACGTGTCGGTTCGAGTCCGACCCTCGGGACCAAAATTCTAGAAAACCCCAAGCACATTCAGTCTTGGGGTTTTTTATTGTCTGTATATTTAAAAGTATTTATTTTCATCATTTCTTAAAATGGTTTTTGACTGAATTTGAGTGGTTTTGTCAGTAAGATGATGATTTATATCTATAGCGAAAAATAGATTAATTGAATAACTTTGATACATCAATCAGACATAAAAAACCGGCGCCTAGACGCCGGTTTTTTTATTTTACATTACTGATCAAGTCAGTTTTGCAAAAGCTTAGATCGTAGCAAGTGCTGCATTCAAAGTAGCACTTGGACGCATCACTGCATTTACTTTCTCTTGATCAACAGCGTAGTAACCACCGATGTCTACTGATTTACCTTGAACTTCAGCAAGCTCAGTAACGATTTTCTCTTCATTTTCAGCTAAAGTTTTTGCAAGTGGTGCAAATTTCGCTTTCAATTCAGCATTTTCGTCTTGAGCAGCAAGTTCTTCAGCCCAGAACTTCGCCAGGTAGAAATGGCTACCACGGTTGTCGAGTTCGCCAGTACGACGAGAAGGTGACTTGTCGTTATCTAGCAATTTGCCAGTTGCACGGTCTAAAGTTTTAGCAAGTAACTTGATGTTGTCATTGCCTTCTTTAATACCCATTTCTTCTAGAGAAACTGCAAGCGCCATGAATTCACCCAGTGAATCCCAACGTAAGTGGTTTTCTTCAACTAACTGCTGTACGTGTTTAGGAGCAGAACCGCCTGCACCTGTTTCATACATGCCGCCACCCGCCATTAACGGCACGATTGACAACATTTTCGCAGATGTACCCAATTCCATGATCGGGAACAAGTCAGTCAGGTAGTCACGTAAAATGTTACCTGTTACAGAAATGGTATCTAGACCACGAGCAACACGTTCAAGCGTATAACGCATTGCACGTACTTGAGACATGATCTGGATATCAAGACCAGTCGTGTCATGATCTTTCAGGTATTTTTCAACTTTCTTGATCAGTTCGTTTTCGTGTGGACGGTACGGGTCAAGCCAGAAGATGGCCGGCATGCCAGAGTTACGTGCACGCGTTACTGCAAGTTTCACCCAGTCGCGGATCGGTGCGTCTTTCACCTGACACATACGCCAGATATCGCCTTCTTCCACGTTTTGTGACATCAACACTTCGCCAGTTTCAAGATCAACGATGTTGGCAATACCCGCTTCAGAGATCTCGAAAGTTTTGTCGTGTGAACCGTATTCTTCCGCTTTTTGTGCCATCAAACCAACGTTCGGTACGGTACCCATTGTACGTGGATCAAAATTGCCATTCCACTTACAGAAGTTGATCATTTCCTGGTAAATACGTGCGAATGTTGATTCAGGCATAACTGCTTTACAGTCATAAGGTTTGCCATCAGCGCCCCACATTTTACCGCCACCACGGATCATTGCAGGCATAGAAGCATCTACAATCACGTCGTTTGGTGAATGGAAGTTCGTGATGCCTTTGGCAGAATCAACCATCGCAAGTGCTGGACGGTGTTCTTGGCAAGCATGTAGATCTGCAATGATTTCTTCACGTACAGAGGTTGGTAGAGTTTCGATCTTTTCATAAAGACCAGCCATACCGTTGTTTACGTTCACGCCAAGCTCATCAAATAACTTGCCGTGTTTTTCAAATGCGTCTTTGTAGTAAATTCTCACACAGTGACCGAATACGATCGGGTGTGAAACTTTCATCATGGTTGCTTTCACGTGAAGTGAGAACAAGATGCCAGCTTCTTTACAATCATCTAATTCTTTTTCATAGAAATCGCAAAGCGCTTTTTTGCTCATGAACATTGAATCAATGATTTCGCCATCTTGAAGCGCAACTTTTGGCTTAAGAACGATGGTTTCACCAGACTTGGTGATCAATTCCATTTTCACATTACGTGCACGGTCTAAAGTCATCGACTTTTCGCCATGGTAGAAGTCGCCTTCGTCCATGTGTGAAACGTGAGTTTGAGACCACTGTTTCCACTCGCTCATAGAGTGCGGGTGTTTTTTCACATAGTTTTTAACGGCAGCAGGTGCACGACGGTCTGAGTTACCTTCACGTAGTACCGGGTTTACTGCTGAACCAAGACATTTGCTATAACGTGCCTTGATTGCTTTTTCTTCTTCAGTGGCCGGGTTTTCAGGATAGTCAGGAAGGGCATAGCCTTTAGACTGGAGTTCCTTGATACACGCTGTTAGCTGGCCAACAGAAGCACTGATATTTGGGAGTTTGATAATGTTCGTGTCTGGATCTTGTGTAAGACGACCTAGCTCAGCTAGAGTGTCAGGCACCTTTTGCTCTTCGCTTAGGTAATCTGTAAATTCAGAGAGCACGCGCACAGCTACAGAGATGTCACTTTTGACGATCTCAACGCCAGCTGGCTTAGTAAAGGTCTCAATGATCGGCAGCAGAGAATAAGTCGCCAGTAATGGCGCCTCGTCGGTCAGTGTGTAAATGATAGTTGACTTTCCACCAGCCATATATAGCCCCTTGCGTTGGATTGAGTTTCTGAGGACCGAACTTTTGGTCCAGCCTCATTGAACCGATTTGCTTAAATAAAAACATTGAGAGTATCGTCTTTCAGCGCATTTCAGTCAACGAAATATGCTTTTAGATTGAAATTTGGGCGAAAATTTGTACAGATTTGTATGGTTTAGCTGTGTTTGTATTTTGTACAAAAAAATAATTTTCGGCGCTTAGAAATCATTGTGGTGCTGGAAGGAAATTTTATGCTACCAGATTGTATTCACTGAAGATGAGTTTTTGAGCATTGGGCGGGATCGTGATGATCTCGAAATACAAATAAATGTTGAGTAATCAGATACTATTTCGGGACAATTTCTTAGGGTCAATTGAGGAAATTTGTCTTGACGAATCATCACCTCAATATCATGGAATTACTTTGCGATATACTTCTAAGTATTGATCAAATCATTCTTAAAATTGCAGCGAAATAAGGAAATCGAATGCCCAGTTTATTTATTGTGATGCTTGGTGGCCGTCATGCCCGTGCCAATACAGAAGTTCATGATGTGGTACTGGCAGTAGGCGAAACTCTGGAAGAAACCTATCCTCAACTGAAAAATGCCTGGTTTGCCGAGCAAAAAGGGCTGCATATTGATGCCTGGGCGCAAATTAATGGACTGGAGTTCGAGGGCAAAAATTATCACGTTCAATTTAGCGATGCTGCTCCGAATCAGGCTGCCGAAAAGCTTTGGCTGATTAATTTAGGGGGGTATGATGCACGTGAATTTGGTGAGCTGCACCGTTATGTGCTGGTGGTGGCACAGAATGCCATGGTGGCAAAACAGCGCGGTAAAGCTTATTTCGCCAAGCACTGGCAAAAACAGCATACTGACCGGGTGCTGGATGTCGATGATTGCATTGCGATTGATCAGGTGTATGGCCGATATGTACAGCTGGTCGAGGGACATTTTAGTGCGAATCGCTGGGAAAATACCTATCTCACGATTTAAAACTGAAGCATAGGGCTATAGCGTGGCTGAGGGTCAGGATTCGACGAGTGACTTAAAAAAAATCTTTATCAAAGTTCAATAATCTGCATAATACCGGAAAGGAAAAACAGCTTTTGACTGAGATGGAACATCTTAAATGGATTTAATTCAGGCAAATGGACAACCGCACTATGGACGTTTCAAGGAACTTCCAAAAAGTATTGACTATCAGGCATATCAATACAAGAACCCTTATGGTCAGGTGCTGTCAGGCTGGCGTAAGCATCTAAAATATAAGAAATTCAAATTTTGTAGTATTCAGCACGAACATTATACCATTGGGCTGGCGATTGCCGATATTGCATGGGCAGGGCACAGTTTTGTCTATGTCTACAACCATATGACCAATGATGTTCTGGAATGGAATGCGATTAATTTCCTGTCTCGCCATACTGTGCTGGACGAACAGCCATTATTCAATCACAGTTATTTCCATAAATCGCCTTTTCAGGTCGATATTCAGCATGCCAACGGTGTGCGCTATATCAATGTCAGTAAATACGGCGAAATTCAGCTCAGTGCACGAATCTTTTGTGCAGGAACCGATCCTTTAAGTATGTGTAGCCCAACTGGTATTAATGGTTGGACTTATACGCAAAAGCTCACGACCTTAGGTTGCGAAGGCTATTTTCTAAATAAACAAAAACAAAAGATTCAATTTAACGAACGAACTTTTGCCTTGCTGGATGACACCTGTGGTTTTCTACGTCCAGAAACTGCCTGGTTTTGGTTGTCATGTAACTTTTGGGATGCGACCAATCAGCGGATTGGAATTAATTTAGCATCCGGTGTTAACGAAAGCTTTGGTAATGAAAACTGTTTGTGGATCAACGGAAAAATTTATCCATTGGCTGATGTGCTCTTTCAGCAGGAAACTGAAACTCAATGGACGATTCAATCACTAGATGAAAAGCTGAATCTAACGGTGACAACCGGTTGGCGACGTTATGAAAATCTGAATTTGCGTCTGGTCGGCAGCCAGTTTAGCCAGTGGCAGGCCAAAGTCTGTGGCACCATTCAGCAGGATGATCAGGAAATTATTTTACTGAATGAATATGCCTTGCTTGAGCAGCATTATGCCAAGTGGTAAATCATCTTAAATCAAAAAGCCTTCAATTTTGAAGGCTTTTTGATTTAAGCGATGCTCACGTTTAGTCTTTCGCGGCCTGCCAGAAGGCTTCACCGGCTTGAATCGGATCGCCGGTTTCATTTAGGGTGTTGATCCAGACCTCGTATTGGGCAATCACTGGGTGCTGACTCGGATGAAAGTCTTTTTTAAACCAGTCTCGATACTGTTTGCCCATTCGGGCCAATGTGCCTTTTGGGCCAAAAAACCAGGGTAAGCTCTTGATATTCATCTGCAAGCGTTGCAAGGGACTAAAACCATCATGTTTCAGCATGACATTGGCACGGTAGACGGTAAAACTAAACATTAAAATGGTCGTGCTGACTAAGGTGGCTCGACGGGTAAATTCTGGGGTTTTGGCCACATTTTTCATCACATCAAAAGCTACATCGCGGTGTTCCATTTCCTCAATGGCATGCCAGGCCAATAATGCCCGTACAAAAGGATGGGCATCTTTCAGGGTCTGTTTTTGTCCATAAAAAGCTTCTGCCATAAGCGCCGTTAAATGCTCTGCCGCAGCGGTAATGGCAATATTAAACTGGGGTGAGCGGTGCTTCAGATCATAATTGAAAATTTTATTTAAACGTTCAATAAATTGGTCTACAGGCATGCCTTGTTCGCGCATCAACTGATTCATTTTGTCATGCGCGATGCCGTGCTGGGCTTCCTGGCGGATAAAATCCGCGACACGTTGTTGCAGCTCCGGGTCCTGGATCTGATCGCGGAACAGGCGGACACTCTGAATAAAATAGCGCTCGCCGTCTGGAAAGGTCAGGCTCAGGGCATCGAACATGCGTGTCATAAAGGGATCGCCGCCGAACCAGTAACGTGGAATTTCATCCAGTTTAAAATCAAGTTGGGTGCGAACCACAGGCTGTAGGGCGGATTTTAATATGGCGTTCATCTTGTAGATTCTTTTTTGTGACGATGCTGACAGTATGTCGGCGAATCTCGCCATTGTTTTGACAGAGCTTGCCAATTTTTATACATTTTATGCCAAATGAAAATAAAACTGGTCAGATTAGAGCTGCCAGCGAGAATCGCACATGCAAGACATAAAAATATCCAATGGTTATCTTCAGCTCTGGGCGACTTATTTGCGTGATTTGGGGATTGAACCCTTAACTGCCGACTTTCTGCAAGATGTACATGACTCGCTTGTGACCCTCATCGATCAGCCTTTTGATACACAAGTACCTTTGGAATTGTTGAATCATATTATTTTAACTACCCGGCAACATCTGAACTGTCCGCAGCTGATTTTTGAAATCGTGCAGGTCATTCGTCCTGAGCATTTTGGTGTACTGGGTTATATGGTTTCACGTAGCAGTAGTGTCGCGGAAATGATCGGCTATAGCATGCGCTTTCAGCGGCTGGTGATTGATGGCAGTGAATTCGTGCCTTTACAGTTGAAGCAGCATGAACACAGTATGGAACTCTATTGGGACTATTTAGATGGAAAATATAATTTGTTAAATGAGCTCACCATGGCAGCAATGGTGCAACTGGGACGGGTTATTTTGCAAGAGCAGCCACTTTTATTGCGTTGTGTACGACTGGCTCATGCAGCTGAAATGGCACAAATGCATTATCAAAAATTCTTTGCCTGTGAGGTTCAGTTTTCTCAAGATTATTATGCTCTGGAACTGGATGTACAGGGGCTAGGTCATGGGTCTGAGCAGGCAGATCCGATGCTGTTGCAGTTGCTGACTCTTCAGGCGGAACAGGCGATTGCAGCAAAAGCACCTGTTGAAAATACCTTGCAGCAAGCACAGCAAATCATTGCCGAACAGTTGCGAACCAGGCAACAGGCGATCAAAATTGAGCAGCTTGCCCAGCAGTTGTGGATGTCGACCCGAAGCTTGCAACGCTTATTCAGCATATATCAAACTTCATTTAAAAAACTGCTGCAACAGCAGCGCATCAAACGCTGTGAGATTTTGTTACAGCAGGGGCTTAGTCTGAGCGAGATTGCTGAAGCGCTGGATTATTCCGACCAGTCGGCCTTGGCCCGCGCCTATAAAGCAGCCACCGGACAGACTTTGTTCCAGCGCAAGAAACAGTTAAAGCATGCACAGCAATAAAAAAGCGACCCAATCAGATCGCTTTTTGATGTGAGGATGATACAGAGATTAAGCGGTTGCTTTAAGGTTGGGGAATCTCAACGCAATCGCAGCAATTGCGAAGATGGCCAGAATCCAGCAATAGTACAAGCCGCCAATCAGTTCAACCGGTGAGATTTTTGCAATCGAGCAGGCGAGGAGCAACTGTGCACCATAAGGAATCAGACCTTGTACCACGCAGGAGAAAATATCCATCAGTGCTGCAGAACGCTTGGGATCCACGCCGTATTCTTTGGCGACTTCACGTGCCATATCACCCGACAGAATAATTGCGACGGTATTATTGGCCACAAAGATATTTGAAAATACCACCAGAAAGCTGATCCCGATTTCGCCGGCCCTTTGCTGCCCAACTTTAAACAGACGGGTCAGGCTATAAATGCGCTCGATTAGCCAGCGTAAACCACCTTCACGTTGCATGATCGCTGACAGACCCGCCAGAAACATGGACAGTAATGCCACTTCAAACATGCCGACAAAGCCGTCATAAATCGAAGTATTCAGCTTGAGCAGGTTAAATTCAGGCGTCGCAAACAGACCGAACAGACCCGAAAGCAAAACACCAATGGTCAGTACTGCGAGGACATGCAGGCGACTAAAAGCCAAAACAAAGACCGCAATATAAGGTAAGACCAGTAACCAGTTAAAATCTTTATATTCTACGGAGCTGGAGCTGCCTGTACTTAAAATATAAATCACAATGGTGCTGATAGAGGCCGGTACAGCAATCCAGACATTGACTTTAAACTTGTCACGTAATTGCACCCGCTGGCTGGTGGTGGCTGCAATGGTGGTATCTGAAATCATGGAAAGGTTGTCACCGAACATGGCACCGCCTACGACTGCACCAATGGCGTAGATCACATTAATATCGGTGACCTGGGTAAAACCAAAGGCAATCGGGGCACAAGCTGCAATGGTGCCCATGGAGGTGCCCATCGCCGTGGCAATAAATGCCGAGATGATAAACAGCATCGGCAAGATAAATTCAGGCGGAATAATCGACAGGCCCAGTTGTACCGTGGCATCCACACTGCCAATCGCACTGCTGACACTGGCAAAGGCACCGGCCAGCATAAACACCATAAACATCAAAATTAAGTTCGGATGACTGGCCCCTTTTAGAAAGGCTTCAATGCCCTGATTGAGTTTGCCGCGATACACCAATGCAGCCAAAATAATCGCAGGCAGGGCAGCAACAGGCGCTTTCACCTGATAGAACGCAAATTCGGTTCCAATCAGGGAATGATAGATCCCGCTACCCAAAAATAGGGTTAAAAATACAATAAGCGGCAGCAGTGCAATGGCGCGTGCCTGCACTGTAGCCTCAGAATCAGTCTGCATAGGAGATAAAAAAGTAAGAGAATAGGACTAGTATAAAGCAGGTTTTGCAATTTCAGAAAACTTTAAATGAATGCGCTAACATCTGCATTTTTATTAATTTTTGCATGATAAAAATAAGTTTATCTAAATATTCAGGATTTTAGCTAATAGCAAAATTAGGCATCTTTGATCATTGTGAAAAAAATCAAAATAATCGTAAATAGACCCTTCCGAATTGTTTTGAAATCTTCGTACAGGAAATGAAATACTCGAGGTCGGTATCGCAGACTGTTCATTGGACAAAAAATAGCGTTACAATGCGACGTCTTGTATTTTTACATAGTCAATGCCTCAAGTTTGAAACACGTTAAGGAAAGCTCAGCCCTATGTCACGTTTAGCCACACGATTTGAACAACTTAAATCTCAACAGCGTAAAGCTTTAGTTTCTTATGTGATGGCTGGTGATCCGCATCCAGAGGTCACTGTACCTTTGCTCCATGCAATGGTAGAGGCGGGTGTCGATGTGATTGAGCTGGGTCTTCCTTTCTCCGACCCGATGGCAGATGGTCCCGTAATTGCTTTAGCGGCTGAACGTGCGCTGGCAGGCGGAACCAATACTTTGGACGCACTGCACATGGTGAAAGAATTTCGCTTGAAAGATCGCGAAACACCTGTGGTGCTGATGGGTTATCTGAATCCGGTCGAAGTGATTGGCTATGAAAAGTTTGTGGCTTATGCTTACGAATGTGGAGTAGATGGCGTGCTGCTGGTGGACTTACCGCCAGAGGAAGCACAAAGTCTGGGTGAAGTACTGGAAAAATATGACATGGATCAGATTTTCCTGCTGGCACCCACTTCAACCGATGCACGTATTCAACACGTAGCGAAACAGGCCACTGGCTTTATCTACTATGTATCCTTGAAAGGCGTGACCGGTGCAGCAACTTTAGATGTCTCTGAAGCCGCTGCCCGCATTCAAAAGATTAAAGCTGTGACTGATGTTCCTGTAGGCGTAGGTTTCGGTATCAGCGATGCTGCATCTGCGAAAGCGATGGGTGTTGCTGCCGATGCAGTTATTGTGGGAAGTGCGTTTGTAAAGCAGTTTGCAACGCTTGCACCAGAACAAGCCGTTATTGCGACGGTGAATAAAGTCAAGGAGCTTCGAGCAGCGCTCGATGAGTTATAGTATGAGTCAACCCGTGAAATCAGGCAAAATTCTGAGCCCATCGACCCCATGGACGGAACGCATTGTTCCAGGCATTCATGTACCCGATGAGCAAACGATCTACAAAGCGACATTTACCGAGCCTACGGTCGAGTGTCCTGAATGTCATGCTTTGGTGACCCGTACCGCGATGTCATTCAATGCCTATGTTTGTCCGCAGTGTGATGAGCATTTACGCATGAAAGCCCGTGATCGCCTGAACTGGTTCTTTGACCAGGTACAGACTGAACTGGGTCAGGAGTTTAAGGCTAAAGATCCGTTAAAGTTTGTCGATAGTAAAGCTTATCCAGAGCGTATGGCAGAAGCACAAAAGAAAACCGGCGAAACCGAAGCGTTGGTCGTGATTCAGGGTCTGCTCAAAGACGTCCCAATGATTGCCTGTGCATTTGAATTCGATTTCATGGGCGGCTCTATGGGAACAGTGGTCGGTGACCGTTTTGTTCAGGCGGCAGAGCGTGCGATTGAAGCCCGTCAGCCCTTGATCTGCTTTGCTGCTTCAGGCGGTGCACGTATGCAGGAAGGCATGTTGTCCTTGATGCAAATGGCACGTACTTCGGCTGCTATCCAGCGTTTAAAAGAAGCAGGCCTGCCTTATGTGGTGGTATTGACGCATCCGGTATACGGTGGTGTCACTGCATCACTGGCGATGCTGGGTGATGTACATCTGGCTGAACCGAAGGCGATGATTGGCTTTGCCGGTAAACGAGTGATCGAACAAACTGTCCGTGAAAAACTGGAAGAACCGTTCCAGCGCGCGGAATATTTGCTTGATCATGGGGTAATCGATCAGATTGTTCACCGTCACGCATTACGTGATACAGTTTACCGTATTGTTACGAAATTGATGAACCTGCATTGAACACAGCACCGCTAGCAACAGATTCTTTAAGTACATGGCTCGATTATTGGAGCCATGTTCACGTTACGGGTATTGATTTAGGTCTGGAACGGGTTATTCCGGTGGCTGAAAAGCTCGGTGTGACACATCCGGCGGCCAAAGTGCTGACGGTGGCTGGAACCAATGGTAAGGGTTCAACCACCACCACACTGGCTGCGATTTTGAATGCACAAGGCTTCAAGGTCGGACTGTATCAATCTCCACACGTGTATCGTTTCAATGAGCGGGTAAAATTGCGCGGCATTGAAGTTGAAGATCAGTTGTTGGTGGATGCTTTTGTTCAGGTGGATCAGGCTCGTCGCGAATGTGATTTGAGCCTGTCTTTCTTTGAAGCGACCACTTTGGCCGCTTTTGTGATTTTTAAAGATCAGTTATGTGATGTCTGGGTGCTGGAAGTCGGTCTGGGCGGTCGTCTGGATGTGGTTAATGTGGTTAATCCGGATGTAGCAGTGATTACCAATATTGGTCTGGATCATACCGATTGGCTCGGTGATAGCATCGAGAAAATTGCCTTTGAAAAAGCCGGAATTATCCGGCCGAATATTCCGGTGGTATTTGGTGGACAGCAACAGATTCCACAAGCCATTTTAGCTAAAACTCAGCAATGCAACGCGCCCCTATATGCGGTGAATCGTGATTATTTCTATGAAGCATGTGCAGATGGCCAGTCTTGGGCCTTTGCCTCTTCGGGTACGACCTTAAAACTTCCAACAGGTTCACTGGCGCTAGATAATATTTCTACCGCTGTGGCTGCAATTTTGCTGAGCGGTTTAACGGTCAGTCAGGATGTGATGGCACAAGGGATTCAAACGGCAAAGTTGCCGGGACGTTTTGAAGTCTGTCAAATCCAGAATAAAACCGTGATTTTTGATGCCGGACATAACCCGCATGGGGTCGAGTTTCTGCTGAAACAGTTGCGAAACTATTTAAATTACAATCAAAACTATAAAAATATCGTTTGTGTGTTTTCAATGTTGGCAGATAAAGATATAAATTCTGTCACCAAGTTATTGAAAGACACGGTTCAATTGTGGAAAATTGCACCATTATCCGTCCCACGTGCGGCAGAGCTCACAATTTTAGCTGAGGCTCTAGGCGGTGAGGCGGTAGAACAATTTGACAATGTGAAATTAGCTTTTAAATCAGCACTGGATCAAACAGATAATAATCAGCTGATTTTGGTATGTGGATCATTTCATACCTTAGAAGCGGTATGGGAGTATTTGGAAGAATGTCAATGAATAACAAACAGCGCTGGATGGGCGGTGTTGTTTTACTCGGTGGTGGTGTTTTATTGGCAGCATTACTCCTGAAAGGTCAAGATGAAATCAAGCAGGATCGTCAGCAGAAACCGGCACAGGTTGCGGAAGTGGAAACTAAGGATGCAGTGAATCATTCGCTGGGTTCCTTGACGGTCGATGTGGAAACAGAAAAGCGTTTACTTGAACAGCAACGCCGTGATCGGGAAAAATCTGTGGCAGAGCAGGAGGCTCGTGCGGCTGAATTTTTAGCGATGCAGCAGCAGGCAGAAGCAGATGCGGCGCGTAAAGCGGCTGAAGAATATGCTGCACTTAATGCGCATCGTATGGGACAGCAAAGCTCGGATAATATTCCACCAGAACTGGTCGAAGACGAACAGGCCAAACAGAAACGCTTGGCTGAAGAAAAGGCTGCACAAGACAAAAAGCTAGCCCTGCAGAAGCTTGAGCAGCAAAAAGCCAACAGTTCAACTGAAGCGGCCAAGAAAGAAGCGGAGCGTAAAGCCGCTGAAAGCAAAGCGGCTGAAGAAAAACGTAAATTGGAGCAACAGCAAAAAGCCGAAGCAGAACGTAAGACGGCTGAGGCAAAACGTAAGGCTGAGGAAGAGCGTAAGGCAGCCGAGAAGAAAGAAGCTGAACGTAAAGCCGCCGAAGAAAAACGTAAAGCCGAAGACAAACGTAAGGCTGAAGAAGCCAAGAAAAAGGCAGCAGAAGACGCCAAAAAGAAAGCAGAAGCTGAGCAGGCACGTAAATTGCTGGAAGGTGAAAGTGACAAGCAGTGGATGGTGCAGGTCGCACTGGCAGCCAATGAAGCCAATGCAGATGCGGTTGCGGCAAAACTGCGTGCCAAGGGTTATAAAGTGACCAAGAGTCCAACCTCTAAAGGGATTCGTATCATGGTCGGTCCATCAAAGGATCGGGAAACTGCTGATGCTTCGCGTAAAAAAATCGCTGCAGATGACAGTCTGAATATGAAATCTGCCTGGGTGATTGACTGGGTGCCTTTAGATAAGCGTAACTAAGACAGCGTATTACTGTACTTTGGTTTAAAATGGATTCAGGTTATGCCTGGATCCATTTTTATTGGGGAGCAAAAATTAAAAAGGTGACAAAGCTCTCAGGATTAAAAAAGCCTATCTAAAGATAGGCTGGTGATGAACTTCGAACTCGGCACGTCATTCGGGTTAGAAATTCAGTTTTAATCTTGCTGCTTTTTATATAGATACATCAACGTTAAGAGTGGATGTACTTATACATATTCTTTATGAACAGAGCAGTGCTTCGTTTATTCTTACAGTCACAGCCTAGCTTCTTGTCTTCTTGCGGAATATATGTCCTCAGGACAGAGCAGTGCTCCGTTTTATCCCGTGCTACGCACTTCGCTTGTCTTGCGCAAAATTAAAAAGGAGTCCTTTTAATTTGTGTCACTCGAAGCGTAGCTTCTCGTCTTCTTGCGGAATATATTCCTCAGAGCGAAGCAGTGCCTTGCTGATCCTCACTCAGGATGTGGCGTTAAGCGCAGGTAAGGCGTGACCGCGGTATACCCTTTAGGAAAACGTTGTGCAATTTCAGTCTCATCTTTTAGGGAAGGCACAATCACCACATCATCGCCATGCTGCCAATTGGCCGGTGTTGCGACTTTATGGCTGTCGGTGAGTTGCAATGAATCCACCACACGCAAGATTTCATGGAAATTACGACCCGTCGATGCCGGATAGGTAATAATCAAACGGACTTTTTTGTTTGGATCGATGACCACCAAAGAGCGAACTGTGAGCGTTTCACTGGCATTCGGGTGAATAAAGTCATATAGTTCAGACACTTTACGATCCTGATCGGCAATGATTGGGAAATTGACCGTGGTATTCTGGGTTTCATTGATGTCTTTAATCCAGCCCTTATGTGATTCAACATCATCAACCGATAAGGCAATGGCTTTGACACCACGTTTTTCAAATTCATCCTTCAGCTTTGCGGTATAGCCAAGTTCAGTGGTACATACCGGCGTATAGTCCGCCGGATGTGAAAATAAAATGCCCCAGCTATCGCCCAGAAAATCATAAAAATTAATCAGGCCTTTACTGGATTGCTGTTCAAAATTCGGTGCGGTGTCGCCTAGACGTAAACTCATCTTTTGCCTCAATTGGTCTTTTAATGTAGAGATGAGATTTAATATGAACTAATTTTTTTATGATTAAAAATAGTGTTTTTAGCTTTCTTTATGAATAAATTACATAAGTCATTTGTTTTATCTATCTAGAATCAAACAAATCAGTCGTCTAATTGACTATATTGCACAGCTAAAGTTTGCTACATTACTTTGCCTTAGATCTCGGGGCTAGAACTCAGGATCAGATTTTTTTCAGCGGTTTTATAGCAAAACCCTTGTAGTTCAAATTTCTAGCACCATAATAACGACTAAGAACATATTCATTTGACAAGCAAGATTTAGAGAGTCTATTCATGTTGGCAAGTCTGATCGGAGGAATCTTCGGTACCAAAAATGAGCGCGAACTCAAACGCATGCGTAAAATCGTAGACAAGATTAATGTGCTCGAGCCGACGATATCTACCCTTAGCGATGCAGACTTATCTGCAAAAACTGAAGAATTCAAACAACGATATAATAAGGGTGAAAACCTCGATAAATTATTGCCTGAAGCATTTGCAGTCTGTCGTGAAGCCGCCAAGCGGGTCATGGGCATGCGTCATTATGACGTGCAGCTGATCGGTGGTATTACCTTGCACGAAGGTAAAATTGCAGAGATGCGTACCGGTGAGGGTAAAACCCTGATGGGTACCTTGGCCTGTTACCTGAATGCCATCAGCGGTCAGGGTGTGCATGTCATTACCGTGAACGATTACCTGGCACAACGTGATGCCGAGCTCAACCGTCCATTATTTGAATTTTTGGGTTTAAGCATCGGGATTATTTATTCCATGCAAAATCCGATGGAAAAAGCGGAAGCTTATCGTGCCGATATTACCTACGGTACCAATAACGAATTTGGCTTTGATTACCTGCGTGACAACATGGTGTTCTCGCTGGCTGAGAAAAAGCAGCGTGGTTTAACCTATGCGATTATTGATGAGGTCGATTCGATCCTGATTGATGAAGCACGTACTCCGCTGATTATTTCCGGTCAAAGTGAAGATTCTTCACAGCTTTATGCAGCCATTAATAATATTCCACCAAAATTACAGGCACAGAAAGAAGAGAAAGTGCCGGATGGCGGTCACTTCTGGATTGATGAAAAACAGCGTTCAGTTGAAATTACTGAAGTGGGTTTTGAAACCATTGAAAGTGAACTGATTGAAATGGGCTTGTTGGCAGAAGGCGAGAGCTTGTATTCAGCGTCGAACCTGAATCTGTTGCATCATGTGACTGCGGCAATTCGTGCCCATTATTTATATCAACGTAACGTGCAATACATCATCAATGATGGTGAAGTGATTATCGTCGATGAAAATACCGGTCGTACCATGCCGGGCCGTCGCTGGTCTGAAGGTTTGCATCAGGCGGTAGAAGCCAAAGAAGGTCTGGAAATTCAACCAGAGAACCAGACCCTGGCAACCACAACCTTCCAGAACTATTTCCGTCTGTATAAAAAATTATCGGGTATGACCGGTACCGCTGATACTGAAGCCGCGGAAATGAAAGAAATTTATGGTCTGGATGTGGTGCTGATTCCGACCCATCGTCCAATGATCCGTGATGACCAGAACGATTTAATCTATTTAAATCGTGAAGGCAAATATAACGCGATTATTCAAGAAATTCAGCGTGTGCATGAAGCCGGTGTTGCGCCAATCTTGATTGGTACGGCAACCATCGAAGCATCTGAGATTCTATCCGATAAGCTGAAAGCTGCGGGCATTACCCACGAAGTACTGAATGCCAAACAGCACGAACGTGAAGCGGATATTATTGCGCAAGCTGGTGCGCCGCGTGCCGTAACCATTGCCACCAACATGGCGGGGCGTGGTACCGATATTCTGCTGGGTGGTAACTGGAAAGCATTGCTGGCCAAAATTGAAAATCCGACAAGCGATGACGAAGCGCGTCTGAAAGCGGAATGGGATGTTAATCATCAATCTGTTCTGGATTCGGGTGGCTTGCATATTATCGGTTCTGAACGTCATGAATCACGCCGTATCGATAACCAGTTGCGTGGTCGTGCAGGCCGTCAGGGGGATCCGGGTGTATCGCGTTTCTACCTGTCGCTTGAAGATGACTTGATGCGTATTTTCGCCGGTGACCGTGTGGTGGGTATGATGCGTGCCATGGGCTTGCAGGAAGATGAAGCGATTGAACACAAAATGGTGTCTCGCTCGATTGAGAATGCACAGCGTAAAGTCGAAGCACGTAACTTCGATATTCGTAAGAACTTGCTGAAATACGATGACGTGAATAACGAACAGCGTAAGATTATTTATAGTCAGCGTGATGACATTCTGGCAGAAAATTCGCTGCAAGATTATATTGAAGAAATGATCCGTGAAGTGATGCAGGGTGTAATTGCCAATTATATTCCGCCTGAGTCGATTCATGACCAGTGGGATATTGAAGGTCTGGAATTGGCCTTGCGTGAAGACATGTCACTGGATCTTCCTATCGCACAATGGCTGGAACAGGACCGTCGTCTCGATGAAGAGGCATTGGTGGTGCGTATTAGCGATGAAGTACTGAATCGTTACCGTTCACGTCGTGAACAAATGGGTGCGGAATCTGCAGCATCGCTTGAACGTCACTTTATGCTGAATTCTCTGGATCGTCACTGGAAAGAACATCTGGCAGCGATGGATTACTTGCGTCAGGGCATCCATTTACGTGGCTATGCACAGAAAAATCCAGAGCAGGAATATAAAAAAGAAGCCTATAACCTGTTTGTGAATATGCTGGGTGTCATCAAATCGGATGTCGTTACAGATTTATCGCGTATTCATGTTCCAACACCTGAAGAGCTGGCTGAAATGGAAGCGCAGCAGCTGGCACAGGCTGAGGCAATGCGTTTGCAGTTATCTCATGATGAGTTCGACGGTTTACTGGCAGATGAACATGAAAATACGACTGAACAAAATGCTGAGGCAAATCCGGTAGCGCCAGTCTTTGAAGCGCCGGCAAGCCGTAATGCACCTTGTCCATGTGGTTCAGGCCTGAAATATAAACAGTGTCATGGCAGAATCTAAGCGATATTGAAAATCAGAGCCACATGGCTCTGATTTTTTATGTATAAAGATTTTTCAGAAACTGAATACTATTTGCAGTCCTGCGGATTAAATGGTATTTAATGGCTCATTCAACACCGAAAAGTGGAATAACCTGAATGAAAAAAGTATTAAAAACGCTCATGATTGCCGCTTTGGCCATGCCTGCTTTAAGTTTTGCAGAAACTGCAGCCACCACGACACTTGATAAAGTTCAGCAAGCAGTGGGTTCTACTACAGCTCAAGTACAACGTACAGATGAACAAGTGACCGTGGCCAGCCCGCGTACCGGGATTCGTTATACCTTTGCCAATCAGAATCGCCCGATTGTGTTGCAGACCGCTGCGATTGCACCGGCCAATGCGGCCAATGCAGATCGTATTGTGGCATCTAATCCGGCACTTTCTGCCGCGAGTCAGCAGCAAGCGAAGCAGGCTTTATTAAATGAAGCAGGGCAACTTGCGAAAAATTAAAATCTCCGATTTTTTAAAATGCAGAAACCAGTCTTGATGACTGGTTTTTTATTGTGAAAATCCATCATAAATCTCAAGCTGACTCAGGCTTTGGCTCGATTTTTTGTTGCAGATCAACTAAGCTGTATTTTTCCGAAACTTCAATATTGGACTTTAAAATGGCAGTTGGTGACGTATCTATGCCACAGATGCATGTGGTAAAAGGGGTTAAAATTGGTTCGGCTGAAGCCTATGTGCGCTATCAGAACCGACGTGACCTGGTGATATTTGAACTGGCTGCAGGCTCCAATGTTGCAGGGGTATTTACTCAAAATGCCTTCTGCGCAGCCCCGGTGCATGTATCTAAAGCGCATTTACAGGTAGGGAATCCGCGTTACCTAGTGATCAATACCGGTAATGCCAATGCAGGAACTGGTCCTACAGGCATGGCAAATGCAGAAGCCACCTGTGCCAAGCTGGCTGAACTGGCAGGGATACAGGCTGCTGAAGTTTTACCATTCTCTACGGGTGTCATTGGCGAGCAATTGCCAATGGAGCGTTTGCTCAGCGGTTTACAACCTGCGCTAGACTCATTGCGTGATGATGCCTGGGTCGATGCTGCAACGGGAATCATGACCACAGATACTACACCGAAAGGCGCTTCAGAGCAGTTCGAGCTGGATGGTGCCACCTATACCATGACCGGTATTTCCAAGGGTGCCGGCATGATTCGTCCAAATATGGCGACTATGCTGGGTTATGTGGCAACCGATGCTCCAATCAGCCGTGAACTGGTTCAGCAGTTATTAACAGAAACAGTAAATGTGTCGTTTAACCGCATTACCATCGATGGTGATACTTCAACCAATGATTCCTGCATCTTGATTGCCACAGGTCAAGGCGGGGGGGCTGAAATTACTTCGACTGAAGATCCACGTTATGCAGTCGTGCTTGATGTGTTAATGCGTACCATGAAACGCTTGGCGCAACTGATTGTGCGTGATGGTGAAGGTGCCACCAAATTTATTACAGTTGCGGTAGAAGGTGGTGCTAATATTCAGGAATGCTGTGATGTGGCTTATAGCATTGCACATTCGCCATTGGTTAAAACTGCGATTTTTGCTTCTGATCCAAACTGGGGGCGTATTCTGGCAGCGATTGGTTATGCTGGTGTGCCGAATTTAGACGTTGCAAAAATTCAGGTTTGGTTAGATGATGTACAAATCTGTAAAGATGGTGGTGCGGCGGCAGACTATACTGAAGCAGCTGGTGTAGGTGTGATGGCCCAAGCTGAAATGACGATTCGTGTTGATCTTGGACGTGGTACAGCGAAAGACACGGTCTATACCTGTGACCTGTCTTATGATTACGTCAAGATTAATGCAGATTATCGTTCATAATTCAGATCGTTTCTAAAGCCTCCGTTGTGGGGCTTTTTTTATATCTTATGATTTTTAATGACTGGTCAAAAATGGCATTTTGCCAATTGTGATTAGGGTGTAGGGTAAATGTCCGTGTCATAACGGATAATTAGGGTAGAGTAAGAGTTGTTATGAATAGTGCGACCAAATTAATAGCCAATGAAGCAAAGTCGATTGTGCAGGCGCATTTAGATCGTTTAGGCGTTCCTCAAGAACATCAAATGAGCCAGCAGGAAAAATTAGACAAATTTGCACAAATCAAGGCTGAGCTGGAAAAACAGGATGCCGTTTTGGTGGCGCATTATTATTGCGATCCTGAAGTGCAAGAACTGGCTGAGTTGACCGGTGGTTGTGTTTCGGATTCTCTGGAAATGGCACGTTTTGGTCGCGATCATCCAGCCTCTACGTTGGTGGTGGCAGGAGTGAAATTTATGGGTGAAACCTCAAAAATTTTATCTCCAGATAAAACCGTGCTGATGCCAACCCTGGAAGCAACCTGTTCACTGGATCTTGGTTGTCCGGTTGATGAATTTACAGCTTTTTGCGATGCGCACCCCGATCATACCGTGGTGGTGTATGCCAATACTTCCGCAGCGGTGAAAGCGCGTGCCGATTGGGTGGTGACTTCTAGCTGTGCAGTGGAAATTATTGAACATCTGGATAGTCTCGGTGAAAAAATTATCTGGGCGCCGGATCAGCACTTGGGCCGATATATCCAAAGCAAAACCGGTGCAGAAATGTTGCTCTGGGATGGTGCCTGTATCGTGCATGAAGAATTCCGTTCACGCGGTATTGTCAATATGAAAGCACTCTATCCCGATGCTGCGGTGTTGGTACATCCGGAATCCCCCATGTCTGTAGTCGAGATTGCCGATGCAGTAGGCAGTACCTCGCAACTGATTAAAGCCGCACAGACTTTGCCACATCAGCGTTTAATTGTGGCTACGGATCGTGGTATCTTCTATAAAATGCAGCAAGCAGTTCCCGATAAAATCCTGATTGAGGCACCAACTGCGGGGGAAGGGGCAACCTGTCGTTCTTGTGCGCATTGTCCGTGGATGGCAATGAATGAGCTGGATGGTATTTTGCATGTATTACAGCATAAGGATCAGGAAGTACATGTCGATCCTGTACTGGCTGAACGCGCAAAACTGCCTCTAGATCGCATGTTGAATTTTAGTGCCGGACTAAAACGTTAAAATTTGTATAAAAAATGTCTGAAGCGCTTGATAAATAAACGCTTGGCGCGTTTTTTAGGTTTTTTTTTAAGATAGGTGTTGACGTCTCCGGGCGTCACGCCTAGAATGCACACCGTACCGAACGATGTTCGATACGAAAGCTGAGATGAATCGGAGCATAGCACAGCCTGGTAGTGCACCTGGTTTGGGACCAGGGGGTCGTAGGTTCGAATCCTACTGCTCCGACCAATTCTTCAAGGCAAATGATGTTTGCATCAGTAACGCGCTTGTAGCTCAGTTGGATAGAGCATCCGCCTTCTAAGCGGATGGTCACAGGTTCGAATCCTGTCAGGCGCGCCATTTGGTCGCTTGATGTTAAGAATCAAAATGATGGTGGATGTAGCTCAGTTGGTAGAGCCCTGGATTGTGATTCCAGTTGTCGCGGGTTCGAATCCCGTCATTCACCCCAACTTTTAAAGTTGAAATCGGAGCATAGCACAGCCTGGTAGTGCACCTGGTTTGGGACCAGGGGGTCGTAGGTTCGAATCCTACTGCTCCGACCATCTCCTTAAAGATGGTCGAGATAAAAGATACCGCGTTAAGCGGTTTTTTTATGCCTAAAATTTAATAAGTATAAAAAATACACAATATTATTTATAGTCGCCTTTTTGATAATTGTTTATGTAATCACTTGTATCTCTATATCAATTTATTTTTCACTCAATATAGCTTATGCAGGTGAGATGGGTTTTTTATTTTATGTCTTTTGCTGAAGAAGGATTATGATGCGTTTAAGGGTGGAGGAATATTGAGGCATTCTCATTTTCGTATTATTTTATTTTGGTGAAGTGTATGAGTTCCTCAGCATTTATATAAAAGGGAAATATAAATAATTTATCAGTCTTGATATCTATATTTTTCTTGCTAAAGAAAAGATAAATTAAAATATAAATCTGAAATCCACCAGAAATAGCTTTTATAAGTAAATAAACACTATAAACCTCCTTGGAGTGTATGTTTTATGATCAAAAAATAGAAAAACCTGCATTTTTTGTAGAATAAATAAACAGTCGTTGGGTTTTTGCTGAATTATTTAAAAATAAGGGTTGTGTTGAGTGTGAAATGCTGTAGAATGCACATCCATCGGCAGTGATGAAGATTAAAACTTCTGATAAAACAGTAACTTAGCACGAAGTGTTAAG
>NZ_WURP01000008.1:0-105261 GCF_009829025.1 Acinetobacter sp. 18QD2AZ41W | reverse complement strand
TTTTACCATGGTCGACGTGACCAATTGTGCCCACGTTAACGTGTGGCTTATTACGTTCAAACTTAGCCTTAGCCATGAGATCTTCCTTTTTAAACTACTCATGCAGGATCACTGCATGAGCACTTGGGTTTAACTATGAATTAGTTTGGGCTTATAGTAATCGAAAGATTACTCGTCGTCACCTTTTTTACCGCCAGACTGGAACTTAGAAATGATGCCTTCAGCCACGTTACGTGGAGTTTCAGCATATTTAGCAAATTCCATAGAGTAAGTCGCACGACCTTGAGACATAGAACGCATATGAGTTGCGTAACCAAACATCTCAGCCAATGGAACTTCAGCACGAATGGCTTTAGTACCACCAGGTAAATCGTCCATACCCTGAACCATACCACGACGACGGTTTAAGTCACCCATGATATCGCCCATGTAGTCTTCTGGAGTTTCTACTTCAACTTTCATGATTGGTTCAAGCAAGATTGGATCTGCTTTCATGAAACCATCACGGAATGCGTAAGAACCTGCCATTTTGAACGATAATTCGTCAGAATCGACATCATGGTAAGAACCGTCGAACAATGTCGCTTTGATGCCCACTACTGGATAACCAGCAAGTACACCATTCTTCATACGTTCTTGGATACCCTTGTCAACCGCGCCGAAGAATTCTTTAGGTACTACACCACCTACAACTTCTTCAACGAATTCGTAGTCTTTACCAGCGTCTTCAGCAAGCGGTTCTAGACGTACGTATACGTGACCGAACTTACCTTTACCACCAGTTTGACGTACGAATTTACCTTCTTGTTCAACTGACTTTTTGATCGTTTCACGGTAAGAAACCATTGGTTTACCAATGTTGGCTTCAACACCGAATTCACGCTTCATACGGTCAACAATGATGTCAAGGTGAAGTTCACCCATACCAGCAATAATGGTTTGACCTGATTCTTCATCAGTACGTACGCGGAATGATGGATCTTCTTTCGCCAAACGACCTAAAGCAACTGACATTTTTTCTTGGTCAGCTTTAGTTTTAGGCTCAACTGCAAGTGCAATTACTGGCTCAGGGAATTCCATACGCTCTAGTGTAATTACGTGGTTTTCATCACATAATGTATCACCAGTCGTTGTGTCTTTAAGACCTACACATGCCGCGATGTCGCCCGCACGAATTTCTTCGATATCTTTACGGTCATTCGCATGCATCTGTACGATACGGCCAACACGCTCACGCTTCATTTTTACTGGGTTATAACACGGGCTACCCGCTTTAAGAACACCTGAGTAAACACGAACGAAAGTCAAGTTACCTACGAATTTGTCATTCATAATTTTGAATGCAAGTGCAGAGAACGGAGCTTCGTCAGACGCTTCACGAGAACCTTCAGATTCGTCTTTGTCGTCAAGGATACCCTTGATCGCTTCAACGTCAGTCGGTGCTGGCAAGAATTCAATTACAGCATCCAACATACGTTGAACACCTTTGTTTTTGAATGCCGAACCACAAAGCATCGGTTGAATTTCGTTTGCCAATGTACGCTTACGGATACCAGCAACGATTTCTTCTTTAGTTAGCTCTTCGCCTTCTAAGTACTTGTCCATGAGTTCTTCTGATGCTTCCGCAGCAGCTTCAACCATGTTAGTACGCCATTCTTCAGCAGTAGCAACTAAGTCAGCAGGGATGTCGCCATATTCGAATTGCATACCTTGAGATGCTTCATCCCAAATGATTGCTTTCATTTCGATCAGGTCAATAACACCCTGGAAGTTTTCTTCTGCGCCGATTGGAACAACGATTGGCACTGGATTACCGCCAAGACGTGTTTTAACTTGTTCAACTGCGCGGAAGAAGTTCGCGCCAGTACGGTCCATTTTATTAACGAACGCAATACGTGGAACTTTATATTTATTTGCTTGACGCCATACCGTTTCTGACTGAGGCTGAACACCACCTACAGCACAGTAAACCATGCACGCACCGTCAAGAACACGCATAGAACGCTCAACTTCAATCGTGAAGTCAACGTGTCCCGGGGTGTCAATTACGTTAATACGGTGTTGTTCGAACTGGTTCGCCATACCTTTCCAGAAGCATGTTACAGCTGCTGAGGTAATGGTAATACCGCGTTCTTGCTCTTGTTCCATCCAGTCCGTAGTTGCCGAACCTTCGTGAGTTTCACCAAGTTTATGGCTCTCACCTGTGTAGAACAAAATACGTTCAGAAGTGGTTGTCTTACCTGCGTCAATGTGCGCAGAAATACCAATGTTACGGTAACGAGAAATTGGGGTTTGACGTGCCATGATTTCTAGCATTCCTAAATTTTGTTGTTTAAAACAGGACGCTTTAAGCTGCATAGCAACTTAAAGCGCTTTGGTGACAAAACCATGACGGTTTTAGCACTTTCCTGAATAGGGCCTGTTTTATCTGCTTAGAAACGGTAGTGAGAGAATGCTTTGTTGGCTTCAGCCATACGGTGCACATCTTCACGTTTCTTAACCGCAGCGCCTTTGCCTTCAGATGCATCAAGCAACTCGCCAGCAAGACGTAAAGCCATAGTTTTTTCAGAACGCTTAGCAGCAGCATCTACTAACCAACGCATAGCTAGGGCAGTACGACGGGATGGGCGTACTTCCATAGGTACTTGGTATGTAGCACCACCAACACGGCGTGCTTTTACTTCGACCATAGGACGAACTTTTTCAAGAGTAGTCTCGAAAAATTCAACTGGGTCTACTTTAGATTTTTCTTGAACGCGGTCTAAAGCACCGTAAACGATACTTTCAGCAATAGATTTTTTACCATCTTGCATTACGTGGTTCATGAATTTAGCGATTGTTTGGCTGCTGAACTTAGGATCCGGAAGGATTTCACGAGCAGCGACTACGCGACGTCTTGGCATTTTAAACTACCTATAAAGATGACACTTCAGGTTTATCCAGCATGAGCACAAAGTGTCATGTGCATTCGCTGGCCTTACTACACGTCGCTTGAATTTCACAAAATTAAATGCAGAAATCAGACAAGCGAGACGATAAAGGATTGCGGTTCTACGTTCTTAAAATTTAATTCTCGACGAATTATTTCTTAGGACGTTTAGTACCGTATTTAGAACGAGACTGGTTACGATCTTTAACACCAGCACAGTCTAAAGAACCACGAACGGTATGGTAACGTACACCTGGTAAGTCTTTAACACGACCACCACGGATAAGAACAACACTGTGCTCTTGCAGGTTATGGCCTTCACCACCGATGTAGCTAGAAACTTCAAAACCTGAAGTTAAGCGAACACGGCAAACTTTACGCATTGCTGAGTTAGGTTTTTTAGGTGTAGTTGTGTAAACACGTGTACAAACACCACGGCGCTGTGGACAAGCCTTCAACGCAGGAACTTTAGATTTTTCAACTAAAGTCGTACGACCCTTACGGATCAACTGATTTGTTGTTGCCATTTGGCAATTCTCCCGTTAATAAAAAGCCCCAAAAACATACTGCTTTTTGAGGGCATGCAATTGTAATTCAAGATGTAAAATTGGTCAACCTGCTCAGGTCGACCAAATATAATAACAACTATACGCTATGCTGCTATTTTCTCTCAGAATTCATTTACTTTTTCGGATTCTTCGCAGTTTTTTTTGTAACATCTTGAGCTTTAGATGTTGTTGAGGCTGTTTCAGATGCAGAATCTGGATCCTCCTGCCCCTCTAGCCCCTCATTTTCCACGGTCTCCGATTCATTTTCAGCAGTATTATCTGCTTGTATCTCTGCTTCCACGTCAGGATCAAAAGAAGTTTTGGTTAAAGCAGGCTGTTGCGATTGTTTATCTGCCACAGGTTCAACCAATTCATCACTGAGGGCATCTAGACCTTCACTGACTTTTTCATCTTTTTTCACTTCAGCTTCTTCAGAACTGAGATCATTCTTTTCTTTCTTAACCAGTTTGACCTGAGTAATTGTATCATTGCCTTCAATTGCAATATCCTGATCCAGAATTGGCTCGTCTTTTGGCGCCTCGATCGACTGAGATGAACTGTCTAATAATTTAGGTGCAGCCTGTTGCAATAAATTGACTGCTTTTTCATAGGCCGCATAGGGAGACAATTGCGAATCTTGATGCTGAATCAGATATTGTCGAGCATGTGAGAAAGCTTCTTGAGCTTTCTGATTTACATCATCAACAAAACGGTGACTATAAACTGCTCCGATTCCAGCACTTGCCAATGGTGTCAATTTCGTTAATTTTTCTAAAATAGAAATTTTTGGCAGATTGTTCACCCATTCCCATTTTGCCTCGCCCTCATGGTTGTTTAACCATTGCTTGATGGCATTCATATCATTATCAGAACCCAGCATGGCCTGAAGCTGGGAAATATCGTGGGTTTTAATTGTATTACTCAGCGCTTTTAAACCCAATAATAAGGTTTGCTTTTCAGCAATCAGGCCGAGGTCCAGCTGTCTAAAGATATGTTGTACGATTTCCTGATCATCATCTTTGCTCAGGTCAAAACCATAAGAACGACCGACCTGATAAATGGTACGTAGCGCCATTAACAAAGAAGCCGGAATATCAATCGCTGTACCAAGCACCCCAGAAGCACCGCTGATTGCACCCTGTACCGTTGCAATCCATTTGTTTTGCTCACCCAAAGCCTGTGAAATTCGCTTGGAACGATCGACATCCTGAGTCAATTCTTCCAAGTCTTTTGCCCCTGCTTCATTCAGAATGGTATCGACCGAACTGCTCTGGTTACTAAACTGGTTAAGGCGGTCATAAAAATAGTCTGATACTTTCTCCGTCAGTTCAGGAGAAACAAAATGCGCCACGTTATTGACGGTATTAAAACGGTGTCCTAGAAGCTGGCGAGATACATTTGGCAGATGTTCACGAAGCATTTGCTGTGGATTATCATATTTTTTAGCCGAAAAAACGCTTTTTGTCTTCGCCGAACCGTCAATCACCTGACCGGAATTTGACGGCTTAAGCGCTTTCGTCACCGAGTCTGGTGCAACATGATTCAATAAATCCAATCCGGTTGAACTGAACTTTTTCGCCACTCCAAAGGCATTCGAAATCAGACCATTAGATTGTTTATTATTAGCATTTACCATTTTTTACCTCAGCATTCACGTGCTTGTATTTGATATAAATACTAGGTGTAGTCAGCATTTATCTCAACTTTATTCTGTGTCATTTAGTAAAATCCCTACATGCCGACTCACAAACCCAACCGACTGTCACACGGCATAACATTTGCCATAAGATTTCAAAAGTCTTTCTGCTATCATGTTCTCCATCATGAAATAAGGCTAGAGGCCGGATTTGGCGATTTTATATAGCCCATTTTCTGCCACTGGACGTAGAGCTAAACTATAAGGATCTGTAGATGAAACGTGTTGTCATCACTGGCATGGGTATTAACTCGTGTATTGGTAATACATTAGAGGATGTAAACCATTCTTTACAAAATGGGATTTCAGGAACACGTTTTAATCCGACTTATGCTGAACTCAATTTCAAAAGCCATGTGAGTGCTGCGGCCGAACAGGATTTCGACGGTATTGACCGTAAACTCAAACGCTTTATGGGCGTATGCGCAATGTATGCCTACAACTCGGCACTTGCTGCAGTTGAACATGCCGGTTTAAAACAAGAAGATCTGGCAAATAATCCACGCTATGGTATTGCCGGTGGCTCAGGTGGTGGTTCAACTGCATCAGTGGTTGAAATGAAAGAACTTCTAGATACCAAAGGTGCGCGTAAAATTGGTCCTTTCTTTGTACCACGCAATATGACCAACACCATTACTGCAAACGTCGGTGTCGCTTTTAAACTACAAGGCGTAGCACATACCATTACCAGTGCATGTGCAACCTCTGCCGATGCCATTGGTTATGCTTATAACCTGATTCAACTGGGCAAACAAGATTTGATGCTGGCTGGTGGCGGTGAAGAAGATCACTGGTCACAAAGCTTATTGTTTGATGCGATGGGTGCGCTTTGCTCTAAATACAACGACACGCCTGAAACTGCATCTCGTCCGTACTCTGCTGACCGTGACGGCTTCGTGATTGCCGGTGGTGGCGGTTTTGTGGTGCTTGAGTCACTTGAGCATGCACAAGCACGTGGTGCAAACATCTTGGCTGAAGTGGTGGGCTATGCGGCCAACTCGGATGGTGCAGATATGGTTGCACCAAGTGGCGAAGGGGCTACACGCTGTATCCTGATGGCACTTGAAGAAGCCAAACAACATGGTGTTGAATCGATTGATTATGTGAATACTCATGGTACATCTACACCTGCTGGTGACGTGACCGAGCTTCAAGCGATGGCACGTGCATTTGGTGAAGATAAAGTTCCACCACTGAGCTCAACCAAGTCTATGACTGGTCACAGCCTGGGTGCTGCTGGCGTTCAGGAAGCAATTTACTCGATCCTGATGATGCAAAATGACTTTATTGCTCCAAACATTAACGTGACCGAGCTGGATGAAGGCGCAAAACCATTTGATATCGTGCTTGAAAAACGTGACGCAAAATTGAATACTGTGATGAGTAACAGTTTCGGTTTCGGCGGCGTAAATGCTTGTCTCATCTTCAAAAAATGGGAAGGCTAAGCCGCCCATTTTAGGGTGACTTGATGGATGCTCCTTCTGATGCTTTCCTTTGGGTAAAAGCATTACATATTATTGCTGTGGTGTGCTGGTTCGCTGCGTTGTTCTACTTGCCACGGCTGTATGTTTACCATGCCATGAGCGAAGATGCCGTAAGCCACGCGCGTTTTCAGGTGATGGAACGTAAGCTGTATCGTGGCATCATGTGGCCTGCCATGCTGGCCACCCTCATTACAGCACACTTTCTGGTCGACTGGGGTGATGCAACGCGTCACTACCATGAAGCCTTATGGTTTTACCTTAAAGTTGGCCTGGTCGGCTTATTGGTGATTTACCATCTGATATGTGGTTATTACCGCAAGAAGTTGATTGATAATGCACATTACAAGTCTCACAAGTTTTGGCGTTATTTTAATGAGATGCCAACCCTGATCTTATTTGCAGTGGTGATTTTAGTCGTAGTTAAACCTACTTTCTAATTCACCCACGCAATCAAAAAAATCCCCGATCAGTCGGGGATTTTTTATGTCTGAATATTTAAATCTGCACACAGCTGTCCATTTTAAGATTCAATTCAGAAAGTTTGTGTCTTGGAAATGACTGCACTATACATAACTCTTCCTCTTTTTGAGAAAATTACCTGTATTTTGAAAACTTGATTACTTTATTTTTATTCAATTTTTAATATAATATCTTAAAAATCAAAATACTATAAAAATGAAATCAGACTCATGTACACAATAAAAAAAGAGTAATCTGGATATTTCTGAACGGATTCTTTCCTTTAGCTAACACAAAAACAAGATCATGAAAAATAAAAGGTCAATTATGCAGAACTTTCCATCCGCAGAAATTAAAACAGCCTCAACACCTGAAGCTCAAAAATTATATTCAGATGCTGTGAAAAACTTTAAAAAATTGCATGGCCCAAAGCTTAAGCTTCATCAAAAAATAAAAGCTCGCTTTCATTGGATTTTTGCTATTGGCGCGATTTATCTTGTATGGAATTCTAATAATCCACAACTAACTATTTCTGTACTTTTTCTTGGGCTGTTTACATTAAATGAAATAGAGGGTTTGTATCTATGGCTATATGCTCGAAAAACACGAAAACAATATTCCGACCAATACCTCAAGACATTTGGCAAGATCACCAAAGTTTCAAAATATGATCCCAAATTAAAGCAGCTTAATATTGAACTTAAATTTTATGATTTAAAAAATGAAACCCATAAAAAGACTTTTAATATTCGCTATCCCGATTTCTTAATTTTACAACCCATAGAAGTTAAACCTGAACAACTTGTAGGTCAATCAGTTGAAGTGTGCCTTACACCTGATTTAGCTCTTATTTTACAAATACGTGCTTATCATCCCAACCCTGACGAATTGCCAATTTTCACCCATAATTTCCACAAACACCCACTGTGGCAACGGCATGAAAATTATCTACTGCACCCAAGTTATTTTTATCCAGAATCCATGTTATCGATTCATTTTATCCGCAATGAATACGCTGGAAATTTTCAGCTTGTCTTTCAAGATTTGAATCAGGATTTTAGTGTTAGCACAGCATCACCAAGTTTAGAGCAGATCGAAAATTATATTTTTGCCTCATATTCGGATTTTTTTATGAAGCATGATGCCTTACAGCCCGCTTATAGTGAATACCGACAACTTAAGTTTAGCAATGAGCCAATAAAAATCGAATTGTGGAAAAATCAGACTAAACCAATGTCAAATCAGGAAATTCAAGTCGTTGTAAAACAAAAAAAGAAACGTGTATTGGTATGGATAATCCCGTGTTTGCTCATCATCCTTTTATCATCTTTGTTTGTTTCGCCAGTAGCAAGGGTTGCATTATTTATTCTATGTATTTATACCTGTTTAATTTATTTCGAATATACATCCAATCAAAGTAAATTTTATCAGCGCTGTGTTCCTCAACTTTAATTATCTGAATGATGATTTGGCTTTTTTAGAAAATAGAGGAAGGATGATTCACAAATTATTCTGCTTACAATAAAAAAATCCCCGATCAGGCGGGGATTTTTTTGAGCTATTTTATTGTGTTTCTAATGCCGCTTTTCTCGCGGCTGCGACACGCGGCCGATACAGTACATAATAAGTCACTGCCAAAATAATCAACCATAATGGACTGATTTTTAATGCATTGAATGTATCTGGCTCCAAACTTAAAATGACCAGAGCGAAAGCCAGAAAAGTTAGTACGATATAGCTCATCCATACCCCACCCGGCATTTTAAAGGTGGAGTTGGCATGCTGTTCAGGGCGTAATTTACGGTAGCGTAGATAACACACCATAATTAAGCTCCAAATACTAATAAACAAAATCACGCACAGCGACGTCGCTAAAGTAAAAGCTTCCAAGGTATTGGGCACGAAGTACTGCAAAGCTGCACCAGCCATAATAAAGGCACATGAGAACATTAAACCCTTGGCTGGTACAGAACGTTTCGATAGATGCGCCAAAGCGGCAGGTGCCTGTTGACCACGCGCCAATCCGAAAAGCATACGACTGGTGGAGAATACACCACTATTCATGGAAGACATGACGGATGACAAGACCACCAGATTCATGATGATCGCCGCCGCACCAATACCGGCATGCATGAATAAGCTGACAAAAGGACTTTGATCCGCAGGAATTTTAGCCCATGGAGTCACTGACATCACTACAAACAATGACAACACATAGAACAAGATAATACGTGTTGGAATTGCATTGACGGCTTTGGGTAAATTTTTCTCAGGATCTTTGGTTTCAGCTGCCATCGTACCGAGCAATTCCACACCCACAAAGGCGAATAAGGCAATCTGGAAGCCTGCCAGGAAGCCATCCGCACCTTTGGGAAACATACCACCCGACCAGACATGGCTAAAGCTTGCAGTACTGCCATCTGGTGCCTGAAACTGGTTCAACACCATAAAGCCGCCAATAAAGATCAGGCCTAAAATGGCTAAAATCTTAATCAGGGCAAACCAGAATTCAATTTCACCAAACAGTTTGACCGTCAGCAAGTTCAAACCCAGAACCAGCAATACACAGCCGACACTGATCAATGCCTGCCCGATGGGGGTAAAGGCCACACCCTCAGGCAACCAGAAACTTAGATAATTAATAATCGCTGCTAAATCGGCAATCCCGACCAGAACCCAACCGAGCCAATAAGACCAGCCAATATAATAGGCCGCGCCCGGACCTATGAGGTCGCGCGCCATATCAATAAATGATTTGTAATGTAAATTAGCCAACAATATCTCACCCAATGCGCGCATCAGGAAAAAAAACATAAAGCCAATAATCATATAAATAAATAAAATTGAAGGGCCGGCCAAAGAGATAGTTTTACCCGATCCCATAAATAAACCGGTACCAATTGCACCACCAATGGCAATTAACTGCAGATGCCGATTGGATAGCTTGCGTTGTAGCTCATGTTGCGACGGCGCTGCGTCATCTTTAGCGGATGTTGTATTCATGTTTAGTTCCTTTTTCGCATCAGACCCTTGCCCATCTGATCGGATTTCTTCCTGAAATCCTGAATGCAGATGAAGTTCCATTTAAAAAGCTAAATGACCGGAGCTGATGTCCTTACAAAATTGAGTTGGGAGATATAAAAATCAAAACAACTCAAGCCTGTGCTGCAATCACTGCAATTTCAATCAGCCAGTCAGGATTGACCAGATCTGCCTGAATGGTGGCACGTGCCGGAGTTCCCTGTCCTTGCAACCAGTGAATCCAGATCTGGTTCACGGTTTGAAAATCTTCCAGATTTTTCACAAATAGTTGTGCCGACAGCAGTCGGCTTTTGTCTGTTCCTGCCAGCTTGAGCAGCTGATCAATTTTCGTCAGCACTTCCTGCGTTTGACCGCTAATATCCTGACGGGTGCTATCCGGCACCTGCCCTGATACATACACGGTCTGGTTGTGAATGGTGACAGCACTCATGACCTGATTGCTGTTAATACGCTGGATATCGGTGTGTTCCATCATCATATGTCCTCTCAATTTCTTCCGTTATTTGGTCAATATTTAGTTTTAGCTTTCAATCCGAACCGGTACACGAGCCGTAATCGCACACATCAATTCATAGCCTACGGTTCCTGAACCGGCCGCGACCTCATCAATTGATAAAATTTCACCTTGCGAAGATTTCCCCCAAAGTACCACTTCACTCCCCACAGTCGCCTGAGGGACAGCGGTCAGATCGACGGTAAGCATATCCATACTGACCCGACCAAGAACTTGAGTTCGCACTGAATCCACCAGAACTGGTGTACCTGTGGCTGAAATGCGCTGATACCCATCGGCATATCCACACGCCACTACACCAATGCGCATCGCCTGCTCCGCAACGAAGTTAGAACCATAACCCACACTTTCATCAGCCTGAATATACTGAATCGCAATGATTTCACTGCGCAGGCTCATGCCGGGCTGCAAATTCCAGTCATCAATAGTATGGTCAGGATAGTCAGGCGAACTGCCATACAGCATGATGCCACTACGCACAATGTCGGATTGAATATGGTGATGATGGCGCAGGATGGCTGCACTATTACTGACAGAAGTTTTCCCTGCTAAGGGTTCAATGATTTGCGTGAACATTGAATATTGATAATCAATGCCGTTCTGGCCAAAGCGCTGACCATCTGCATCGGAAAAATGCGTCATATGGCTAATTGAGCGCACATTGCCCAGTGCCTGGACTTGCTTAAAAATATCCGTATATTCGTGGGCCTGAAAACCCAAACGGTTCATACCGCTGTTAAGTTTTAAGTACACATCAAATTTTGCGTCTGGATTGATCTGCTGAAACTGCGTTAACCAGGTGATTTGATGCTGGCTATGTAGACTAAAACTTAAATCTAATGCAGCACAGACGTCTAAATCGTCTACAGCAAAAATTCCTTCGAGCAGTAAAATTTTGCCCTGCCAACCGAGCGCACGCAGACGCTGCGCTTCAGCCAAATCCAGCAAGGCAAAACCATCGGCTGATTGAAATACTGAATAGACTCGCTCAATACCATGACCATAGGCATTGGCTTTAACCACAGCATAGACTTCTGCATTTGGCGCTGCGGCTTTGGCGATCTTCAGGTTATGCTGCAATGCATCTAAGTGCACTACAGCTTGAATTGGGCGTGGCATAGCTTCTTCCTTGAAACAGCAATTTAGGCCGCGTGTGAATAACGTCCGAGTGAAAGTCCTTCAGTGCTGATTTCGGTTTTATGATTCAACACAATGTCACTGATTAACTTGCCCGAACCACAGGCCATGGTCCAACCCAGGGTGCCATGTCCAGTATTCAGGAACAGATTTTTAAAACGCGTTACACCAATAATCGGGGTACTGTCTGGGGTCATTGGACGTAAACCGGTCCAGAAACTCGCTTCTGCCAGATCCCCGCCTGGGAACAATTCCTGAGTGACCATTTCCAGAGTGGCACGGCGGTTGTCTTTCAAATTGTGGTTAAAACCACTCAGTTCGGCCATACCGCCAACACGGATCCGCTGGTCAAAACGCGTAATGGCAATTTTATAAGTTTCATCCAGTACCGTAGATTGTGGTGCAAAGTTGGCATCAACAATTGGAATGGTCAGTGAATAGCCTTTGACTGGGTAAACCGGCAAATCCAGCTCCAAAGGTTTTAAGAAATCACGTGAATAACTACCGAATGCCAATACATATTTATCAGCCGTCAGCACTTCACCATTGACCACGACACCCTTAATTTCATCGCCTTCAATCACCAAACGCTCAACATTTTGGTTAAATTTAAACTGCACGCCCAATTCTTTGGCAACATTGGCTAAGGCATTGGTAAATAAATAACAGTCGCCTGTCTCATCATTGGGTAAATGCAAGCCGCCCACCAGTTTATCCTGGGCATGTGCTAGGGCTGGCTCAACTTTGGCCAGATCAGCGCCCAACAACAATTCATGCGGTACGCCGCATTCTCGCAATACCGCAATATCACGTTGCACCATCTCTAATTGCGCTTCGTTACGAAAGACTTGCAAAGTACCTTTAGAACGGTGCTCATAGCTGATCCCGGTTTCTTTACGCAATTCACGTAAACAGTCACGGCTATATTCAGCCACACGAGTCATACGTTCTTTGTTAATCGCATAGCTGGCTGGATTACAGTTTTTCAGCATTTGTGCCATCCAGTTCAACTGCCACATACTGCCATCTAAATTAATGGCCAAAGGTGCATGATGCTGGAACATCCATTTCACTGCTTTAAATGGAATGCCCGGTGCTGCCCATGGCGTCGAATAGCCCGGAGAAATTTGCCCGGCATTGCCAAAACTGGTTTCTTCAGCCGGCCCGGTTTGACGGTCAAGCACTGTAACTTCTGCACCCTGCTGCGCCAGATAATAGGCACTCGCCACACCGATTACACCACTGCCTAAGACCAAAACGCGCATCTTACTACCCTCAAATTTTTCTAGTTGATTTAACTAGTATATTTTTGGATCAATAGTGAATTTAACTATATTGAGATGATATATTTAGTGAAATAAACATTTTTTTCGGGCAGAATTAAAAAAAAGAGGGAAATATTGATGCGTAAATTAGACCGCATTGATCGCATGATTCTGGATATCTTGCAACGCGATGGCCGGATTGCCATTAGTGAGCTGGCAGCACGTGTGAACCTGTCAACCACACCCTGTTCAGAACGGGTAAAACGGCTGGAGCGCGAAGGCATTATCATGGGTTATTACGCGCGCTTAAATCCGGAACTGCTAGAACGCAATTTGCTGGTCTTTCTGGAGATTAAGCTTTCTGCAAAATCGGGTGATGTATTTGATCAGGTGGCGCGGAATCTGACCGAAATTCCAGAAGTACTGGAATGTCATTTGATTTCCGGTGACTTTGATTATCTGGTCAAGGCACGTCTCAAAGAGATGAGTGCCTATCGGCGTCTGTTAGGCGATTTGCTAAAAAAATTACCTGCTTCTGCTTCCTCACATAGTTATGTGGTCATGGAGGAAGTAAAAGAAAGTCTCTATCTGGATCTTGGCGGGTAATTATTTTTATCTTTCAACATTCAGCGCTCAAACAGTTTCCAAAAAAATAATGCCCCAAATGGGGCATTATGGTGAACAATATATTTAGATATTTATTTTCGACTTAAAAATCAGGCTGGAATACGCAATACCTGTCCCGGGAAAATATCATCAGCATCTTTGAGCAATGGGCGATTGGCCTCAAAGATCTTATTGTACTGATTGGCATCACCATAAAATTCTTTCGAGATTTTTGACAAGCTATCCCCCGATTTTACCGTATAGAATTTGCTTTCTGGTTCAGGGCTGCTGACCGTAAGCTGATCATCCACTTTGGCCACATGATCAATATTCCCCACCGCCAGAATAATTTTTTCACGATCGGCCTGACTTTGCACCTGACCTCTGACCGTGGCCAGATCCGAGGTTGAATTATAACTGATGGATAAACCAGTGATCGGAAGACCCAGACCTTTTACATGACCAAGTAATTTATTTGCGACTTCTTGGGCAGAAGGCTCTGCGGGCTGTGCTGCTGCGGCTGGAGTAGTATTTGCTGGTGCGGCCTGCGGCTCTGCGGCAGCTGTATTTTTCTTACCGATACCTTTTACAAAATCAAAAAGACCCATATGGAACTCCATTCTTATCGTTAATGTCATATCACTCTTATTTTTATAATGAAAATAGCCAAGGCATAGTTAGTCATTGGTGACAGAAAGGTAATCGATTGTAAAATTTCCATTTAGGTGAAAAGCAGACACAAAAAAACCACCGAGAGGGTGGTCTTTATGCTCAGCAAAGCTGAAATCGGCGATTAACCCAGTTTCTTAGAAACATAGTCAATTGCAGATTGAACAGTTGTGATTTCGTTAGAATCTTCATCAGGAATCGTGATGTCGAAATCATTTTCGAAAGACATAACCAGTTCAACTAGATCTAGAGAATCTGCACCTAAGTCATCCATGAAAGACGCTTCGTTTTTAATCTCTTCGATTTTGATACCAAGTTGTTCTGCAACTGCTTGCTTAACACGTTGTTCGATATCGCTCACAGGAATTCTCCTCATTGCTTGTGGCGTTTTTAATGCCGTTAGTTTAATTGAATCTAAAAAATTTGGAAAGTTTATACTTGAGCTTAGCTCATGTATAAGCCCCCATTTACATGCATAACTGTACCAGTAATGTAACTGGCTTTGTCTGAAGCCAGGAAACTTACAGCATTTGCGATATCTTGTGGGTTACCCAAACGGTTTAACGCCACTTGCTCAGTCATTTTTTTACGAATTTCTTCGCTTAACTGTTCCGTCATTTCAGTTGCAATAAAGCCTGGTGCGACCGAGTTAACCGTAATCTGACGGCTACCCATTTCTTTGGCCAAACTACGACTGAAGGCTTCAATTCCGGCTTTGGCAGCAGAATAGTTGGCCTGCCCCGGGTTGGCAAAGTGTGCCACCACAGAGCTGATGTTGATGATGCGTCCGAAACGTGCCTTGGTCATGCCTTTCAGCACACGTTTAGACAGACGGTAAACGGCTTTCAGGTGAATATTTAAAATATCATCCCAGTCATCTTCAGACATGCGAAGCAATAAGTTGTCTTTGGTAATACCGGCATTATTAACCAACGCCAGCACTGGACCATAGTTCTGTTCGATCTCCGTCACCAGTGCATCAATCGCAGCACCATCACGTACATCTAAAACTTTGCCCGCACCATTTTCAGCAAACTGTGCAGATAATTTTTCAGCGCCCGCTTCAGAGGTCGCAGTACCCACGACAAAATAACCATCCTGAATCAACTGTTGTGCGATCGCAGCACCAATACCACGACTTGCACCTGTTACCAAGGCAACTTTCGGTTCCTGTGTCATGCAATTTTCCCTTCTGCCGTCAATACGGTGTTCAATGCATCTTCCAGACGAGATTTGCTATCCAGTGGAAGTGCTTTTTCGATATTCGGTAGGCGTTTCGCCAAGTTACTCAATACATTGCCCGGACCACATTCAACGATGTACTGAATGCCTTCATCTTGAAGGAATTGCAGGGTTTTGGTCCATTGTACTGATTCATAAAGTTGCGCTGTTAAAGCCTGACGCAATGCAGGGACATCAGCCGCAGCTTCAGCGCCTACATTTTGTAATACAGGAATGCATGGCAGCTCAATGGCGGTTTGTTCCAATGCAGGCGCAAACTGTTCTGCCGCAGGTTTCATCAGTGAACAATGCGATGGAACCGATACCGGCAATGCAATCGCCTTAGCGCTATTTTCTTTGGCCAGTGCCATCACTGCTTCAACGCGATCTTTATTGCCTGCAACCACAACCTGCCCTTGGGCATTGTAGTTTGCCGCTTCAACAGAACCTTCACCTGCTGCAGTTGCCTGTGCACACAGCTCAATCACTTTGGCATCATCCAGACCTAAAATAGCAGCCATTGCACCGACACCCTGAGGTACAGCCGTCTGCATCAGTTTACCGCGCAGGTTGACCAGTTTGACTGCATCACCCAGGCTTAGGCTACCCGCTGCCACCAGCGCGCTGTACTCACCCAGTGAATGGCCTGCCAGATATTTCGGTGCCACACCACCAGATTCCAGCCACACGCGCCACAAGGCAATACTTGCAGTCAGCAATACCGGCTGGGTAAATTCAGTTTGATTTAAGTTTTCGCCAGTTTGCGCAATCTGCCACAAATCGAAGCCGACAGCTTCAGAGGCTTCTGCAAATGTCTCGCGAATAGCAGAAAACTGCTCTGCAAGTTCAGCCAGCATGCCGGCTTTTTGTGAGCCTTGACCTGGAAATACAAATGCAGTTTTCGTTGCTTGTGCTGCTTGTTCGAGTTGTGTCGCAGACATAATAAAATCCTTTCATTCAAGAGGTGTCATCTTCAGTTGTAGCAAGAAGACTGGCCAATAAAGCCACCTAAATCATTGTGGAGCGCAATTTAGCATGTAATTTTGCTGGCGGTAATTGCCAAATACAACAAAAAACCGATGCAAGCAAAAATCAAGGACAAAAAAAAGGGAGCTAAATGCTCCCATTTTTTCTACTAAGCTTGACGCTTAATACATCATCAATTATTCAGCAGATGCTTTAGCGAATAATTGACGACCACGGTAGATACCATCTTTAGATACGTGGTGACGACGGTGAGTCTCGCCAGTAGCTTGGTCTACAGTTAATGCATTCTCGGTTAAAGCGTCATGTGAACGGCGCATGTCACGGCGAGAGCGACTTTTACGGTTTTGCTGAACGGCCATGATGGCTCCTTACAAAGATCGAAAAAATGGATCAGAACAAATTCGATTGTCTTATACACAAGAGTATAACACAAAAATTAGTTAAGTTTACCCTTCAGAGCTGCCAAAACATCAAACGGATTATCTCGTTTTTCTTCGACAACTTCTTCTATGGCAGGCTGATGCTTATGTTCGCAAAACTCATGTTTAGGCGACAACGGCATCAACAATAACAGTTCATCTTCTATCAGCGCGAGCAAATCAGCGGTCGCAGGTGCATCATAGTCACCTTTGGTCGTTGCTTCACTTTCACCTAGGACGATGAAATCAGCATCCTCATCCAAGCGCTCTATCAGTGACTCATCATCCACAAGTGCCAAATGGAACGATGAAACCAGTTCAATCTCTACAGTTTCCAGACAACGCTGGCATTCCATAGGAACTTTTGTTTCAACGTGACCATCTAGCCATGCAATACGATGATAGGCATCCATTGATAGCTTACAGTCTATGTTAATCAATTGATCATCAATTGATCCAACAGCTTCACGAGCGATACGAACAAAGCGGGATAAAGGCAGTTGACCTGACCATTTAAAGCCCTGTTCAGCCCATTTAAACGGCTCAATCTGTGCCGGAAAGGTATTTGCTGACATAATTAAGGCGGCAATTCTACAAATTCATCAGTACTCTGTCAAAGATTAAGATACAATTTTGTACTTATTTCGACAGACCATTTGGGTAACTCAAGTCATGCATCTGTTGCAGCCGCAAACAGAAGTGAATGTTTCATCACTCGTTAGCACAATTCCAAGCCTTGATTCTGACAGTTCAACACAACAAGTGCAACTCTCACCATGGACGAATTTATCGTCAGAAGCGCAGCAGGTGGACTGGCTCATCTTACACTTTAATCACTGGTTTTCCCATTTAAATGTGACTTTAGTCCGTGGCGAATTTGAACCTGAATATTTTCCTGCCGATGCCGATACTGCTGCCCGGATTCAGTTTGCACATGGATTCTTTAATAGTGCCTTGCATGAAATCAGCCATTGGACAATTGCCGGGGATAAACGCCGGGAACTTCCGGATCTTGGCTACTGGTATGCCCCGGATGGGCGTACAGCCGAGCAACAAGCGCTGTTTGAACAGGTAGAAATTAAACCGCAGGCAATCGAGTGGATGTTTGCCCAGGCCTTTGGGCGTAAATTCCGGGTATCGCTGGATAACCTGACTGGTGACGGTGGTGACGGAACCCGCTTTAAAGATCATGTCTATGCACAAGTGCAGGCTTATTTTCGTGGTGAGGCAAAATTGCCACGGGATGCACAACGCTTTATTCAATGTATCTGTGCCTGTAGCAGAGGTGGCAAAAGTTTACAATCTGATGAATTTATACGTGAAATGCTTGATTAAATTACACAAATCTACCTTTTTGGTGATTGCCAGACGCTGCCTGAGCGCCACATAATAAGCCATCAGCCCAAGCTTGGAGTAGCCTCTATGCTGCATTTACGCGTACACCCCGATAACCCGCAACCGCGCTTAATCAGTCAGGCGGTAGAACGAATCCGTGCTGGCGATGTGGTGGTCTATCCCACGGATGCTGCCTATGCGATTGGTTGCCAGATTGGGAATAAAAGTGCCATGGAACGCATTGCGCAGATTCGCGGACTTGGCCCAAAACATCAATATGCAATTTTGTGCTGTGATTTATCCGATATTGCCACCTATGCCAAAGTGGACAATGCCATGTATCGCTTACTCAAAAACAATACACCAGCAGTCACCACTTTTATTTTACCGGCCACCAGTGAAGTGCCGAAACGCTTGATGCATCCCAAAAAGAAAACCATTGGCCTGCGCATTCCGAGCAATCCGGTGTGTCAGATGCTGCTCAAAGAACTGGGTGAGCCTCTCTTGACCTCTACCCTGATTTTGCCGGACCAGACCGATCCGCTGGATGATCCTTTTGAGATTGAAATGCAATTGGGCAAACGCATTGATGTGTTTATCGATAGCGGTTTAGGTACATTAAGCACCACCTCGATTATTGATTTATCTGGTGATCATCCAGAAATTATTCGTCGTGGCGTGGGTGATGTCAGCGCATTTGAATAAAGAATGCCATCTTATTTCCAGCCGACTGCAGGAGTCAGTCTATGGATTTATTTTATATCCTGCTGAATCAGCATGAATTCTCTGCCCAATATTGTATCTATGCAGAACTGCCTTGGACACTTCAATCCAGGGCCATCATGATCGAAGCATATCCTTCGCCCAGTCCCACTCTAAACATTGATGCTACTGAATATCAGTTTTTCATGAATTTGGCTTTGCTTCGACAGCTATTACAGATCTATTCAAGCCAGAACCTATGCCTGGCAGAGACTTGCCAACGTATGATTGAGTTTGCACTGAGTGAATATCCTTCCTCACCGCGCTGAAGTTCTTAGCACTCAGATAGGTATTAATCATATCGCAGGATACTAAAACATGGATATGGTCATAGCTTCCACCCGTAACACATTGACTCTTTGCCCCGCTTATCTGGCTGTTTTTTTGGGGCCTTCTTTTAAATTGCAAATAAATTCCATTATTTTTTCAAGTTTTTATGCCTTTGACTCCTTATTTAATTTATTTAGAGTTACTTTTCCAGTACAATGACGGCACTTAATTCTATGCTTTTTCTTTCGATGAGATACCGAAGATCAAGCCTTTGCATGCCTTTGAAAATTCGCGTGGCCTATAATTGTAATGACTCAAATTATCCATAACACAATGGAATCTGCTCCGCACATTCGGGTTCTGGATGAATGGCAGGATACTATTCCAGAGGATCTGTATATTCCTCCCGCCGCATTTGAAATCTTGTTAGAACATTTTGAAGGCCCACTCGACTTTTTAATTTACCTGATTCAAAAAAACGGTTTTGACCTGTTGCAAGTCGATATCGCGCCGATTGCAGCGCAATATTTATCCTATATGGATGCAATGAAATCCCTGAATATTGAGCTGACCGCAGATTATATGGTGATGGCTGCTTTATTGGCAGATCTCAAATCGCGTCTGTTATTGCCTAAACCGAAAAGCCTGTCTGCGATTGAGCAAGATCCAAAACAAGAACTGATCGACCGTTTAGAAAATTATTTAAGAATTAAACAGGCAGCAGAACGTCTGGGGCAAATGCCTATTCTGGAACGTGATACATTCCTGACCCATGTCAGTCTGGGCGACGTTCAGCAGAATAATGAAGGCTATTCAATCGATTTACTGCGTGATGCCTTGTTGTGTGTTTTTAACCGTCCTGAACCGGTGATTCATCAGGTGCAACAGGAACCGGTACTGCTCGAAGAACGGATTGCCTATATTGAAAGCTGTCTGGAATCTGGCGAAGTCTTATCTTTTGCCGATTTACTCAAACCGAGTCAGGGACGCATGGGCATGGTGGTGACCTTTATGGCAGTGCTGGAGCTGACCCGGCAACAAAGAATTCAGATTATTGCTACAGGTATTGAAGCCCCGCTCGCAGTTCAAGGAGCCAGTCAATGACACTAGAGCCAAATACGCTGTTTTCTGCAGAAGATAATCTGCATGAGGTGTTGATGCAGCTTGAGGCGATTATTTTCGCCAGCGACTCTGCGGTTTCACTGGCGCGTCTGAAAGAGGCTTTTCAGGATCGCTATAGCAAACAGGAATTACGTCAGTATTTACAACAACTTTCCATGTTAATGCATGGCCGTTCGATTGAACTGATTGAAACAGCACAAGGTTATCGTTTTCAAGTGCGTGCAAAATATCGTAATATTATTGCACAGACCTGGCCTGAGCGACCAACTCGCTTGTCGCCGGCCTTACTTGAAACACTTGCAGTGATTGCTTATCACCAGCCGGTGACCCGAGCCGATATTGAACAAATTCGTGGTGTGACGAATAACAGTCAGATTTTGCGTACGCTGTTTGACTGGAACTGGATTAAAGAATCCGGATTTCGTGAACTCCCTGGAAGACCTGCGTTGTTAATGACAACGCCACAATTTTTAAATGCGTTTGGCTTGAATTCTTTAGGCCAATTGCCTCCCCTGCAGGATGCCAAGGAAGCTTTTATGGCCCTCGATGCAAATGCACCGAAGTCATAAATAGGTGAACTGTTGATAATTATTTCTAAGGTTATGCTGTCATGAGTGAAAAATTGCAAAAGGTGCTTGCACGCGTTGGTTTGGGTTCTCGCCGTTATATGGAAGAAGTCATTGCCGCAGGTCGTGTAAGCGTCAATGGGCAAATTGCCCAAGTGGGTGAACGAATCGAACCAGGTGATGAGCTTCGCATCGATGGTCGTAAAGTTGCATTTCAGATTGAAGACGAAATTCGTCGTCGTGTGATTATCTATTATAAGCCTGAAGGCGAGATCTGCTCACGTAGCGATCCTGAAAACCGCCCGACCGTGTTTGAACAGTTACCTGCGATTCCGGGCGATCGCTGGGTGATGGTCGGCCGTCTGGATATTAACTCGACCGGTCTGTTACTGTTCACCAATGATGGCGAACTTGCCAACCGCTTGATGCATCCATCCAATGAAATCGAACGTGAATACGCAGTTCGTGTCATGGGTGAAGTGACACCACAAATCAAAAACACCATGCTTAAAGGCGTGGTATTAGATGACGGCCCAGCAAAATTCGAATCGTTCTCTGAACTCGGCGGTGATGGTATTAACCGTTGGTTCCAGGTCGTAGTAAAAGAAGGGCGTAACCGTGAAGTACGTCGTATCTTCGAATCACAAGGTCTGAAAGTGAGCCGTCTGCTGCGTACCCGCTACGGTACTGTGATTCTGCCACGCGAACTGCGTACCGGTCGCTGGATTGAACTGGATAAAAACGATATCGACAACCTGACCAAAGCTGTGGAACTAAAACCACGTCAAGGTACAGGCCTGTTTGGTATGGCGAAACGTCGTAACGAGCGTATGCAGGATAAACCGATGGCTGCACGCCGTGGCGGTTTCTTGCGTCAGCAACGTCGTGACAGTGATGAACAACAACCACAGAATAACCCTGGCCGCGAGCGTCGTGATGACAATGCTTATGGTCGTCGTGACAGAAATGAAAACCAAAATGGTACGCAGTTCGTTCGTCGTGACAACCGTGATGGCAATACTCAATTTCCTCGCCGCGAAACTCGTCCAGATCAAGCTTTTGGTCGCCGTGAAGAGCGTGATGAAAATGCGCCACGTCGTCCATACGGTGTCAATAAAGGCTTTAAAAAGTTTTAATTGATATAAACAAAAAAAGTCAGGCAAATGCCTGACTTTTTTATGCATTATGTATCAGGCGCTTTGTGGAATCCCCTGCGGAATGGCACTGAGTAAACGCTTGGTATATTCATGTTGTGGTGACTGATACAATTCATCTGAATTGGCAATTTCCACCAGTTCCCCATGATTCATCACCATGATCTGATCTGAAATATACTTCACCACCGATAAATCATGTGAAATGAAAATATAACTGAGTCCAAATTCATCCTGCAAATCTTGCAGTAAATTCAAGACCTGTGCCTGTACCGATACATCCAGCGCCGAGACGGACTCATCACAGATTAAAATCTCAGGCTTCAAAGTCAGGCAACGCGCGATCGCAATTCGCTGGCGCTGACCACCGGAAAATTCATGTGGATAGCGATAAAAAGCCTGGGCAGGCAAACTGACCCGCTCCAGCAGGTCCAAAGCCATTTGCTTGCGTTCTGCATCATCCTGACCAATTTTATGAATCTGCATTGGCTCCATCAGGATTTGCCCCACGGTAAAACGCGGATTTAAAGAGGCATAAGGATTCTGGAAAATGATCTGGATTTTACGTTGATACTGGTTAAATTCCTTTTCAGACATGGCCAAAATGTCCCGCCCCTGAAACAGCACTTTACCGCCTGTTGCCTGTTGCAAACGCATCAACAACAAGCCAATGGTGGTTTTGCCCGAACCTGATTCTCCGACCAGCCCCAAGGTTTTACCTTTGGCCAGCTGAAAAGAAACCCCTTTCACCGCCTGAAATTCATCTTTGCCAAACAGACCTTTGCGGCTATAAAAAGATTTTTGCAGATCACGTACATCCAGAATAATTTCTTCTCCGCCCTTGAGTCCGCGTGAGCGTTGCGGAAGTTGAGTATTCAGGTGGATATCGTCCAGCCAGGTTGAACCATCCTGTTTCATAAAATCACTGATCATCGGCAAACGTAACGGACGTTGCGACAATTGTGGACGGCAATGCAATAAAGCCCGGGTATACATATCCTGAGGTCGATCCAGTACGTCCTGAACCAAACCCTGTTCACGAATTTCACCATGTCGCATCACAATCACCTGATCGGCAATTTCCCCCACCAAAGCCAGATCATGAGTAATGAACAGCATCGACATCTGACGGCGCTGACGCAGAGATTCCAGCAAGTCCAGAATCTGCTTTTGAATGGTGACATCCAGGGCAGTGGTCGGTTCATCCGCAATTAACAGCTTGGGTTCACAGGCAATGGCCATGGCAATCATGACCCGCTGCTGCTGCCCCCCCGAAAGCTGTCCCGGATAGGCATCGATTTTAGTTTCAGGTGCAGGAATACCCACTTCTTTGAGCAGTTCTAAAGTACGTTGCCGCGCCTGTTTTTTATTCATACCCAAATGGAGTTGCAGGATTTCTGCAATCTGCATGCCTACCGTAAATACCGGATTGAGCGAGGACATCGGCTCCTGAAAAATCATGGCAATGTCTTTACCACACATCTGGCGCATGTCACGGGTTTTGAGCTTAAGCAGATTTTTCCCTTCAAAGATAATCCGGCTGTCTTCGGAAATACGCGCGCTTTCCGTCGGGAGCAAGCCCATGGTCGCCAGTGAAGTAACCGACTTGCCACTTCCCGATTCTCCCACCAATGCCACCGTAGTATTGGCCGGAATTTCAAAAGAAACCCCTTTTACGGTTTCGATATATTGTTTATTTTCACCTTTAAAACTGACACGCAAATTTTCCACGCGAAGTAACGCAGGTGCTGTACTTGGATTGATTTCAGACATGGTTGCGCTCCTATTTCAGTTTCGGATCTAATGCATCACGGAGTGCATCAGTAAACATCGAGAAAGCCGTCACCAGTATTGCCATGGCAATCGAGGCTGCGGCCAGTTGCCACCATTTCCCTAAAATCAGCTCGCTTTGCGCTTCATTCAGCATGCTTCCCCAAGACACTACTCCGATTGGCACGCCAAAACCGAGGAAGCTGAGAATCACTTCAGATTTGATAAAAGCCACCACCAGAATGGACATTTGTACCAAGGCAATATGACTGACATTCGGAAAAATATGTACAAACATACGCCGTAAATTACTCACCCCAATCGCCTTGGCAGCCAGTACATATTCACGCGCCGTATGTTTCATGTACTCGGCACGAACCAGACGAAAAACCCCAGTCCAGCCGGTCAGACCTAAAATCAGGATGATTGATAAAATCCCTTTCTGTTGTAACACCGCAGCAATTGCCAGAACCAGCAGTAAATAAGGAATTGAAGTAAAGACATTATAAAACCAGTTAAGGAGATCATCGACCCAGCCACCAAAATAACCGGCAAGTGCACCAAGTACGGTGCCAATGATCACAGCGACCAAAGCCGCAACCAGTCCGACCAGAATCGAGGTTTCCGCACCTTTAATGGTTTTCTGTAAAACATCCTGTCCCCATTTATCCGCACCAAAGATCAGACTCTGTTTTAATTCGCTGTCCTGATCCATCAGCTGACCACCGAGCTGCTGGTTAATGACGTGCATGTCTTCTGCCAGCGGATCTGTTACACCATAATAATCGATGCTGCCCCCCATACTTTGCTCTGCAGCAATTTCAGCATTGAGTTCTGCAATCACCTCTTTTAAAGGATCGACTGGATTGACCGGTAAAACGACCGATTCTGCTTCCTGTTCTTCACCGGAAACAGCCGGCACCGGCGCTGCACTGATAAAACTTGGCGGTGCATAACTGACCGCCACTTCTTTATTCCAGTCCTTGGCAATAAAACCGCTCATGGAAAGCAAAAGTAGCAGCAGATAAAACAGCACCACCAATAAGGAGAACATGGCAATCCGGTCACGTTTCAAACGGCGCATGGCCAGTTGCCATAATCCTGTCGAAGTAGACTCAGGCACGGCTTGAGCGTGTTGCTCTTTTTTAAATATCGCACTCAGCATAATTCACCTACTTCAACTGTACGCGTGGATCGACCCATTTATAGATCAGATCGGCAATCAGGTTGAATATCATGGTCGCAGCGGCAACATAGACCGTAATCGCTTTAATCACCGGGAAATCCGAACGCTCTACGGCAATAATCACTTCACGACCAATCCCCGGAATACCGAAAAAACGCTCAATCAGGAAAGCACCGATCAGCAGTGCTGGAAGCCCCGCCATCACATCGGTAATAATCGGAATCGAGGCATTGCGTAGCACATGCACGCCCAGAATCCGGCTCTCGCCCAGACCTTTGGCCCGTGCAGTACGCACATAGTCCTGATTGACTTCATCCAGTACGAAACTGCGGTACAGACGTAAGGTCGGGGCAATACTCACCACCAGCATAATCAGTACAGGCAACAAGGCGTATTTGAAAAGATTGTCAGCGAAATTATCACTCCAGCCCTGCACCGGAAACCAGCTCAGCTCATAAGCGAGGAAGTACTGAAACACAATGATATAGACAAGAATACTGATCGACATACCGATGGTACACAGCATCATGATCATGCGATCGGTCAGACTGCCGCGAACTGACGCCACACCCAAGGCTAAAATGATGGAAATAATGGTTTGCAAAATGGTCAGTGGAATCAGAATGGTCAGTGAGGGTCCCAGACGCGTACTAATAATTTGCGCCACCGACTCGCCGGTACTCCAGCTCACCCCATAATCGAAGGTTAAAATCTGCTTGATGAAAATCCACAGTTGCACATAATACGGTTGATCCACGCCAAGCTGTTGCCGGATGTTTTCAATCTGTTCTGCATTGGCCATTTTACCGGCGAGGATATAGGCAGGATCGCCCCCCACCCAGTTAAACAGCAGGAAGATCAGCAAAATCACCCCGAGCATGGTGGGGATCATTTGCCAGAGCCGTCGAATAATATATGCCAGCATCGCTTGCCTTCCTTAATTTTTTCCAGAGATTTCATTAAAGAAAGCTTTGCTGTCTGGATCACGACCCAGAAAGTCTTTCACCATCTGCTCGCCATGTTTTTGTCCGCCTTGCGCCAAGACCGTATTGCGATAATGCGCACCGACTTTTTTATCCATCAACTGATCGCCAAAGGCAGAGAGCATATCTAGCGCAATCACCTCGGACCACATATAGCTGTAATAACCTGCCTGATAGCCGCCCATCACATGCCCGAACTGTCCCGGGAACTGCTGACCGGGTACATAACCCAAGGCAGTTTTGCTTTCCATCTCTTGCCATAATTTTAATGGGTCGGTCTTGAGGGCATCTTTACTGTGTAAGGCCATATCGTACTGCGCATATAAAGTCTGACGCGCATAATGCAGACCGCGACCATAGTTTTTTACGTCTTTGAGACGCTCAGTCATGGCAGCATCGACACGTGGACAAGCCGGTTCACAATAATCGGCCACTTTTGATAAGGTTTCCAGACGGCGTGCCCACTCTTCATACATCTGTGAAGGTGCTTCCACCAAGTCACGCTCTACCGATGTACCAGACTGTTCGGAATAGCGGGTTTTCGATAAAATCCCGTGTAAGGCATGCCCCATTTCATGCACAAAGGTTTCCAGCTCGTTGCTGTTCAAACCTTTGCGGTTGAAGTTGGTGACCAGTACCGACACCGGACGACGCTGATTCAGGGTACTGCCACCATAGGCGCCCCAGACGGCCGCGTGTCCATATTTACCTTCACGCGGGTATTTATCGACATATAATCCGCCCAAGAATTCACCTGAGGCAGTGTCATGTACCGCATAATATTCCACTTCATTGTGCCAGGCCTTGACTTTCATCGGCCTGAAATCAATCCCGTACAGTTCTGATGACACAGCAAATAACCATTTTTGTGCCGCTTCGGTCGGGAAGTAATCGCGCAGTTTTTCCTGATCGACCTTATATTTGGCCTGACGCAGTTTTTCACTCCAATAGCCCTGATTCCAGCGAGTAATATCTGCTTTCTCTCGTGGAACTTTTAAGGTCTCGGCTTTGAACTGGCGTAACTCCTCTACATCTTGCTTCTCTAAAGGTGCGACTTTGCTATATACATCCTCTAGAAAAGAATTCACCGCTTCAGGGGTTTTTGCCATACGAAATTCAAGGGCTGAATGTGCATAGCTTTCTTTATCAAAAAGTTGGGCCATCTCATAACGCAGATCAATGGCTTTTTTCATAAATTGCAGGTTTTGCTCTGTCCCACGGCGGGTATAAGCCATCTGATAACGTTTACGCGCTTCATCACTTTCTGCCAGCTCCATGAATGGCTGGTATTCCGGATAATCAAAGCCAAGCAGATAATTGCCTTTTTCATTTTTCTTTAACCCCGCCATATAGCTGGCTGGCAGACCTTTCATTTCTGCTGGGGTAAATTCGACTTTATGCGGATTATCACGTACATTTTTGGCGAAATCCTGAGACAGCTTGGTCGATTCTTCGATGATATCTTTCAGGCGCTTTTGTTTTTCTGCACTGAGTTGTACCCCTGTTTTTTCAAACTGCTCCAGAATATCTTGCAAGAATTTTTGATCAATCGGATCGCTGGCCTTCAGTTTCTTGAACTGGGCATACAGTTTCGGATTCTGGTACAGCGTGGTCTGGTACTTGCTGATTTTTAGCTCACAGTCATCTGCTGCCTGACGCAATGCAGGGTCTGGATCGACATTACTATACAATCCGACTGCTGCACCAAAATCCCGGGCTTTGGCATGTAATTCATCCCATTCAGCCAGATAAGGCCCTGCCTTGGCCTTATTTTTAATTTTCTGATTTTCAAATATCTGAATATCTTTTTGCATGCTGGCCAGATTGGCATCACATAAAGATGGAATCTCTGCTGCCTTAAATAATGGCAGCAGCTGCGCTTGAGTCTGTGCCGCTACCCCCTGATATCCCCCCATTATGACTAAACATAAGCTACTTAATTTTAAAGACTTCGATTTCATATTTATCTCCAGATTTTTCTTACTTTTTGCTATCAATATCGATGTACATCCACTCTGAAGACAGAATCGGATGGTTTTTATAACCAATGACCCGGGGTTGCGACAAGACATTACGATAGGTGCTATATAGCATCAGTACCGGCATATTCACTTCCAGAATCCGGGACATTTTGCGATAGATTGCATCACGTTCAGGACTGGCTGGCATACTTTGGGTTTGCTCATACAGGCGGTCAAATTCAGGATGTTTGAAGCAGGCATTGTTGGTGACATTGACATTTTTGCCATAAAAAAGCTGCATAAAATTGTCGGCATCCGGATAGTCTGCAATCCATGCCGAGCTTTTAAACATGGTCTTACACTGTTTTTCCAGCTTGATCGCCTCGGCAAATGGCATGGCTTTACTGACCATCTTGATCTGAATATTGTCCAGGGCTTTTTTCCAGAATTCTGCCTGTTGCTGACCACGACTGGTATTACCGACAATCAGTTCAATCTCTAAAGGCTTACCATCGGGTTGTCTGCGCCAGCCATCGGCCCCGACTTTGTATTGATAACGGTCAAGCAGCATATTGGCCGCCTTGACCGAATAGGGAATACTGCTTTTATAATCCGGTGAATAACCAACCACCCCGGGTGGTACCGGCATCTGTAACTTATTGGCATCGCCCTTGAGCAAGACACTGATCATATTGTCGGTAGAGTAAGCCATGGCCATGGCACGACGTAGCGCAATTTTTTCCTTGCTGAACCCACCAACCACAGGATTCTGCATATTCCAGTAATGGTAGCCAATCAGCGGATCGGTAATCCTAGATAACTGAACCCCTTTTTGTTTTAAGGAAGGTTTGAGTAGCCCATTTTCAAGCGCCTGAACCACCATGTCGCCGTCGATTTCAGTCATGTCCAGTTCATTTTTATTAAAGGCCAACCAGCGTGACTGGGCTTCTTCAATGACCCGGATATCAATCGTACCAATTTGCGGCATTTTTTTGCCTTGCAATGCATCCACAATAGGCTGGTCTTCGCTGCTACTGGCTTTAAAATTCCAGACAAAACTCCGGTAGTTCGGACTGGCTTTTAAAATAATGCGTGAACCCGGAGTCCAGCGTGACAATAAATAAGGGCCTGTACCGACTGGTTTGTCCATCGCAAAGCCTGCTTTATTACGGTACTTTTCAATAACTTCACGGGCAACTGCAGCTGCTGGGCCATGTGCCAGTAACATCGGAAAGTTTTGATCCGGTTGGGTCAGTTTCAGAATCAGGGTATAACGGTCTGGCGTTTGAATGCCTTCAAAGGGGTTTTCATAGACTTTGCCATTCTTTTTGCCTAAGGCGACCCATGCTTCCAGCCCTTTAATCCGGCCATCCAGCAACCAGCTATTTGGTGAATGCAAGTTGGGATCGATCAGACGTTTTAATGAATAGGCATAATCATAAGCCGTCAGTTCACGTTTCTGACCTTTAAAAACGGGATCATCGGCGAAGTAAATGCCTTTTTTGATTTTGATGGTATAAGTGAGACCATCTGCACTGACTTCTGGCATGGCAACCGCGGTATTAGGAATCAGCTTGGCTGGGGTTGCCAGATAGTCATAGCTAAACAGGTTTTCAAAAATCGCGCTATTAACCCGGGCTGAATAGGCATCGTGCGTTGCGGCGGGATCAAATCCGGTTTCTGCCACCGGAAAAACATCCCGAATCACCTTGTTAGGATCTGCAGGATTAATGGCCCATGCAGAAACGATCCCCGAGCAGAGCAAACTTCCCAGCAGAACACTACCCGTCAGTTGCTTGAATTGCTTTGATAAATTTCCCTTCATCATACTCTTCATCTAAATAGGTTTATTTTTTGACTGGTTCAATATCGAGATATTGCCAAACGGAGTTCATGATTGGATGTGCCTTAAAGCCTTGAACCTGAGGATGGATCAGCCAGTTACGCACCCGGGTATTGTGTAAAATCCAGGGATTATCGGCTTCGATTTGCCGGTTCATTTTTTCATAATAGGGCGTACGCTGATCTGGTGGCAGCTTCATGGCAGCCTGATACAGAGCATCATAGGCTTTTGAGGTATAGCAGCTCAGGTTGCCCTGCTGTGCATTTGGGCCATATAAGAGTTGAGCAAAATTTTCACCCTCCGGATAATCTGCAATCCAGGCACCGCCCCACAGCATATGTTTACATTGCGTGGCTTCTTTCAGGTTGTCGGCGAAATTGCTGATTTTAAATTCAATACGTAGACCAACTGCATCCAGATTTTTTTTCCATAATTCCGCTGCAATCACTGAAGAGCTGGAACTGGTCGAGTTCATTTTCAGTGTCAAAGGTTTGCCATCAGGCAAAGTCCGATAGCCATCTGCACCTTTTTTATAACCGAAACGGTCGAGCAGCTTGTTGGCCAAGAGCGGATTATAGGCAATACTATTTTTATAAGCTGGATTATGCCCATTCACGCCTTCGGGAATGGTCATTTCAGCTTTATCTGCATGTCCCTTATACAACTGTTTAATGGCTTCATTCTGGTTATAAGACAAGGCGATTGCTCGACGCAGAGCGATTTTTTCTAGTGAATTTCCACCGACCACAGGATCGCGCATATTCATGATGGTATAAGTGATTTCTGCGTCTTTATTTGGATAATGCAAAATGCCTTTTTGCTTGTATTCGTTTTTGAGCTGTTTATTGACCAGGGCCTGTTCGGCACCGCTTGCAGTGAGCCGGTCATAATCCAGTTGACCCGATTTCAGCGCCAACCAGCGCGATTGTTCTTCTTCAATAATACTGACCTTGACCATCCCAATTTGCGGCATTTTTTTGCCACTCATTTCTTTTACCAGACGTTGATCCCAGGCCGTATTTTCACCCTTAAAATTCCAGCTAAATCCCCGGTAATCTGGATTGGCCTTTAATTCAATCCGGCTACGCGGCACATATTTATGCAATTGATAGGGCCCTGTCCCGACTGGATGCTGACCTGCACGCGCGCCATAATGCTCAATGACTTCTCTAGCGGTACCGCTAAAAGTGACATAGGCCATGATATAAGGGAAATTAAAGTCGGAACGCGTAAGCGTGATTTGTAAGGTATGTTTGTCCAGTGCCTTAAGTCCTGCTATCGGCGCATTGTAATTAAATTGACCAGAACTTTTGGCCTGCTGGATGACAGCATCTGCGCCGAGAATTTTACCCTCGATAAACGAAAATGTCGGCGAATGATTTTTAGGATCCATGACCCGCTTCATGGAATAAATATAGTCCTCAGCAACCAGCTCACGCTTTTTACCCTTAAATGCCGGATCATCACTAAAATAGATGCCGGGTTTAATCTTGAAGGTATAGACCTTGCCATCCTGCTCGATCTTGGGCAAGGCTTCCGCAGTATTCGGAGTTAAAGTGGCTGGTCGCGCCAGATAGTCGTAACGTAATAAGGGTTCAAAAATTGCTTCAGCAATACTGCCACTATAAAAATTATAGGTCTTGACCATGTCGAAACCATCATCAGGCGCTTCAAATGCAATATTCAAAACTTTATCTGGTTGTGCAGGCGATTTTGCTGAAACCCCTTCTGCCGAGACCATTGCCAGTGCTAGAACTGTCATCCTTAAAATTACTGATTTCAAATTCATACCTATTTTTGTTGGTTTAAGTCATTAAAATGAGTAAGTTTTTTATACGCATTAATCACTTTTCATTTGCCTGATGTTTTTGTTATTGTTCAACATTCAGCCTCTATGATGAATTTAGTCTTTTAAAGCTAATTTCATGCCACCCTAAGTTTTAAGTAACAATTAAGTTCTTTGTATAGCAAAAAGTATATTTTTATTAATCATTTAAATTAATATTTATTTAAAATATTACTTAGATACAATTTGTAGTATTTATTGCATTAATCCTACAATGAGTTTCAAGTTGTTGCACAAAAATAAGTCACTCATGAGTCATTTTATAGCACATCTTATTTCAGCTATTAACAATCAGATCAAATAAATCCATATTTTTTAGTCATTAATCTATAACGATGAGTCAATAATATTTTTCTAATAAAGTATTCATACTCTGTGTTTCAGAATTTTAAAATATCGACTAGTTCACATATTTTTCACATAATGCTTAACAATAATCCATATTACTGATTTGCAATATCATTTTTTCTTATCATTTCCAATACAGCTCATCCGTTTTCGCTGACGCACAAGTTCTTCCTTTCTAAACTGTTATAAATTAAATACTTCTTAATATTTTGAATTTTTTACAAGACTTCCAGCCAACTTGGCACTTGCTTTGCTTAAAAAAAATACAGCATTATCTTCACACAACAAGAAAGGTGAACTTTACGATGAAAATAAACAAATTAGTCGGATCTATGGGGGCTCCAACAGTTGGCAAAACAATACTCAAGTTAAGTACGCTTACCTTGAGTATGATGTGTTTGTCTTTGGCGCATGCAGCCGATGAACCAGAAAACTCCGCTACACAACCGACCAAGGTTCAAAAAGTGACAGTGACGGGTTCATCTATCAAAGGGGTAGCTGCACAAAGTGCCTCTCCTATCACTGTACTTAAAGTTGAAGATCTGGTGAATCAGGGGGTCACCACGGTTGAAGAAGCCATTAATAAAGTAAGTGCGAACCAGGCAGGTTTTGCAGTTTCCCAAAATATCGGTAAAAGCAATACTTCGGGTTCTGCTGCCAACCTTCGTGGTATAGGTACCGATAAAACCCTGGTTTTATTAAATGGCCGTCGTTTAGCCAACAGCCCCTTCAGCACTTCTGAAGTTAACCTGAATATCATTCCACTGGCAATGGTTGAACGTATCGAGATTCTGCGTGATGGTGCTTCTGCTGTATATGGTGCAGATGCAATTGCGGGGGTAATTAACTTTATTATTAAAAAAGAATATCAAGGTTTTGGTATTTCCGGTGGCCTGCAAGCACCTGAAGAAAAAAATGGCGACAAGTATGATGTCTCTATTTTCGGTGGTTATGGCGATCTGGATGAACAAGGTTTTAACGTTTACGGGGTAATCGATTATCGTACTTCTGACATGATCATGGCCAAAGATCGTAAAGTCAGCCGTCGTGGTGGCCTAATTCCTGAACTCAACATGGCAATTGGTTCCGGTTCGGGCTTTCCTGCCAACTTGCAATCATCAACTCTAGGCATAGTTAACCCTTATATTAATCAGAACTGTAATAATGCTCCAAATATGTTCATCTCAGGGAGTCGCTGCCTGTTAAATACTCAAGCACTCATTGGCATTACTCCAGATGAAGAAACCTTTTCTGCTTTAGCCAAAGGTACATTTAAACTCACCGACTCATTAAATGCCGTTGCTGAATATATTTATACCGAAAGTGAAGTGACCACTTCAATTGCCCCAGACGTATGGGCTGGAACCCTTTCTATTCCAGATACCAGCAAATACTACCCGGGCCAAGGTATTACGCCAGGCATTGATGGTCTTACAGATACAAGAGTCCCACTTTTTTTACGTTCACAGTCAGGTAACCGTGTTTCTCAGTCAGTGAATGAATCTAACCGCTTCTTTGCAGGAGTCGAAGGTGAAGTTTTAGGCTGGGATGTAAATGGTGGCGTAACCTATGCCAAAAGTGAAGCAACTGACAATTTCGTCAGTGGTTATCTGAACCAGAGTCAGGTTCAGGCTGCACTTAACGATGGCACTCTGAATCCATTTGGCCCTCAGGCAGCTGCAGATGCTGGAAAATGGTCGACCTTTGATGTAGCAGGCGCGACCAATATGGCTAGCCTGGATTCCACCACAGTAGACTTCACTATCAGTCGTCCAATCTACGAACTGCCCGCTGGTGAGGTTGGCTTTGCTTTAGGCGGCAGCTTTACCACCCAGGACTGGGAAGCCAAGGTCAATGCGGATCTGGTTCGACAGGTTCCAGGTAGTGGTATTGATCCGGACAAGCCTGCAAGTTCTGGTGACCGTGATATCACTGCAGTATTTACCGAATTTCACATTCCAATCTTGCCGAGCTTAGAAGCTCAACTTGCGGCGCGTTATGATGACTATAGTGACTTTGGTGACACTTTTAATCCAAAAGTATCTCTACGCTGGGAACCAATGAAAGAACTGATGTTCCGTAGCTCTTATAGCACCGGATTCCGTGCACCAAGTATGTGGGAAATTAACTCCTTACAAAGTGAAACCAATACCAGCACCAACTTTAATAACCCGCGTTTTTGTAATGCAGACGGCACACCGAACAACATCGAGTTTGCCGATCAGTGTGGTATGCAGTTCAAGCGTAAACAGGGTGGTAATCCGGACTTACAGCCGGAAGAGTCAACCTCTTTTACAGCCGGTTTCGTGTATGAGCCGATCAAGAATCTGGTCTTCACTGCCGATTACTACAATATTGACATTGAAGGTCTAGTTAGCTCAGTTACACCTAATGATATTTTCAATGATCTTGATCGCTATGGCAACCTGATCGTTTATGCACCAGATGGCCGTATTCAGTATTTAAACACCACCTTACAAAATATGGGTGGCTTAAAAACTGAAGGGATTGACCTTAGCCTGAATTATTTAACCCCAATGACAGCGACCGGCCGCTTCGGTTTCGGCATTGATGGGACCTATGTCATCAAAATGGATGAGCAAGAAGAACCGGGTGGCTCATGGAAAGGTTTGGTGGGCATCTATGATGATCCTGCAGTCGTTCGTTGGAGACATATTGCCAATATCAACTGGTCTTATGAAAACTGGAAAATGAGACTAGAACAACAATATATCCGTGGTTATGAAGACTTTTCACAAGAACGTGATGTAAGTGCTTATACGCTTTATAACTTTGCAGGAACCTATAACGGATTCAAAAATCTGGAGCTAACTGCTGGTATCCGTAACATGTTTGATGCAGAACCACCTGCTTCTGATGCAACCAATAATGCCCAATACGGCTATGATCCTCGTCATGGTGACCCAATGGGCCGTACCTACTTCTTACGTGGTACCTATAAATTCTTTTAATTAATCTTTTCGCAAACACTGCTGCCAAGCGGTGTTTGCAGTTTTCCCCGTTTAATTTTAGTCGAACAAAAAAATAATGCTGCCTGTAACCAAAAACAATTTTCTCATCAGTGCACTATTTCCTGTTTGTCTTAAATTCTAGGAGTCATGATGGGCACAAAGTTTGAAGACTTAGAAAAAAACTCCGCCAAGAAACTGACGGGTATTGGGGTGGTGGTTTTTTTGCATATCCTGGTTGGCCTGGTACTCATGGCTGGTATGGCAAAAGACATTATTAAACCAACGGAACAGCCGGTAGAACTGATGATCATTCAGGATATCAAACCGCCTGAACCTGAGCCACCAAAAGAAACACCACCTGAACCACCAAAAATCGTGGAAAAAGTGGCACAAGTGCCTGAGGTGAAACCGGTTGAAAAAGTCGTTCCTGTACAGAAAACACTTCCAACGCCAACCCAACCGACAACTGCTGCAGTACCTACTCCCGTTGCAGCGAGTCCTTCGCCAAGTCCGGTAGCAGCACCGGCTCCAGTAGTCGCAGCCGCTCCAGCACCAGCTCCTCCACCCGCTGGTGTCACTCGTGGGGTGACACAAGGTGAAGCAGGTTGTAAACGCCCAGACTATCCACGTGATGCACTGATGAATGAAGAGCAAGGTGACGTTCTGATCTCTGTATATGTAAATACCACCGGCAAGGTCCAGGATGCCAAAGTAAAAAGTTCGAGCGGTAGTCGCTCACTGGATCGTGCAGCATCTAAGGCATTCAGTTTATGTACCTTTAAGCCGGCCATGAAAAATGGTGAGCCGCAAGAATCTTGGTATGACATTCCCTATGAATTTGTCCTTGACTAACAGATACAACAGATAAAGAAAAAAATCAGGAGATCTATGATGAAAAAATCACTAAAACCTTTAAAAAATATGACTGCTGCTGGTGTGATTGCCATAAGCGCCTTATTACCTTTGCAAGCTGTTTTTGCAGAACAGTCCGCTACTCCAAATACGAGTGCAACCACTGAAACAACGGCTACAACACCCGCAACACCTGCAACACCTACTCCGCCACCACTTCCGGCTGAACCCGTAGCCGAAGAGCCTGCGTATAATCCTTATGGTTTAGAAGCCATGTGGAAAGAAGGTGATATCGTTTCTAAAATCACCCTCTTTATTTTGGTTGTCATGTCGATCGGTACCTGGTACATCATGATCAGCAAATGCCTGCAACAAGGCAAAATACGCAAACAGGCCAAACAAGCTGAAAATACCTTCTGGGAATCTTCTTCTCTGGATAATGCGACCGAAAACCTGGACGAAGCCAGCGTCTACCGTTTTATTGCGGAAAAAGGCATCAATTCAACCAAAAATCATGGTGGTAATTTACTTGAGCGTATCGATTTCAATACCTGGGTCACCATTTCGATTTCGCGTGCAATCGACAAAATTCAGAACCATCTGAGTGGCGGTCTGGCCTTCCTTGCGACAGTCGGTTCGACTGCACCCTTTGTTGGCCTGTTTGGTACAGTTTGGGGGATCTACCATGCACTGACTGCCATTGGTGTTTCAGGTCAGGCATCAATCGATAAAGTTGCTGGCCCGGTAGGTGAAGCACTGATCATGACTGCAATCGGTCTGGCAGTCGCAGTACCGGCAGTACTCGGTTACAACTGGTTGACTCGCCGTAATAAAGCGGTCATGGAAGAAGTGCGTACTTTTGGTTCTGATTTGCACGCAGTATTACTCAGCGGTGAAATCACGACCAATAATTCTGTTAATCGTGACGTAAAGTAAGAGTGAGGCATCAGCCATGGGAATGATGGTCAATTCAAACGACAGCGATGATGAGGTAATTGGAACCATTAATACCACACCTCTGGTTGATATTATGCTGGTTCTGCTCATTATCTTCCTGATTACTGTGCCGGTCGCAATCCATACCGTCCCTGTCGATCTACCTGAAGAAAGAAATGTGCCCTATGAAACCAAACCAGACAATGTTCAGCTGGCCGTCAATAAAACTGGAGATATTTTCTGGAACGAAATTTATATTGCAGATAAATCCGTTTTACTGAGCCGCTTACAGGCTGAAGCGCAAAAGACACCTCAGCCTGAAGTACATATCCGCGGCGATCAGTTAACCCCTTATGAGGCGATTGATCAGGTGATTAGTACCACCCAACAAGCCGGTATTGGCAAAATTGCTTTTGTCACGACACCGCCCGCTACACCTTAAAAGCGAAGAAGGATTAAGTTTATGGGTATGAATGTGGGTTCGAATCAAGATGATGATGTGATGTTGGATGTCAACATGACGCCACTGATTGATGTCATGCTGGTCTTGCTGATTATGTTTATTATCACGATTCCATTACCAAATAATTCTATTAATATCGATCTGCCCAACGGAACGCCACCTGTGACCGATGAAAAACCGCCTGAGCTGGTGGAATTACGTCTGGATGCACAAGGCAAAATGTTCTGGAATGAACAGCCCGTAGAAAGCCCTCAGGCTCTGGAAATTCTGTTTCAAACAGTGGCCAGAAAAGCAGATCAGGATCAGATTAAAATCAAAGCGGATCGTGCCACCGAGTATAAACATATTGCGATGGTCATGGCTTCTGCACAGCGTCTGGATGTCAAAAAAATTGGAATTATGAGTAATAACAACTAACTATTTACAACATATAAAAAAAACCCAGCATATGCTGGGTTTTTTCTCAATCCGATTTTACATCTGTGATTGAATATAATTTTGCAAGCCAATCAGTTCAATTAAACGCAACTGTTTTTCTAACCAGTAGGTATGGTCTTCTTCAGTATCTGACATTTGCTGGCGCAGCATATCACGGGTGATATAGTCACCTTTTTCTTCGCACAGCTTGATGCCTTGTGCCAGTTTTTCCCGCACATGATATTCAAGTTTCAGATCGGCTTTCAGGCAGCCCACGACATCTTCACCAATCTCAACGTCATCGCGTTGCATGTTCGGTGTACCTTCAAGGAACAATACACGGCGGATAATCGCATCCGCATGCTGGGCTTCTTCCTGCATTTCGTGGTCGATACGTTCAAAGATTTTGGTTAAACCCCAATCTTCATACATACGAGAGTGAATCAAGTATTGGTCACGAGCAGCCAGTTCGCCACCGATCAACATATTTAAATAATCTACGACTTCTGGATTACCGCGCATTTGAATTACTCCCTACCTTTATGCTGCTATTATGGAGAAAAGCATTCAGATTTGCAAAGCCTAACCAGGTTAAATATTTGATTTTTATATAATTAAAATGAGAAGTACTTGCATTTACACTTCGTTCTGAATCAAATCCCATTTATAAAACAATACTTTGCATTTTTACAGCGCTCGGCTCTACAGCTAAATACACCAAAGAATATTCAGGTTAAATTTTGTAAATATTCATGAAGATCAGTCAGATTAATAGTTTTTGTATAAACATCACCGCATTGGCGTACTTCATGCTTAAATTTCGCTTATGATGCAGACAAATTTAAAACAACAATGGTTTAACTATGACACATCTACATACTACAGCGCCGGTTCTGGTTACCGGTGCATCGGGTTATATTGCCAGCTGGGTCATCCAGAAATTACTCACGCAAGGCTATAGCGTACATGCCACGGTACGCGATCTGAATAAAACTAAAAGCTTTACTCACCTAGAAAAAATTGCTGACAGTAGTGCGGGAACTCTCAAGTTATTTCAGGCCAATCTATTAAGTCCAGGCTCTTTTGATCAGGCCATGCAAGGTTGTGAAATTGTTTTTCATATGGCCTCGCCTTTTGTGGTGACCAATTATAAAGATGCGGTCAAAGACATTATTGAACCTGCGGTTTTAGGCACTGAAAATGTCCTGAATAGTGTCAACCATACCGAATCCGTAAAACGCGTGATCGTCACGTCGAGTATTGCTTCCACTTATGGCGATGCGGTTGATATTCTGCAAACTGAAAATAACAGTTTTGATGAATCACACTGGAATAGCACCAGTTCGGCCACACATCAGCCTTATCCTTATTCCAAAGTCATGGCAGAGCGCAAAGCCTGGGAGATGGCAGAAGCACAGGATCGCTGGAAGCTGGTCTGTATTAATCCAGCGCTGGTCTTTGGTCAATCCTTAACCCCCAACACCCAGTCTGGCAGTGTCGAGGTCTTGCAGCAATTCGCCAATGGCATGACGCTACTCGGTGTTCCACCCATGTGGAATGGTGTGGTCGATGTGCAGGATGTCGCTGAAGCACATCTCCGTGCTGCATTTAAACCGGAAGCACATGGGCGTTATATTATTTGTAGTGAAAGCCTGAGCCTGCTGGAAATGGGTCAGATTTTACGAGAAAATTTTGGCAATAAGTTCCCCTTCCCGCGCAATCAGTTGCCAAAAGCGGCCTTTAAACTGTTTGGGCCATTGGCAGGCTTTAGCTCTAAGTTTGTGGAACTGAATATGGGTTATCCAATTTTCTTTAATGCCCAGAAAAGTAAAGATGAGCTCGGCATTGAGTATCGTCCGGTACAAGAAAGTCTGGTCGAGCATTTCCAGCAATTACTCGATGATGGCGTAGTCAAAAAATATATTCCTTAATCGTACTAGCTCAAACCTGATCTGACAGTTACCGATTTTTTTATTGTATCTGTCAGATTAAATTTGAGCGACTACACCGACTTATGCGCCCACAAGCTCACTATTCCTGCCTAAAAACAAGCTAAGCAGAAGTCCAACGCGCATTTTTCCACGCTTGCTGTTGCTTTGCATCTAGGAAAGTCCAAGCCACAAAACGACTCTCTTTTTGCCCCTGCGTCATTTTAATGGTTTTTAAATCCACTGCACCGCACTTACGCAAGGTATTTAACAGCATAGGCAATGTGGTTTTCTTAGAAACCAGTGTACTAAACCAAAGACATTGCTCAGCAAATTGTGTGCTCTCTTGTACCATCTGGCAAACAAAGCGTTCTTCTCCACCGTCACACCACAGCTCGTTCTTTTGTCCGCCAAAGTTTAACACCACTTTAGACCGATCAACCGGTTTGCCAAGTTTGCGTAATTTTTGCGTTGCTGTGGCATTTGCTTCATCTTGCGAAGCATGAAATGGTGGGTTACACAGGGTCAAATCAAAACGATCTGAAGGTTTAATCACGCCTTTGAAAATATTGCTCGGTGTCTTTTGCAATCGAATCTGAATCCCCTTTTTGAGATTTGGATTTGCCTCCACAATAAATTGAGCACTTTTAACCGATGCAGGATGAATGTCTGAGCCAACAAATTTCCAACCATAACTACGATGACCAATAATCGGATAAATACAGTTCGCGCCCACCCCAATATCTAATACGTGAACGGCGTGTCCTATTGGAATCTGACCTTTATTGCTATCACTCAACAAGTCCGCCAAATAGTGAATATAGTCGGCTCTACCCGGAATAGGTGGACAAAGATAATCTTGAGGAATATCCCAATATTGAATACTATAAAAATGCTTGAGCAATGCTTTATTGAGCATTTTCACAGCTTGAGGATCAGAAAAGTTGACTGAAAGATCGTTATATTGATTCGGGCTGACAAAAGGCGCAAGTTCCGGACAACTCTTGATTAACTGAGGAAAATCGTAACGACTGCGATGCAGATTTCGTGCATGTAATTGCGATTTTTGTTGCAGAAAAGATTTCTTTGCTTGAGCCATGTGTATGTCAATCATCAACGGGAGAACAGAATCAATAAGGCAGGATCTATACCTGCGAATGAATCGATATTGTACGTGAATTCAACTCACATTGCCGAACCCGTCCTTGTATTTGTCTATCCTCCCCCCTCTCATTCACCTATAGTTTTGAACTAGCAATAAAAAAGACACCTCAAGACTCATCATCCTTAGTGTCTTTTTTATTTAAGTCATTGTTTAGAACTGATTAGTCTTCGATTTGCCCATGCTCTTTCATCAGGGCAATGAACTGTTCCTCATTGATGACCGTTACACCCAGCTTTTCTGCCTTGTCCAGTTTAGAACCAGCTTTTTCACCGGCTACCACGCATTTGGTTTTACTGGATACACTGCCGCTGACTCGCGCACCCAGTGCCTGAAGTAATTGAGTCGCTTCATCGCGCCCCATACTGCTTAAGGTTCCGGTCACGACCCAACTTTCGCCATTGAGTGGCTGACGGGTCGGTGCAACTGGCGCATCCCAGTGAATGCCCGCGGCCAGTAAACGGTCTAGAACTTCCAGATTATGCGGTGCCTGGAAGAAATCCAGAATCCATTCAGCAGTAATAGCGCCCACATCCGGAGTTTTCTTTAATGCCTCCAGATCTGCCTGACGCAGTGCCTCCAGTGTCTGGAAGGTATTGGCCAGCATACGTGCTGTGGTTTCACCGACGCCACGAATACCGAGTGCATAAATAAATGCGGCCAATGTGGTTTTCTTACTGTTCTCAATAGAGTCTATTAAATTCTGAACCGATTTGGCTCCCATCTTTTCAATACCGAGCAAGGTCTCACGATGTTCATGCAGGTGGTAAATATCCGAGACATCCTTGAGCAGGTTCAGATGCAGCAAAGATTCTGCCCAGCGATCGCCCAGACCTTCAATGTCCATGGCCTTGCGCGAAACAAAATGACGAATCGCCTCAATCCGCTGTGCGGCACAATACAGTCCACCCGAACAACGTGCCAAAGCTTCACCTTCAGGCATCACTACCGGTGAATCACAGACTGGACATTTTTCTGGTAAATGCACTTCAACGGTATCTACCGGACGGAATTCCGGCCAGACTTTTTCGACTTTAGGAATCACATCACCACTGCGGTAAACACTGACCGTATCGCCAATGCGTACATCCAGACGGTGAATTTCACCAATATTATGCAGGGTCACATTGGACACCGTGACACCGCCGACCGCCACCGGATTCAAACGTGCCACCGGTGTCAGAGTTCCGGTACGACCCACCTGCCAGTTAATATTTTCAACGGTGGTCAAGGCGGCAACTGCCGGAAATTTATAGGCGGTGGCCCAACGCGGCTCCCGGCTCAGAAAACCGAGTTGCTGCTGCTGTTTCAGGTCATTGACTTTAATCACCATGCCATCGATTTCTACACTGAGACTGGCACGTTCCTCAATGATCTGTTCATAGACTTTTTGCACGTCCTGAATACTGTCACAAATAAAGTGGCGCTCACCTACAGCAAAACCAAACTGACTCAGCCATTCCAGACTGTCCGACATGCTGCGTTGACCATGATACGGTACACACTGCGCAATTCCATAAGCATAAAAAGCCAGTGGCCGTGATGCGGCAATATTCGGATCGAGCTGGCGCAAACTTCCTGCCGCGGCATTACGCGGATTGGCAAAGGTCTTTTCACCTTTTGCTGCATTGGCGGCATTCAGTTTTTCAAAGCCCGATTTCGGCATCAATACTTCGCCGCGTACTTCCAGCAAATCGGGAATAACGCCATTTACTGCTGATAACAGCTTCGGCAGGTTGCGAATGGTTCTGACATTCTGGGTAATATCTTCACCGGTTTCCCCGTCGCCGCGAGTCACACCACGGGTCAATACGCCATGCTCATACCACAGGGAAATGGCCAGACCGTCAAATTTCAGTTCTACATCATATTCGATTTTTTGATTCGGCAAACGCTCTTCAATACGGCGAGCAAAAGCAAAAAGATCGTCCTGATTAAAGACATTGCCCAAGGACAGCATCGGAACGGCGTGAGTAATGCTCACAAATTTTGCAAGTGCCTGCCCGCCGACTTTATCGGTCGGGCTATCCGGCTGGATCAGATCGGGATATTGTTGTTCTAAAGCTTTGAGCTGATGAAAGAGCTGATCATATTCACTGTCTTCAATGCTCGGTTGATCCATCACATAATAAGCATGATTATGCTTGGCAAGCAGTTGAATCAGTTGACGCATTTGCGCAATGACAGTGGCATCTTGGGTCATAATTTCACCATAAAAAAGGGCGGAAAATCCGCCCTGTAGAATATTCAGCTTTTGGCTATTATAAAAATTGCAGTCCACAGATTCAACTTGCAGATCGAACAAAACCGCTTAAACTTCTGTAGGTTGACCCGCGCGATAATCAATCGCCTGATGGCGCCAGAATTCACGTAATTGTGGGGTAAATTCCTGCTGGTTCTGATCGTAGACCAGACCATCCACTTCACGGGCAATCAGACGTGAAATACTGTCCATGGTATCAAAGGCATTTTGTACATCGCTATGCGGCAAAGCCAGGAAGAAGGCCAGACCTTTGACTTCCTGAGTCGAGAGAGTTTCCAGATCAAAACCTTCCATGCCGGTATCCGTCATTTGCAGTACCGAAAACAGCAGTTTTGAATCATCTTCACTATAGCGGTGGAAACAGGCCAGTTCGCCATAACGCAGACCATATTTCAACAAGACTTTCAGGGTTTTATCACCTGAAAGTACCCGGCCTTGCGGATAGATATGCAGAGAAATAATCGTTTCAGCATTGGATAAGGCACTTTCTTCATCCACTATTTTCTGTTCATGCAGATGAGCATCCAGAATACTGCTTTCATCATTAAATTCAGAAATTTCTGCTTTTTCAATACTGCTGTTCAGACTGAATTCAACAGCGGTATCTTTATCTTCCGTCTGGTTATTTTCCGCTTCTACTTCGGCCGGCTTTTGCTCCACTGATGTTTCGGCTGCTTCTGTGCTTGCAGAACTTGCCACGACTTCAGCTTCGGTCACTGGACTCGGCTCGACCGCTGCAGCTGTCTCAAGCACTGCTGGCTCAGCCAAGATCGGTTCAGGCTTGCGAAATGCTGAGGGCTTTTCAGGGGCCGGTTCTTCTACACGCAGGCTTGGCTCTACACGCTGTGCCGGTTCTGCTTCCTGTTTCGCCAGTTGCGAACGCACATGCCTTGGAATGACAGGGGTCTGGCTGTCAGGATCGATATGCAGGTTGGCATCCAGTGACGGTACAGCCTCTACAGGTTTTTTGAACAGCATTCTGATGCCGAACAGCATGATGACAATTGCTATCACAATCCCGATAATGGTGGTGATTTCCATATTATACCTCCGCAGCTAAGCCGTATTCTTTTGCCTGTTCCAAATTTACTGTCACTAATTTTGAGGTTCCCGGTTCAGGCATGGTTACACCTAAAAGATCAGTCGCCATCATCATTGCAAGTTTGTTATGGGTAATATAAATAAATTGCACGTGTTCAGAAAGCTCTTTGACTAAATTACAAAAACGTCCCACATTGGCATCATCTAGTGGTGCATCGACTTCATCGAGTACACAAAAAGGTGCCGGATTTAAGCGAAAAATCGCGAATACCAGTGCCAATGCAGTTAAAGCCTTCTCCCCACCGGAGAGTAATGCCAAGGAGCTATTACGTTTACCCGGTGGTCGGGCCATCAGTTTTACACCCGATTGCCATCCATCTTCAAGACTTAAACTCGCCTCGCCCCCTTCAAATACTTTCGGGAACAGGTTTTGCAGTTCGGCATTGACTTGATCAAAAGTGTGCATAAACAGTTTGCGGGTTTCCTGATCAATACTTTTCATCGCAGCTTGTAGCTGTTCCACAGTATTTTCCAGATCCTGCATCTGGTGGCTCAGTTCCTCATAGCGTTTCGAGACTTCTTTATATTCTTCAGAAGCCGCCAGATTCACTGCACCGAGCTTATCGAACTGCACCTGAGCTTTTTCCAGTTTCGCCTGATGGGTTTTGACATCAATAGTTAAACCGCTGATGACTTCATGATTCAGTTCTTTTAATTGTTCTGAATAATGCTGCAAATCAGATTTGGCTGCCTGCCAGGCCAGACGTTTGGCTTCCAGTGCTGTACGCAGTTTTTCATCCTGCTGCTGGAAACTGTGACGCTGTTCAGTCAACTGCTGCTGCTTGCTCTGCACCTGATTTAATTCGATCTGCCAGTCGGCCCAGGTTTTTTGCAGCTTTTCAGTGATCTGCGCCTGTTCATTAAACTGGCTCTGTAAAGCAGGCAATTCCAGCTGTACCGGATCGACAAATTTCTTGGCTTGCTCGATTTGTAGATTAATTTGTTGATACTGTTCTATTAAAAATACCTGATCTTTTTCCAGCAATTCAATCTGCTGCTGACTCTGTACGCTTTGACGGCGCAGCAGTTCCAGTTCCTGCTGCGCTTGCTGGCTAAGCTGCTGCGAGTCATCTAACTGAGTGCTCAATGCTTCCAGCTGGAATTGCAGGGTTTTATAATTTGGTAGCGCTTGTTCCAGCTTGATATTCAGGGCATGCAGGTCAATTTCCAGATCGTCTTTCTGCATGGCATCTTCTCCTAGCTGCTCATCCAGTTGTTGCAGCTGATGCTGTAATTGCTGCTTCTGTAATGCGAAAGCCTGAGCACTACTTTGAACTTTGGCAATATTGACATCGAGTTGTTGCAGTTGCTTTTGTGTGTGCTTGTACTGCTCACTGATCGTTTGAATCTGGGTTTTTAACTCCTTCATCCGAAGATTCAGTTCAGGCAGTTGCTCTTCAGCCTGACTAAGTTGGCTATTCAGTGCTGATAACTGAAGCTCGATTTCCTCCAGACGGATACGATGACTCAATGCGCCCTGAGCGGCTTGGCTCGATTCATCATAATCCAGCGCAATCACCCAATCAGGCCCAACCTGATAGCCATCCAGACTGAGTAGGGTCTGACCTTGCAAAAGCCCAGTTTGAAGTTTCAAGGCTTGCGCTAATGAATCTACAACTGCAACCTGCTGCCACAGTGAATGCTGTGGAGATTCAATCCAGTCGGCCAGACACACCGTATTGGCAATCTGAATTTTATCCTGTACAGCATATGGCTTTAACTGACGCGCCCGATCTTCAAGAAAGTTTTCACCCTCTGCCAGAATCTGGGCAGACAGCCATTTTGCCAGAAACTTTTCGATCAGCTTTGCATGGTCTTTGCCTGCATCGTTGAGCTTAAGTACATGCATTAGCTGTAGTGCATCGGCCTTGGCATGTGGATTGGCTTTGGTCAGCAATTGACTGAGGTTGTTCTGTTCTGAATGCAGCACCTGAATTTCAGATTTTAACTGCATCAAGCACTGCTGCTGTTCTGCCTGCTCGGTCTGAACTTGAGCCAATTGATCTTGCAATACAGTGCGTTGCGCTTCACATGTGAATAGCTGCTGTTCGATCTCAGTCTTGTCTTGTTGATATTGTTCCAACTCATCTTGTTGCGCTTGATGCTGAATCTGTATGCTCTGTTGCTGTACGGTCTGTTTTTGCTGTTCAATCCGCTCAATATTCTTGGCCAGTTGCTCGCTTTGAGCCAACATCTGTAATTTACGCTGCTGCTGCTGTTCGACCTGAGTTTTGATCTGGGCAAATTGTGCCGCGACTGTTGTATGTTGTGATTTGAGATCAGCCAGATTTTGGCTCTGCGCCTGATTCTGGCCATCTTGCTGCTGCAATTGTGTTTGCTGATCTTCAGCTTGCTGCTGCAAGGTATCGAGTTGCAGTTCAATCAATTGCAAACGCTCTTTGGTCTGGGCTTTTTGCTGTTCCAGCTTGACCAGACTGGTGGAATTTTGCTCGAGCAAAGACTGTTTTTGCTGCAAGGTCATTTCCAGTTCGGCCAGTTTTTTCTCGGCCTGTTGCCATTCACTTTGCAAAGGTGTCGATTGCTGAATCAGACGCTGAAACAGTTCACTGGTACGACCTAAATCATGTTCAACCGTAGTCAGCTCGGAACGCACCAGCTTAAAATTATCTCCGAGAGTATTCATCTCCACGGTATATTCTTCTTGCAAGCGCTGGCTTTGTTCACACTGGAAAGACAGGATTTCAATCTTGATGCTGCGAATCTGTTCTTCCAGTTGCTTATATTGAATCGCGCTTTCAGCCTGACGTTTCAGGGTTTTTAACTGAGATTTAAGTTCAGAGGCAATATCTTCCAGACGCGACAGGTTTTGCGTAGTGTGATCCAGATGCAGCATGGTTTCACGGCGCCGTGCCTGATAACGCGAAACCCCGGCAGCTTCTTCAATATAGACCCGCATTTCATCCGGTTTGGCATCGACCAGACGGTTGATCATGCCCTGTTCAATAATCGCGTAAGAACGTGGCCCCAGACCGGTGCCCAGAAAAATATCGGTAATGTCACGACGACGGCATTTGCTGCCATTCAGGAAATATTCAGACTTGCCATCGCGGTTGACCTGACGGCGGACTGCCAGTTCATTATAGGCATTATAAGCACCGCCCAGTTTGCCATAGGTATTGTCAAAGCGCAGTTCTACACTGGCCATACCCACCGGTTTACGCTTGGCAGTTCCGGTAAAAATCACGTCCTGCATGCTGCCACCACGCAGCTGGCGCGCACTGGACTCGCCCATGACCCAGCGTATGGCATCAATGACGTTAGATTTACCACACCCGTTCGGTCCCACGACTGCAGTACGATTATCTTTAAAATGTAAAGTGGTACTGTCGGCAAAAGATTTAAAGCCTGAAAGTTTTAAACTGCTTAAACGCATAATGTCCTGATTTAACGTCGTGAGCGTCTGGCCCACGCGAGTTCAATTTGTTTCATCCGTGTCAGAGATTCCAACACAAGGTTGCGTAAGTGTCGACAAAAATCTTCCATAAATAAAGCGGCCTGATGGGTTTTTCGTATCAAAATTGCTTCAGTGACCAGTTTAAATAAGTCGAAAGATTCCTGTAACTCGCGTCTGGAAATATTCAGGGTCAGGAAATAGCTACGCCGCAAGCAAGGTAACAGTTCCTGATAGTAGCGCATCAGATAGGGATTTCCGACCATCTCATGTTGCTGGGCCATGCCCTGAAAGATCAGATCATAAAACTTTTCTGTATGTCCTTGGCGAGTTTCTGCTTCTAATTGTTCTAATAATAGCTGAATGCGCTCGGCTTCATGACTCCGCCAGGTTTCAGCCATACGATGCACCATCTGCCCCAGCAATAAAGAGGTAATATCAAATAGGGCACGCACCTGCAAGGCCGACATTTCCGAGACAATGGCACCGCGACGCGGATAAATTTCAATCAGCTGGGTGCGTTCCAGCAACAGCAGGGCTTCACGAACCGACCCTCGACTGACATCCAGCTCCGAGGCAATCCTGAGTTCCTGTATACGTTCGCCTTCGACCAATTCGCCGCGAATAATCTGTTCGCTAATGTGTTTGGCAATCTGCTCAGACAAACTGTGTGCTTGTTCTAATGGCATACCGTTCCTGTCTTTATTTTTATGGATACTGGTTCAGCCCGTGATTTGGGCTATGTTGCTATTAGACAGAATTTTTTCAATAATTACTGTGACATTGTCAGACAATCTTGTGTCTCTACAGCCAACTCAAGTTCACAAAAAAGGAGAATAGTGAACCATTCTCCTTAGGTGATACATCAGTTCAACCTAAAAACTTAAATCAGGCCATAAAACCTTGATAAATAAAATACAGGCCGACGGTGGTCAGTAAAGCCGCAAAACATTTTTTCAGTACCGCAGGTGAAAGTAAATGTGCCACTTTTGCACCGAGTTTGGCGGTAAAAAAACTCATCATACTGATGCCAATAAAGGCATAAATATGGATATAGCCAATCGTATTTGGTACTGTGACCTGGGCCTGTTGACCAAACCAGATAAAGCCTAGTGCGCCTGCCACGGCAATCGGCAATCCACAAGCCGCAGAGGTCGCCACGGCTTTTTGCATCACGATGCCACAGCGATTCAAAAACGGGACTGTCAGACTACCGCCACCAATCCCAAAGATCGCCGATGCCACACCAATCCCACCGCCCGCAGCGAGTTGTACCGGGGTTGAAGGCAATTTTTTATTCGGATCGACCTGAACATTGGCGCCTTTAAACATTCTAAACGCCACCCAGACTGCAAAGAACCCGATCAACAGCTGCAAGCCTTGACCAGATAAATAGTCAGCAATCCCTGCGCCCAGGAAGGAACCAATAATCAAGCCGGGTGCCAGATTACGAAATACCGACCACAACACGGCACCTCTTTGATGATGCGCCATGACCGAACTGATCGAGGTGACAATAATGGTAGCCAGAGAAGTCCCCACCGCCATGTGCATAATCACGCTGGGATCGTACTGGAGCTGGGTAAAAACAATGTACAGAATCGGCACAATAATCAAACCACCACCGACCCCAAACAGGCCAGCGGTAAATCCTGCAATTGCACCAATCAATAAATATATGATTAACTCCATAACGATATTTACCACGTTTAGATTCAAATGGATGTAGAAACTCGTGAACTGCAACAACGATTAAGCGATGCAGGCCAGCTTCCGGAAGTATTGCTCATCAAACCGATTACCACATCGACCAATGACGATGTGCGGGAATTGGCAACCAAGGGGGTACAGCAGGTTCTGGTCTGCAGCCATGTGCAGACCCAAGGCCGTGGACAGCGCCAGCGTCAGTGGATTTCACCTGAAGGGAATATCTATTTAAGCACATTGCTGCATACACAAAAACCCATCGATGGCCGTTTGGCTCTGGAAATTGCGTTAAATATCCTGCAAATGCCCAGTCTACAAGGGCAGGACTTGCAAGTAAAATGGCCGAATGACCTGTATAGCGTCAAAGGCAAATGGGGCGGCATTCTGGTGGAACCGATTTCACCTACGCAGGTGGTGGTCGGGGTCGGGATCAACCTCAGCCCAATGTCTGCTGAGGTTCCCGAGCAGCAAGTGACCTCATTGAATGAGTTGGGCCTGCATCCGGGTTCACGCATTCAGCTGATTGCAGAACTGTATCTGGCGATTCAGCAAGCCGGACAATGGTTTAGTTATGGCAGCCAGAATCTGTCTGGTCGTTTCAATCGACATGCCGCTTTTATCCAAGAGAGGGTTGAATTTACCGATCTGCAAGGGCAATATTCAGGAAAATTTCTGGGTATTCAGGATGATGGCGCGGTTAAAATCGTGACTGAAACAGGTGTCCACATCTTTTACCAAGGTCAATTACGGCTCAAAAATAATCCTTGAACAGGCATAATCCATGAAGAAACTATGGCTAGATATTGGCAATACCCGACTCAAATACTGGATTACCGAACAAGATCAGATCATTGAACATGCAGCGGAATTACATTTACAATCCCCTGCCGATTTGTTACTTGGCCTGATTCAGCACTTTAAAACGCTGGATCTGGATCAGGTCGGATTGTCTTCGGTTCAGGACAAGGTCAATAATGAGCGCATTCTTAGTATATTAGATGGTCTGCATATTCCAGTGATTTTTGCTCAGGTGCAGGCCCAATATGCTGGCCTGATTTGTGGCTATGATGAACCGGCACAACTGGGGATTGACCGCTGGCTACAGGTACTTGCTGTCGCGACCCAGCCTCATGAGAATTATTGTGTGATTAGTTGTGGTACAGCGCTGACCATTGACCTGATTCAAGGACAACAACATTTAGGCGGTTTTATTCTGCCAAATTTATATTTACAACGTGATGCACTGATTCAGAATACCAAAGGTATTAAAATTCCGGATGCCGCATTTTCTGAGCTCAATCCCGGACGCAATACCATCGATGCAGTACATCATGGCATTCTGCTCGGTCTGCTCAGCACCATTGAAAAAGTGCTGCATGATTTTCCGGCACAGCTGGTACTAACCGGTGGAGATGCTCCACTGTTTGCCCAACATCTTGAGCCGTATCAGCCGAGGATTGAACCTGATCTTCTGCTTAAAGGTTTGCAGCATTTTGCGGCTCATTTGCCAGACACAGTTTCATGATTTCGAGCAATTGAGGAAATTCGGTAAATCCATCACATTTGTTAAAATGTCCGGCTTTTTTAATCTCAAAAATTTGAGCATTTAAGCTGTGGGCCAGGCGCAGGGAAACCGGTGCAGGTACAAAAGGATCATTACTGGAGATCAGCATGACCGCGCGTTTATAGCTATACGGCAGGTTGTTCAGATCCAGTCGTGTCGCCTGCAGCATTTTATTCAGTTCCGACCAGGCCACCAGCGGTGTATCGAAAGCTGAAACCAGAATGACCCCGCCGGTCTTGCGGTGCTGCTGGAGATAATGTTGCTGTAAAAAACTTAAAACACTGAGTCCACTCAGGCCATGGGCAACTAAAAACGTATGCTCATCCAGGTGTGGAATATGCAGTTTCAGATTCTGCTGCCATTCTTCTAGATCAGGCTGAAAAGGATTGGCCAGCATAATCCGTTTTGAATCAACACCGACATTTTTGAGTTGGCGACTCAGCCACGGATACCAATGGTCATTTGAGGTGGCCTGATAATCAGGCACGATATAAACTTTATTGATTATATTTTTCATCGTGTTTTACTTATTATAATTGAGCACAAAGTGCTTTGACAAAAACTACCATTAAACAGTCTGAAGATGAAATTCAAGTAACTTTTTGCATCCCATCTCAGACTCAATTTGCAAATTGAACGAATCCAACAACCTGCTTAAGATTCAGCTTTAATCAGATAAGGCTCAATCACTTTCCAGAGTTCTGGCAGATCGGTACAGCCTTCTGAATCGATAAAATGTCCCTGATGCTTGGCACTCACCACAATCGCATCCAGACTGTCTGCCTGTTCCAGGCTAAATTCAGGCTCCACCCGATCATCGCCTTCAGAATAAATCACCACACGTTCTGCCACCTGCTGTTTAAGCAGATCAAAATCGATCTCAGCAGCATCAATAAACGGATTGACTTCATCTAAACGACCCAAGCGGCCATTAAATCCTGCGATCAATACCAATTGCTGAATCTTTTGCTGTTTTAATTCTCTGGATAAGTAATGCAATACAGCCACAGTTCCCAGGCTATGCCCGATAAAAATACTGTCTTCATCAATCCCCTCAATCTGCTCACGCATTTGCTGGTCCCACACCTCCAACTTGGGTGTGGTCGATGGGTCAAGTCGCAGTACTTTTAAGCTGACATTTTCCTGTTGGGCTTTTTCCTGAATCCATGGAAACCAGTTTTCTTCCGGGCTTGCAGTATAACCATGGACGATGATCACTTGAGCCATTTTAAATTTCTCTTTGTTTTGTGCTGATGTTCCTGAGTCTGCCTGATTGGATTTTTATTTTGGGTAAGTAAATGTTGTTTTGTTTAAACCGGTTTTCTGATTGATACATAATAAAAAAGGCGCATTTCGCGCCTTTTTTAAATCAGAATCTTATTTCTTGTCATTGCCGCCGAACAGTGGACCCATGCCACCGCCGCCGCCAAACTGTTTCTGCAAACCACCGAGTGATTTCATCATTTTTGCCATACCTGACGGATTGGCAAATTTCTTCATCATCTTGGCCATTTGCGCATGTTGTTTAATCAACTTGTTGACTTCCGCCACTTCCATACCACAACCTGCTGCGATACGTTTTTTACGGCTTGGGTTCATCAAGTCTGGATTACGGCGCTCTTTGATGGTCATCGACTGGATAATCGCTTCCATTTTCTTGACCTGCTTTTCAGGATTGGCCTGGGCCAACGCATCTTGCAGACCGGCATTGCTCATGCCAGGAAGTTTGTCCAAGAAGCCCATCATGCCGCCCATCTTGTTCATCTGCTCAAACTGCATCAGCATATCTTCAAAGTTGAAGCTGCCGCCTTTTTGCAGTTTTTTCGCCATTTTTTCGGCTTTTTCTTTGTCGACCTTGCGCTCAAGTTCTTCGACCAAAGAAAGGACGTCACCCATACCCAAAATACGCTGCGCGATACGTTCAGGATGGAATGGCTCCAAGGCATCAAGCTTTTCGCCCATACCCAAGAATTTGATTGGCTTACCGGTAATGGCACGCACAGACAGTGCCGCACCACCGCGTGCATCACCATCGGTTTTGGTCAGGATCACACCGGTTAAAGGCAAGGCATCGTTGAATGCTTTGGCAGTATTTGCTGCATCCTGACCGGTCATGGCATCGACCACGAACAGGGTTTCAGTCGGGTTAATCGCTGCATGCAGCTCTTTGATTTCACCCATCATGTCATCATCGATATGCAAACGACCTGCCGTATCGACAATCAGCACATCAGCAAACTGGATTTTTGCCTGTTCAATTGCACGTTTTGCAATATCAATTGGGCGTTCATCTGCGTGAGATTCTAAGAAAATCGCACCTACTTCGCCTGCAACCGTTTGTAGCTGTTTGATCGCTGCTGGACGGTATACGTCAGCAGATACCATCGCGACTTTTTTCTTTTGACGTTCTTGTAAGAAGCGTGCAAGTTTCGCTGCGGTTGTTGTTTTACCCGCACCTTGTAGACCTGCCAGCAGGACAACAACAGGTGGTTTTGCAGCGAGGTCGAGGCTTTCATTGGCCTCGCCCATCATTTTGGTCAATTCGTCATGAACGATTTTGACAAAAGCCTGTCCAGGAGATAACTGAGTCATCACTTCCTGGCCCAATGCTTCTTCCTTAACTTTCGCGATGAATTCACGAGTTACAGGTAACGCAACATCGGCCTCAAGAAGCGCCATACGCACTTCACGTAACGTATCTTTAATATTGTCTTCGGTTAGCTGCCCTGAGCCAGTAACATTTCTTAAACTCTGCGTGAGTCGTTCTGTTAAGGTATCAAACATTGCAAAATCCGCTTAAAATAGCCATGAGCAAAAAATTGTTTCTTAAAATAGAAAATTTATGCATAGAATGCTATAGGATACTGTAGTTCGCAGCGAATTTATATAAATGAATATTCATCACCCTTAAAAAGGTTTGACATGGTTAGCCTCCCCTTGGTTTACACGATCTTAGCATTAGTCGCTTATACCGCTTCCTTCTGGTATCTGTTCATTCATTTAATGTCTAAACGTACTCCTAATCAATGGTTTGTTTCGCTAACTGCCCTGCTTGGACTGGGCTTACATGCGCTGGTTTTATATGGCGATATGCACACCCCGCTTGGCATCAATTATGATGTCTTTGCCCTGTTTTCCTTTACCTCTGGTCTGATGCTGTTACTCAGCATTATTTACAGTACTTATCGTCCAATTATTGCCCTGAATCTGATCGGGATTCCAGTGGCTGCCACGGGTTTAATTCTCGGCTTTGTCTTTACCCAGCCTGCAAAAATCATCGCACAAAACTCTTTGGGTCTGGATATTCATATTATCCTGTCTTTGTCTGCTTATGCGGTATTGCTCATGGCGACCATTCAGGCCGTGATTTTGCGACTGCAGGATCGCGAGCTGAAAAAGAAGCAAAAACGCCGGGTTTGGGTCAGTTTATTACCCTCTTATCAGGACATGGAATCACTGCTGTTTGACATGCTGATGACCGGTTTTGTTTTACTTACCCTCGCTCTGGGCTTTGGCTTTTTTACCATCGACAATTTCTTTGCTCAGCATCTGGCACATAAAACTGCATTCAGTATTATTTCCTGGCTGGTTTATGGTTCACTATTAATCGGACACTGGAAGTTTGGCTGGCGTGGCCAGAAAGCCGTGCGCTTTACCCTGCTCGGTTTTGGCTTGCTGGCACTGGGTTTTATTGGGTCTAAATTTGTGCTGGAAATGATCTTGGGGCGATAATTCTGAGCCTTGAAATATTCAATTCATTGTTCAATGAAAAGGCTTTAGCTTGAGTATTCTTTAAAGGATTATACGCCCCGCACGCACTGATAATGGCCAGTACATCTCCCTGTTAAGTTCTGCATCTCCTCACACAGGCAGAATCTTAAGTACAAACTGTTGCAAAAGTTCATATTGCAAGGCTTTTTCGCTGCTCTGATGGTTGATCAGATACTCCCCATTTTCTATACGAAAATACTTGAAGACAAGTAAGCTTCTTGTAGACCCATGCAAACATGAGACAGTATTTTTATAATTTTTATCCGAATATTACTTAGCTCTTTTTCATCGCATTTTTATATTGGATTTATAACAAAAAAACTACACCTTACCTTATATGGGTTACTAATTTTTACTCCTTGATATAGCTTAAGTTTTAGTTTTGTAATGATTCATGTTTCTCAAATTTTTCTATTTATTTTTTACCTATAATTATAATCCTTTTCTAGAAAAATCTGGATTTGCATTAATTTTTGCAAATTATTCAAAAGGATAAATAAAATAAGATGAGGTAAATATGAATAAGATAAAAGGCTTTACTTTAATTGAGCTAATGATTGTGGTGGCAGTGATTGCAGTCCTTGCGATGATTGCTGTGCCCAGCTATCAGAACTATATTACCAAGTCGAAGATTAAAGAAGCACAGTCGAATTTAATTGCCTTATCCCTCTCAGCAGAAAATTTTTATCAACGTACTTTAAATTATCCAATTGCAAACCTCAGCAATAGTGCTGCTTTAAAGAGCAGTACTATGTTTAGTACCTGGAACCCAACCTCTGATACTTTTTCCTATCAGTATCAATCTACTGATGGCTCCACCTATACATTGAAAGCCACTGGTACTGACTCACGGGTAGCAGACTGCCAACTCAGTCTGAACCATCAAGGCACCCGCACAGCAACCGGTTGTGGAAATACAGAGTGGACCAACTGATATGTGCTCACAGCCTTTTCTATTGCGCCAATCCGGTGGTTTCACCCTGATCGAATTAATGATCACCATTACCGTGTTAAGTATCTTGCTGTTGATCGGAAGTGCCTTAACGCGAAGCTGGGTGGATCGTAGCCAGATTAATAGTGGAATTTCGACTTTAAAAAATACAGTTGCCCAAGCCAAGACAGCTGCCCTAAGAAATACCAATAACCAGCCTTTAAACCATCCCGCAGTCAGTGTGTGCTGGAATGCACTTTCACATACTTTATCTGTACTCCGTCTTGCACAAAATAGTAGCGATCTCTGCAATGTGGCATCTGCCGATCATACCGTTCTTTTCAATTCATCCTTGGCTCAAGGCATTGTTATTCGCCAGGATCAGACTGCTTTTCAATGTCTGGCATTTAATGCCGCCGGCGTACTGATTGCACCGGCCGGATCGTCTTGTGTGAACAGTAGCAGTCTGAGTTTAAAAGTGGAGAAGAATAATGAAAATGCTGAATTCACCCTCTTTTAAACAATCTGGCTTTACCCTGATCGAGTCTCTAGTGGCTCTGATGATCTTCGGTATTATCATTTTGGGAAGTACTGCCGCTGTGTCTTATATGTTAAAGCTACAAAAAGAGATGCAGGTGAACTCTATCATTATCAATACCATGCAAAATAAACTCCAAAATGCATTAAATACTCCGGCTTCTGCATCACTTTGCAGCTCGATTGATTTGAATAGTTTCAGTTTGGCCCAGCAAACTTATCACATGGCGTGTGCTACCGAAAAAATTGACATCAATGGGATTCCGGTTGAATGGCCTGTACTGGCCGTTAGTACCCAAAAGAATATTGCCCAATCCTGTGCAGAGGGAACCCTCAGTTCTGATTGCTATATCGTGGGGAAATAGATATGCGTGCGAATGGCTTTACCCTGATTGAACTGATGATTGGCCTGCTTATCTCCATGTTATGCATGATTATGCTGCTGATGCTGTTCAGACAGATTTCACAAATTTCGGTCCGCTCTTCTCAAAGTGCTGAATATGATGCCCAGATCCAGACCGGTTTACTGGTTCTGGAAAAATTTATTCAGAATGCCGGTTATGGTTCAGGCTTGGCAAATGATATTCAGATCGGGACGCATTTTGGAAATCCGGCCGTTTTTTGGCGTTTTATCCCCGAGCTAGACAGTGTTCCCGTCAGTTATCAGTGTCAGGGGGTGGCTGAAAAAATCACTACTGAAAATGGCTTAAGAATGCATCGACTGGTACTTATGAAAAAAGATGCTTGTGGCACGACCACCGCATTGACTGAGGGAACCTGGCAGGAGAGTCAGGCTATTGTTTCCATTAACAATAACTCCACCACGCCGATTTTTCGCTATGCCTTGAGTCAGGGAGAGTGCCGACCTTTTGGAATTAACAGTACTCCAGTAGGTACAAAGCAGATCAGCTTGACCGCTTTCCGTCCTGAGATGACAGGCTTGGGAGAAAAAATTCAAAGCCTGATTTGTCTCAATAACATCAAGGCCACTTAGTAAAGGGGAACACAGATGCAGGCGATTCATCATCAAAAAGGCATGGCGACAATTTTGCTGGTTTTGCTGATTGGCATCAGTGTAATGCTGATTACAGCCTCTGTGGCCAAAACCTTAGCCAGTAAAAAAGATGCCTCTGTGGCTGCTCATGCCCAGACCAATGCTCAGTTGATGGGCTGGGCAGGTGTCAGCGCCTTTCGTGAATACCTGCTACAACAGGGCAAAATCAATATCAGCAAAGTGGCTGACCTCCATGGCGAAACCCTACCCTTACGCTATGAAGCGAACAGTAAAGAGATTATTGCCCAGAATATTCGGGTGTCCGGCTGTACCGCCTCAGGAACAACTTGTGTCGTGACCGCTGACATCAGCTCGAATAACATGACCGCCAAAGCGGCGACTACCATTCAGGCAGTCTATGAACTGACAGTGAAAAATGGTCAAATCACGGCTGTTCAGGAAAATCTTGCATTGAATTTCACCGGAACGACTTTTATGTCCGGTACAGAAATCAAAGCTGAAACACCTAATAGTCAGGTCACCTTAAATGTGGATGGCAATACCTCGATCCAAGCAGGATTTAAAACCAGCAATATTAGCCAGTTGACTATCAATTCTACTGGAGATGTAATTATTGATTGTTCCACTACCCGCTGCGGCAATACCAAAATTGATATCAATGCCAGAGGGAATGTACATATTACCAATCCTGGAAACTTTGGGGAGATTAATGCCAAAGGCTGGGTCAAACTGCAAACCGGGGTGAATGCCGAAAATATTTCTTCTTTAAGCAGGGTTCATCTTGCTCTCAACTCTACGGCTAAAACGATCCAGGCCCAAGGTGAAGTCGAAATTGCTGAAGGTTCTTCGGTACAAAATATTTACTCGAATGACAAAGTCATTTTAAGAACCAATGCCAAAGCCAATACCATCCAGACGCATGGTGCAGTCTCCGTATCCATTTTTAGTAAGGTTTATGGAAATATTGAATCTGGTAAACAGGTAGATATTTCTAATAGTGAAGTGACAGGTGATGTCAAAGCCTATGATTATGTTGATCTGGATACCAATGCCAAGGTCAATGGTTCGGTCTATGCTAAGGGTCTCAATACTATTTCATTGACCAATAATGTTGCGGTACGACTCAGTACCAGCTGGATTGGCAAAAATGTCTATGCCAATAAAAATTTACGCTTACTGGATGGCCTGATTGGTAAGGATATTGAAGGCAGTGTTTATCTGACTGGAGAAGTGATTGGAATCAAGTCGGGCATTAAAGGCTCTGTCAATGAAAAACAGAAAACAGTGCCGGGACTGGATTTTACCATTCCCCAGACAGTAGATACCGCACTGATCGGCCAGCGTATTGATGACAAAATGAATTTCTCCACCAAAGTCGATGTACGCGTCTACAAATATGATGCCAACTATATTTTTACCAAACAAAATGGCATCTCTTATGTCTATCTGAATTATTTGCAAAATAAATCCACCAACATCACTTATCTGTATCAGGACAATAAACAATATGCCGTGGCAGCCAACGGGACTAAAACTTTAGTCAGCGAACGCGGTTTTGCCATTGGGGATTACAGTTATGGGGGCAAAAAATATATTGGTGCGATCTGCCTGACTGCAAGCAATGGCACCTGTACCAGCCCGATTATCAGCTATTTACCACGGATCAGCGTCGGGAAAACCTTGGGAGTGGATAATGACTATGACTATCTTGCTGGGGTGAATACCTGGCATATCCGGACCACCTCAGAAGCTTCACCTCTAGATAATGCTGCATTTGCACCCGGGATTTTTTATTTTGAAGGTAAACTGATTTTAACCGGCCATACCCGTACAGGTACCTTTACCAATACTTTTCTGGCTGAAGAAGATATTGATGCCGTTGCCCTCTCCCCTTATATCTACTCACCTTATAACGTTTTACGGAATGGTTTAGCAGCCCTGATTTGTGACCGGCCATATAAAACTGTCACTGGTACTACGATTTCAGGTGCACCCTTGACTCAACCTGCAACTGAATCAAGCCGCTATTTAACACCGACCAATCTGTGTAAAAGTGCCAATGAATTTGCCTATCGTATTGGCCAAGATGCTTCTGGTAATTCTTTAATGGTCACGATTAATGATACTGCGGTAAAAAAACTAGATCTGGGCTATGTGGCGTTGATGTCAAATCGGGTAATTCGTGTTGGCACCTGTGCACAGGTCTATGGAGATGTCTATGCCAGAAGTACAGTCGAGAGCAGTTCTGGTTGTAGCAGTGGTCCTTCGATTGTAGGTGCTATCAGCACCCAAGGTAAGCCGCCTTATACCAATACCATCCAGCAACAGAATACCTTTGGCGCGGGTTCTAATATTGTGGTGCCTCGTTCTGAATTTATCGCGCCAAGCAACAAAGGTAGTACAGCTCCAAGTAGTGGCAGTACTGTAGAAAATGTATTGTTAAAATGGTCAAAATATATTTAAAGATATTCAATACCAGGAATCTAGTTGCTGAATATCCGGAAGTTTAGCTGTATGAAAATATCATTTCGGATGAATGTTCCCTACCCGCACCGACAATGGCCAGCGAATGACTCTAGGCAATTCTGGATCTTCCCATTCTGGCAATAAGGCATCTGCCAGTACATTCAGTGGATTATGTCCGAGTGCTTGAGTTGCTGCTTTTACGGCTGACCAGGTACTCATATAACCAATTAACTGATAAAAGTTCCATTCAACCTGTAATACAGGTGGCTGAATTGCAACTTCCTGAAATGGAAATGATAGATTTTTATATCCTTCATCTACATGGCGACCATTCAGGCCGTGATCTTGCGGCTTCAGGATCGCGAGCTGAAAAAGAAGCAAAAACGCCGGGTTTGGGTGAGTTTGTTACCTTCTTATCAAGACATGGAATCACTCCTGTTTGATATGCTGATGACCGGTTTTGTTTGACTTACGCTCGCTTTGAGCTTTGGCTTTTTCACCATCGATAATTTCTTCGCCCAACATCTGGCACATAAAACTGCGTTCAGTATTATTTCCTGGCTGGTTTATGGTTCACTATTAATCGGACACTGGAAGTTTGGCTGGCGTGGCCAGAAAGCTGTGCGCTTTACCCTGCTCGGTTTTGGCTTGTTGGCACTGGGTTTTATTAGTTCTAAATTCGTGCTGGAAATGATTTTGGTACGTTAACATACGCTAACCTAAAGCCCACACTACGTTTGAGTGCCGTCATCAAAATGTCATATTCAAAAATTATGGTTAAAGTGCATTAAAAATACACCAAGGATCATGATGATAAAATTACTTTCAGGTTTAGCACTACTTTGTTTATCAAGCGCAAGTTTCGCAGATTATCACTGTCACGGTAGCATTAAAGATCGCACGATTGATGATAATGTCAGTATCAGCCAAAACTGTCAGATTGATAATGCCACCATTAAAGGCAATGTCATGCTGTATCAGGGTGCTCAAGCAGTAATTTCAAATACTGCGATTGATGGCAATCTGGAATCGAAAGGACGTTTTAGCTCGGTTCTGGCACAACATAACCGGATTGACGGCAATATCCAGCTAGAAGGCGGTCAGACGATTCAGCTCACTGCCAATCAGGTAGAGGGTGATATCCAGCTGAAAAAGAATACCCAAAAAATTACTGTAAATGACAATGTGGTGGACGGTAATCTGCAATGCGAATCCAATCTGATTCAACCGATCGGTGGCAATAACCGGGTCAATGGTGACAAAGAAGGTCAATGTCGCCGTTTATAATTTTTATAAATGAAATAAAAAACTTGGCTGATACAATCATCAGCCAAGTGCTAAATTAATGATTCTTTTTAATTTGATATTCTGCATCAAAGGCCTGATAGTTCAGGCGATCTGCTGAATCTTCAGACAACGGTTCAACTTCCTGCATCGAGGACAAGCAGCGCTCTGTCAGCTGAATATATTCCTGCGTCCCTTTGCTTTTCCAGACGATTTCTTTGACATCCAAGGGACGAATCACCCGCGCTGGACTACCGAGTACCAGTGAGTTTTCCGGAATTTGAGCTTTGGCTTTAACCGTACTATTAGCACCGATAATGGTATTTTCACCAATTTCGGCTTCATCCAGAATCACGCTGTTCATGCCCACCAGTACATTTTTGCGAATGATACAACCATGTAAAATCGCGCCATGTCCGATATGGCCATATTCTTCGACCAGCGTGACGCTACCGGGAAAGCCATGAATGGTACAGGAATCCTGAACATTGGCATTTTTCTGGATATGAATCCCGCCAAAGTCGGCTCTTAAAGTAGCAAAAGGCCCGATATATACACCCTCTTCAATCACCACATCCCCGATCAGAACGGCTTGCGGATGTACATAAGCACGAGGGCTGACCACAGGAATCACACCATCAATGGCATAACACGGCATTATTTTATTCCTTTAAAAATGCAGAATTAGATTAACTGACGGCTTCTAGTCGCAAACCGCCAAAACGTTTATAAAATTGTGGATGTACCGGCGGCATCGAACCTTCCGAAGTCCGCGCGATTTCTATAAAGAATTCATCACCTGCTGCAACCACAGTTTGATATAAATTGCTGCTCAGATTACGGGCATTCAGGGAAAGCCAGTTAGATGGCAATAACTCAAAAGGCAGATTCGGATCTTTTAATAAAATCCGGCGGAATTGATGAATCAGCAAAATACGCAACTGAAATGCCTGTAGCGGATCTAGCTCATCTTCCTGTTCCACCAGATGAAAGAATTCCCGAAAATCGGTGATAAATTTTTCATAACGCTGATGTAATTCCTGCACCGGCCAGTTGGTAGCAACCATGCGCTTCACGGTTGGATAAGATTCCTGCCAGAGCTGTAAGGTTTCGGCTTTAAACACCACCACCTGATCGGTCATTTTCAAATTCAGCAGCAGGTTTTGCAGTTTCTGGTGGTCACAGCCCGGATAGGCCATAACATTGGTGGCGATATTGGCAAAGCCCAGCCATTCCAGTTCTTTTTTCAGAATCAGTTTATTGTCCAGTTCCACTGAACTGAGCAGCACCAGATCCCATTTCTGATCCCATTCCTGATGGCTAAAACTGTAAATCTTTTGGTCAGCCATAACAAAACGCTGGCGGCTGCTTTCGGTGACACGGTAATAACTGGTGCGGCCAATTTTCTCCGAGACCAGCCAGCCATTTTGTACCAGACGAAATACAGCAGTTCTTACTGAACGTTCATTAAAGCCGAAGACATCCATGAGCTGGATCAGGCTGGCCAGACTGATAATGCCACCGCGGTGAAAAATACAGTCACCGAAGATGGTCATGATTAATGAGGTTCCGCTGAGTGCTTCATTTTGAATAAAGTCATCAATGATTTGTTTTAATTTCGGATTCATTACGCTTAACTTTACCTTGTAGAAACTGGATGATAGACCATTTAGTCATCATCCAGTAGGACTTCATGCAGACTTGCGGATATCGAAAATGCGCTGTGCCTTGCCTTCAGAACGTGGCAGACTGCCTTCTGGCAAAACTTCGACACTGACACTGATACCAACCATGGTTTTAATCTGGCTTTTTAGCTGAGTGGCCAGCTGGTGCGCCATAATATCACTGCTATCTTTACGCATTTCGGTACGGATATGCAATGTATCCAGATGGCCTTGTTTACAAATCTGGATCTGATAGTTCGGAATCAGTTGCTGGATCTGTAAAATCTGCTCTTCAATCTGCGACGGAAACACATTCACTCCACGGATAATCATCATGTCATCACTGCGGCCAACAATCTTGTCCATACGGCGCATGGTACGTGCCGTGCCAGGCAATAAACGGGTCAGATCACGGGTACGGTAACGGATCACCGGCATACCTTCTTTGGTAATGGTGGTGAAGACCAGCTCACCGAGTTCGCCATCGGGCAGCACTTCACCGGTTTCAGGATGGATAATTTCCGGATAAAAATGATCTTCCCAAATGGTTGGGCCATCTTTGGATTCCAGACATTCCATGGCGACGCCCGGGCCCATCACTTCTGACAGGCCATAAATATCCAAGGCATCAATACCCAGACGCTCTTCAATTTCCTTGCGCATTTCATTGGTCCATGGCTCTGCACCAAAGACGCCGGTTTTAATCGAACAGTTTTTGGCTGTACCAAATTTCTTTTCCAGCGCTTCAATAATATTCAGACAATAAGATGGCGTAACCATTAATGCCGTCGGCTTAAAATCATGAATCAGTTGCGCCTGTTTATCGGTTTGTCCGCCAGACATTGGGATCACAGTTGCACCCAAGCGTTCAACGCCATAATGCGCACCTAGACCACCAGTAAACAGGCCATAACCATAAGACACCTGAATGATATCTTTACTGCTCAAGCCGGCTGCGCGTAATGAACGTGCCACCACGTCTGACCAGACATTAATATCATTCTGGGTATAACCGACCACGGTCGGCTGACCGGTGGTGCCAGAAGAGGCGTGCACACGTACAATCTGTTCCTGTGGTACAGCGAACATGCCAAACGGATAGTTATCGCGTAAATCCTGTTTGGTGGTAAACGGGAATTTGGCCAGGTCTTCCAGAGAATTAAAATCATCCGGATGCACACCCGCATCATCAAATTTCTTTTTATAAACAGGGCTATTCTGATAGGCATGCTGCAGGGTCTTTTTCATCCGCTGTAGCTGGACACTGCGTAACTCATCAACCGATACTTTTTCAATTTTTTCCATTGCATTGTTATTCATATTCTTACTCCTGACGCAGTCTTCCTGACCAAGGTTTAATTCATTGATTGAATGATGTGTTTAATCCATATTTTCTAAAACCAGTGCAACACCTTGACCGACACCGACACACATGGTGCACAGTGCATATTTTCCTTGACGGCGTTTCAGTTCATGCATAGCGGTAATCACCAGACGGGTACCACTCATACCCAGTGGATGACCCAAAGCGATAGCACCGCCATTCGGGTTGATTCTTGCATCATCATCTTGCAGGCCCAATTCCCGAATCACAGCCAGCGATTGCGCTGCGAATGCTTCATTCAGCTCGATCACGTCCATCTGTTCCAGGCTGAGTCCGGTTTGTTTCAAGACTTTCTGTACCGCTGGCACCGGGCCAATGCCCATATATTTGGCTTCAACACCGGCACTGGCCATCCCGATCACTTTGGCTTTCGGGCGCAAACCATACTGCTCGGAAAATTGCTGATTGCCGAGTAATACGCAAGCCGCACCGTCATTGACACCTGAAGCATTACCAGCCGTGATCGAACCGCCTTCTTTACGAAATGGGGTTTTTAAGGCGGCCAGATTGTCCAGTGTCGTCTCTGCGCGCGGGTGCTCGTCCTGGGAAATGGTCAGGATGGTTTTCTTTGGCCCTTTAACCTCTACCGGCAGAATTTCTTCGGCAAAAATACCTTCTTGCTGTGCTACTGCGGTTTTCTGCTGGCTGCGATAGGCAAACAGGTCCTGATCTGCGCGACTGATCTGATACTTTTCAGCCACGTTTTCGGCTGTTTCCGGCATGCTGTCAACGCCAAACTGGGCTTTAAATTTTGGGTTGATAAAACGCCAGCCAATGGTGGTGTCATAAATTTCTGGAGTACGGCTAAACGCTGAGGTCGGTTTAGACTGCACAAAAGGCGCACGGCTCATGGATTCTACCCCACCCGCCAAAATAAATTGTGCTTCACCCGATTTGATAGCACGTGCTCCCAGTCCAATGGCATCCAGACCTGAGGCACATAAGCGGTTCACGGTTAGCGCTGGAACAGATTCAGGTAGTCCTGCGAGTAAAGCCGCCATACGAGCCACATTACGGTTATCTTCACCGGCCTGATTGGCACAGCCTAAAATGAATTCGTCCAGTTCTGCCCATGGCAATGCAGGATACTGATCTTTGAGATATTGAATCGGTAGCGCTGCCAGATCATCGCTACGGATACTGCTCAGTCCACCGGCGTAGCGTCCGATCGGGGTGCGTATTCCATCAAAAATATAAACCTGTTGCATGATTCTTCCTTTTAGCCCGCCACGCGTAATGGTTGCTGCTGAGTTTTCTGTGCATGTCCCTGCACCGCTTTCTTTGCTAAATATATACTAGTTCTATAGCGATCTTCACCATAAACATGATACATATTTTCTAAAATTTGCAAAATTGTGTAATATCCAATTCTATCTGCCCAATCAAATGGACCACAAGGATAATTCACACCATATTTCATAGCAGAATCAATATCTTGTTCTGATGCAATATCATGCAAAACGGCTTCACACGCTTCATTCACCAGCATGGCGATACTACGTATAACATAAAGACCTGGATGGTCCTTAGACCAAATTGGTATCACATTCATACCTATTAGGAATAGTTCTGCCGCTTGACGCTGTTCTTCACTACAAGCCGGTGATGCCACCACTGGAATCGCCTTAGCATTGCTCCAGTCTGCATGCCAGTCCATCAACACCACCGGGTCATGCGGATAAGCCAGTTCAACCGACTCTCCAAGCGATAAACGCAAGGAAAGATCACCAATCAGGATTTCATTCTGTTCTGCTACCTGAAAACTCAGTTCCACATGAGATGCCTGTTTTAAACGTTCAATCAGTGCTAATGAATGCAGCCATTCACCTTTTACCGTGACTTTGAGCTTATTCAGCAACTTGGCATAACACACTGGCAATTCATACACTGATGCAGGCTTGGCCTGAGCGTAATCATAAAAACCCTGTCCAGACTTGCGGCCGTAACAGCCGGCATCGACCAGTTCTTTTTGAATCAAGGATGGGCGGTAGCGTGGCTCATAGAAAAATTCCTGATAGACACTTTGTGTCACCGAAAAATTCACATCCTGTCCAATCAAGTCCGTGAGTTCACACGGCCCCATGGCAAAACGGCCACATTCGCGCATGATGTAATCGAGCTGTTCCGGTGTGGTGGCATTTTCCTGCAAGGCACGAAAGGCTTCGGCATAATAAGGCCGTGCGACACGATTGACGATAAAACCGGGAGTCGATTTGGCTCTGACTGGAACTTTGTTCCAGCCCTTCATTAGCTCAAATACTGCATCGGCAATCGCTGCTGAGGTTCTCAGTCCGCGGATAATCTCGACCAGCTTCATGATTGGTGCCGGATTAAAGAAATGCAGCCCAATCACCCGCTCGGGATTCGGAATAGCCGAGGCAATTGCGGTAATGGAAATCGATGAGGTATTGGAAGCAAAAATCGTCTGTTCCGGGCAAATGGCAGCCAGCTGTTGAAACAGATTTTGTTTCACTTCTTTCTTTTCGACAATGGCTTCAATAATCAAGCCCGCATCGACCAACTGTTGAATATCTTCGGCCACGATCAGATTGGCGAAGGTACTCTCCAGCAATTGCTGGGTCATTTTGCCATTCTGTACCCGCTTGCCAAGCTGCGCCTTTAAAGCAGTCAAGGCACTCTGAACTTTGCTGCGATCGAGGTCAAACACATAGGTCGGATGCCCGTGCATGGCGGCCAGTTGCGCAATGCCAATTCCCATGGTTCCCGCACCCACCACAGCAACTTTGACGTGTTCCAAATTGATCTGCTGCATGATTTAGCATCCTTTATATTCAGGTGTACGCTTCTGCATAAAGGCTTGTACACCTTCTTTATAATCACTTGAACGTCCAGCCAGACGTTGCAGGTCACGTTCCAGAATGAGCTGCTGATCCAGATTATTGTCGGCTGCGGCATGAATGGCTTTTTTGATTAGTGACAGGCCATAAGTCGGCTGCTTGGCCAAATGCTCGGCCAGTTTTTTCGCTTCCACTTGCAGTTGCTCATCTTCAACCACCTGCCAGATCATGCCCAGTTGTGCTGCGCGCTCAGCCGGAATTTTATCGCCGAGCATCGCTAAGCCCATCGCCTGGGCACGCCCGACCAGACGCGGCAAGAACCAGGTGCCGCCTGAATCTGGTACTAAACCTAGACGACAAAAGGCCTGAATAAAGGAAGCCGATTTTGCAGCAACTACAATGTCACAGGCCAGTGCAATATTGGCACCGGCCCCTGCCGCCACACCATTCACCGCACAAATCACCGGTTTTGGCATTTCAGTAATCAGTTTGATTAAAGGGTTGTAGTATTTTTCAATTGACAGGCCTAAGTCCGGTGCATCAGCATTCGGATCGACCACACGATCATTTAGATCCTGGCCGGCACAGAAACCACGGCCTTCAGCTGAAATCACCACGGCACGAATCTGGCTGTCTTTGGCCCAGGCCTTGATGACCCTGGAGACTTCCTGATGCATGGTTTCATTAAAGCTGTTGAGCTGTTTTGGACGGTTAAAGGTCAGGTAGCCCACTGCATTTTTTTCTTCGACAATAATTGTTTGATAATCCATTACACACCTCTAAATTCTGGTTTTCTTTTTTGTAAAAATGCATTGATGCCTTCTTGGCGATCTTGGGTCGCCGCCAGCCAGACAAAATGCTGACGTTCCAATTTCAGTCCCTGACTTAATGTCACTTCATGAATCGACTTTAAAGATTGCTTGATGGCGCGAATGGCCAGCGGTGCCTGCTTGGCAATTTTTTCTGCCAGTTCCAGTGCGTATTGCACGGTCAATCCTGTCGGACAAATCTGGCTGCTCATGCCATGTTGCAATGCGGCTTGTGCTGAAATCATTTCACCGGTCATGGCCCAGCGCATCGTCAATTGCTGACCGACCAGACGTGCCAGACGCTGTGTGCCACCGGCGCCCGGCAACATGCCTAAACCAATTTCAGGCAAGGCAAATTGGGCATTTTCTCCGGTCAGCACCATGTCACCATGCAAGGCCAACTCGAAACCTGCACCAAGAGCATAACCATTCACGGCCATGATTAAAGGTTTGGAAAATTCATCAATTTTTTTCCACAGCAGTGGCCGCTGATCCTGCTGGATGCTGACCACATCTAACTGCGCCAATTCATTTAAATCAGCACCGGCAGCAAAGCATTGCGTATTTCCGGTAATGACCACGGCTTTCACAGCAGCATCTGTTTCCAGGTTCTGCAAACAGGCTGCAATACCTTGCAAGGTCGCATTATTTAGGGCATTGCGCTTTTCCGGGCGATTCAGCTCAATCAGGACTACGCCGGGTTTTGGTGAGCTGGTTTTAATGTAAGTCATCCTTGAACTCCTGCTGTGCTCAGTGCTGTAAATTCAGCTGTTATTCATCAAAACTGAGTCGGACATTGGCTGTGGTTGGACGTGCCTGACAACTGAGCACATAGCCTTTCTGGATTTCATCTTCTTCCAGACTGTAATTCACCGCCATTTCAACCTGGCCCTCTAACACCTTACATTTACAGGTGGCACAAACACCGCCCTTACAGGCATAAGGCAGATCGGCTCCGGCACGTAGCGCAGCATCTAAAATACTGTCATCCTGTTTGGAGACTTCAACAATCAGCTCGCGACCATCGAGGATAATATTGACACGTTCTTCACTGCGGCTTTCCATCTGCTGGGCGGTTGCTTTCGGTGCAGTACCCGTATTGAAGCGTTCAGTATGAATCTTGCTGCGCTGAATGCCCCAAGTCGGTAATACCGTTTCGACCGCTGCCATCATTTCTTCCGGACCACAGGCAAAACAGTGATCGGTGTCTGCTGAAATCAGATTGGCCTGAAACAGCTGCTGCAATTTGTCCGCATTGATACGACCGTTAAAGATGTCACTATCATTCAGTTCACGTGAAAAAATATTCACCAGTTGCAGACGTTCCTTAAAACGGTCTTTCAGGTCCATGATCTGTTCAGAGAACATGGTCTGTTTCCAGGAACGGTTGCCATACACCAGGGTGAATGTTGCGTCCGCTTGACGGTTTAGCACCGACTTTACAATCGATAAAATTGGGGTAATGCCACTGCCTGCGGCGAAACCTAGATAATTCTGACCACCGGCCTTGGCTGCTTTTTGAAAGAACACCCCTTGCGGAGGCATCACTTCCAGCACATCACCGGCTTTTAAATTTGCATTGGCCCAGCTCGAGAACTGACCCTGATCAATTTTTTTAATCGCAATGCTCATATCTTCTTGAGTATCACTGCAGATCGAATAACAGCGACGCAGCTCGCCATCATTGGTTAAATGACGAATGGTGAGGTGCTGACCTGGCTGATATTGAAATGCATCCAACTGCTCAGGCGCGAGATCAAAAGCAATGCAGATCGCCTGCTCGGTTTGTGGCTGAATCGATTTAATGGTTAATGGTATAAATTGGCTCATGGCAAAATCCTTCTTTTAGATGGCGGTGTTCAGGCTTGTTATTGGTTTACCCTGCCCACCGTACAATCGTTACAATTAAATACATTTGAAATAATCAAAAGTTTCTAAGCAGTCCCGACATTGATATAAAGCTTTACAGGCGGTCGAACCGAATTCACTTAATAATTTGCTGTTGTTACTTAAGCACTGTGGACAAGTGATGCCATCGGTCAGTGCCACATGCGTGCCGCAGCTATGTGACTGGCCTTGCGGCGGGGCAATACCATACTGCTGTAATTTGTGTTTGCCCGATTCACTCATCCAGTCCGTGGTCCAAGCTTCAGACAGATCGACAATCACTTTGACTGGCGTCAAACCGTTGGCCTCGAAAGCCTGGGTAATTTCTGCTTTTAATAAATCCGTGGCCGGACAGCCGCTATAGGTCGGCGTGAGTCGCACCACAATTTCATCCTGCTGATTCAGCTCGACGCCACGAATCATGCCCAGATCAATCACTGACAATACTGGAATCTCTGGATCAGAAACCTGCTGTAAAACGTCCCAACATTGATCTTCTACGTGTCGAATCAGATTCATGCGACTCACTCCCTGTGATTGTGCCGAATTACCAGTTCATGTTTGGATATGAGCGCTGCATGTATTGCAGTTCAGCCAAAACAAAACCGAGATGTTCTGTATGTAAACCCTGTTTAGCCCCACTACGATAAGCGCCCAGCTCTGGCAGGCTTAATTCAAATCGGGCTAATTCGGCTGTAATTGTTTCTAGCCACTGGACTTTTAACTTTTCAATATCTGGAAGGACACCACTATTGACCAGCTGTTTTTCAGCGGCCGTCAATACAAAAAGTTCCTCAGTAAAACGCCATAATTGGTTTAAACCTTGCTGGGTTTTTTCATGCGCTTCTGCGGTACCCAAACTTAAACGCTCCATCCAGGTGGTGGAAAAACGCTGGTGATATTTCACTTCTTTGAGTGATTTCACTGCAAAAGCCGCCAATTCAGCATGCTGACTTTGACTTAAGGCACTAAACAATAAAGCGTGATAGTGATCCATCAACCACTGGCGTACCAAGGTCTGGGCAAAGTCACCATTTGGCTGTTCGCATAGCAGCAAATTACGATAGTCACGCTCAGTGCGGAAATAAGCCAGCTTGTCTTCATCACGGCCCAAGCCTTCCACTTCACCGGCCAGACTGAGTGCAGTACGTGCCTGACCCAATAAATCCAGTCCGATATTGGCCAAGGCAATATCCAGTTCCAGTTCAGGGGCATGGCCACACCATTCTGCCAAACGATGCGACAACACCAGTTGACTGTCGCCCACATGTAAAAGAAATTCTGCCAATACTTGATTTGTCATAATCTTCACCTTTCCCTTTACATGTGCTCGATGCCAGCTGGAATGTTATAAAAGGTTGGATGGCGATAGACCTTGTCCAAAGCTGGTTCAAAAAATTCTGCTTTTTCATCTGGCTGGGAAGAGGTAATCAATTCAGATTTCACCACCCAGATACTGATACCTTCATTGCGGCGGGTATATACATCGCGGGCATTTTGTAGTGCGACTTCCTCATCCGGTGCACGCAGGCTGCCAACATGACGGTGACTCAGACCCTGTTTACTACGCACAAACACTTCATAAAGTGACCAGTTGTTTTTGTTATTCATGAGCAAAATTCCCTATATTGATCAAACTGTTTTAAGCAACTTTTTGTGCTGCTGACTGTTGCTGCTGTTTTTGCGCATAGACTGCTGCTGAATCACGTACCCACTTACCGCCTTCCCAAGCTTTGCGGCGTGCTTCAATACGCTCATGGTTACACGGTCCCTTGCCTGCAAGAATCGCAAAGAACTCATCCCAATTGATTTCACCAAATTCATAATGTCCGGTTGCTTCATTAAAATTGAGGTCTGGATCGGGAACCGTTAACCCGAGCTGCAACACTTGTGACACAGTGTTATCAACAAATTTCTGACGTAGCTCATCGTTGCTGAATAATTTAATTTTCCACTGCATACTTTGTGCACTGTTCGGTGAATTATCATCACTTGGACCAAACATCATCAGTGCCGGCCACCAGAAACGGTTCACGGCATCCTGTGCCATCTGCTTTTGTTCCGATGTACCATTGGCCAGTTCCATCATGGCTTCAAAGCCCTGACGCTGATGGAAACTTTCCTCCTTACAGACACGCACCATGGCACGTGCATAAGGACCGTAAGACGTACGGCACAGCGCAACCTGATTGACAATAGCCGCACCATCCACCAGCCAGCCAATCGCTGCAACATCGGCCCAGCTCAGGGTTGGATAGTTAAAAATTGAGGAATATTTCATGCGACCGGCAATCAGTTTATCCATCATGTCGTCACGATCGGCACCCAGGGTTTCTGCAGCACTGTACAGATACAAAGCATGACCGGCTTCATCCTGAACTTTTGCCATCAGCACGGCTTTACGTTTTAAAGTCGGTGCACGGGTAATCCAGTTGCCTTCCGGCAACATGCCCACCACTTCAGAGTGTGCATGCTGACCAATCTGACGAATTAAAGTTTTACGATAAGCCTCCGGCATCCAGTCCTTCGGCTCGATGGAAATATCCTTTTCAATCTTTTGATCAAAGATTTGTTGTTGATTATTCATTGTTCCCTCACTTATCCCAAGTGTTGATACACTCAAATTAAAACGATACAAAATTAAAATCAATATCTATTTATTGGTATCATTTAATTTTTATTGCTTATTTTTAATAAATGATTGTTTTATATAGTTTAATATTTTTTATTTTATTCCTAATCATTTTTAAACACAGATTTATGATTGACATTTTCACTTTTTCAACACAAATTATGAAACATCAAAATTAAAATACATCTCAAAACGTATCATAAATGGAGTTTTTACCATGTTAGAGTTAGACAGCAACTCAAGCACAATGGATTATCAAGATACTGAATCAACTCATAATCCTATTGCCATCAAAAGCTTAGCTTCACTGGTGTACGGCCAGGAATACACAGCGCAAGCCGATTTACGTACGGTTTATCATGCCATTAGCGGTGAAGCGGTTTATCAGGTCGGCAGTCAGGGCATCGATACCCAAGCTGTAGTCAAGTATGCCAAACAAAAAGGCGCGACTATCGCCACATGGACCTTCCATCAACGTGCCAATGCACTGAAGCAAGTGGCACAGTATTTGATGGAGCGCAAAGAAGACTTTTATGAACTTGCCAAGGCGACCGGCTGTACCCGTAAAGATGCCTGGATTGATATTGAAGGCGGGATTGGCACCTTATATGCCTATTCGAGTTTGGTGCGTCGTGAACTGAGTGATGAAACAGCATGGGTCGAAGATGCCTGGATTCCTCTTTCTAAGCAAGGTAGCTTTGGCGCGAAACATATTCTGACGCCTAAAGCCGGTGTTGCCGTGCATATCAATGCCTTTAACTTTCCAATCTGGGGCATGCTGGAGAAAATCGCTCCTACGCTACTGGCAGGCGTACCCTGTATTGTCAAACCGGCGACCGAAGGTGCCGAGCTGACCCATGCCGTGGTCAAAGCCATTCATGAAAGCGGTTTCTTGCCAGAAGGTTCATTGCAGCTCATTTGCGGACAGGTTTATGATTTGTTTGATTATTTAAATCCTCAGGATACGGTCACCTTTACCGGTTCTGCATCAACAGGGCAAAAACTGCGTTCGCATCCACACTTAAATGCCTACTCGATTCCATTCGCTATGGAAGCAGATTCGGTCAATAGTGCGATTTTGACGGCGCAAGCCAATGATGAAACGATTGATTTATTTGTCCGTGAAGTTTTCCGTGAAATGACCAGCAAAGCCGGACAAAAATGTACTGCCATTCGTCGCGCTTTTGTTCCAGCCGAGCTGCTGGATACCGTGCAAAGTCGTCTGATTGAAAAACTGAAAAAAGTGGTCGTGGGCGATCCGGCTCAGGAAGGCGTGACAATGGGTGCTTTGGCCAGTGTCAAACAGAAACATGATGTCGCTGCAAAAGTTGAACAGCTCAGCCAGGATGCAGAAATTGTGTTCGGTAGCCATTTACGTCAGGACTTTAAGCTTCAAGTACAAAATACGGAGAAATCTGCATGTTATCCGCCCACCGTCTTGTTATGCAAAGCGCCGGCTCAGGCAGAGAATATTCATAGAATCGAAGCCTTTGGGCCTGTTGTCACTTTAATGCCATATAGTGACCTGGCTCAGCTGGCTGACCTGGTGGCACGTGGCGAAGGTAGCCTAGTCGCCTCCATCGTACGCAATACTGATGAAAATATTGAACAACTGCTCAGCAAAATTGCGCCATGGCATGGTCGTGTCCATATTCTGGATGCAGAAAGTGCCAAAGAAAGTACCGGACATGGTTCTCCATTACCTTTGCTGGTGCATGGTGGACCGGGACGTGCTGGTGGCGGTGAGGAGCTCGGTGGCTTACGTGCAGTGAAACATTATATGCAACGGACTGCGATTCAAGGTTCCCCGAATGCCATGACCCAAGTCGGTCATAGCTGGACGGCTGGTGCTCAGGTCTTTGAAGACCGTGTGCATCCATTCAAAAAATCATTTGATGAATTGCGTATCGGTGAGCGTTTACTGACTGCACGACGTAGCGTGACCGAAGCCGATCTGGTGAATTTCGGCTGCCTGAGCGGTGATCACTTTTATGCGCATATGGACAAAATTGCTGCGGCAGAATCACTGTTTGGTGAGCGCGTGGCCCATGGTTACTTTGTGGTATCTGCCGCGGCCGGTTTATTCGTCGAGGCTGCTCCAGGCCCGGTCATTGCCAACTATGGCATGGACAACTTGCGCTTTGTAGAGCCGGTGAAAATTGGCGATACCATTCAGGTAGAACTGACCTGTAAGCAGAAAACTCCAAAAGCACTGCGCGATCCGGCACAGAAACCACATGGTGTCGTGGTCTGGGATATTAAAGTCAAAAATCAGCGCAATGAACTGGTCGCAACCTATGATATTTTGACCCTGGTTGAGCGTGGCTAAACATTTAAACTCAAAAAAGGAATCATTATGATTCCTTTTTTTTTGATTCAAATATTATTTGTATCTATTCTTAAAAAACAGATTGACGTCAATCCAATTAAACTTTAGATTGATCAAACGCGATACAAAATAAAAATAATATATAAATTAAAAGTATCAAATAAATATCTCAAACGATCAGCACAGGATGTTGCATGATGAATGATAAATCGCTAGACATAGACATGGTTGAAAGGACGATTCAACCGCCCAATCAAAGTTTTGAGCCTACACCGACAGAAACGGCCGTGCCGCTGTCTGAACAGATTGAACCACCACCGGAAAGCAGCACCTATCAATGGTATGTGGTCGTCATTTGTATGGTGGCTTACATTCTGTCATTTGTAGACCGTCAAATTTTATCCTTAATGATTGAACCGATTAAAGCCGATTTAATGCTAAGCGATACCCAGTTCAGCCTGTTACAAGGCCTGGCCTTCTCTCTGTTTTATGCCATTATGGGTCTGCCCATTGCCGCGCTGGCGGATCGAAAGTCCCGGATTAAAATTATTGCGACCGGGATTGCATTCTGGAGCCTCGCTACAGCGGCCTGTGGTCTCAGTAAAAACTTTATTCAAATGTTTATTGCTCGTTTGAGTGTCGGTGCCGGTGAAGCTGCGCTTTCCCCTGCCTTTTATTCAATCGTTGCCGATTTATTTCCCAAAGATAAATTAGGCCGTGCACTCGGGGTATATGCGATTGGTGCCTTTATTGGTTCGGGTTTAGCTTTCCTGATTGGCGGCTATGTGATTGGCCTGCTAAAAGATGTCAGCTTCGTGGCTTTACCGCTCATTGGTGAAGTAAAAACCTGGCAACTTACCTTTATGATTGTGGGTCTACCAGGCGTATTGCTGGCCCTGCTGATGGTTTTGACGGTGCGTGAGCCTGCACGTAAGGGCATGAAAGTCGGTCAGGATGGTCATGTCATTAAAGCCTCTTTCAAAAATTCGATCGGTTTTATCAAGACACATAAAAAGACCTTTTTCTGTCATTTTATCGGCTTTTCTTTTTACACCATGATGCTGTATTCGCTGCTGGGCTGGGCACCTGCCTATTACATGCGTAATTTCGGTCTGGATGCGAGTCAAACCGGTTATATCCTCGGTACGATTATCCTGGTCGCGAATACTTCGGGAGCCCTGTTCTGTGGCTGGCTGATCGACTTCTTTTCAAAGCGTGGCTATAGCGATGCTGCAATTCGTACCGGTGCCATTGGCTGTGCGGCGCTGATTATTCCGAGTGTGCTGTTTACTCAGGTCGATAATATGCAGCTTTCATTTGCGCTGATTTTTGTGGCGATGTTCTTCTCCACTTTCCCGATTCCTGCATCCGCTGCTGCTACGCAAATGCTGACACCAAACCAGTTACGAGCCCAGGTCTCTGCCAAGTTTCTGCTAATTTCAAATCTGATTGCCTTAGGCATCGGAACCACCGCAGTGGCGTTGATCACGGATAAATATTTTCAGAACACGATGATGGTTGGTAATTCTATTTCGATCGTCAATGCCATTGCCGGAGTGATTGGCTTCTTCTTGTTGTATAAGGGCTGTCAGTATTATCGTGAGAGTATGAAAGTCGAAAAACTGGCTGACTAAAATAGCTGGATATGAATCAGCCATCTTAAGCTTCACTGTGAAAGGCCTTTAATCCACATTAAAGGCCTTTTTTATATCCATTCCACAAGCTCAATTTTCAAGTTCTCAAATTTCAATTCTCCCTCCAACCTAGACAGGCTGGCTAAAAAAACGTATAACACCGTTTTAAATTTACAGGTGTGCACCGTTGAAACTTGTGCTTGCTCCCATGGAAGGCTTAACCGATCCGATTATGCGTGATGTGCTGACATCCGTAGGTAGCTTTGACTGGTGCGTGACCGAGTTTATCCGTGTCACCGACTCTATCCTGCCCGATCATGTTTATCACAGTTACTGCCCGGAACTGTTAAATGATGGCAAGACGGCGGCGGGTACGCCGGTACATGTGCAGTTTCTGGGAAATAATCCGGAAATGCTGGCAGCAAATGCAGCCAAAGTTGCCGCAATGGGCGCACCGGCGATTGACCTGAATTTTGGTTGTCCTGCGAAAACCGTGAACCGTCATCGCGGCGGTTCCGTTTTACTGGATGAACCCGAAGTGGTACATGAGTTAGTCAAAGCCGTGCGAGATGCAGTACCGGCGCATATTCCGGTGTCTGCGAAAATGCGTTTGGGTTATATGGATCGCAACTTTATGCTGGACAATGCCCATGCTATTGAAGATGCAGGAGCATCTTGGGTGACGGTGCATGCGCGCACCAAAGCCGATGGCTATACCCCGCCTGCTTTTTGGGACCAGCTACAACCGATTCGTGAAGCACTGAAAATTAATGTGATTGCCAATGGTGAAATCTGGAACAATACCGATGCCAAACAGTGTCGTCTGGAATCCGGTTGCGAAGACCTGATGATTGGCCGTGGTGCCGTGACCACACCCGACCTGACCCAATGTATCCGTCAAAATTCGGATGCACCTTTGATGAACTGGAATGAACTGCTGGAACTGCAAATTCGTTTTATCAATGGCCCCGCCAAAACTGAGATCGGGATGGTCGGTCGTTACAAGCAATGGCTCGGCATGATGTCGAAACATTATCCTGAAGCCAAAGCCTTATGGGATGAAGTAAAGCGGATTAAAGTTCTGACTGAAATGACCGAAAAACTGAAAGCCTCAACTATGTAAATGCAAAAGCCTTTGAATGATTCAAAGGCTTTTTTTGATTCTATAAATCATTTTAAGGCTGCTTATGCTGTTTTAAGCTTTCTACATGTTTCCGATTGGTTTTCCAGGATTTTTCTAAAAGCTCTTTTTCTAAACGCAGTTGTATCCGTTTTAATTTTGTTTCAGAAACCATCTGTTGATCAAAACTTTTCACATAATCGGTCCAGCCTGCACCGCAAAATACCTCATTCGGCATTGGTGTTTTAAATACCGCATCCGGCATAAATACAATCACGGAATGCAAAAGATCTGGCTCCACAATATCAGTCAGTAATTGTTCCAGAACTTTGATGTGTTTATAGTTTTGATGAATCGGATTTTGAAATGTATAACTGTTTTTATAAATTTTCTGGGTCCATTGTTTCTGACGCGCGCTTGCAAAAATCCAGCCCTTATAGTTTTTGGTTTCAATCACAAAGATGCCATAAGGACTTAATAGCAGATGATCGATTTGTGTGGTGGCACCTGCTCCATCTGGAAGGGTCAAATCATTCAGCAGAATGTATTCAGGGTCTTTTAAATACAGTTTGACATGGGCAGCAACCGCAAATTCTCCTAATTTCCCTTTTAAAAATGGCTTAAATAATTTAAAAACAATCACGCCAAAGAACAGCAGAAAAATCCACCATACACTGGACCAGAGCGAACTTAATATCTGTAATGTGGAATGTTCAATATTCTAATTTTCATTTATTTTAAGACTTCGATCTTAATGCGTTCGCTCAATATTTAACAGAATTTCTTTTTTATCCAAACCACCGGCGAAGCCCACCAGCTTACCACTGCTGCCAATCACCCGATGACAGGGTGCAATAATCGAAATCGGGTTTTTCCCGTTGGCTGCACCCACGGCACGCACTGCTTTAACATTACCCACCTGCTCGGCAATATCGCGATAGCTTCGGGTCTGGCCATAAGGAATATTCAGCAGAGCCTGCCAGACTTTTTTCTGAAAATCGGTTCCGGCAAAGTCCAAAGGCAAGTCAAAAACATTGCGCTGACCAGCAAAATACTCCTGAAGCTGGCGTCTGGTTTCAATCAATACCGGATGCTGCGGATCTTCCACCAAGGTCGCCAGTTTCACCCGATTCGGCTGTTCACAATCCCAAAGCACAGCTACCAGTGCGGTGTCATTCGCGACCAGTCGTAACTGACCGACTGGAGAATCCATATAGAGATAACTTAAGTTCATGCTTACACCCTATCCCGGATCAGCGGAGTTTATTTTCTATTTTAACTCAGTTCACCGAGACAGGCTGAAACAAATTATGAAGAAGATACTTTCATCAGCACCAGACCGGAAATAATCAATACTGCAGCCAGCATACGCATGGCTGATGTCGGCTCACCCAGAACTAAAATCCCGATCAGAAATGAACCCACAGCCCCGATTCCGGTCCAGATCACGTAAGCTGTGCCTAATGGCAAAGTACGCATGGCATAGGCCAGTAAGGCAAAGCTGAGAATCATAAAGAAAATGGTGATGATACTTGGCGTTAATCGGGTAAATCCTTCGGACAATTTCATGGAATATGCCCAAACGATTTCAAAAACACCTGCGAATATAAGTGCAATCCAGGCCATGCAGCCCTCCTCTTTTATCTAAGAATCAGGCCGTCCTGACGATTTTTCCTGTGCATTTCAGCATGAAATAGACAAGGGAGGTCGTTCCTCCTACCTATAAAAAATTTTATAAAACCAGATTACGCACACCTGATTATTTTTACAAAACATGACTCTTAGAGATGCAACTTAACCTGATCTTACTCAAATCTTCAAGACATTTGTCGCTGCTGTTATTATGGTAGATATTCAAAATGATCATTCAGAAATAGCCCCCATGATCAGGCAAATTCAGCAACAACAATTTCACAAAAATAAGTGCAGCATATCAAGTTATACACATCCATTAAATTTAAATAACGAGCAAAGAGATTACACAATGAAATACAATTTCAAGACCTATTGATCACTTTTTATTTAACATGATTATGAACCTGTGATGAATAAACAACCCCTAAACAAGAGGGGTTGGAAGGTATAAAAAGAACCAAATTTGAGCTCTTTTTATACAAATTTCGTCTAAGGCATAATCAATCTGGCTACAAACGATTACATTTTACACAACATATCCATATGGTTACCCACATGGATATCTACACACTTATCCATAAAGTTATCCACATATTTATGTGCACACTACTTTTTAGCGATTAGAGTTGAACCTGACCGACTTTGGCTAATTCTGCACGCATTTCATCAATTACAGCTTTATAATCCGGCTTGCCAAAAATAGCAGATCCAGCGACAAACATATCCGCACCCGCTTCGGCAATTGCACGAATATTGCTTGGGGTAACACCGCCATCGACTTCCAGCTGAATATCACGCCCTGAAGCATCGATCAGTTTACGGGCCTGACGCAGTTTATCCAAAGTCATCGGAATGAATTTCTGTCCACCAAAACCCGGGTTCACACTCATCAACAGAATTTGATCTACTTTATCTAATACATAATCCAGATAATGTAGCGGTGTGGCCGGGTTAAAGACTAAACCGGCTTTTGCACCACCCGATTTGATCAACTGTAAAGAACGGTCAATATGGTCAGATGCTTCCGGGTGGAAGGTAATGATATCGGCACCTGCTTCAAGGAAATCCCCGATCATACGATCTACCGGTTTCACCATCAAATGCACATCAATCGGGGCTTTGATCCCATAGTTTTTCAATGCCTTACAAACGCCTGCACCAAAAGTCAGATTCGGTACATAATGATTATCCATCACATCAAAATGAACAACATCTGCCCCTGCTGCCAAGACGTTCTCGACTTCTTCACCTAATCGGGCGAAATCGGCAGATAAAATTGAAGGTGCAATTAAATATGGCTTGGACATGGGAGAACCTGGCTAGCTAAAATTGGATTTTTCTCATTATAACAAATCCAGTCCCGCTACTGTGACCTTGATGTTGCAAGAATAAAACGCTGTGTAACGCTTTAAGGCTTATGAATGCCTTTCAATTTGGTTTAAAGTCCTGACAAGGATAAAAAGTTTAGAGGAGTAAGAATGCAAAGTACCGCCCAGATCCAGACTCAACAGGCGCAGCGCCTTGCCAAACGCCTGGCCAATCACTGGAAGCATAAGTTTACCATCGAAGAAACAGACCAGCAGTTCCTGATTCATTTTCCGAGTGCAGAGCTGATGTTAGTTCCTCAGACTGAACACTTGCTGGTGACCATCCAAAGTAGCGATGAATCTACCGATTTCGATAAACTGGAAAATGTGGTTCTGGATCATCTGATCCGCATGGGACAGGAAGATTTAACAGCCGACTGGCAAAGATAAGCGATAAAAAGCCCCTGTTATTCAGTAATGCCAGTCAGTTAAGGAATTGACTGACATTTTCTTTTTCAAATTCATGATTATATCTGATAGATAGAAAAGTCATCCGCAACTGTTTGAGGCAGGACTACATTTAAAAATGATTGTTTCTGCGACAAGCTTACTAGTCGATGGTGGCTGACGAGTTTTGCGGTGAGGAGTGTTGCTCCGCAAGATGCCTTCCTTGCGAAGCTTCGCTTCTCATTTGGGCGAAACCAAAGTAACAAATAATTTACAAGAATTTGATTTATAAAATTAATACTCCGCTGTGAGTGACTAAAAAATTAAAGAGTCTATTTCTAAACTCCTTAACTGATCAACATTACTGTTATTCAGGGCTTTTTTGTGCCAGCAGTTTTGAGTTTAAGGCTGAAGCTGTACCGCATGAAACTGTAGATGGTCATCCATAAAACTTTGAATAAAGTAATAGCCATGATCATAACCCTGATGTTCACGCAAGGTCAGCGACTGGTTCACGACATCACAGGCCTGCTGGAACAGCGCCGGATTCAGCTGGCTATAGAACTGGTCTGAAAAACCCTGATCAATCAGGATGTCAGCGAATAAGGCCCCTTTCTCTTTAACCAGTACAGTCGCATCATGCTTGAGCCATTCTTCACGGTTTTCACCCAGATAATTCGAGAAAGCTTTGTCTCCCCAAGGACATTGGCTTGGTGCACAGATCGGTGCAAAAGCCGAAACTGAACTAAATTTTTCTGGATATTTAAAAGCCAGAGTCAATGCACCATGTCCGCCCATACTGTGACCGAATATGCCGATCTTGCCCGGCTGAATCACAAACTCTTCTGTGACCAGTGCATAGAGTTCATCGACGATGAAGCTTTCCATCTGATAATGTTCAGCCCACGGCGCTTCGGTGGCATTGATATAAAAACCTGCTCCCTGACCGATATCCCAGTGATCGCCTTCTGCCACAGCTTCACCGCGTGGCGATGTATCCGGTGTGATTAAAATCAGGCCCAATTGTGCTGCCAGACGCTGCGCATGTGCCTTAATCGCAAAGGTTTCCTCGGTACAGGTCAAGCCTGCCAGATAAAACAATGCCGGACAGCTATGACCTTCTAGGGCTTGAGGCGGCAGATAAATACCAAATTTGGTCGATGTTTTCAGTACTTTCGAATCAAAGCGATAAATCCGCTGTTCACCTTCAAAGCTTCTATTGTTCTGTACGAGTTCCATGGCATATTCCTTATGATTGCAGCATATCTGCTGATGACATTGATCTAAGGTGATTGTGTCATTGTACTGGTTTGCGGAAATAAACGTTGTTCCAGCTGTGGCAACATCAATTGCATATTCTTGCCAATCACCCATTGCGGCTCTGAAGGCTCAAAGCCTTGTGCTGATTCCCATTTTGCCACGGTCGCTTTGGCCTGTTCGAACGCGGCTTGCAGACTGCTATTTTCACGCATCGCTTCATCAAAGAATGCACGGCCGAAATAGGTATAATCCGCTTCATTGGAGCAGCCAAAAGACTGACGGTCGGCTGCCGAAGCCGTAATCACCAGGGTATTGTCATTCTGCAGGGCCGAAGCAAAGCTGCCGGAAAAACAGGCCGAGATCACAATCACACGCCAGCGAATGCCTGCTGCATCCAGCGTTTCACGTAACCATTTTGGATCGACCTGGGCCAAATCCAGCGGCGCATTTTCCATTTCAAACACATTTGGCAGGCCATGAGAGGTCATATATAAAAATAACACATCACTTTCACGGTTCATCTGCTGGCCCATACGGCGCAATGCCAGTTCCATACTTGTTTTGGAGGCAATCGGCAGGGTGGTACGTGTTGCCGGATGATTGACCAAAGCAATAGAACGGCCATAAGTGCCAAAACGGGTATCAAACTGCTCTTTAATCCGCTCAATTTCAGAATGAAATACATCCTGATAACTTGCGCCAGCCACGCCCATAAAATACCAATGCGATTGGGAAAATTCACCGTATTCGATATTTTCCAGGGCTTTATTCAGCAAAATTGGCTGCGCATAAAATGCATCTTCGGCAAAGCTCGGTGGAATTTCTTCGACTTTCCAGATCGGTTGATCTTTGACTGAAATTTGCCAGACCACCAGCGTAAACAAGGTCGCCAGCATAATCAGCGCACGCTCCCACCAAGGCCATTTTAATTCACGTGAAATTACCCAGACCACAGCCAGACTTTGCCAGACAAATAACATGACAAACAGGGTCGGAATATAGTCATAGAGGATATAAGGCAGATAGTCCAGATCGCCCAGATATTGAATCAGGCACTGGAACAGCATGATATGGGTATCTAAAACCAACCATAACAATGCCGGCACCAGCATCAAACGCAGGTTATTGATCCGTTGCGACAGAAAGATACCCACAATCAGCGCAATAAAAGGCCAAAGTGCATAACTAATCAGACCTTGAGAGTTAAAATCTCCCATACGGCCTGAACTGAGCCAGCTAAATAGGCTGTTGGCACAACCACCCAGAATCCCCCAGAACACCAATTGCATGATCGATGGACGAACCAGTTGCAATGAACGCCGAGATCCCAGAAATAACCACATCCCGGCAATTTGGTTGCTCTTAAAATCGTGCCAAAAATTAATGGAGGGTTTAAAGTCGATCATAGAATTTCAAGGAGATCAGTGGCTCGCTAAGGTGCTGAATAAGTTTATGCTTGATAACGGTTTTATCAATGCCAATTGTTAAATATACAACAAATCCTTGCTTAATATTGAAACAATTATCTTATTCAGCCACAAGTTCATGCTGAAAATATGCATCAAAACGGCAGGCATCACCCTGCCATTGATGATGAGGTTCTTTTTCTGCCAAAAACACCGCCAGACGTGGACGTTTGACTACCACACGTTTGGCAATTTTTTGCGCCAATTCCAACAGGTTATCTCCCAGATCCATTTCGCCATCTTCAGGCAAAAGCATGTGCAAGAGCTGCATCTGTTTTTTGACTTGCGCCTGTTTCTTGACCGCCTGCTGGTTCTGATCCCGCTGCGGGAACATCGGATCCAGATAGACCACATCTACAGTTCGATGCTGCTCGGCTTGCTGCTTCAGATAATCGGCTGAATCAGAAAAGACCAGTTGAATCCGTGATACGACTTGACTCAGAAATACATCAGATTGTGCACGGGTATGGGTATCTTCAAGTAAAGTAAATAATATGGGATGTCGTTCGACCAGCGTGACTTGGGCACCTAAATGCGCCATCAATAAACTGTCATGTCCCAGACCCGCGGTGGCATCGATCAAGCTCGGTTTCTCGGCTAAATGACAGGCACGTGCAATCATTTCAGATTTTAAAGATGCACGTTTTAAACGTCCGGTCTCGGCTTGCCAGTCCGGTTGCATTTTCATGCCATGGGCACAAAGCCAAAGTCCATTCTCATCCACACATAAGGCCAGTTCAGGATTCAGACGAAAGAAACGTGCATTGAGTTTTTCAACCGTTTCAATTTCGACCTGCACCCCACGAGAAGAAAGCACAGCCCCGAAGTGCTGTGCTTTCTGTTGATCGTCAGATTCGGCATATAAGCGAATCGCGCTTACCATAATTTCCAACCTGTATAGGCAAATAATAAAATCAGCAGACCCGAAGCAATACGATACCAGGCAAAGATCATAAAGTCGCGTTTAGCGACATAAGCCACCAGCGCGCGGATGAGTAACAGTGCCGAAATAAAAGAAACCAGAAGCCCGACCCCGATCACGGCCCAGTCTTCAGTAGTATTTAGCACATCATAACTTTGATAAAGATCCAGCAGGCCGGCACCAATAATGACCGGAATACCCAGAAAGAATGAAAATTCAGTCGCGGCCTTACGTGATACACCTAAAAACATCGCACCGATAATGGTCGCACCTGAACGAGAGGTTCCCGGAATCAAGGACAAGACCTGAATCAGACCAATCCAGATGGCATCTTTAATACTGAGATCTTCAACTTCATGTGCACGAACTTGAGGTGGATGTTTTTCAATCCAGATAATGATCAGGCCACCCACAATCAAACCAATGGCAATGGCAATATCATTAAACAGAAACTGTTTGACCGTTTGCCCCAAGGTCAGTCCAATCAATATAATTGGAATCGAGGCCAAAATCAGGCCAATCCCTAAGCGACGACCCTGTGGCTCACCGCTGACAATTCCGGTTGCTGCTCCCCAAAGACGGGCCCAATATTCATAAATTACCGCTGCAATGGCACCCATTTGAATAGCAATGACGAATACATCACTCTTTTCCTTGGTCCAGAAATTCATTAATTCTGATGCCAAAATTAAATGGCCAGTACTGGAAATCGGCAAAAATTCGGTAATACCTTCGATAATACCCATGATTGCCGCTTTGAGTAGCAGTAAAAGATCCATGCTTTATCCTAATTAATTATGCTTTGCCTTGTTCAGGAATTTTTTTCCACGCGTTATCACGTAAATAGACCGGCAGCGCCAATTCTGCACTGACCCAGTTTTCTGTGTGTGCTGCTGCACGTGCGATGCTGGCAATATCCTGTGCGGTCGCATGCACATTTTTATACATTGAAGTTTCAGTTTGTACCAGCTCAGCACCAGAGCCCACCGGCGTAAACCGAACAGCCTGACTGCCTTCGGCATAACTTAATAATTGTTCTTCATCGACCGGCTGCATGATCCCCTCTGCATCCAGTTGATAGCTCGCGATATAAACTTCGCTCATGCGTGCATCTAACACGGCAGAAACTTCGCTTAAACCATGTACACGGTAAGCTGCCTGCGCCAAGGCCTGTAAAGTCGACACCGGAATCACCGGCACATCATTTGACCAGGCCAGCGCCTGCGTGACTGCGGCATTAATCCGCACGCCGCTAAAAGAACCCGGACCACGACTAAAAGCAATCGCGGTTAAATCGCCAATCGTCAATCCAAGATCTTGCAGACCTTGTTCAATCATTGGGAGAATCGTTTGCGTTTGTGCCTTGGCGCGCGCATCAAGCTGAAAAAATAGTTCTTGAGTATCATCGATCACAGAGACGGAACACTGCTCATTGGCAGTCTCCAATGCCAGCACTTTCATGCACAACCTTAATTCAGAGAATATAAAAAACGCGGATATAATACTCCACTCATATCCGCTACGCGAGATTTTCCCGAAACAGATACAAAAATGCCTAGAAAATTCTAGGCTTATCATGATTCTCTAGAACATCGTATTAAAGCTGAATTTGTTCCAGATCCTGAAATTTCTGAAAATGCCCGGCATAGTGCAGGGCACTCATTTTCAGCTTTTGAATACTGTCTTGATCCAGCGTTTTTACCACTTTGCCCGGTGAACCCATCACCACCGAATTATCCGGAATGATCTTGCCTTCAGGAATCAGGGCATTGGCCCCAATAATACAATTCTTGCCAATCACCGCATGATTCAGAATCACCGCCTGAATCCCGATCAGGCTATTATCACCAATGGTACAGCCATGTAACATGGCCTGATGTCCGATGGTGACATAATTTCCAATTTGCATCTCAATACCAGCATCAGTATGCAGCACGGCATTTTCCTGCACATTGCTGAAATCACCCAGTTTAATTTTACTGTTATCTGCCCGTACCACAGCACCAAACCAGATGCTGACCTGTTGCCCGAGTTCGACTTGTCCAATTACTGTTGCAGTTGGTGCGACCCAGCCATCCCATGGCTGCTGTGTAGCAGTCGGTGTGTGTCCCTGAAATTTATACAACATTGATAAAATCCTGTTCAATGGTTAAAAAAATTTGGAGCGTTTAAAACTTGGTGAATTGAGCAGGAATGGCCAGTCTTTTTTATAATCCAATCCATACTGGAACAAAGAAATCAGCATACGTGCCGTCAATCCCCAGACCACTTCATTTTCTACCCGCATACTTGGAAAATATAAAGATTGCTGGGCAAAGCGGACTTCATAAGGTGTGGGCGTGGCTTCAAGCAAATGTTGCAATGAGGCAAAGAAAATCCGGTCGATTTCCGTTGGTTGCGGAATCAGCTGCACTTGCGGCGGAATCAGCCCGACAATCGGCTTAACCAGCATGCCATTACGGGCTTTCTGCATGGGCAAGTCCCCCATCAGCTGCACATCAAAGGGATTTAATGCCGTTTCCTCATAGGCTTCTCTTAAAGCCACGACAATATTGCTGGTATCTTGTGGATCGCGCTTGCCACCCGGAAACGAAACCTCTCCGGCATGATTATTCAAATAGGCCGAACGGCGGGTCAGCAATACTTTGGGATCAGCTTCATCGGTGATCGCAATCAACACGGCAGCATGCGCAGATCGAATACGCCTGGAAAAGCGTAATCGTTGCTGCAACTTTTGTGTCAACTCACGCGCATCCATTCTTTCAGCCCTAGCCATGATCATAATTTCATCATAGCTGATTTTTGATTCAGCGGGATAGAAATGATGCCAAATTTTGATTTTTCAGTTATCCTGAGCTTACTTTTATCATTGATGATGAATATGAACTTCTGTGTGAATTGTGGACATAAAACGACCGAAAAAATTCCTTTGGGCGACCAACAAATCCGCAGTGTGTGTAATTCATGTGGCTCTATTCATTATATTAATCCAAAAGTCATTTGTGGCGCGCTGGTACTCTGGGACAATAAAGTCCTGCTGTGCCGCCGCGCCATTGAACCGCGTTACGGTTTATGGACTTTACCTGCCGGCTATATGGAACTGTTTGAAACCATGGAGCAAGGTGCTGCACGGGAAACCCGTGAAGAAGCTGAAGCCGAAGTGGAGATTGAGCAGTTGTACTGTATGTATAACATTCCGCGTATTGGCCAGATTTATGTGCTGTTCAAAGCCAATCTGATTGATGGAAAATTTGGTGCTGGTGAGGAAACCATCGAAGCACGTTTATTCGATGAAGCAGATATTCCGTGGACCGAGCTGGCTTTCCCAAGTGTAGAACATACACTAAGACATTATTTTGCAGACCGTAAAAATAATATTTTCCCGATGCATTTAGAAACCTTAGGTTCGCGTCTGGATCATACCGGTTAAATCCAATAGATTGAGCGCGCATAAAAAAATCCCATACGCAGATGGGATTTTTTTATTTATGGGACATTACGCTTTAGCTTTGACGCGATAACAATCTGCAAGTTTAAACTCAACAGACCCACCGCTTCGTTTGGCCAGATCAATATCGTCAGGCGTTTCATCCTCATTATTATTGTTATAAATTTTCTGGAAACTGGCATAGGTATTGGCCCATTGCACGCCGTCTCCGACCGAATTCAGGAAGGTGACCCGCCCATTCTGACCGGCAGCAGTATCCAGTACATTGGACAAATTCAGCAGAGCACCGCCAATCACAATCGAATCATTTGAATTTGGTGAAGACTGGATGCGTGAATCGACCCCAACCAATGCACCATTCAAATCCCCTAATTTTACATTGGCCAAAATCAGACGCATCGAAACCGATTTATCACGAACAAATGCACGGCCTAAAGTTCCAAGCCGGTATTGCTGTACGCCATTCAATAATAAATTGTTATCAAGCACATCGCCCTCACAGCCTGTTATTGGGTCGGTCGCAAGATTATTCTCAGATTGCATATTGGTTCGCACATCACCATTACTATCAATCACAATCCCCAAAGTAACTGGACTGACCGTTGTATCACTAAACTTAAACTCCAGATTGGCATACATCGGGAAGATATACTTCTCCCTACTGGCTACATTCTGCTCTGTTTTAAATACCGCACGATCCAGATAGCTGATTGGGAAAATTTTATATAAATCAATACTTCCATTATATTGATCACCATCCGCATCCAGACGCCATGCCCCTAAACTGGCTTGATCAGATGCATCCAGCTGTGTTTTTCCAGTGACCATCTTATAGAAAGCTTCTTTACCCGCAATTACATAATCATTCAGCAAACTACCCCGATACAGTTCAAGTGGCGTAGCGTTATTTGCGACATTTAAACGATAAGGTGCAGTAATCGTTTTGCTGGTAGGATGAATCCATGAACTTTGCGGATCGGCCGTCATTTGTGCAGGTTTCACATTACGAATGAGTTCAGCATTAATTCCACCCAGTGAAGATAGATTTTTTGCGGGCAGTTTTAACTGGCTATCACGCCATTGCAGGCCACTGCCAAAGGTATAACCCTGACGGTCTGTGATTAGCATAAAATGACCAAATAGATGTTTGGTAGTCTGATCTTTAATATCACAAGGTGTTTTATTGCATCCCACCAGTCCATCTGAACCCGACTGGATGCTACCAATCACACCAGAGGTTGAAAATAGTGAAAATTCCGGCTGATAAACCGCGGCATTGGCAATGGTTACCAGTTTTTTCACTGTAGCAAAAGCAGCTTCATCAGAAATCTGGTCAACATCGATAAAATCCTTAATTTTTGTGGCGAAGCTAGCATCCGTCAGACTGATATTTCCACTCACTTTAGCCAAGTCTTTACGCATTTCTTCGGTAATATACAAGGGCTGCACATCCGTTGGATTCACAATACGGCCTTCTTGTGTCGCCAGAGCTTGCAGAATTTTCACCAGACGCATGGCAACCTGAACTGTAGGATCATTCTGATCCAAGTTATTTACCCGACGTCCCGTAATTCCTTTTGCAATATCGACCACACTTAAACGTGGCAGCTGAGTCTGGGTACTGAAGGTGGCATAATCGCTCAGCTTAAGTTTGCCGAGAGTAATTTTGCTTGAACCAAAACTCTGAATATAAAATTCAACCTCATCCGTCTTTTGACAGGTTCCGGATGCCACGCCAGCATTACTATCAAATAGAGTAATGAAGGTATTTTCTTTATCGCCACTACAATTAAAATTCAAGCCGTCCAGCGGATATTCAAGCCCCCATTCCACACAATTATCTGTCCCTGCTGTACAGGTCCCATTGGTTGTGGCTTCATTATTTTTTTCTGGAATCACATTGGCACTCTCCCCACCACATCCTGCGAGTGCAGCCAAAAGTGTAGTTAAAGCAAATGGATATAATATTTTATTTTTCATCTTGTTATACTCGAATAGTCCTTATCGAATGGCGACTAATTTTAGTTGTCCATAATTAGTGAGCATCTTGTCTTCAACATCGATTGCTGAGGCTAAAGGCGTCAATAACACATACTCACTTTGCGCAGGGATCTGAATAATGCCTTCAATACGCTCATGTTGAATAATATTTGCTTGTCCTTCCTGGTTTTTAAAACCACCCGCTCCTTCCATAACACAGCCTCTATTGTCTAAAAAGACCACAAAAGGCCAATAATAAGTAGGATTTTTTTGGCGTGAAGCATAAGAGTTAATCTGAATATTCTTGATATCAGACTGTAATTGCACGACTTCAAAATCAAACTCATCTGCTTTCAAAGGCGCACGAGGCCATAAATTGACTTCTTTTTTAAGGTTGATCTGTTTGGCTTTTTTGATTTTTTTGTCATTAAAGCACTGTTTTCCCAAACTCTCTCTAGTTTCAGCTTGTGAAATACGGTAATAACTTTGTGCCAGCACCACTGGACCTGTATCCAGTGTAGGCGTTTTAAATAAGGATGTTAATACTGATTGACCAAGCCCTTTTTCACGCTCAATGGTCTGGATTCGGGTAAAGTCGATATTTTTATCTACCACGCCCTCGGGCATACTGTAGAAACGTTTCCTGCCTTCTAGATTAAATTCTTTATTCTCAAGATATTCACTGTCTACATAGTCCACGCCTTCAATCTGACTGAATCCGGTTTTCTGTAGCATCGGGCTTGAAGCGGGTGTCATAGCCTTAGGCATTTGAGTCAATTGGGTTTCAGATCTTATTAATGGCTTAGATTCTGTCAGTTCTTTCACAATCTGCGGTTGTACTGGTTGTACAACCAGATTATGGTCTGACTTAAGTTCTGCTGGTCTATTTTCTAGGGCTGATACTGTTTCTAAGTTTTGCTTTACAGGAGGTGACTGAACCACTGCAACTGCTATTTTTTTCGATGCTAGAGATTTTTCTTCTGTTTTTTTCTGTGGGTTATGATTACGTGGCACGACTAATGGTCGCCCATCTGGACCGATAATCGTAATAAATTCTCTGGCGCTTGTATAAAAAGATAAGGGTACCAGACTTAATGCCAGTACCACTTTCAATCCAATTTTTTCTGTCTTGATCATTTCTTCCTTACCAACGAGTGCGATAGTTCAAACCTAAAATGGTAATCTTGGTATCTGTTTTCACGTTTAAACCTGCATATGGGTTTAATAACAGGTTATTCACGCCGGTCTGGTTGGCTAAACTACTGGTATTTGCTGGAATTTGATCTTTACTGCGCAAGAAACCAATCGAGAGATCCAAATCAGTATCTGCATCAAAACGATAACCCACACCTAATCCAAATAGCTGTGCACCATTAATAGGAACCATCGTATTGCGCTTATTTTTTGGAATAGCGCTGGTTCGTGGCTCATAACCTGCGCGAAGTTTTAAACGGTCGGTGGCGGAATACTCCATCCCGATTCCGAAATTCCACGGCGATTCGAATCCCATCGGCAAAGCCAACGTGGAATCAGTGACATTAGCAGACAAGATTTTGGCAATTTTTAAGGCTGAAATGGTACGGTCAAACTCGAACTTAAACTCATCCCAAACCTTGTAGTCTGTCCAGCCAATATCAAAATTTACCTGCAAATCTGGCATGACTTTATATTTGATACCTGCCTGAAAATGCGCCGGATATTCAAAATCCATCGACACCAAACCAGACTCACTGGATGGAATATAATTAGGAAACCCAAGAATTGCTGCCAGAATCTGACCCGTCGGTGAAGTCATTAAACCCTTGATCATTTCCTGTGGTGCTTTGGCATTATCAATATGATATTTACCTTTTAAGCGCATTTTTGCCGCACTTTGGTAGACCATACCAAAACTGAAATCTTCGCGTGGCTCCCACAATATCCCGAGGTTATAGCTTGGACTTAAATTCTGCTCAAGCTCCAGTTGCATCTGACCAAACTTGCCAAATGGGTTCATTCCCTCATCCGCATTACAGATCCCCAGCAACAGAATATCGGTAATAATGTCGGAGTTTTCTTTAAATGGTGTACAGACAACTTCATCGATCATACGCAACATCCCGATCAGCTCATTCGGGAAACGTAAATCTGTTTTCATCCCAATGGCTTGATAGGACATTCCGACAGAAGCACCAATGGACAGTTGGTCATTGACCTCATAACCAATCGATGGAGACAGGTAAGTAATCCGCTCCAAAGCAACTTGCTGGCCCATAAAGTTTGCCGGATTACCATCTTCATGACCGAAACCAGCGACTAAAGGCGCATATACCGCTGTTGCATAGGTCGCTTTAGAACCAGGCGGGTTATAAGCAATCCCCATGGTGGGCGCAGCCAAAGGGAGACCTTCGCCTAAATCCACCATCTTTTTCAGAAAAGGGACATACAGGCTGACATATTCCACATCACCACTGACCGGCCCTTTAAAATCAGTACATAAATCAGATGAAACTTCCGGTCCATCATTACAGACGATAGGGTCATCAGAATAGCCAAATACGTTATATCCAGCCGGCACTGTAAACTCCCGCTGGATATCAAAATTCGCCACAATAATCTGCTGTTCGGTTTGCAAACCATCAATTTTAGTTAGAGCAGCCGGGTTAAAGTGAATGGCATTGACTCCCGGGGGATCCGCCGTAACTGCATTCCCCATGGACAATGCACGTAAATCAACCGAAAGGTTGGTTCCCAATTGTGCAAAGGTATAACTTGAACAGCCCGCAAGAATAATTCCTGTTAATAACGGGCTAAGTCGAATGTTTTTCATACGACACCCCTATTAACTGATTTTTTTACCAAAACCTAAAATATCAAGCGGGAATGACAATCCCAACGAAACATCAGGCGCATCTTCGGTCAGCCCTAAGCCGACGGTACCATTCACAATCGTTTCTGGAGAGACTCGCACCCCTAATGAAATTGCCAAGGTGGAACTGGTCTGATCCGCGGCAGAGTAGCTTTCTCCTGTGTTATAGCTAAACTCAGCTCCCGTATTAAAGCTTTGCTGATAGGACATGGTCATCGAAACGTCATAGTTAAATGAGTATGCGAAACCGAATGCAAAACCCCCACTAATCCCCGGTTCAAACTCTTCAATAATGCGATAACCGCGACGCTGGTTCAGGCCTGATTCTTTAAAACCATAGTTTGCAGAAACGGAGGCAAACAGCACGACCGGATCGATGTATTTACGTGTACTGGCACCCACTCCTGCTGAGTAATAGCCCTTCCCTGCTGCCAGATCTGTCGCTGCATTGATTTCATAAGGACTGTCGCCTGTTTTTGTTGATAAATTACCAAATAAAATTAAAGGTAAACGGCCAGCTTTTAATGGAAATGGTTCCCAGCGTGCCCCAACACTGATATCACCTAGTCCGGCAGTCGAAGTGTCTTTTAACAAGTCGGTCTTGGCCACTAAAGGCAAGGATGCAGTTAAGGTCAGGTTATCTTTCACCCCATATTGGAATGTGAAAGTATTGGTCAAACTATGCGTGGCATTCTCTTGTACACGAAGTTGATATAGTTGACCCTGAGCCATTTCAATATCAAGTTGAGTGTCACGATAGTAGGTATAATCGATATCGTAATATGATGAAATATCACCTTTTTTAATGAGTGAGTACTGACGTTCATTTGAAGTAAATACTTCTTCCAGATTAGCTGCTTGGGTAGCATCACCTTCCTGTTTCTGTAAAGCTTGGGATGCATCTGCTACTTGTTTAGTCTGAGCCTCTACCGGTGCGGCAGTTTCACTCACTGCTTCTTCAGCTGTTTCATATCCACCGAGTTCCGGCTCTTGTGCAGCCTGTGTTTCCACTTGCTCAGTCTGGGCCTTTACAGGTACAGCAGTTTCAACAATAACTTCCTCATCAACCGTTTCGTATTCACCCAGTGTCGGCTCTTCTGCAGCAAATGCAACGCCCATAACCATTTGAATGCTCAGTGCCAAGAACGTCTTGTTCATCCATTTACTGTTCATATCCATTTCACCATTTTAATTTTTATTACTATTTTTCATTTTATTTATTCTTGTAATACAATCTCAGGAAATTATATTGATATTCTCCAAATTTTTCTGATTCTATATTACGATTACGGTCCATACGGATCGTCGAGGCTTTATCGGCAATTTTATCCATATAGAACTGTGGATACTGCATGTCGACCAAGGCATAACGATTAATCGTGGCATCTTCCACATGGCGCATGTCGGCTTCTTTCAATGCCAGAAAGTTTTTACGATATTGTTCAGGGACATTAATCAGGAATAATGTATTATTTTCCCAAACATCCTGAAAACGCCGCTCGTCAAAACTGATATTACCGAGTGCTGGATCTGCGACATACACCCGGCCATTTTTATAGCCTTTATAAACTACGAAATGTTTGAATCCGGCATAAGAAATTGGAACAATAGCAGGCTGATCTTGATTAACTAAATCTTTGAACTCTCCTCGATAGCCTCCGCTTTCTAGCCCTAAAGCCGAGACAAAGCGCTTCATATCAAGTAAAGAGAAACTGCGGCGTTCAATAATTTTATCGGTTTCGCCGAATTTCATCAGTCCATTCATGACTTGCTGTTCATCTAGCTGTGTACCGATATAACCATTGAGTAGGGTGGTAAGGGCTGCTGAACCACAACTATAGTCATAGGCTTGACGTACAATGCCCTGAAATTGATCCAGAAGTGCAGGCTTTACTTGTACAGCTTCACGGTGCATACGCACAAAAGAGTCATTTCTTGAATCAAGAACTTCAGTATAGTGCACAGCGCCATTTGGCTGTTTTTTGATATCCAGAGCTTCTTTGGCAGCGTAATACATCAATGCCGAGCCCAACGCGATCTCTAACATAATTATTAACTTTTCTTATAATGGGCATAATGTGCCTATTTTTCTTTTTATAGAGCATTCACTCTACTTCCCTGTAACTAGAAAGATACCTGCTTTTTCAAAAAAATACAGTATTTTTTTTATTTTTTGGATAAATGATTTAGTCATAAAAAAGCGCGTGTAAACACGCGCTTTTTTTTAAATAAAGATTAGTGACCTGAAATAGTAATAACTGCGCCTGGATGGTATGTACCTTGCGCTGGACTGTAATAAGTCTGCATTCCTTGAACTTCCATATCACCAATTGATGCTGCGTTACGGCTACCTAAATGAATACCTTTCACATAGTTATCATGCGCACCACTTGTACTGACAATACGAATAAAACCTTTATTTGCAGCTGACTCACCAAATACACTAATATTTTGATTTAAAGTTAAATTTTTAGAATTAGCATCTGTAAGCTTGATACTCTCGATAAAGATTTCACCGGGACCATCCGTTGTTACACCTGCAGCAATTGTTGCACCATCTGTTGAATTATCAAGAATACCCAAATCGTTGATTGTCAAACCACCAATCATTGTCGCATTCAACTTGATCATCGCGCCTTGAGGTGCTGCACCCAATTGAATGTTTGCAGACATAGGACCTGTTTTAAGAGATAAGCCAGACAAAATGTCATTAACCTTGCCTTGACCACCACGACGAATAGTATTTGCATTAGCAGCTGGTTCAGCACCACTTGCTACAACACCAATTTTACCAATACTGATGTCTAGGCCTGAAACTTCAGCTGCAATGTTAATGAACGGATCACCACCATTTGCATCAGAATCAATTTTTAAATCCATAAGGTTGCGCGAAGCTAGTAAGTAAGCCCCATTGTCATCATAGTTTGCACCAACAACAACACCATGGTTTTCATTCTTATGACCTGCTTCACCATTACCATAGATTACGATTGCAGCAGCCCCACCTGTACCACCTAAGCTAACATCTTTTGCAACAGGGTCATATGAAGCGGTTCGTGTATCGAGCTGTACTACAGTCCCACCTTGATTCGTTGCCAATGTACCAGTTTTATATACAACACCACTTGCATCTGATAATAAACCAGTTGACTTCATTGTAGAACTAGAAGATAAACCATCATTGTCATGAATAAATAGTTTTTCAATTTCAATTTTTGAAATACCGATACCAATACTAATACCGTCTTGACCCGTTGTTTCGCTTAGAGATGCATCATCCATTGCTTGCATCGCCATCGCATTGGCACTAAATGCAACTGAAGTCGCTAAAACTAATTTTGTAAATTTTTTCATTGTTTACTCTCCCAAGAGTACTATTTTTTTTGGTTGTGAATTACTCAGTGTTTAGGCTGTATTTTTTATTTTCTGACAGCTTAAGCATCTTTCCTTGAGTAATTTGCTAGCCCACTTAAATTAGCCTTGAGTCAGTTTTTGATCAACTGTTGTTGGTCGCAATCTGTCGCTTACCGATAAACGGTATTTCATGATTTAAAAATATTTCCCCTGACTTCTTGATATAAAATAGTGAGTCATATCGAACTCTCTATAACTGAATGACCGAAGCTCTCTATCATCGTCCCTTAAAGTTTGAATCACGTCTGGTTGCAGATCTATTGTCCGCATTGAAGACATTGGATCATCTGGTGTATTTAAATAATAATGGTCAGCCTTTTATTGCCTGCTGCGCTCAAGAATATTTTGTTGCGCAGACATCACAAATTCAGTCTTTTAAAAGAACAGGGATTGAACAATACCAGCCCAGCCCATCTGAATTTAATTTAGCAATCGATGCATTAAAAAATCTTCAAAAGAATGGATTTCATGGAGGTTATGTTGGTTTTATCGGCTACGATTATGCGGCTCAACAATATATTCAGTATCCGGACCGCTCTCAACCTGGTTTATTTATTGGTCAATTTTCTTCCTATATTAAACCAAGCTCTGAGGGATGGATGTTCTATAGTGATGATCCAGAGGCAGAACAGATCTTCAATTATATTCAGAACTTACTTAATCAAAATAAAATTCGTCCGACGTTTCAGTTAATAAGCCCTTGTACTTCACGCTGGACCAAAACGGTCTACAGCAAGGCATTTCAGAAAATTCAGGATTATATTATTGCAGGTGACTGCTATCAGATTAATCTGACACAAGAATTTAATGGTCGCGCCCAAGGTTCCCTCTTAGCAACCGCCCAAGCCTTCTGGACATTAACCGAAGCGCCTTATGCGGGTTATTTGCGTATTGGTGATTTTGAATTATTAAGCTGCTCACCCGAGTTGTTCATTGATTTTGAAACGAAGCGAAAAATTATTACCAAACCGATTAAAGGCACAATGCCCCGTTTTACTGATCCAGTGCTCGATGAACAATCCAGACAAACCCTAAAAGCCTCAGAAAAAGATCAGGCAGAAAATGTCATGATTGTGGATTTATTACGTAATGATTTAAGTGTTTATGCCGAAACAGGCTCGGTCAAAACACCGAAATTATTTAGTATTGAAAGCTTCAATCAAGTTCATCATATGGTCAGTGAAGTTGAAGCGACTTTAAAAGCAGATATCAATCCTTTTGAAGTACTCATGTCTGCTCTTCCAGGTGGCTCGATTACAGGCGCACCCAAAATTCGGGCCATGCAGATTATTGAAGAACTTGAGGGTACACCACGTGGTGCTTACTGTGGTTCTATGGGCTATTTCAATTTCGATGGCACTGGCTCCTGGAATATTCTGATTCGCTCGATTCAAAAGTATCAGGAAGATATTTCTTTATGGGCCGGTGGTGGTATTACCATTTCTTCTGATTGTGATGCTGAATACCAAGAATGTTTTGATAAGGTTTCAGCGATGCTTGATCTGTTAAATACCTGGTATCAGCCTGAATAAATAAAAAGTGAATTTTAAGATTCGCTTTTTACTACAAATCTCCCCCTTGCGCAGCAATGCTTCTCACCTTTAATAAAGGTGAGAATGCCTCCCTTTAAAACGGGAGGCTAGAAAGGATTTTAATTACACAAAATCTCATTTTTTAGCGTATCTACTAAACGCTGATTTTGCTCATCTGTACCAATCGTAATACGCAAGAATTGATTAATACGAGGTTTGTTGAAATAACGCACGATAATACCACGCTCACGTAACTCACTCGCGAGCTCACCTGCATCTTTAGATACGAATGTGGCAAAAATAAAGTTTGCACTCGAAGGTAATACCTTAAAACCAAGCTCATTCAGCTGAGCTACCAACTTTTCACGACTGGCAATGACTTTATGATTTTGTGCTTCAAAGTATTCCTGATCTTCAAAAGAAGCCACCGCTGCCGCAATGGCAAAACGATCCATCGGATAAGAGTTGAAACTATTTTTGACTGCTTCAAGTGCTGCAATTAAATGTGGCTGAGCAATGGCAAAACCCACACGTAATCCTGCAAGAGAACGCGACTTCGATGTAGTTTGACATACCACTAAGTTTTCGTATTTCTCAACCAGCTTGACTGCCGATTCAGCGCCAAAGTCGACATAGGCTTCATCAATCACCACCACTGAATCTGGATTGGCTTGCAGAATTTCTTCAATCGCACCTAAGCCAAGATCAATACTGGTTGGCGCATTCGGATTGGTGATAATGATACCGCCATTGGCCTGTTTATAATCATCTACCACAATTTCAAAGTCATCATTGAGTGGTAAAATTTTGGTTTTTACCCCAAAGAACTGACTATATACCGGATAGAAACTATAGGTGATGTCTGGATAAAGCAATGGCTGTTCTTGAACAAAGAATGCTTTGAAAATGTGCGCTAAAACTTCATCCGAACCATTCCCGACAAAAACCGTCTCTACAGGCACATGTTGCTGTTTCGCAATCGCCTGTTTAAGTTCAGATGCGTCTGGATCTGGATAAAGGCGCAAAACGTCAGCTGAATTGGCCAATACCTGCTGCACTGCCGCAACCACTTTAGGCGATGGCGGATACGGATTTTCATTGGTATTCAGTTTTAAAATATTCTGGATTTTTGGCTGTTCACCCGGCGTATACGGTTCTAATTCACGTACGTCAGGACTCCAAAAACGCATTTGTTCTGTGGTGATATTCATTTTTAAATTCTCAAAGTTCCCTCTCCTAACCTCTCTTACATTCACTTTAAAACAATGCTTAAAGCTCATTCAGAGAGAGGAATATTCATTCTTTATAATATTTCCCCTCTCCTTAGTAGGAGAGAGTTAGGGAGAGGTTTTATATTTTTAATTACTGATAACGATAACGCGCCGATCTCGCATGCGCATCCAGATTTTCCTGCTGTGCCAAAATATCTGCTGTTTTCGCCAAGGTTTTAACACCCTCTTGTGAACACATGATCAGGCTTGATCGCTTCTGGAAATCATAAACCCCCAGCGGTGATGAAAAACGTGCTGTACCTGAAGTTGGCAAGACATGGTTTGGCCCGGCACAATAATCACCAATCGCTTCAGGGGTGTAACGACCCATGAAAATCGCGCCTGCATGGCGAATATCTTCTGCCATCTCTTGTGCTTCATCTAAACATAGCATGAGATGTTCTGGCGCCACTTGGTTAATCAGCTCAGCACCTTCAGCACGGTCTTTTACCAATACCAAAGCACCGCGGTTCTCAATTGAAGTACGTGCAATATCTGCTTTCGGTAATGCTTCTAAGTGTTTTTCAATCCACTTTTCAACAGCATCTAAAAGTGCTTCATCAGGTGTAATGAAAACGGCTTGTGCCACAGTGTCATGTTCAGCCTGTGACAATAAGTCCATCGCCAACCATTCAGCGTTATTCTCGCCTTCGGCATAGACCAGAATCTCAGAAGGGCCTGCAATCATATCGATACCGACCTGACCAAACACCGCACGTTTTGCTGCAGCCACAAACCGGTTACCTGGACCAGTAATTTTATCGACAGGTGGTACGGTTTCTGTACCATATGCGAGTGCTGCAACGGCTTGTGCACCACCAATCGTAAAGACACGTGTTACGCCAGCCAAATATGCAGCAGCCAATACCAATGGATTGAGTTCACCATTCGGGGCAGGCACCACCATAATAATTTCAGGGACACCCGCCACATGTGCAGGCACTGCATTCATCAGTACTGAGGATGGATAAGATGCCAGACCACCCGGCACATAAATCCCGACACGATCCAGTGGAGTCACTTTCTGACCGAGCGTATTCCCCAAAGCATCGACATAAGTCCAGCCATCTTGTTTTTGGGCCTGGTGAAACTCACGCACACGCGCTGCAGCTAATTCCAGTGCTTCACGAACTTCAGTCGTTAAACCTTCAAAGGCAGCTTTGAGCTGCTCTTGTGTCAGTTCTAGCTCTGAAAATTGATGCGCCGGATGTCGATCGAACTGTTGAGTGAGTTTAAGAACATGTGCATCACCATGCTGACGAACATCAGCAATAATTTGATCTACAGTTTTTAAAAGTTCAGGATCATTCACAGTCTCAAAAGCCAACAAGTCAGCAAATGCTTGCTTGAAGTTTTGATCTTGGGTCGATAAACGTCGCATCAATTTACCCATCAGGTTTGAATTCGAAGGCTTTAGTTTACCTGTTTTCTAGGCTTTTGTCGGCAGACATAGTGCTCTAGCTCTATGAGTTTTATTGAAAATAGCTTTGGGTAAAATTGATGAAAGGATTTAAATAGAATCTGATATATAGAGAAATAAGAAACCGCCCGGATTGGGCGGTTTCTTAAGCAATCAATTTTAAGCCTGTTTTGCCTTTTCGCGTTCTTCGACTGCTTTTTCAAGCTGAGCCAGAATCGGATTTAACAAGGCTTGCTTACGTTTGAAGCTGGCTTTATTGACGATTAAACGTGAAGAGACTTTACAGATTTCTTCAAGTGGCTCTAAACCATTGGCACGTAAGGTATTACCAGTATCGACCACATCGACAATGTAATCGCCCAGACCGACCAATGGTGCAAGTTCCATTGAACCATACAACTTGATCACATCGACTTGCTCACCCAAGCTGGCATAGTATTGCCGGGTTAAATTCACGTACTTGGTCGCAATTTTCAAACGACCTTTAGGACGCTGCATCCCGACTTTACCAGCTGTCATCAATTTACAAACCGCAATTTTCAGGTCTAATGGTTCATAGACATTTTGCGCACCATGTTCCATCAATACATCTTTACCCGCTACACCAATATCGGCTGCACCATTTTCTACATAAGTCGGCACATCAGAAGCACGTAAAATTAAAATACGAACCTGTTTATGCGTAGTGGGGAAAATCAGTTTACGTGATTTATCCGGATCTTCCAGTAAATTAATCCCTGCTGTTTCAAGCAGTGGCAATGTTTCTTTTAAGATACGACCCTTACTTAATGCCAAAGTTAAACCATGATCAAAATTGCCCATTACGTCAAAGTTTGGATCATCGTTTCTCATATCGCTCATTAATTTACTCGCTTAATTTGGGCACCTAAACTTTGTAACTTTGCTTCTACATTTTCATAACCGCGGTCAATGTGATAAATACGGTCAATCAGTGTTTCACCTTCAGCGGCAAGTGCTGCCAGTACCAAAGAGAAAGAAGCACGTAAATCTGTTGCCATTACGGGTGCGGCAGAAAGTTTTTCTACCCCAGTTACGACAGCATCATTACCTTCGACCTGAATGTTTGCCCCCATACGGGCCAACTCAGGAACATGCATAAAACGGTTTTCAAAAATCGTTTCTGAAATTGTCGCAAAGCCTGCAGCAATGGCATTTACAGCCATGATCTGGGCTTGCATATCAGTTGGAAATTCTGGATGTGGCAAGGTCTGGAAGCTTACGGCTTTCGGACGTTTACCCAGCATATCTAACTCAATCCAGTCGTCGCCACGAGTGACTTCTGCGCCCATTTCTTCAAATTTATCCAGCACAGCTTCCATGAGGGATGGATCTGTGTGTGTGGTTTTGATACGACCACCTGTGATTGCAGCCGCCGCCAGATATGAACCCGTTTCAATCCGGTCAGCCACCACTGCATATTCACAGCCATGCAGACTTTCAACACCAGTCACGATTAACGTATCGGTATCCAAACCTTCAATTTTGGCCCCCATCTTGATCAGCATTTGCGCAAGATCAGTGATTTCAGGCTCACGTGCTGCATTGCGAATTGTGGTCACACCATCGGCCAAGACTGCAGCCATCAGAATATTTTCTGTACCACCGACAGTCACCATATCGAAAACGACTTCGCCACCTTTAAGACGGCCATCGACTTTGGCATGCACATAGCCTGCTTCAACTTCAATCTCTGCACCCAAAGCTTCCAACGCTTTTAAATGCTGATCAACAGGACGTGAACCAATTGCACAACCACCCGGCAAAGACACTTTTGCACTGCCATAACGCGCCAATAAAGGGCCAAGCACTAAAATAGAAGCACGCATGGTTTTCACGAGCTCATATGGTGCAAACTGGTTATCTAATGTCGAGGTATCCGCAGTAACGGTATCACCTTCATAAGTCATGGTGATCCCAAGACCGGCAATCAGCTTCACCAATGTATTCACATCTTTCAGATCAGGAACATTTTTGAGCGTAATTGGCGTATCGGCAAGAATCATTGCTGCTAATAATGGAAGCGCGGCATTCTTAGCACCAGAAATACGCACTTCACCTTCGAGCTTGATACCGCCCTGAATTAAAAATTTATCCATTAATTTATTAAGCTCCAAATAAGCTTGCTTTGCGCCATTCTTCTTTTGTCATTGCTCGAATTGTCACTGCGTGAACTGCACCACTGGCAATATGGGCATTGAGAGGAGCATAAACAGCTTGTTGACGTGCAACTGGACGCTTACCTTCAAATTGATCATCCACAATACGGAGATCAAATTTTCCGCCCTGACCACTCACAGCAACATCCGCCTCGGGAAAAGCGGCTTCTAAAATTTCAGCGAGCTGTTCATTATTCATCACAAGACCTCTTATAGGACTAAGGGTGTAAAACGAGCCATTTTACTATAAATAGCAAAAATAATTCATGGATCCATACATTATATATATAAAAAAAAGAGGCTTTTAAAACCTCTTTTTCATCATTTGTCCTTTACAAAGCCAAAGCATGCTGCTGTAAATGTATTTCCCGATATCGATCGATCTGGCGTTTTAATTTTTCTGTCAGAAGTTTAATGGAAGTATACATATCATCTGCTGTGGCATGGGCAAAAAACTCGATGCCCGGCAATCGGATAATCGCTTCTGCGATATGATTACTACTGCCTTTTCTGGAGCGTTTATCAATTTGATGATCTTTAGAGAGTTTCACTTGCATACTATTCACCTGATCAAGATGCTTGGTCATCTGTGAAAATTTGGTTTTTATACGTTCTTCAATTGCTGGCGTAATAGATAAATGATGTCCACGAATTGTTATTTGCATAGTTCTATCCCTCACCTTCGTTAGGATTAGAAGAGTCACAATATAAAATAATTTAAATACAGCAACTTATAACTAAAAAATTGTATTTTAAGCACTGATTCAAGTCATTTTCACTGTTCCTCAAAAGAAAAAAGATTCATTATGCTGTCATAATGAATCTTTAGAATAGCCAGATTTTAAATTTTAGATCAAGACCTTTCGCTCAGAAGATGAAGGAATATGTAACGATTCACGATATTTCGCCACCGTCCGTCGTGCCACATCAATCCCTTCATCTTTCAATATATTGGCGATTGCATTATCAGACAAAGGCTTACGGGCATTTTCTTCAGAAACCAGTTTTTTGATCTTGGCACGTATGGCTGTAGATGAAGCCTCTCCACCTGAAGTCGTACCCACATGACTCGAGAAGAAATATTTTAATTCAAATAAGCCGCGCGGCGTCAGCATATATTTATTGGTGGTCACACGAGATACGGTCGATTCATGCAATTCTACTTCTTCGGCAATATCTCTTAAAACCAAAGGTTTCATCCCTTCAGCGCCAATTTCCAAGAACATTTTCTGATGTTCGACAATACAGGTTGCCACTTTTAATAATGTTTTATGCCGCTCATCAACGCTTTTAATGAAATTTTTTGCTTCTAGCATCTGGTTACGTAAATATTGATTATCGTCACTTTGATCTGCACGACGAATCATTTTGGCATAGAAAGGATTGACGCGTAATTTTGGCAGTACATCCGGATTTAAATTGACATGCCAAGCGTTATTCTTTTTCATGACCACAACATCTGGCACCTGATAATCCGATTCTTTATTTTCAAATTCCAAGCCCGGGTGAGGTTTCAGAGTTTTTAATAAATCTACCGCACAGCGTAACTGCTCTGGATTTAGCCCGGTTTGTTTAATTAATTTTGGCAGTTCATTACTAATCAGTAATTCATAATGTTGTAGAAGCTTGATTGCATCATTTCGGCAAGGCGTTGAGGCAGGTAAATGATCAAGCTGAACCAACAGACATTCTGCCAAACTTCTAGACCCTACACCCACCGGATCTAAACGCTGAATATGCTTTAATACGACCGCAACTTCATCATCTTCAATTTCCTCCTCACTCCCCATCAAGGATAGAAGATGTTGTACCGATGCAGTAATTTCAGTCAGCTCAGCATCTAAAAAGCCTTTGTCATCCAGGGAATCGACAATGCAATAAGCGATTAATTTATCAACCTGTGAAAAATTTAACAGGTTAATTTGCTCAAGCATATATTCCTGTAAGCTCTGATGCCCTTGACGATTGTCTTCGCGCTCTTCGAATTCAGCCGCACCTAAGCTGGTAGGTTGATGAGTATAGACATCATCCCAATCGGTATCTACAGGTAGGTCATCGGGAAGGTGATCCACATTGAGTTCATTAGTTAGATCTTTGTGTTCATTATTTGATTCAAGTGTCGATAAGCGTTCAAGGGTAATCTGTTCTTCAACTTTTTCTAATAGAGGGTTACTATCAAGTTGCAGTTGAACTTCTTGTTCCAGTTCCAGACTCGATAATTGTAATAGCCGAATTGCTTGCTGCAATTGTGGAGTTAATGACAGCGAGTTCGCAATTTTTAAGCCCACTGATAATCTCATTATAACCCCCTTAATTAAAAATCTTGTTCTATAAGCAATTTTTATGCCGTTTTAATTTTTATAACACAGTTTTACCAAAAAACATACGAACTGGCTTTCAAATTCTTATATTTCCCAAATTAATAATTCTCAAATATTTGATTTACAAGAACAAAAAATACCCATTAACGATTTCGCTAAGGGGTGTTTTGAGTAAATTCAGAATATTATTTTTACTTTTTAATTTTGCTATAAACTCCGCACACAAAAAAACACCCCCAAGCCTTGGCTTGAGGGTGTTTCGAATAATGAGCTGGCGATGACTTACTCTCACATGGGTAACCCCACACTACCATCAGCGCAAAGAGGTTTCACTTCTGAGTTCGGGAAGGGATCAGGTGGTTCACTCTTGCTATTGTCGCCAGCACAACTGTTTATGGACTTGTTCGGGTCTTATTTAACTGCTTTGCAGTATGTGCCGTACTTCGTACCAAATAGAATACATTAACAGGTATATCTGAGTTGAATATTGTCTTACTAACGGTCTTCTGAATCAAGATCAGTCAGTATTGACTGTTTGGTTTTGAATCAATTTTAGCTCACTGCTTACGCAGTTCGTACAACAACTGTTTGGGTGTTGTATAGTCAAGCCTCACGAGCAATTAGTATTGGTCAGCTTCATGCATCACTGCACT
>NZ_WURP01000087.1:0-203 GCF_009829025.1 Acinetobacter sp. 18QD2AZ41W | reverse complement strand
TGGGACGAAGCAGTCGAAGAGGATATCGCAGCCGTTGATCTGGAACTGGAACGGCTGAATGCAGATAAAACTGATGCAGCGACACAGAAAGCCACAGTCAACAAACCTAAACGTCGACTGCTGCCAGATCATCTACACACCATCCGTATTGAGCATGAACCTGCATCAACCCAATGCAGTTGTGGCTGCCAGTTACGTCGTAT
>NZ_WURP01000086.1:0-204 GCF_009829025.1 Acinetobacter sp. 18QD2AZ41W | reverse complement strand
GAACTCCTGACCTCCTGCGTGCAAAGCAGGCGCTCTACCAACTAAGCTAAGTCCCCAGCTTATCAATAAGTCAATGTATCGTTCCGTTCTGTTTGCTTCAGCACTTGCATGCTGCGTTAGTCAGATTTGGTGGGTCTGACAAGACTTGAACTTGTGACCCCACGCTTATCAAGCGTGTGCTCTAACCAACTGAGCTACAGACCC
>NZ_WURP01000085.1:0-208 GCF_009829025.1 Acinetobacter sp. 18QD2AZ41W | reverse complement strand
GGGGACTTAGCTTAGTTGGTAGAGCGCCTGCTTTGCACGCAGGAGGTCAGGAGTTCGACTCTCCTAGTCTCCACCATCATTTAAGATAAGTTGTTAGATTACAGAATTTAGTAAGTTTAAGCTTATTAAGTTCTGTGATTTATCACAGCGTCTAGACCTGACGAAGGCTAGATCAATCATTAACAGAATATATTTGAGTTGAAATAAA
>NZ_WURP01000084.1:0-211 GCF_009829025.1 Acinetobacter sp. 18QD2AZ41W | reverse complement strand
TCGCCTCTGACTGCCAAGGCATCCACCACATGCACTTAATTACTTGACTATACAACCCCAAACAGTCGTTCATCCTTACAAGCAGGATGAGCAACAGATTAACCAATCACTCGGTCAATCATACAGTTGGCGTCTTGTGCATTTAAGCACTGTACAGCTTCAATTAGATTCATATACCAAAACGCTTGATTCAGTTAATCGCTAGTTTCTC
>NZ_WURP01000083.1:0-214 GCF_009829025.1 Acinetobacter sp. 18QD2AZ41W | reverse complement strand
GCCATATTTACAATACCAGCGCACAGCCCAAAGAATGATTTCGCCCTGAAAATGCCGACCATGGAAAGGATTCATATGCTGCACCTTTAGCTAAAACAGTCTTCAGCTTACCATTCGTGGTTATTTGCAACAGTGCCGCTGACGCACACCATCGCCCACCGGGTGGGTCGCTATCTGGAACGGCAAGGCCTGCTGGAACGGGATGTCGAAAACA
>NZ_WURP01000082.1:0-246 GCF_009829025.1 Acinetobacter sp. 18QD2AZ41W | reverse complement strand
CTTAGCTTAGTTGGTAGAGCGCCTGCTTTGCACGCAGGAGGTCAGGAGTTCGACTCTCCTAGTCTCCACCATACATTGCTTCGCAATGTATCAAACATTAAGCAAACAGTTTGATAGCTTATAGAGCTTAGTGATTAAGTTGCGTATACTACGCGGCATTGTTATTAAGCTCTGTGATTTATCACAGCGTCTAGACCTGACGAAGGCTAGATCAATCATTAACAGAATATATTTGAGTTGAAATAA
>NZ_WURP01000081.1:0-273 GCF_009829025.1 Acinetobacter sp. 18QD2AZ41W | reverse complement strand
AGAGTCAACCTAACCCGCTTCCACGGGGTGTTCGCACCCAACAGTCGGCACCGGGCGTTGGTCACGCCGGCAAAACGGGGCAGGGGCAACAAGGTCAGGGTGGCTGATGAACCGGCAACACCAGCACAACGGCGAGCGTCGATGACATGGGCGCAACGGCTCAAGCGTGTTTTCAATATCGACATCGAGACCTGCAGCGGCTGCGGCGGCGCCATGAAAGTCATCGCCTGCATTGAAGACCCTATAGTGATCAAGCAGATCCTTGATCACCTG
>NZ_WURP01000080.1:0-274 GCF_009829025.1 Acinetobacter sp. 18QD2AZ41W | reverse complement strand
GCTTGGCAGAAGGTGTAACCGCACTGACAGAAGAGAAATGGCTTGAGTCATTAAAAGGTACCAATGGTGCATCTGCTTATGACATTTATCTCAGCACATTAGCTGAAGGTGAAACACCACTCAGTAAAGAAGACTGGTTGGCATCATTGAAGGGTGATTCACTTTACGAGATCTATTTAACGACTGTAAAAGAAGGTGATACCCCACTTTCAGCTGAAGACTGGGTTGCGGCGCAAAAAGGTGATCAAGGCGATTCGGCTTACCAAGTGTATGT
>NZ_WURP01000007.1:0-116479 GCF_009829025.1 Acinetobacter sp. 18QD2AZ41W | reverse complement strand
GCATCAGTTTTATCTGCATTCAGCCGTTCCAGTTCCAGATCAACGGCTGCGATATCCTCTTCGACTGCTTCGTCCCATAGATGGATTTGTTTTGCGGTGAGATGTTCGTTTTTACTGCCGAATTTATGCTTTTTAAACAGCGCCAGTTCATGCTCGTATTTTTGATTGAGAATAGAAAGATGCTGAACTTTGGCATCCAATTGCTGGTTTGATTTTTCTAATTCTTGATTTGATTGTGCCAGAGACTGATGCTGCATCGCCAACTGCCGGGTAAATTCCAGCAGTTGTTCATGGGTCAGTTGGCTTAAATCAGGCAGCATTTTCATGACCGCAGTATGCCTGAGGTCATGACGCAGAGGAAATAGAACGTTTGGAGAATAGCAGAATGTAGCAGCCTAGTTTAGAGCATTGTTACCACTTGCTGTCGTCCAATGCGCTGCCAGGGCAAACCCTGAATGAGTGCCTGTAACTGTTCTGGACTGAGAGCTACGTTTTCACCCTGGTGAACTTTAGCCCAGTGGAATTTTCCCTGTTCCAGCCGCCTGGCACACAGCCAGATGCCCAGTCCATCATGTACCAGCACTTTCATACGATGACCACGTTTATTACAGAACAGGTAGGCGCAATGCGGTTTGATTGAGCCAAAGGCTTTCATAATCTGCGCCATGGCCGTATCCATACCCGCACGCATGTCCATGGGCTGGGTAGACAACCAGATTTCATCGATACGGATCATTTGATCAAGCCCTGAAGTAAAAGCAGTAATTCAGTTGCAGACTCCACCGGCCATTCGATTTCGATCATCTGATTCCTTACGGAACCTTGTTCATCATGTAATGGAATCCTGATATGAGCGGTAGCTTTCTTCTCTGGCACAGGTGGCGGAGGTGCTTCTTGTTTGACTGGCGTCGGGTGAAGAATGACGGGAAGGAAGTCGGTCTGTGGAATGGATGAGATTGTTAATGATGGAACCATTGATCTGGACTGACGAATCCATTTATGCAACAGATTGGCATTGATCTGATGTTGCATTGCGACCTTAGCCACCGATGTATCTGGCTGCTGGCATTGCTGAATAAGTTGATGTTTAAATTCAGCCGTGAAGGTTCGACGGGGCTTTTTTAGCGTTGGTGCAGTGTCTATAACTGTCTTTAAATCCATAAATAGGTGTCCACTTAAATTTTAGTGGACACTATCGCGGTATTAATGAGTTAGAAAAAGTGGGGCTCAGCGGACGCTTACCGGCATTTCAAGACAGCAGTACCAAAAACTGGAAAGTCAGGGCAATCCACGATTAGAGACCTTAGAAATTATCGCGGCAGGATTAAATGCTCAACTGATGCTCATTCCAGATGATAAAGTTCATTTAATCAGACAATTATTGAATGATGAAATTAAAATCACGATCGAAGATCAGGATGACTTAATGACCAACCCATGGAAGGGTCTTCTCGGAGATGAGGAATCATGAATCCTCTTAACGAGGTATTTTACCGGGTACTGACCATTATTAAAAAATTTATGCTTCATCCATAATCCATTCTTTAAAAAGAGCATCCTCGATTTCATAAGTACCATTTTCTGGTTTAAAAATAATTTGTTTTTTTGATAAAGAACGTAGGGCAGATTGAATACTTGATACTGCAATGCTGTCTACACCGATGGAGTCAGCAAGATGCTGTCTAAATTGAATACTATAAAGTTCAACTTGTGATTCAGCTATGGCTTTTAAGAGCAGCTGTTCTAATAACTTAAACTCTCCCCATAATCCTGAAAAGTCACGGTGCCCCATTGTATCGGCTATAAGCTGTTCCTTTGCAAAATCTATAGCCAGCATTGGGTTTAATGCTAAACGCTCAACCAATGACCTCACCAGTTGAGGACTTTGCTTCATATCTAAAAAAGCACACCATAAAATTTCTTTATCCAAACTACGTCCTGTTGTTTGATTAAATACATCTGCCAGATGATCTGTAAATGCTTTTGTTAGATTTGGAAAAGGTAAATTCTGCCCATAATGAAAAAATGGAGCACTACTCACAGAAAACATTTGTCTCAAGCCCTCTCGACTTGAACCAGTAAAAATTACCTTTATCGTTTCTTTATGCATATCTAAAGCAGTACGCAAACTGGCAATAGTTGTTTTATATTTTGAACTAGCTAAAGCCTGAATCTCATCAAGTAGCAATAAAATAGGTTTACCCTGCTGAGCCAGTTTTGTAATACTAGATAAAATACTGGAATTCACTTGCCCTTGTGCAAGAGTCACTTCGGCTTTTACACCTGCCACCTCTGTACTTAAAGAGCCAATATTTTTAATCCAATGATTGGCTTTACCAATCAAGCCATTTTGCTGTGAAAACTCATCAAGAGCTTTTACAAACTGTCCTTCACTATGCAGGCCTGCATCTAAAAAACTGAAATAAAAAACGCGCCATCCAAGCTGTTCTGCTAAGGGCGTAATATCTTTTCGTAAAAATTCAGTTTTCCCCATCCGGCGTGGGGCAAAAAAAGTCAGAGAACTAGCTAGTCCAGTCTCAAACATGCCTAAAATTTGTTTAGCTAGTTCTGTACGTGGAAAATGCCAAGGGTCATTGGAGATGCTACTCATTTTAATTACTCAGCAATGATTCTTTATTGCTATAGATTGTATTAGATTCCATTAGATTGTAAATGTCTAATTAGACTTCTTTAATCTAATAGGATCTAATCATCCAATAAAGCACCTTTGCACCGATCAACCGACACATTTTATAACTCCATTATTTTGTGGCTTAATAGCCACATCTGAACATAAGACCCAATATTATGGATTTAAGATTCAGAAAAACCTGAAGAAGTTGTTGCGTTTTATGTGAGAGGCTTCGTAAAGAACGACTTTATCTGGAAATAAATCCACGCTCAAAAAACTTAATGCTTACTATAATTGATGGGATGAATATTGGCTTTGGGGTACACTGGTCTCCTCAACAGCAATCACAGGTCGACCATTAATTGCCTTTGAATACAGTGCTGAAGCGATCCGTAAAGGTTTAGAACGCTCCTCGTACCTACTCCCATTAAGAAGGTGACCCATTAAGAAAAAACTTTCCTACACAGCACATGGGATTACCAAGTCATATATATGATGCCTCACCCGATTGCTGGGCGTGCTCCAGAATTTTGATGGTTATTCAGTCCATCATTACCTACATTCAAACGCTCTAGTTTTCCAATTAGCTCAGGTTATAATAATGGTCACCCAAAATACGATTGATCTATTATGAACACCCCCAATGACCCTTTACACGGCAAAAAACTTGCTGACATTTTGGATGAATTATTGGATTACTACGGTGGCTTTGAAGGTTTAAGTCGTAAAATTGAAATTAGATGTTTTTGCATAGACCCAAGTGTTAAATCATCATTGCGATTCTTGCGTACCACACCATGGGCACGTGAAAAAGTAGAAAGCTTATATTTGTACGTCTTACGCCAAAAGGCAAAACAGAAACCGTAGACCCAGGCTCCTCTCTTATCATCAAATTATACCAGTCAGTAAAATATTTTACATTAAATCATATATTTAAAATTAATATTATTTAATAAAATAAATCTCAGCGACTTTATCGAGATTGGAATCAGAGAGCTCGAGTCTCCTTTCCCGCTCCAGATTCAAAAAAGCCCTGATCGAAAGATCGGGGCTTTTTTTAGGCATTGCCTATTTTAACCAATAAACGCTGACCAGCCCAAAACGAGTGCTTAGTCAGAGTTTGTCTTCATTTAAAATTAGAAAGTGACCCGCTGATAATCACGATATTGCGGTGTCCAGAAATTATGCTCAATCGCTAACTGCAAGTCCTCAATACTTACTTTAGGCGCCACCCCATCCTCAATGGCAGCAAGGGCTACCTTTAATGCAATCTGCTTTGAAATAGACTGCAAATGATCGAGACTTGGCAATAAATCCGCTTGTGGGTCTTGCAACTTAGGCGAACAATCCGCCAGAGCATTACTAGAAGCCATCAGCATATTATCTGTAACACGCTTCGCACCCGAAGCAATCACCCCCAACCCAATTCCGGGGAAAATATAAGAATTATTGCATTGTGAAATATGATGGATTTTTTCCTGATAATTCACCGGTGCAAAGGGGCTACCTGTGGCAATCAGCGCTCTACCCTTAGTCCATTGCAAAATATCTGCCGGTACTGCTTCTACCTGTGAAGTCGGATTGGATAAAGGGAAAATAATTGGCTGCACGCTATTCTCAGCCATAGCTTCAACCACTTCCTGCGTGAATAATCCCGGTTGCCCCGAAACCCCAATCAGTACTGTTGGCTTGGCATGCTTCACGACATCTGTTAATGAAATCATGGCTTCAGCATCTGCCCAGCTTTCTACATGTTCAGCAGGCTGTGCTAATTTACGCTGAAAATTCAGTAAATTTGGCTGATTTTCAGTGATCAGACCAAAGCGGTCAACCATAAATATCCGTGCACGTGCTTCGCTATCGTTCAAGCCTTCCGCAATCATTTGTTTAACAATCTGTTCCGCAATCCCGCAACCAGCTGAACCGGCCCCCAGAAATGCCACCACCTGATCTTTCAACTGCTTGCCTGCTGCACGTGAAGCGGCAATTAAACTTCCGACCGAAACCGCAGCGGTTCCCTGAATATCATCATTAAAGCAGCAAATGCGATCACGGTATTTTTCCAGCAAAGGCATGGCATTTTTCTGCGCAAAGTCTTCAAACTGGATCAATGCATCCGGCCAGCGCTGCTGAATGGCCTGAATTACCATTTCGACAAAAGCATAGTATTCATCGCCGCTGATCCGCGGTTCACGCCAGCCCATATAAATTGGATCATTCAGCAATTGCTGATTATTGGTGCCGACATCGAGAGTGATCGGTAAGGTATACGCTGGGCTGATTCCACCACAGGCAGTATAGAGCGCCAATTTACCAATCGGAATCCCCATTCCGCCAATCCCCTGATCGCCTAAACCCAAAATGCGTTCGCCATCGGTAATCACAATCACTTTCACGTTCTTTTTATTAATATTGTGAATAATCTGCTCGATCTGATCGCGATCCGGATAGGAAATAAAGATCCCGCGATGACGGCGATAAATATCAGAAAAGCGCTGACATGCCTCCCCTACAGTCGGGGTATAAATAATCGGCATCATCTCGCTAAGGTGATTTTCAATCAGGTGATAAAACAGGGTTTCATTGGTATCCTGGATATTACGCAAATAAATATGCTTGTTGATATCACTATTAAAAGCACAATATTGCTGATAAGAGCGCTGACTCTGTTCCTCGATGGTCTCGGTCACATGAGGAATTAAACCATGCAAATTAAAGCTTCTACGCTCTTCTTCAGTAAATGCAGAACCTTTATTGAGTAACGGGAGTTCTAATAAGGTATTTCCGGCATAAGGAATATATAAAGGGCGTTTACTGTTCAAATTTTCTCTGGGCATTATTTAACTCTTCTAATCAATCCTCGGCACTTCGCCGAAAACAATGACATCACTATCGTTATTTTATATAGCCTATCCTGATTTTAGCCTTTTGGGGTATTTAGTAAATTGATAATACTTTTAGCAGGATTTTATAATCTGATAACGTAGCGTGATAGGAGAGATTTTGGTTAATTTTGTAATAAATTTCTTTTATCCATCAAAAATGCTTGTTCTATTTTAAAATCTCACTGATTTAAAATGGGTTATGGCCTATTTATATAGTGTTGATCTTTTTCATACTGCTAAGGCAGAAGATTGATTTGACAAAAAGTCAAAGCTCATCAAGGATAAAGTATAAATTCAATAATATAAATGAGTATAAAAATGAGTGAATTCCAGCCCCTTTATCAAGCTGATATTTTAGGCATCGGCTATGAGCAAGCCACCTTGAGCTTTCCAGATGACTATGAGGGCAAAGTTGTAGCAACCCTGATACGTAAAAAAGCAGCGCAGCCTACTCCTAAAGCAGTTTTGTATATTCACGGATTTATTGATTATTTTTTTCAGACTGAAATGGCGGAACGCTTTAATCAGCAGGGTTTTGATTTTTATGCGCTGGATTTAAGAAAATATGGCCGTTCGATTCTGCCGCATCAGAACTATTATAATGTGCATGAGCTGTCTGAATATGATGCAGAAATTAGCCAGGCACTGGATATTATCGCAAGCGAGGGCCATGATGCTGCCCTGCTCTGTGGTCATTCTACCGGCGGCCTCATCACCACATTGTACGCGGCACATCACCCTAATCATCGGTTAATCAAAGCACTCTGGGTCAACAGTCCATTTTATAACTTTAATATGAATCCGATAAAACGTGCGCTCGGCATCCCGCAGTTAAGCAAACTGGCAAAAAATTTTCCCGACCTTAAATTTCCGAGTGAGTTAAATAAATGGTATGCCACCAGTCTGCACAAGGATTTAAAAGGGGAATGGGACTTCAGTCTGGACTGGAAAAAGACCCGCTATCCAAGGGTACGGATCAGTTTTATTCGTGCCATCTATGAAGCACAAAAAGAAATTCATCGCGGCATCGAACTCGATATTCCGGTTCTGGTCATGCATTCGCATCAGACTTTATATCCCAAAAAATGGGGCAAGGCAGCGCAAACTAGTGATGTGATTTTGGGAGTTAAAGACATTCAGAAATATGCCAAAAAAATCAAAGCTGATGTCACGGTTCAAAGCATTCAGAATGGTTTACACGATCTGGTACTTTCAGACAAATCTGTACGTGAACAGGTTTATCAGCAGCTGTTTCAATGGCTCAACAGCAAAGGACTATAATGCTGGCAAACAGGAAAGATTATTTTAGGCTCCTGTTTTCTGTTAAGTGTTTTGATTGAATAAAATAGCCCTCTTGAATGTAATCCGCAACCATCAGAAATACATGAATCCTTCGATTTTTTTAAGCGCCAGTTAAATGCTTATTTCTTAGGATAAGCTTCGATTAAATATAAAATTTAATTCCTATACTTCATATTCCAAATGTTGTCTTTTGTAGCAAGCGTGTAATCAAAGCACCACCTGTCTTTTTCCCTCTTTATAGTAGAGCTGACTGCTGAAACTGTAGCATTTTCAATTGAGAAAATAGGGTCAGCGTGTACCAATAACAATCATATAAAGGAATAGATTATGCGTTATGCAGACCCCAATACTGACGGTGCAAAAATTCAATTTAAAGCCCAATACGACAACTTCATTGGCGGCGAATGGGTCGCTCCAGTTAAAGGCGAATACTTTGACAATATCTCTCCGGTAGATGGCAAAGTCTTTACCAAAGTGCCGCGCTCTTCTGTAGAAGACATTGAGTTGGCCTTGGATGCAGCGCACAAGGCCAAAGCACAGTGGAATACATCCTCAGCCACCACCCGTTCCAATATCCTGCTAAAAATTGCAGATCGTCTGGAACAAAATCTGGAACTGCTGGCGGTGGCAGAAACCTGGGACAACGGCAAGCCGATCCGTGAAACCTTAGCGGCCGATATTCCGCTATGTATTGATCATTTCCGTTATTTTGCCGGCTGTATCCGCGCTCAGGAAGGCGGCATTTCCGAGATTGATGAAGATACCATTGCCTACCATTTCCATGAACCATTGGGTGTGGTGGGTCAGATCATTCCGTGGAACTTCCCGATCCTGATGGCGGCCTGGAAACTCGCACCTGCCTTGGCAGCAGGCAACTGTATCGTGCTGAAACCTGCGGAACAAACCCCGGTCAGCATTTTAGTTTTAGCTGAACTGATTCAGGACATTTTGCCGCCGGGTGTACTGAATATTGTCAATGGTTATGGTATCGAAGTCGGTCGTCCACTCGCGACCAATCCGCGCATTGCCAAGATTGCCTTTACCGGTTCAACCGCAGTCGGTCAGCAAATCATGCAATACGCCACCGAGAATATTATTCCGGTAACACTGGAACTTGGCGGAAAGTCACCGAACCTGTTCTTTGCCGACATTATGGATCAGGAAGATGATTATCTGGACAAGGCACTGGAAGGCTTTGCCATGTTTGCTCTGAATCAGGGTGAAATCTGTACCTGTCCTTCTCGTGCCTTGGTGCAGGAAAGTATTGCCGATGAGTTTCTGGCGCGTGCGGTAGAACGGGTACAACGCATTAAAACCGGTCATCCACTCGATACCGACACCATGATTGGCGCACAAGCTTCGCAGGAACAGCAGGATAAAATCTTAGGCTGTATTGCCACTGGCCGCGAAGAGGGTGCGCAAATTCTGACCGGCGGTGAAGCACGTCAGGAAGTGGGACAAGGTTTTTATATTGAACCGACCATTTTCAAAGGCACCAATGACATGAAAACCTTTCAGGATGAAATCTTCGGGCCGGTGCTGGCGGTGGCGACATTTAAGGACTTTGATGATGCCATTAAAATCGCCAATGACACCATTTATGGTTTAGGAGCAGGCGTCTGGTCACGTTCAGCACACACCTCTTACCGTGCAGGACGCGCGATTCAAGCGGGTCGGGTCTGGACCAACTGTTATCATATTTATCCTGCACATGCGGCTTTCGGTGGCTATAAAAAATCAGGGATTGGCCGTGAGAATCACAGAATGATGCTGGATCATTATCAACAGACCAAAAACCTGCTGGTGAGTTATTCAACCAAACCGGCTGGTTTCTTCTAAGTATGAATTTTCTCAAAAGCGAACTGCGGTTCGCTTTTTTGTTTTATTCAAGTTTTTTAATATCTGGTAAATTTTTCTGCTCTTGATCGTTGACCAGCAAAATAAAAATCTGAAAATCACAAAAACAGGAATAAAACTGTATAAAAAACAAATTAATACTTTAACTTAGAAGGACTTCGCCTAAGTTTTTCATTTTTTATGCATTTTGACTGTTCAAAAAACCTGCATAAAGCCCTGGCTTTCATTTAAAGTCGGCTTTTCATGATTCCCAAGACTGTGTATAACATTGAACCACTATAGGGAAACTAATAAGCATAGGCAAAATTGCTTAAAAAGCGTTAGACTATGTACCCAATAATGTCATGATTCGGTCTGATCAAGATCAAAAAAGAAGGTGAAGGTTGATGCCGCTCAATACTGTTGAAGAGCTTGTAGCAGATATCCGTGCAGGAAAAATGGTCATCCTGATGGATGATGAAGATCGTGAAAATGAAGGCGACTTAGTGATTGCTGCCACGCACGTACGTCCTGAAGACATCAACTTCATGATCACCCATGCACGTGGTCTGGTCTGCCTGACTTTAAGCAAAGAGCGTTGCCAGCAGTTGAATCTGCCTTTGATGGTCGATGCAAACGGTGCCCAGCATGGAACCAATTTTACCCTGTCAATTGAAGCAGCCAAAGGTATTTCTACCGGGATCTCACCGGCTGAACGTGCGCACACGATTCAAACTGCGGTGGCTGCTCATGCCAAACCGGCAGATATTGTACAGCCAGGACACATCTTCCCGCTGATGGCGCAGCCGGGTGGCGTATTGCACCGTGCCGGGCATACCGAGGCAGGTTGTGATCTTTCTCGTTTAGCAGGACTGGAACCGGCTTCGGTGATTTGTGAAATCATCAATGAAGATGGCACCATGGCGCGCCGTCCGGATCTTGAAGTTTTTGCTGAAAAGCATGGTTTGAAAATTGGCACCATTGCCGACCTGATTCATTACCGCATGACCAATGAGCAAACGGTTGAGCGTCTCGATCATCAAAAACTCGACACCGAATACGGCACATTTGATTTATATCGTTATCGTGAACTGGGCAACCCGGATATTCATTTGGCCCTGGTCAAAGGCGAGCCTAAACAAGGCGTGACCACCGTTCGTGTACATGGTTTTAATCCGACCCGTGATTTGCTCAAACTGAAAAAACAGGACGGCGAACCGGCCTGGAATTTAGACCGTGCATTAAAAGAAATTTCCAATAGTGATCGTGGTGTACTGGTCTGGATTGGGCAACGTCATTTACAGGATTTGGGTCCAGCTTTAGATACCTTAAATACACCAAAAAATGTAAAATCAAATTCTGCACTGTCTCAGCAGTATCAGACCATTGGTGTCGGTGCACAAATTTTGCGTGATCTAGGCGTTGAAAAAATGAAGCTGCTCAGCTCTCCATTGCGCTTCAATGCACTATCAGGCTTTAACTTAGAAGTGGTGGAATACATCACCGCACAACAAACATCTTAAGAAATCATCGAGGTTGCTATGGCAGTTCGCCGTATTGAAGGTATGTTACATCTCGCGAACGAAGACCGTTATGCGATTTTAGTTGGTCGTTTTAACAGCTTTGTGGTTGAACATCTGTTAGAAGGTGCCATTGATACATTGAAACGTCATGGTGTATCAGAGGATAATATCACTGTTGTTCATGCCCCTGGTGCCTGGGAACTTCCTGTAGTTGCGAAAAAACTGGCAACTTCAGATCGTTTCGATGCCATCATCGCGCTTGGCGCCGTGATTCGTGGTAGCACGCCTCACTTCGATTTCGTTGCAGGCGAATGTGCCAAAGGTTTAGGCGTGGTTGGCCTGGACACTGGCTTACCTGTCATTAACGGTGTACTCACTACGGACAGTATTGAACAAGCGATTGAACGCTCTGGAACAAAAGCAGGCAATAAAGGTAGCGAAGCTGCCCTGACTGCGATTGAAATGGTTAACTTGTTAAAGGCTATTTAACGCTATGTCGCAAACACTTCAAGCAACTTATGCAGCAAAACGTAAAGCACGTCGCTTTGCTGTACAAGGAATTTATGAATGGCAAATGAGCCACAATCCGGTGCATGAGATTGAAGCACGTACGCGTGTGGAAAATGCCATGCACAAAGTGGATCTGAGCTATTATCATGAATTGTTGACTCAAGTGGTTGCCAATCATGAAGCATTGGATGCGCTCTTAATCCCGGTACTCGATCGCGAACTTTCAGCACTGGATGGTGTTGAACTTGCGACCCTTCGTCTTGGTGCATATGAACTCAAAGAACATCTTGAGATTCCATATCGCGTGGTTCTAGATGAAGCGATCGAGCTGGCTAAACATTTTGGCGGTGCCGATAGCCATAAATACATCAATGGTGTATTGGATCGTTTAGCGACAACTTTGCGTGCAGCAGAAAAACAGCAGTCTAACTAATAGCGTAGATTCGTTGTATGGCTGAATTTTCGATTATCGACACCTATTTCAATCGCAAGAATGCCAATTCTGTCGATCTGGGCGTCGGTGACGATTCAGCCTTGCTCACCCCTCCGCCTCAGCAACAACTGGTCATCTGTGCCGATACACTGGTTGCTGGACGACACTTTCCTCTCGATACAAATCCGCATGCCATTGGCTGGAAATCGGTTGCTGTTAATCTTTCCGATATTGCCGCGATGGGTGCAAAACCGCATAGTATTCTTCTGGCATTGAGCCTACCCCAAATTGATCATGACTGGCTCAAAGCCTTTAGTCAGGGTTTGTATGATTGCTGCGATCAATTTGGCGTGAGTTTAATCGGGGGTGATACCACCCAAAGTCCGCATCTCACTTTATCTGTGACAGCCTTAGGCTGGGTCGATATTGGCCAAGCGGTGCCACGCTCAGGTGCAAAACCAGGTGATCTGATCTGTGTCAGTGGAACTGTCGGCGATGCTGCTTTTGCCTTAAATCATTTAGGTCATCCGCTACAGAAACGTCTGGACTATCCGACGCCACGTTGTCAGCTCGGTGCCTCCTTAAAAGGTCTGGCACATAGCATGATTGATGTCTCGGATGGTTTGGCCCAAGATCTTGGACATATTCTCAAAGCCTCGCAAGTCGGTGCCAAGCTACAACTGGAACACTTACCGATCAGTCCTGCCCTGCAGGCCTTAAGCGAGGCACAAAAATGGCAGTATGCACTGGCAGGTGGTGATGACTATGAATTATGTTTTACAATAAGCCCGCAAAATTACGAAAAATTATTGCAAAAACAACTTGATGTTTCGATTAGTATAGTCGGCACAATTCAGCAGCAGCACGGCTTAACTTTTGAAAAAGATGGCGTAGATCATTTGCTTCAATTTAATGGGTATCAACATTTTGCATAAACCTGCGATCAATTTTAAAGCCATGTCATGGACCGACCGACTGATTGTGTTTATTGGCGTTGGCTTCGGCTCAGGACTGATGCCTAAAGCACCGGGGACCTTTGGTTCGGCCTTTGCACTTTTATTTATCCCGATTTGGCTGCATCTTGATTTTCTAAACAGTCTTTTTGCCATTGCCATCATGTCCCTGATTGGCATATATATCTGCGGGCATACTGCCAAGGTCATGGGCGTTCATGATGATGGCCGTATTGTCTGGGATGAATTCGCCGGACAATCCATCACATTTTTACCCCTGATCTATCTCGGCCAGATGAACTTTCTCTGGCTGCTGGTCGGTTTTGCGCTATTCAGATTATTTGATATCTGGAAACCGTGGCCGATTCGGGTCATTGACCGTCAGGTCGACGGCGGTTTTGGCATCATGCTGGATGACATCATTGCTGGCCTGTGGGCGGCTCTTTGTATTTTGATTTATTTTTACTTCACCGTGGCATAAGCCATATTTAGGATTAGAACATGTCAACGACTGTTATTATTCTTGCTGCAGGTAAAGGCACGCGCATGCGTTCAAGCTTACCGAAAGTATTACAACCGCTTGCAGGACGTCCTTTACTGGGTCATGTCATTGACACAGCAAAAAAATTAAACGCAGATAATATTATTACCATTTACGGGCACGGTGGCGAGCAGGTTCAAGCTGCTTTTACAGCGCAAAAAATTAAATGGGTTGAACAGAGCGAACAGCTGGGTACCGGTCATGCCGTACAAATGACTTTACCTGTCCTGCCCCAAGACGGCGTATCGTTGATTCTTTCTGGTGATGTACCCTGTATTAACCCGCTCACCTTGCAAAAATTACTCGATGCCACTGCAGAAACTGGCATTGGTCTGGTCACGCTCACCTTGCCAGATGCCAATGGTTATGGTCGCATCGTGCGTAAAAATGGTCAGATTCAGGCCATTGTTGAACATAAAGATGCAACGAACGAGCAACGTCAGATCCAAGAAATTAATACTGGCATTTATGCGGTCAGCAATGCCAAGTTGCATCAATGGCTGCCAAATTTAAGCAATGAGAATGTTCAGGGTGAATACTACCTGACCGATATTGTGGCGATGGCTCTGGCCGATGGTATGCAGGTTGCTTCGGTAGAACCTGAACAAGCCTTTGAAGTTGAAGGCGTAAATGACCGTGTGCAACTGGCAGCATTAGAACGTCAGTTTCAGGCATGTCAGGCCAAACAGCTGATGCAGCAAGGTGTGCATCTGATTGATCCGAGCCGTTTTGATTTGCGTGGTAATTTAACTGTCGGTCAAGATGTACAGATTGATATCAACGTGATTATCGAAGGTGATTGCGAGCTGGGCGACCATGTTGAAATTGGTGCCGGCTGTATCATCAAAAATACCAAAATTGCAGCTGGGACTAAAGTGCAGCCTTATAGCATTTTTGACAATGCTATCGTTGGTGAAGATACCCAGATTGGCCCTTTTGCACGACTGCGTCCGGGTGCGAAGCTTGCTGCCGAGGTGCATATCGGTAACTTTGTAGAAGTGAAAAATACCACAATTGGCGTAGGCTCTAAAGCCAACCACTTCACCTATCTCGGTGATGCTGAAATCGGTGCCGGTTCTAATATTGGTGCAGGGACTATTACCTGTAATTATGATGGTGCAAACAAATTTAAAACGATTATTGGTGATCAGGCCTTCATTGGTTCGAACAGTTCATTGGTTGCACCTGTGAGAATTGGCAACGGTGCCACAGTCGGTGCAGGCTCAACGATTACCCGTGATGTGGAAGACAATAGTTTGGCAGTAGAGCGCTCTAAGCAATTTGCCAAAGAAAACTATCCACGTCCGCAAAAAATCAAGAAATAAGGGGAACAAATATGTGTGGTATCGTTGGTGGCATTGCAGAACGTAGCATTACCAATATTTTGATCGAAGGCTTAAAACGCCTGGAATACCGTGGTTATGATTCAGCAGGTTTGGCACTGATTAACAACAGCCAAGTTCTACGCGAACGCCGTGTCGGTAAGGTCGCAAACCTTGAACAAGCTGTGAATGAATCACAGATTAGCGGTTCACTCGGTATCGCGCATACACGCTGGGCGACTCATGGCAAACCGACTGAAGAAAATGCCCATCCGCATATTTCTGAAAATGTGGCAGTGGTCCATAACGGAATTATCGAAAACTACCAAGAACTCAAAGATGATCTTGAAGCTTTGGGTTATGTGTTTACCTCACAGACCGATACTGAAGTGGTTGCCCATCTGATCAATGATGCGCTGAAATCTACCTCGAGCCTGTTAGAAGCTGTACGCCAAGTGGTTCCGCAACTGAAAGGTGCCTATGCACTCGGTATCTTACATACTGATCATCCGGATGAACTGATTACCGTACGTGAAGGTTCTCCGCTCGTCATTGGTGTCGGTATTGGTGAAAACTTTATCAGTTCTGACCAGCTGGCTCTGCTCCCGATTACCAACCGTTTTATTTATCTTGAAGAAGGTGATATTGCCCGTTTGACCCGTACCACAATTGAAGTCTTTGTCGATGGTCAACTGGTTGATCGTCCGGTCAAGGAACTGGATGCTGCGGTCAGCAATGCGTCTAAAGGTGAATACAAGCACTATATGCTCAAAGAAATTTATGAGCAGCCTGAAGCGATCAAACAGACCATTTCCCAAGCCTTAAATGGTAATGACTTGCGCGAAGACTTCCTTGCCAGTGCAGAACAGGACTTCGCAAAAATCCAGCAAATCCAGATTATTGCCTGTGGTACCAGTTATCATGCCGGCATGATTGCCAAATACTGGTTTGAACAGCTGATTGATCTGCCGTGTCAGGTCGAGATTGCCAGCGAATTCCGTTATCGTACGCCAGTCATTGTGAATCACACACTCTATGTGTGTATTTCCCAATCCGGTGAAACTGCCGATACCTTGGCTGCATTACGTGATACACAGAAACGTGCGGCGGCCAAAGGGCTAGACATCACTACGATGACTATCTGTAACGTAGCAACCTCTTCGATGGTGCGTGAAACTCAGCATAGTCTGTTGACGCTGGCAGGTCCTGAAATTGGTGTGGCTTCAACCAAAGCCTTTACCACCCAGCTTGCTGCATTGATGCTGTTGGTACTGAAAATCGGTTTTGTGAAAAATACTATTTCTACAGAACAAATGACGGAGATCACCACAGAGCTATGGCATATGCCTAAAGTGATTCTAGATACCTTGCGTCATGATGATGAAATTTTAGGTCTGTCTGAGCTGTTTGTTGAGAAGCAGCACTGCCTGTTCCTGGGCCGTGGTACCCACTTCCCGATCGCACTGGAAGGCGCACTCAAGCTGAAAGAAATTTCCTATATTCACGCTGAAGGTTATGCTGCAGGTGAACTGAAACACGGGCCATTGGCATTGGTTGACAATGACATGCCAGTGGTGATTCTGGCACCGCAAGATGACATGCTGGATAAGCTGAAATCCAATATGGAAGAAGTTCAGGCACGTGGTGGCGAACTGTTTGTCTTTGCCGATGAAAACAGCGGCATTAAAGCCAAAGAGCGTCAGCATGTGGTACATATTCCGGCAGTCAATGCAGTGCTGGCACCGATTGTATATAGCATCCCGGTGCAGTTACTGTCTTATCATGTGGCAGTGCTGCGTGGTACAGATGTCGATCAGCCACGTAATCTGGCAAAATCGGTTACGGTAGAATAATTAAAATTGAATCAGGGCTGGGGAACTGTGTTCGTATAATTAAGTTTGTACCAAATAATTAAGTTTAGATTTAATTATTTAAGTTTGGATATTAATGAAGTAAACGAACAAAACCCTACCCTGTAGACCCAGTGATTCTTCACCAAGTCTACAGGGTTTTTAATATAAATAAATTCAAATTAGAATCACACCAGAAATATAAAATTATTACTAATATATTCAAAGATATAGATATATAAAAATCTCACCCTAGATTCAAAAAGCATCCCTTTTGACCTCATCTTGAAAACATTTCATTTTTATTTAAAGTATGCTTCGCCTTTCTGAGCAAGAATTCGTATTTTAAAGTGGAAGAATCCAATACTTAATACAAACTTAATTTCATCTAAAATTCAGGATACCAAATTCTAATACAAACTTAATTTTAAAATTGAAAAACAATGAATAATATATATCAACAACTTATGATCAAAAATAAAACAAACTTAATTAAATTACCATAATTAGACGCAGTATTTGGTCATAAAGCAAAATAAGGGATAAGGAACTATGTGCAAACTCTGAATAAATCTATTAGCTATTCCTGTTACTAGCAACCCACCTTATTTAAAATGAGGTATTTCATTCACTGGATATATTAATGTTAATGGATTTGATGTTAATGAGATAAAGCCAAACCGCTGATAAAACTCCATAGCTTTTTGATCCTTAGCATGTATTACAACAAAATTAACACCAATAATTTGAGCAACTTTTGAAACTTGTTTAAGAGCATGTGCCAAAAGTACTTTTCCAACTCCTTGCCCCTGTGCAGCTTGATCAACGGCAAAGCGCCCCACAACCACACAAGGTAAGGGATAACGAGGTAATCGTTTAATGAGAACAGCATCAACCCCATCAAATCCTATAGAGGTACTTGATAGACAATAAAACCCCCTCACCTGTGCATCATCATCAATAGCAACATAGGTTTTACTTGTTCCTGATTTCTGATGTTGGGATGCGTATTGTTTTATGAACTTATTTAAATCATCTTGCCCACAATTAAATGATTTTTTCTGATGATGGGCTTGTAAAACCTCAATTTTCATCCAATAAACTCATTAAATTTTTCATCTCATCATTTGCAGGGCGCGGATTTTCAAGCAAATTCATTAACATATCACGATCAGCATTATTTACTTTTAACTCGTGATTAGATTTAAGTAATTCTTTTGCTCGTTCAAATGAGGATTGGATCATAAAGGAACTCACACTAAGACCCAATAAATTCGCAGCTTGCTCAATTACATTCTTTGCATCTACGGTTGAACGAACATTGATTCGTTCTGTTGCTAAGTTAGCCATATTTTCCACCAATTTGTACATCATAATGATGTACAAATTATAGCAGATTAAGGTAGTACTTTAAGATCCAAATTTACATATTTTGTTCTAAAATATTTGGAATAGAAAATAAGCATTTTACTATGAACCAGAATGAATGGTCGGGTTTGAGTCTGAATATGCAGTTGGTTTACATAAGAATATGCAACGATGTTTACTAAGATGTAATTTGAATACTTTTGCCTATCATCAACGTTTTTTAAACTCATCAATTGAGTATTAAAATACCATATTAATTATTAAGTTGCTGAATTAAATAAATAATTAAATAAAAATTATAAAATTTTGTTTGTATGTAAATATATTTAAGTTTGTATTTTTTTGCCAAATACAAAATTAACCTCCTTCAGATATGATTAATTATCCACCAAAATCCACAGGTCTTCTGTATGGCAAAAATTATAAAAAACTATGAGGAATTAGTAACAGAAGGGTATGGCCAGGGCCATGGACGCGATTATAAACCTTGTAAAACTGTTCAAAACTTCAGTTCAATTGGTCGCTCTCACAGAGTACAAGGCCGCGTGAGTAAACGTCTTCATCACTTATTTTCTGATCTAGAGCTATCTACCTTTTTACTGCTTGACTGGAATCAGAACGTTACAGATATTCGCGAACATTATCCTTTGGATATCTATGATCTTAACTCCATCTGTTCTCGTTTCCGAATGAAAAAAGTATCGGTTGACTATATACCTTTTACCCTATCTTCAGATTTTTTAGTTGATTTTGGTAAGTTTTCTATAGCCCTTGACACTCTTTACAGCAAGGATCTGAATAAAGCTCATGTTATTGAGTCATTAGAAATTAAACGTCGTTACTGGGAAGAAGAGCACAATACGCCGTTCAAACTGATTACTGAAAAAGACATTCCTGCTACGGTACTAGAGAACATTAAATGGCTGTATGTAGAAAAAAATGACCTTGAAATAACAAATCACATGATTGATCAAGCAGTTTATTTTATGGAAGAAATTAGCCAGTACCCTCAAAGCTCATTAATCCAATTTTGTAAGCATTCTGACCAAACTCAAAAAATGGGTATCGGAGCGACGCTCGCATTGTTTAGAAAATTATTTGCACTGCGAATACTTCAATTTAATCTAGAAATTTCGTATTTGGAGCTTAAACTCTCTGATATTCATGCAAGTAATTTGCTCCAGAATGAGAATACAGTCCATGCAACTAATTAATTCAGTTTACATCTTGAATTCAACACAATACCGAATACTCAAATTCTTACCGCAGTATACGGTATGGATTGCGATTGATAATAAAAATGCTTTTCCTGAACTCATTTTGTCTAAGGAACTTCAAACTCTCTCAGATGATCAAAGCCTGATACCAGCGCAAGATCCTTATGAATACTTAAAACGATTAAACTTGAGTGAAGATTCTATTCAACTCAAAAAAAGAGATGAAAACTTTTTAATTATTCAAGATTTAATTAATGATGAACAAGTTCTTATCAATACAAAAATCAGGACTGCAAAAATTAAAACTATACATCTAGAGAAAGAGGTATCAATTAATAAAATTCTACGACTCCTAAGACGCTACTGGCAGCGTGGTCAAACGATAAATGCTTTGGTACCGGACTATGAAAACTCAGGTGGAAAAGGCCAAAAAAGAGCTATAGGTGATAAAAAAATTGGCAGACCACGCATCTATGAATCGAATGAAGGTAAGAATATCACTGAACAGGTTGAATTATATTTTAAGAAAGCCATCGAAGAGTATTTAGTTCCTGTCAAAAAACAATCCATTAACGAAACTTATCTTCGGTTTAAAAATTTATTTTCTAAGCACTTTCATCAAGTGCAAGCCGCAGATATTCCAACCTATGCCCAATTCTATTATTTTTATAATAAGCGATATAGAAATAAGAACAATTCCAAGGAAATTCTGAAGAATCAGAAAACTCTGAAAGATCACAAACCTCTGACTTCAACAGCGACCAAGCAAGCAAATGGTCCTGGTGCACGTTATGAGATAGATTCAACAATCGCTGACATCTACCTTGTATCATCAAGGGATCCATCACAGATTATTGGCCGACCTACCGTATATATTGTTATCGATGTATTCAGCCGGATGATTACTGGGCTTTATGTCGGCATGGAAAACAGTTCCTTTAATACAGCCATACAATGCCTCAGCGTTGCAATCCAAGATAAAGTGACATTCTGTCAGAGTTATGGCTTGCAAATACAACCAGAAGACTGGCCTATTTATGGTTTACCTGGTGCCATACTTGCAGACCGCGGTGAACTAATTGGCTATCAAATTGAACTTCTTGAAAAAAACTTTTCTGTTCGTATTGAAAATGCGCCACCGTATCGAAGCGATGCCAAAGGTATTGTGGAGAGGGCTTTCGGACTCATTCAGTCACGCTTTAAATCCTACGAGAATATTGGTGTTGTTTCTGGATTCAAGGAAAAAAAGAAAGGCGGACATGATTATCGACTAGAAGCTTGTCTAACTCTGGAAGAGTTCAGAAAAATCATCTTAAGCTGCGTCTTTTTACGCAATAATTTTGATATTTTGACGAAATATGATCGTAGTGCCGATATGCCGACTGACCTGCCTTCTATCCCCCTTAAGCTCTGGCAGTGGGGTCTACAGCACCGTACTGGGATGTTAAGACAAGTGGATAACAAATCACTATATGTTGGCTTGTTACCTAGGACCGACGCCTCCTTAAGTGACAAGGGACTTAAAGTCAAAGGCTTACTCTATCAATGTCTGGAAATGCATCAACAAGGCTGGTTTATTCGTAACACGACCAAATCCCGCCCGAAAAAGTTGCGGATTGGTTTTGACCCATACTCAGTAAATACCATTTATGTTTTCTTTGATGAAAATAAGTTGGAATACTGGGAAGCGCACTTAAGTGATGCCTCACGTCAATATCAGCATCTGACCTGGTGGGAAGCTGAACAAATTCAAAAAGCAATCAAAACTGTTGAAAAACAACATTCACAACTAAAGTCCGTAGCCATCAGTGAATTGCAGGATTTTACTGACAAAATCATCCACACAGCACAGAGCCGGCAGGCTCAAGCAGGAGTTCACCAACTTTCTAAAGCACAACGTACTCGGGATATTCGTCAGAACAAACAAGAAGCAATTCAGGTGGAACGTGAGGAACATCTCCAAAATAGGTCCGTCAATTCTATCCGGACTATCCATCCCAACCAAGACAATCCTCCAACACCCCCATCTCACAGCAGCAATCTGGATTTGACCAGTCAACCAGACTTAATGAGACAATTATTTGAAGAGGACGATGAAGAATGAATAATAATGAACTCGCGGTCAACACATCGATAGAAGACATCTATGGGGATAATCCTCTCATTACTCAATTACCGCCCATTCTTGACACGAAGTCGGTTATTAAACACCTACGAGGGAAACTAAAATTTATTCCAGAGCAGCGTTTTTTGCCTCAACCAGAAAGAATTCATCTAATTGCTCAACTGCCTCATGATTTTTTCCAACCACTCACCAAACATCTATCCCTTGAACAAAAAATTTCTATCATGATCCGGCAAGGTTATGTGAGTAGAAACATCAATAATGGTGATCGACACAGGCATTTGCACGCGGCTTTTCAACAACTAGAACCTTCAAACGAAAGCTCTTACCGCTACGCTCCTCCAGAATCGACAGCCACTAGTATGTCTATTATAGGATGTTCTGGGAGTGGGAAAACGACCACGATGAACAAGATTTTGCGTTATTATCCGCAAGTGATTGAGCATAAAGAACTGGGGTTAAAGCAAATTGTTTATCTTAAAATTGATTGCCCGCATGACAGCTCTTTAAAAAACTTATGCTCAAACTTTTTTAGAGCAGTAGATTTAGCATTAGGAGATACTAACTTCGAGCATCGTTTTACCAGAAGCCGCTTAAATGTAAATGCCATGCTGCAGCAGATGAAAATCATCGCAAATAACTATTCAATTGGACTTTTAATCATTGATGAAATCCAGCATTTGAATACAAAAAAATCTGGTGGGGCCGAGATTATTCTTAATTTCTTTGTAACCTTGGTGAATGTCGCATCCATTCCGATCGTGATGATTGGGACACCCAAAGCCAATGAAATTTTGCAAGAAGACTTGAGATCAGCTAGACGCAGTGCAGGATTAGGCTCTTTAATCTGGGAACCTATGCGTAATGAAGCCCCTACCCCCGATCCTAGTACTCCCGATCAAATGATTATTTCTGAATGGCATACTTTTACAAATAAGCTATGGCAGTATCAGTGGGTTCAACAACCAGCTGAACTGACCGATGAATTAAGAGCCACTTGGTATTATTATACGCAAGGTATTCCGGATCTAGTGGTTAAGTTGTTCTGTCTGGTACAAATTCATGCAATCACCATCGGTCTGGAAAAAATCACCTCAGAATTATTTAAAAAAGTCTACGAAGAACAATTGCAGCCAGTCCACGATATTCTAGATGCACTGCGTTCAGGCAATCCTGCACGTATTGCACGGTATTCTGACCTCACTATCCCTCAAGTTCAAATTGAGGAGTATGTTGAACAACACCGTTTTAAAGCCGCATTAAAAACAGAAAAACAGCATAAAGATCTGGGACCGCATTATTCTACTTTAATAGGTATGCTGACAGTATTAGGTCATCCCGCCGCTACAATAGAACCGCATGTCACTTCTGCATTAAAAAAATATCCAAACGAAAACTTACAGGTACTCCTCCAGCATATTCTGGAAGTATTAGACAGCCCTGTAGCAGAAGATAAGTTTAAACAGCATCAAACCACGACTCCGGCAAGGAAGCCACGGACATCTCGTAAAGTCATGAAGCCGGAGGAATGGAAAAGTACTGAAGCCAATGACTTACGAGTTTTTTTCAGTCAGGCACAAGAACAGGAAGTAGATGTTTATGAGTTATTAAAATCATCTCACTATTTGTTTGATCCTACCCGTCCCATTTTGCATTAAGCAGAAAAAATGGAGGGTAAGGTATCATGATTTCAAATTTTCCAGCACCATATCCAAATGAATTGATTTACAGTGTGATTGCTCGTTATGCTGTTCACAATGGGATTCTGAGTCCAAAATATCTCACTGAAGAATTATTCAATAATAGGAACTTGACACCAACTTACGATTTACCTTCTCATCTAGACAGGGTGGCCAGTTACTTACCAGATCACTATGATGCGCTTATTTTAATCAACCAACACACCCTGTTACCAATTTACCAACCATTTCAACCTGATACAGTAATGCGTTATGCTGTGCAGGCATTGCGAGGTGAGCAGTATCAATCCCTGCATACCAAATTAGGAAAAAATGCATCGCGGATCAAAGCTGTGAGTTTTTTCCGGTTCTGCCCTCATTGCTGGCAAGAACAGATGCAGCAATACGGTGAAGTTTATTGGAAACGCAGCTGGCAGATTACTGGATACGAATATTGTACAAGGCATCAGCAATCTCTTTCTGTGAGTTCTATGTCTTGTAATGGGATAGACCGAAAATTCTATTTTGCTCATTTGAATGCACTGAAAGACTCTTCACAGCTTGTGTTTAATCCTCAAGACGTAAATCATCATATCGAGCTTGCAGGACTGATCGAAGAGCTACTCGCTCATTCAACATCCATTAGTGTGCAAGATTTTTCTACTTTATCAGATACTTATTTCCTTCTCTTAAAAGATAGAGATTTACTATTAAATCGCAAAAATATCAATTACGAAAAAGTCCGTCAGCTTGTTGTCGATTATTGGGGCGAAAGTTTTCTTCAATATTATCAATTAGGTGATCTGAGCTCTGAGAACTGCTGGCTCAAGAATATCTGTAGAAAACATCGTAAAGCATTTTCTTATCTTGAGCATCTCATCGTATTAAAGGCACTTGTTCCCGAACAAAGTCCTATTTATACATACCAACAGTATTTGGATCTAGCGACAGTAGGTATAGAGGAACAAGCCATTCCTGTCACTGTAAAACACAAGACTTACCAAGTCCTGTCAGATGATCAACTGAAATGGATACAATTGATTCAGGATATGTCAGTCAAACTAGCTCGTAAACATGATGGTGCACTGTACGCACGTTTATATCGCAATCATAAAGATTGGCTGTTACAAATCAATCAAACCGCTATCATGACACCACTCTCTCTACCCAAACCACGTGTCGATTGGAGTATTCGGGATCGTCAGTTTATGAAACAATTGATTAAAATACGTGATGAATTATTAGAAGACTTAGACTCCCCACAATGGACCAAAAAGTTTTTAATTAAACAACTCGGGCATGTCAGCCTAATTGAAAAAAACTGGCATTTTCTGCCGTTGACCAAAGCATTTTTGGAGCGCTACGCTGAGTCGGTGGATTGTTATCAAATACGTCGTCTGACACGAACATATATTCGTCAACAAACTGAGAATAAATACTATCCACCGAGTGTTTTTTTACGTGTATCAGGATTAAGTGAGCAGCGATTAACGCCAGAAGCACGTCGATTTTTTAATAATATTTGGGAAGAAATAAAAAATGAGTGATTGTTCAACCGACTTTTTACCAAAAGAGATGATTTACTATACTGCGACAAAAATTAGTCGACGCGGTCAAACTCGGTTTGATATTGATACTCATTTGTTTAACCCTATTATTAACCGTCCTATTCAACTTAAATTACCGATTGAGAGTGTTCTTCTATACCGCTATAGAACCCAAATTGATGCCTCTCCTACAAAATTATTCACTCACACACTTGAACATGTAAATTTCACAACATTTAGAACTATTATTTTACCGGAGGGTGAGGATCAAAAAATACATGAAGGCCGGATATGTTTTGAATTTAATTACTACTCAACAGTTTTAAAGAAAAATATTACTATTCAAATACCTAAGCTTATCTTGGCCCGCGATTTATTTTTCTCTCATCCTTATTTAATTCGGGCGGCACTTTTTGCAGAAAATTATTCAACCGATGTTTTAGTGGATAGAAATGATGAAAAGGCTATTCATATTAATATAGCAAAAAACAAAAAAATTATGAACGCAGATGTCTCTGATCCTCATTTTTTGAAGAAGCTCGCTTTAATTTTATTACAGCCTGATTTAAATAAAGCCTTCCTTAGTATTTATCAGAAAACAATTATTGATCAAAAAGGCGCTAAAAGTTTTAATTTTGACATGGAAGTGCCTGATCTTAAAAATATTGATCTAACGGTAGATGGAATTTATGATAAAGAAACAGGTATTTACAGAATTGAGCGCATTACATCTTTCAAAAATCTTGATACAGCTATCAACCGCCCTATTCAATTTCATTTCACTTCAAAAAAAATCATACAACAGGTCAAAAATGCTCAAGGGCAAGGTTCAAACAAACCAAAACCAGCGAGTCAACCTAAAGAGAAATTGAATAAAAATGCTGAGGCAGATATCGATAAACTACTGGCCAAGCTAAGAAACCTACCTGGAGAAATTTATACAATTGAAGAATTAAAAATTTCTTTAGAGACACCTCCTGCTAAAACTGTAGTACGTAAAAGACGAAAGCAAATGGATAAAGATCAAAATCAAGAAGAAGGATTTGCTGGTGGAGAAGGAGATATAGAGGGTACAGTGCCTGGATGTACAACTGAATCAGAAATTCAACTAGAGCGAGTCACTTATAAAGACTTGATTAAACTACTGGAACAAATTGAGAAAAAAGGATATAAAATCAAAGAAATAAAGAACTCACCTTTTAAAAAATATAAACGTTTCAGAGGGCATAAGTTTGCAAACAATCAATTACGCTACTTTTATGTCTATAAAATTTTAAACATAGAAAATAATCATCAATTTTATTTGTGTGAAATTGATACTTCAGATGGTAAAAAAAATATCTCTACCTTATTACTCCCATATGAAGAAAAAACTCAACGATTAATTGAGACAGATTTAGAAATATTAAATAATTCAATACTGTTTCAATCACTCAGTTGGCCTAAAAAGTTTCTATCTGAAATGAGAGGTATTACTGCAATAACTACAATTAATCATCCTTCAAAAAAGGAAGAGGTAGAAGATGTAAATTATTACGCTGACTGGGCGGAACGGATCTTGGCAAAGGTAAAATCGATATAAATTTCACTAAGAGCTAACATATAAAATAGCATGCTGAAGTACTAAACTTTAAAAATTAGATGAATAAGTACTTTATACACTTAAACAGCTATTTTTAAAGAAGATATAAAAGTTAAACAGTAACTTGGCATATAGGAACTATTTTCCTCCTATAATGATACTTCCTCACTTCTCAGGAATTATTTAGAGAATTCAGATGACAGAACTCACTTGTTTTAAAGCCTATGACATTCGCGGCAAACTTGGCACCGAGCTCAATGAAGAGATTGCCTATAAAATTGGCCGTGCTTATGGACAGATTTATCAACCTAAAACGGTGGTCATTGGCTGTGACATCCGGCTCAGCAGTGAAGGTTTAAAACAGGCCACCATTCACGGTTTAAATGATGCGGGTGTCAATGTTCTGGATCTGGGCATGACCGGCACGGAAGAAGTCTATTTTGGCGCCTTCCATCTGGATGTGCAAGGTGGTATTGAAATCACGGCCAGCCATAATCCGATGGACTATAATGGCATGAAACTGGTACGTGAAAATGCCCGTCCAATCAGTGCCGATACTGGTCTTAAAGAGATTCAGGCTTTAGCAGAATCAGATGAATTTATTGACGTCAGCAATAAAGGCAATACTGAAAAATACAATATTCTGCCTGAATTTGTAAATCACCTGATGAGCTATATTGATCCGGTAAAAATCCGTCCGATGAAACTGGTCATGAATGCCGGGAATGGTGCAGCAGGCCATGTGGTCGATGCGATTGAACAAAAATTTCAACAACTCAATATTCCGGTTGAATTTATCAAGATTCATCATGAAGCTGACGGCAATTTTCCGAACGGGATTCCCAACCCGATTTTAACTGAAAACCGTGATAGCACCCGTGATGCGGTCATTCAGCATGGCGCAGATATGGGCATTGCCTGGGATGGTGACTTTGACCGCTGCTTCCTGTTCGATGAAAAAGGCCAGTTTATTGAAGGCTATTATATTGTCGGCCTTCTGGCTCAAGCCTTCTTGCTAAAGCAATCTGGCGAAAAAATTGTACATGATCCACGTCTGGTCTGGAATACACTGGATATTGTAGAGCAATACCAAGGGATCACGGTTCAGTCAAAATCAGGTCACGCCTTTATTAAAGATGTGATGCGTGAGCATAATGCGGCCTATGGTGGGGAAATGAGTGCCCATCATTATTTCCGTGACTTTGCCTATTGCGATAGCGGCATGATTCCATGGTTACTGGCGATAGTAGTACTGTCTGAAACAGGAAAATCCTTATCTTCTCTGGTGGAGGAGATGATCGCCAAGTTCCCATGCAGTGGTGAAATCAACTTTAAAGTCGCCGATACCCAAGCAACCATCCAAAAACTTTTCGATCATTATGCCGATCAGCAGCCGGAGATCGATCAGACCGATGGGGTCAGCCTTAATTTTGGTGCATGGCGTTTTAATGTGCGTGCATCGAATACTGAACCGCTATTGCGTCTAAATATTGAAAGCCGTCGTGATCATAATCCACGACCAATGCAGGACTATGTCGATGAATTGACTCAGCTGATTCAGAGTTAATCTTCACGCATACAGCACAATAAAAATGGGAGCTGTTCATCAAAAGCTCCCGTTTTATATTTATATCGCTATAAAAATTTTAACGATAGCCATTCGGATTCTGCTTCTGCCAGTTCCAGCTGTCAGCGAGCATGTCCTCTAAACCATACTGAGGTTGCCAGCCCAACTCTTGGACTGCACGGGTATTGTCTGCAAAACAGGTGGCCACATCGCCTTCACGACGAGGGGCTAATTCAAATGCAATCGCAACACCATTCACCTGCTCAAACGTATCTTTAACTTGTAGAACCGAAATGCCATTACCTGTACCAATATTCCAGGCACGGCAACCTTGCGCAGTTAGACGATTATTGAGAGCACATAAGTGTGCATTGGCCAAGTCGACTACGTGTATATAATCGCGCACACCAGTCCCATCCACCGTGTCATAATCATGACCGAAAATAGATAGCTTTTCACGACGACCGACTGCCACTTGAGTCACAAAAGGCATCAGATTATTGGGAATACCTTGTGGATCTTCCCCAATCTGGCCACTTTTATGTGCACCGACCGGATTAAAATAACGTAATAAGGCAATCGACCAGCGCTGATCTGCCACAGCCATTTTTTCCAAAAGCTGCTCCACAATCAGCTTGGTATAGCCATAGTTATTGGTTGGCATGCCAGTTGGCATTTCTTCGTTTAAAGGTGAAGGATTATTATCACCATACACAGTAGCCGACGAACTAAATACCAGTTTAAAAACCTGAGCGCGCTGCATGGCCTGCACCAGGCTGATGGAACCGGCAATATTATTATCAAAATATGCCAGTGGAATCTGCTGGCTTTCTCCAACTGCTTTAAGCCCGGCAAAATGAATTACCGCATCAATACTATTTTGCTGAAAGACTTGATCCAGTAACTGGCCATCCCGGATATCCCCTTCAACAAAGGTCAGGCTTTTCCGGGTCAACTGTTGCACCCGATTCAAAGACTCAGCAGCGCTATTGCACAGATTATCTAAAACCACCACCTCATGGCCGGCATTTAATAACTCAACACAAGTATGCGAACCAATATAGCCTGCCCCACCGGTTACCAGAATTTTAGCCATGCTGCTTCCCTAATAAAATGTTAATTAAACCTTGAGTTGAACCATCCAGACCACCTAGCTCAGACTGTTCACCATTCAAAATAGGCAGCAACTGGTTGGCAATTTCCTTGCCTTTTTCCACGCCCCACTGGTCAAATGGGTTGATATTCCACAGCACCGATTGCACAAAGACCTTATGTTCATATAGAGCAATCAGCATACCCAGACTATAAGGATTTAGCTCTTGCATCAACAGCGTAGTGCTCGGTTGGTTGCCTTCATACTGTTTATAGGCCGGCAAGCTCTCTAATTCTTTTTGGTCCAAAGCCTCATTACCAAAGGCCAGTAAACGTGATTGCGCCAAGCAGTTAGACAGGGCCAAATGATGCTGTTCAATTAATGCTTCGGCACTGTCTGCATAGGTATATTGCTGACTGTTATAGCGCTTGACCGGCGCAATAAAGTCACAACTCACTGACTGCGTACCTTGATGGAGGAGCTGATAAAAGGCATGTTGCGCATTCGGTCCCACTTCGCCCCAAATAATCGGGCAGGTATCCAGCTGAACTTTTTCACCATCACGTTGAATCGACTTGCCGTTGGATTCCATTTCCAGCTGTTGCAAATAAGAAGCAAAATATTTTAATCGTCCATCATAAGGCAGGATGGCATGGGTCTGAATATCCAGAAAATTGTTATTCCATGCACCCAAGAGCCCCATCAACACCGGAATATTGCGCTCAAAAGGCTGATACTGAAAATGCTGATCTACTGCATAAGCACCGGCCAGCAGCTGCTTAAAACCTTCAATGCCGATACTCAGTGCAATCGGCAATCCGATACAGGACCACAGTGAATAGCGACCACCGACCCAGTCCCACAACAGTAGCTGGTTTTCCGGAGCAATTCCCCAGGCCGTCATTTTCTCCGGCTTGGTAGAAACTCCAATAAAATGATGCTTCAGAATATAGGGATGCTGACCCAAGGCCTTTTCTAACCACAAGCGTACTGTCTGGGCATTGGTCAGAGTATCAATCGTGCCAAATGATTTGGACGAAATAATAAATAGCGTGGTTTCCGGACGCAGTTGATGCAACAACTCGGACAGCTGACTGCCATCCATGGTCGAGACAAAATGCACACTGAGTGGCTGGGCAGACTGATATTTAAAATCAGATAAGGCATGCGTAACCATCAACGGCCCAAGATCTGAACCACCTACCCCAATATTGACCACATCCTGAATCACTTCACCAGTGGCACCACGACGCTGTCCGGCATGAATTTGTTCTACCAAGGCATACATACGCTCAAGTTGCGCATGCACATCAGCGGCCAGATCGGCATGTTGCTGATCCTGTGCCGGTAAGCGTAAGGCCCAATGCATGGCTGCACGCTGCTCAGTATAGTTGATTGCCTGAGTGGAAAATAAAGATCCGATCCAGGATCTGAGGTTCTGTGCATCCGCCCATTCAATCAGGCCGTGCATCACCTCGTCATTAATTCTGTGTTTGCTGTAATCGAATAGCAGTTGTTCAAACTGAATGGAATACTGGTTAAAGCGCTGAGGATCGGCAGCAAACAATTCTCGTAGATGCACCGCATCAAGTTGTTCTTTGCTCGAGGCGAGTTTTTGACACACAGTTTCAGTATTTAGATCTGGTTTAAGCTGACTTAACATTAACGTCCCACCCCAATATAATTAAAACCACGCGCCTTGATATAGGCCGGATCATACAGATTACGACCATCCAAAATCAGGGGATGCTGCATCAGTTTAATGAGGTGTGGATAATCTGGACTACCATACTGCTTCCAGGCAGTCATCAAACATAAGGCATCTGCCCCCTCAACTGCCTGATATTGATCTTCACACAGGATTAGATCCTGCCGTGTCCCATAGACTTTTTTAATATTGGCCAATGCTTGCGGATCATGCAGTTTGACCGTCACCCCTTGCGCCCATAATGCAGTGAGCATGGCATGCACTGGAGATTGCTGGATGCTCGGGGTATTTTCTTTAAAGGCTGCACCCCAAATCGCCACCACTTTTCCCTGTAAATCGCCACGGAAATAATTCCATAGTTTGCGGAACAGTAATTCTTTTTGTTGTTCGTTAATCTCCCAGACCTGTTCCAGTAACTGGTTTTTCACCCCTGAATCTGCTACTGCATGCGTCAAGGTGCGGATATCATGCGAGAAGTTCTCTCCACCAAAACCGACGCCCGGAAACAAATAGGCGGAACCAATCCGGTTATCCGCCGCCATGCCTTGGCGTACCTGTTCAATATCGATGCCGAGTTTTTCTGCCACGCTGGCCAGATCATTCATATAACTGATCCGGGTGGCCAGCATGCCGGAAATACTGAGTTTGGTAAATTCGGCATCCAGTACCGGCATAAACAGATACTGCTGCGCACGCGGAAATAAGGGACGTAACAGCTCTCTGATTTTAGCCTGTGTATCTGCATGATCACAGCCCACGATCAGCTGGGCGGCCTGAACAAAACTACGCAGGGCATTACCTTCCTGAATAATATCGGGCAGATAAATCCAGTCATCATTCGGCAGCAGTTGTTGAAAACGTTGGGTGCCATGCAAGCCAAAGGTCGAAGCATTAATCATCAGCTTCGGATGAGCAAAACAGGCATGCCGAAGGGTATCCAGCATCTGAAATGCCTGCTGCTCTTCGGTGGCGTTAAAACTAAAGAAAAAAACATCCTGATTAAAATCCAGATGCTGAAAATCACAACAGTTTAAAAAACCGGATTTTTCCTGTTTGTGCAGCAATGACTGCAAGGATTCATCCTGAAAATAAGTCCGGGCCGGCTCATCTGCACTGAAGCTGTTACACCACACCACCTGATGACCACATTCAGACAAAAGGGCCGAAATGACCCCGGAAAATAAGGTTTTCCCCAGTACTGCGACTTTCATAGTATTCCTTTGTTATTATTTTTTATTATAAAGCGAGTTCTTGGATCAACGCTTTAAACTCGTGACCGAGCTTGGGATGATCAACCCCATAATGTAATACAGCTTTAAGATAGCCGAGCTTGTTGCCACAGTCAAAAGTTTGACCTTTCATGCGATAAGCTTCCACTGCTTCAGTCTGCTGTAACATGGCAATCGCATCGGTGAGCTGAATTTCATTGCCTGCCCCGCGTGGTGTCTGTTCCAGAAGCTGCATGATTTTTGCCGGCAGGATATAACGCCCGACCACAGACAGATTCGATGGTGCAGTGCCGACTGCCGGTTTTTCAACAATCCCTTGCATGACAATGCTTTCGCCTTCGGCCGGAGATGCGGCCACATCGACAATCCCATATTGATCCACCAGATGTTCAGGCACTGCTTCCACCATGATTTGTGAGGCTTTAGATTGTGCATAACGCTGGATCATACGTGACAGGTCATTTTCCGTATCCTGATCTTTCACCAGCACATCTGGTAACAGCACTGCAAAATCATCATCACCAATCACGGCTTTGGCACATAATACCGCATGGCCCAAACCTAAAGGCTGAGGCTGACGTACACTAATCACACTCACGCCTGCAGGCAGAATCTCAGTAATTTCTTTAAGCAAGTCGGTTTTGTTTTTTTGCTCAAGGGTGGTTTCAAGCTCAAAGTTACGGTCAAAATAGTTTTCAATCGAGGCCTTGGAAGAGTGGGTCACCAGAATAATCTGTTCAATCCCGGCAGCGACTGCTTCACGAACCACATATTCAATCGCAGGGCGATCCACGACTGTCACCATCTCTTTCGGAATGGATTTACTGGCAGGTAAAAAACGGGTGCCGAGACCCGCCACAGGAAGAATTGCTTTCTTGATCATATCTATAAAAACCTAGTTCACTTTAATTTCATTACCGCGTACATAACCGTCGACATAATGTTCTAATTGTGCCAGTGCCCATTCAATATCGGACTGAGTCGCGCTAAGTTCATGCATACGGTTAAATACTGCCAGAATTTCTGCCAATGGATAATGTTTCTCGACAGATCGTAGAATACGCGTATGCGCGGTAATTTCTGTATTTTCTTCGTCAATCAGCAGTTCTTCATAAAGTTTTTCGCCTGGACGTAGCCCAGTATATTGAATTTCAATATCACCATTCGGGTCTTTATTATCTCTGACTTTGAGTCCGCTAAGGGCAATCATTTGACGAGCCAGATCCTGAATCCGTACTGGCTCGCCCATATCCAGCAGGAACACGTCGCCTCCTGTACCCAAAGCACCGGCCTGAATCACCAGCTGCGAGGCTTCCGGAATGGTCATAAAGAAACGGGTCACTTCGGGATCGGTCACCGTGATTGGCCCACCCTTGGCAATCTGCTGTTTAAACAGCGGTACCACCGAGCCCGAAGAACCCAGTACATTACCAAAGCGTACAATACTGATCTGGGTCTGATCTTGCGCTTCTGCCATGGCCTGACAATAAAGCTCTGCCATCCGCTTGGTCGCACCCATCACGTTGGTCGGACGTACCGCTTTATCGGTTGAAATCAGTACAAAGGTTTCGACGCCTTTTTTCACCGCAGCATTGACACTAAATGCCGTTCCCACCGCGTTATTTTTCAGGCCTGCTAATGGGTTACACTCCACCAGGGGTACATGTTTATAAGCCGCTGCATGATAAACGGTTTGTACGCCATATTGTTCAATCACCCGTTCCAGCTTGCGTTCATCCAGTACTGAGCCCAAGATTGGAATAATGTCACATGATGCTGTGAGACGTAATTCTTTATCAATACTATATAAAGCAAATTCTGTCAGTTCATAAATAATAATTTTGGCCGGCTGGTTTTTAATAATCTGGCGACAAAGCTCAGAACCAATTGAGCCACCTGCGCCTGTCACCATCACCACTTTATCTTGAATATTTTTGGCTAAAAGTTCTGCAACCGGAGGTACCGGATCGCGGCCCAGCAGGTCAATAATATCCACTTCCTGAATATCGGAAATTCGAATTTCACCATCGACCAGTTTAGTCAGGCCGGGAATCTCGGTAATTTTAAGATGCGCCGGTTCTAAAGATTTAACGATTTCACTTTTACGTATCCGCCCGACTGAGGGCAGTGCAATCAGAATTTCACTAATCTTTAATTTAGGGAAATATTTCAAGGCAATATCTGGTAAATAAACTTGAATCCCACCAATATTTTGGCCATTTAAAGACGGATCATCGTCAATAAATATAATCGGCACATGCTCATTGGAGCGATTTAAGGTGGCTGCCACCTGCTGCCCTGCATTCCCAGCGCCGTAAATCGCGATCCGCTTTTTAGGCACTCCGGCCTGTAAATAAGAACGCACGATAAAACGGATAAAACCTCGGCTAAACCAGACCCAGGCAAACATCATAAAGCCAAACATCAACGGGATGGATGTCGGAATAAAGGCATGGGTGCTATAAGCCAATAAATACAGGCCAATCACGGATAAGATCGTTGCCAAACCCAGTTTAACAATAAAAAATTCATTGAAGGTACGCACAATAAAGCGATATACACCGCAGAGAAATAGAGCCAATACAGCAATAGCACTGACCCAAACCGTACCAAAAGGAATATTCGGTACAACTTCTGCGCCGAGGTCAAACTGGCGGATGGCATAACACAGCCAGATTAGAACAGGGAAAATACAAAAGTCTAAAATGACTAAAAATGCGAGTTTTGCTGAACGTGGAGATTCGACTAAAGGCAGGATGATGGACTTCACGTGATATGTCTTCTCAATAGTACTTATAAGTTTCAATCCAATTTAGGTATTAGAATGACTAAATTGAAACTTGGGTAAATTTATCAAATGCACCTATTGGTGCATTCTACGTGATTGAATCATGATTAGATTATATGCGACTAATGATCTGCTGGATGGCAGATTCAGTTGTTTGAATATTATTTTCTGTTAATGTCGGATGGACCAAGAACATCAAACTGGTTTCACCGAGTTTTTGCGCATTTTGCAAACGCTGTGCCGGTCGCCATGCTGTACCATCAAAAGCATGCTCCAAATACACCTCGGAACAAGATCCACTAAAACATGGCACACCCAAGGCATTCATCTCTGCCATAATCCGGTCACGTGACCAGCCTTCAGGCAACCGATCTGTATTGACCTGCACATAACATTTATATGCGGCATGGACATACTCATCGGATGGGCGATGCACGCTAAAATATGGACTGTCTGCAAATGCAGCATAAATTTTTTCCATATTGGCCATGCGTTTTGCAGTCCACTCCGGCATCATTTTAAGCTGAATACGGCCAATTACTGCTTGCATTTCCATCATGCGCCAGTTGGTACCAAATGAATCATGTAACCAGCGGAATCCCGGTGGATGCTGCTTGTTATAGATGCTGTCAAAGTTCTTGCCATGGTCTTTATAAGACCACATTTTTTTCCACAGGGTTTCATCATTGGTGGTGACCATACCGCCTTCACCGCCCGTGGTCATAATTTTGTCCTGACAAAACGACCAGGCTGCGATATGACCGATGGAACCGGCCGACTTGCCTTTATATTTCGCACCATGTGCCTGTGCACAGTCTTCAATCACATACAGGCCTTTTTCCTGTGCCAATTGCATGATCGGATCCATATCACACATCCAGCCTGCCAGATGCACACAAATAATCGCTTTGGTATTTGGGGTCAGTACTGCTTCGATGGTTTCAGCAGAAATATTCTGTGAATCCAGCTCAACATCAGCAAAAATAGGATTTGCTCCAGCCGTCACAATGGAGCTTGCCGACGCTAAAAAGGTGCGTGAAGTGACAATCACGTCATCACCCGCGCCAATATTCAAGGCTTTGAGTGCAACATCTAAAGCGACAGTACCGTTGGTAAGTGCCACAGCATATTGAGTTTGCGCAAACTGGGCAAATTCTTTTTCAAACTCACGGCATTCTTGCCCTGTCCAGTAGTTGACTTTATTCGACAATAAAACCCGGGAAACCGCATCCGCTTCTTTCTGGGTAAAACTTGGCCATGGTTCAAATGCAGTATTTAACATGTTAATTCTCAAAAAGGTTTGAAGGGAATACTATTCACTATCAATATATTCGTGAAATTTATAAGATAATAGAAAATACAAGTTTCACAAAACTATTGCTTCAATCTATAAATTTTAAGTAACTAGATAATATTTAAAACACCTAATTAGCTTTTTAAAAAAGTAAAATTAAATATTACTATAAGACATATAGGTAACTAGATTTTTAAATATATGGCGTTGCAGCATGAGATATAAAGTATATTTATTACTTTTATATCTCTAAAAGTCTACAATATAATTTTAAAGTTCTGAAAGCTTTTTAATAACAACATCATCATACATCATCATTAAAATATCATCTTCATAATTACCAATAGACTCTAAATTTTTTTCACTATTAATATTATTTAAGATCAATTTATAAAAATCTACACCTGCTCCAAAAGCATGTAAATAGGCACCACCAAATCTTGGATTTATTTCAGATAGATAATATTTTCCATTCTTATAAAAAAAATCCATATCAAGAGGACCATAAAATTTGAAATTTGAAAGAATATTTTTGACTAACTCAAATAGTGCATGATCTTTAAATGAAATAGTTTTACTCGCACCTCCAATTTTTGTTTCTAACTTTTTTTTCGAAAATATAGAGACTACTTCATGGGATAAACAATCAACATAAACATCAGTATCTATATCATCACCATCCATATATTCTTGAATTATATAATCATGCTTACGCTCTAAAAATTTAGATTTTAACGTTATTAAATCTTCTATTCTTTCAGCACCAACGCTTGCACTACCAGTTTTGGGTTTAATAAAAACAGGAAAATTAATTTCATTTAATTTTAAATCTTTCTCAAACAGATCAATACAGTCATAAGTTGAAACAGTATTAATACCATTTGACTTTAGATATTTATACATTTCAAATTTATCAAAACATAATGTTGCTGTTTTATAATCTGGAACTAATGGTAAAATATTATGATCAGTAAATACATCTCTATTACGAGATATTATCTCTATTTCAGGATCAATTAAAGTTGTAATTGCTTTAATATTCTCACGCTTACAAATATCAAGCAAAAAATCTATATATCCTGGAGAGTCAACTCTTGGAGCAATAATTTTTTTATCTGCAAAGTGTAGAGCAGGTGCATATTCAGAGTTATCTGTAGCATAAATATTAACATGAGGATATTTCGATTTAAAATTTCTTAGAAGTGTTGCTCTTCTACCAACACTACAAAATAAAATATTCATTCTTCACCATCCAAACAAAAATCTTCTTTACGGCCCCATAACTGTGCAAAAGGCTCAGTTAGCATCTCATTTTTAAAATCTACAAGAGAATCAATATATGTATATTTTTGTATATAACCTAATTCTTTCTCTGTTTTAGATATATCAAGCTTGGCAAGCAAAGAGTTACTTTTTTCAGGCTTATAAACTTTATTTGATTTTTTATTAGCAGGCGAAAAAACTTGGATTATTCCATCAATTTGCTCTTCTAGTGAAACAGCTCTACCTCCTACATTATACATCCCACCAGGACCATCTGATTGAATACATTTTTCTACAATTTGAGTAAAATCTTTAATATAAACCATTTCTTTAGAGCGAGAAGGATCTCCCCATACTTCAATATCCAAAGATTTAGAGGCACGGTCCATTAGCATACGATATGGCATCATTTGCTTTTTGAAGTTTGAATAATGATATGCATTTGGGTGATAGTGATAAATAGTAAAAAATCGCAAATGAAATCTTAAAAAATTATATGTAGCAGAATAGTGATCAATTAGATCTACAGCAGCATTCTTTGCAATTGTATAAACAGAATGATCACCAGTTAATGGAAATTTTTTTGGATCATCAGCCAAAATTATATTATCTGTATTGTGTTTATCATATTGATCAAATGGTGTCTGAGGGAAAATAATTTTTTTACCAGCTGCCTTCACCATATAATCTAAAACATTTAATGTACCTAGTGTAATACTAGAAATTAATTTATCAGGCTCATAAGAATAGCGTGATGGTAATTCCCCAGCCAAATGAACTACAGCATAGATATTATTAGGTAAAACATTGAAGTCAGATTTATTTGTAATATCTACAGAATAGTACTTCATTCCTTTTGATTCAAAGAAACCATTATCAGACTTCCTAAAACCCACAGCATGAACATCATATCCTAAATTATTCAAATGTACTGAAGTATAAGCACCTAGATTACCTGTCGCACCAAATACTATTACTTTTTTTTTCATTTAAAAACACCTCTTACAAATTCTTTGTGTCGTAAATATCAAAGAAATCTTTAGCTTCCCAAAATTTTCGTATTAAACTATATCGACCATCTTTTATAAGATAAACACTGGGAAAAAAACGAATAAATAGTGGGGAAAGAGTCATAGTATATGCCCCGACTGATCTAAAGGTTATCTTATCACCAACCGAGAGTAATTTTTGATTATCTATTCTAAATAGTTTGTCATATTCTAAACAAGTCCCACCTGCTATTATTTGTGTATTCACACATGATTTAATAGTATCATTCGATAATAACAAAGAGTAAGAATAATTATTTTTTTTATAAAATGGATCAATATCATTACGCGACCCATCTATTGTAATCACATGAAAATCACGGATTTTTTTTACATCAATCACACTCGTTATAAAATCTAAACAAGATGCAACAATTGCATTACCTGGCTCAATAATTATAGTAGTTTTATCCAAATCGAAATAGAGTTCTAATTTTTGTGCTATTGATGAAAAATACTCATTGAAAGTTGGCTTATTTTCCATGATTCCATAGTATCCTCCACCAATATCAATATAATCTAAATGCAAATGATACTCTTTAGCAATTTTCCCTATATATTCACATATTTTACCATAAGCAAAGATAGATCGTGTAAGCGTCGTTCTATGAGCATGCAAACCACTTAATTTAATATTTTTATACGTATTAATTTTATCGATTGCTTCTTTAAACTCACCGCTTTCGACGGAAAAACCAAAACGACTATAGTCTTCATCTAATTTAGAATCTTCAGGAGATATAACAGCCAAATCAATATTAACACGTATACCTATATTAAATATTCTTCCTCTTGGTAATTCTCTCAACCACTCTATTTCATTTTTAGTTTCAATATTAACTATTGCACCACCCATAATAGCTTCTAAGAAAGTTTCTTTTGATTTTAAAGGTCCATTATATACAATCTTAGAAATATCGAATCCTACTAGTCTAGCTAACTCATATTCATCTTTTGAAACAACTTCAGCATAACCATTTTTTTCCATTACTTTATTCAAAATGTAGGGTAAAGAGTTTGTTTTTAACGAATAGCTTAGTATGCTATGCTTGAAATTATTAAATAATGACTCCTTAATATCATTAATACTTTTTTCTAAAATTTCATTATTTAAAACATATGCTGGTGTAGTTAAGCTTCTCATATTAATCCATAAAGTCTTCTGGGGTTACTGCTAACTCTATATGTGCAACATCTTTGCGCAATAAAACCTGTTTTGCCGTTTTTAAGATAATTAAAAAATCTGTTTTGAGTGAAACGTTCTCTACATACCAAATATCCATCTCGAATTTCTCTTTCCAAGTTACTTGATTGCGACCATTTATCTGTGCCCACCCTGTAATGCCTGGTTTGATATTATGTCTTTTTTTCTGCCTTTCAGTATAGAGGGGTAAATATTGTTCCAATAATGGTCTTGGTCCAACAATAGACATATCTCCTCTAATAATATTTAAGAGCTGTGGCATTTCATCTAAGGATGTTTTTCTTAAAAAACTTCCAAAAGGAGTAATCCTTTCACCCATAGGCAATAAATTGCCATCTTGATCTTTTTTTTCATTCATAGTTTTGAATTTTATAATTTTAAAAATTTTTTCCTGCTCTCCAGGTCTTTTTTGTAAAAAAAATGGAGTACCCTTATTTAAGTATGTAAGGACTATCATTATTAGAATAAAAATTGGGCTTAAAATAAAGAATCCTAGAAGTGCAATCCAAAAATCAAAAAAACGCTTAAAAAAGGATAAATACATCAGCACCACCAAAAATTAAATTTAAAATTTTACTACAATTGCCATATTGTGAAAAACAATTAATATATTTAAAGAATAATTCATATTCCTAAAAAATTAATTAACTTTTCATTTACTTTATGAGCATCAAATTTCTCTCTTGCAATTTGATAACTTGCTGCTCCCATTAAAGAAACCAGCTCAGGATGTTCAATAAAATAAATCATTTTTTCTGCCAAAGCTTCAGGATTCCATTTTGGCACTAAAAAACCATTTACTCCATCTTCTACTGTTTCCCTACAACCGGGAACATCAGTAGTGATAATTGCACGGCCAATTGCCATTGCTTCTTGTGTACTACGTGGAACACCTTCTCGGTAGGATGGTAATACAAAAATATGGTTTTCTGCTATCCAATCACACACATTACTGACGTGACCTGGATAGTGAATAATATTAGTTTGAATAAGTTGATGAAGTTCAGCTTCAGATAAGGCACCTAGATTTGCATGATCAATGGCACCGAGTACTGTAAACTCTGTTTCAGGATATTTTTCTTTTACCAGTTTTGCCGCCTGAACAAATTCATGTATTCCTTTTTCTTTCAATAAGCGGCCAATAAATAGAAATTTTATTGGGGAGTGAATATTATCCAAAGCCTGGAATGGATAATCTTTTAAATTTAGGCCAATACCTCCAAGAACTTCTACCTTTTTCACTTTGATCGCATGTTGTTGTAGTAAGTCTTTTGGATCATCAGGATTTAAAAAAATAAGCTGATCAAGTTGTGGTAATGCTATTTTATATAAAAAAACCTGTATCTTTTTTATGAGCTGAGTTTTTTTACTTAAGCCTTCTGGCTGCTCTGTAAATGTATAGCCTAAACCTTCGAGCATACCTATCACACGTGGTACTTGAGCTAATTTGGCTGCCAAAGTACCAAAAATGACAGGTTTTGAAAAATAAGAGAATACTAAATCAGGATTAATTTCTTTAATTTTTTTTGAGAGCCGATATGTTGCAACTATATCTGCGAGTGGGTTTAGTCCACCACGGTTGAGCGTATATGTAATTGGTGTAGCACCCAACTTTTCTATTTTTATCAGATCTTCTGCCGTATATTCAGACGTAAATGCATAGACTTGATGACCTTTTTTCAAGAGTGTACAAATTAAGTCTGCACGAAAGCCATAAAAGCTAGAAGCTACAGTTCCCACCATAATTACTTTCATTTATTCACTACCTGATACTTAATGTTTTCTTTAACTTTCAATATATAAAAAAAGCATATATAAACAACTAGATAATTATACATTCGCAAACGTACTGCTGTCCCCAAATTATCATTCCCAATTAACCATACACTTGCATATAATACAAAAAATATAATTAAAAAACGAACAAAGCTGTCGGCTAATTTTATATTTTTAACTAGATAAACCAACATAGCAAAGAAAGGAACCGTTTCAACTAAGAGTAAAATAACTGCAAAAGGATTAGTTACATATAGACCAAAGAGCTGTCCTAATGTACTTAGAATAAAATTAGGGATAAACATTACAGGATTAGAAAAGTCCAAACCCAATGTAGAGCCACCTTCACCTTCCTCAAAACCGGAGCGGTATTCTGTTAATCTTTCAAAAATGCCAATATAATTTGCTATAAATAATGCAAAAAAATACAAAATAGCAAAGAAAAAAATACGTTTTTTAGTAAACTTAATTTTCCATAAAAATAAAGACAGTAAAAATGCATAACCTAAATATGGGCGTAAAGCTAATAAGAAAAAGCCAAATACAAAGGCTAAAACATAAATAAAACTAAAAGATAAGAAGTTTTTTTGAGAAAGAGCTGTTTTGACAAGGAAACAAGAAATTAAAAAACTAAAAACCATAAATACATCGCGATAGACATCGAATGTATAGAAAAAAAGTGTCGGGTAAATTAAACAAATTAATAGACAATAAAGATAATATTTTTGGTTAAATTTAAAACTTAAATCAGACAATTTTGCCACTAGAAAGGGGATAAAAAATAAATTTAATAAAAGCAAAAAATAAGGAACAATTTCCCTAGAGTAAAGGCCAAAATTATTTAAATAATTAAGTAATACAGGCCATACATTTACTGCTTTATCATCAGATGTGGCATAAATTGCAAAGTTATGATAATAGTCTGAATCATTGCCTCCGCCTAAACCAAGAGAAAAATAATCATTCTTTATTAAATAATAGAAAGTGATTTTTATAAAAACCAAAGTAAATATACATAAAAGCAAGAGTTTGTTTGATATCTTCATATTCAAAATATCATTCCACGTATGAAGTTAAATACTTTTCTAAATCATTATACAAATTTCTAACAAGATAAGCTTTATCAATATAATTTGCCGACTCATTTGAAACTTCTAATTTTGTTGTATTTTCACATTGTTCCGCATACTTCAAAATCTCAGTAATTGAAGGAAGACCCACCTTATAAAATTTAAACTCACTTGGGAACACATCAACATGCCCTGAATAAACAGGTAAGCCAAAATTTAAATACTCTCTCACTTTTAATGTGCATGCTTCTTTCATATTTTTACGCTCTAGAGCAAATGAACCTAAGGCTATATTGCATTCACTAGATACCTGCTCAATAAATTTTTTGTCTTTAATACCATGTAATATTACCCGACTATCACCAATCGCATAAGTATAATCTTTAGGTAACAACTGGCCAATCAAGTGTAACTCAAACTGCTGATTATTGGTTTTCATATCCGCAAACAACAAATCCAGTCCATGCCATTCACTAAACTCAGATGCAATAAATAATATTTTTTTTTCTTTACTTGGATAGCAAAAATCGTTGGTTAAGTTATTTATATTTATTCCATTAGGAAATAAATATGATTTTTTCCCTAAACCATTAACTCTGCTCTTTTCATATTCAATAATTTCGTTAGTTACTCCAATTATTCCTCTTGAAGCCCTTATGCATAACTTCCCTATAATTTTTTCAGCAAAAAATCTAATTTTTCCAATAAATGATTTATTCATTTCTAACTCAGGCTCTTCCAAAGTATGATGTACTAAGAAAATAGGCTTTTTAGAAACCAATAAAAATAGAAGTTGAAAAATATCATGAACACTATAACGAATTAAAATTACATCAACATCTTTTTGCTTTAATAACCAAAGATAATACTCAATACGTATCATAAACCATGAAAATAATTTATATAAAAAACTCTTTAAATATTTACTATTAACATAATTTGCTTCTAAAATTACAGAAGATTTTAATTCTTGGCCTTTTGGAACAAAAAATTTAACCATCCAGTCGATTTTTAGGTTTTTTGCAGCAATTTCCTCCTCTTCCATCTGTTTAAGGATTCCCATTGAAGGGCTTAAAAGACACGCTGAATGTAATACTTTAATATTCTTTTTAGATAAGTCCTTTCTCATCGCAACCTTACTCATCTAATATCACTTAAAATATCTGTAATCAAAGTCGATGTTACTCCTGTACCATACAAATTTTTATTACTTATATGTTTATCTAAATTAAATATAATTCCATTTTTAATTACCTCTGCATTACATCCAACTAAAGTATTAAAACCTTGGTCAACTAATTCAATCCACTCCGTTTCTTCACGTAATGTTACACAATACTTACCATGAAAATATGCTTCTTTTTGGACACCCCCAGAATCTGTAACAATTAATTCACTATTAACTTCCAACCACACCATTTCTAAATATCCTACTGGCTCTACAATATGAATATTTTTTGAAATATCAAGTTTATATTCCTTTATTTTATTTACTGTTCTTGGATGTAACGGAAGAATGATATCCCTCTCAGAAGCACCTAATCCTCTAAATATTGCCGATAATCTACTAATATCATCTGTGTTTTCCGCTCTATGAATTGTACACAAAATAAATTTATCAACCTTTATATCCTCAAACCATTTAGGCTTAACCATTTTTTCTTTATAATAAAGAGATACATCATACATAATATCTCCAACAATAAAGATTTTTTCCTCACTTACTCCCTCATTTAATAAATTTTGTTTTGCAACTTTGCTAGGTACAAATAAATAGTCACTAATTTGATCAGTTAAAATACGATTAATTTCTTCTGGCATTTTTTTATTAAATGATCGCAATCCAGCTTCTACATGTGCGACTGGTATATGAAGTTTTGCTGCAGCTAATGCACCCGCTAGTGTAGAGTTAGTATCTCCATAGACTAGTACAATATCAGGCTTTTCAGTTAAGAGAATAGCCTCAATTTCCTCTAATTGTTGACCAGTCATTGCACCATGCGTTTTGCCCCCAGTTTGCAATAAATACTTTGGTTTAGGTATATTCATTTCTTCAAAAAATATATCTGACATATTTTGATCATAATGCTGACCTGTATGTACGATAATCTCTTTAATATTATCGACCTGTTCCAGCATCCGTGAGAATGCTGCAGCTTTAATAAATTGTGGCCTAGCACCTAGTACTGTTAAAATTTTCATACATCCACTCTTTTAAACTCTTTATCAGAGTCTTTGATAATTAAAAAAACTATAATTAAATATATACTGTAAAAAATGAATCCCGATAATGCATAATACTCAAAAATCAGATTATTCATAACTGTACTAAAAAGGTATAGCCCACCAACTCGAACAAGCAATCCAAAAAGTTGTAATATCAGTGCAACTTTTTGACGCCCTGTAATATGTAATGACATAGAAACAGGTGATACCAAGAGCTGCATAGCGAACCAAGGAAGCATCCATAACATCATTTCACCTGTACGTTGCCAAGTTTCACCAAATATAAATGGTACTATACTTGGTGCTAAAATACAGATGACAACAAGCGGTATAACCCCAATCTTTATCAACTGAAGCATACACTTATAAGTATATTGGGTTAACTCTCCACTATTATACATTTCTGACGCATGAGCTAAATAAACTTGAGCAACTGCTCCACCAATAAATCCTATTGGTATTGCCATAATTTGCATTGCTAACATCAAATATCCAGCTTCAGCATCTAAAGCCAGCGCAGCAATTAAAATAATAGGTAACTGAATAGCTGCTGAATTAGCTAAAGCCTCTAATGCAGAATATTTGGGAAATTTATTATTTTTTTTAAAAACTTGCTTCAATATATTTAAATTTAAGTTTTTAATAGGATGATATGCTTCCTTATAGAAACCTAATGCCAAGCTTTTAATACCTGAAGAAACTTTGATAATTTGCCCTATAATTAATCCAAATACAGAAAATCCCACTATCCCCATAATTATTTGTATAGATGAACCACTTATAGATTGCACCATTCGTGTTTTTGCAATTAAAGAAAAATTTTTTTTTCGAGTCATCCAATACTGTAATGAATTATATAAACCAGAAAAGAATACACCTATAGGGACTAACCAAATTAAACCTTCAAAATTTGGTTGCCTTAAAAGAAAAATAATATCTGAATGAAAAATCCAGATAATTAAGGCTATCAATAAACTAATTATGAGATTGCTTAATAGAGCAATTACAACCAAATGAATCGCTTCATTATTATCTTCTGCTATAGGAATCGCTATTTCAAAACGCAAACAACTAACTACAGAAAAAATTAATAATAAAGACGTATATATAGCAAATAGAGAAAACTCTTCTGGAGTATATAAACGCGTCAAGATTGGAAGTGCAAGGATCGCTATACCTTGAGCAAAAGCAGTACCTCCAACTAATACAGATACAGCTTTTAAAAAGCCTCCTTGAGCATTTAACTTGGTTTTAACTTTATCAAGAAGGCTTTTCACAACTTAGTTACTCAAAAGTGCCGCAACAATTTTTTCTTGAGCTTTTGATGTCAAATAAGGATGCATCGGTAAACTCATTACACGTTCAGCAACCGCATCACCAATAGGTAGGCTGGCATCCGCATTTGCAACTGCAGGCTGTTTATTCAATGGAATTGGATAATGCACGGCCGTTGGAATACCTCGTGCTTTCAATTTTTCCTGAACTTCACTACGGTGATCTACCTGAATCGTATATTGCGCCCAGGCACTTTGGTTATGTACTTCAATAAACGGCGTGGTTAAAATACCGGCTTGATTGAATAACTTTGTATAAGTATCCGCTACACGCTGCCGTGCCTGCATTTCATCATCCAAAATTGCTAGTTTTGGTAAAAGAATCGCAGCCTGTATTGTATCTAATCGACTATTCACCCCAACACGAATATGGTGATAACGACGATCTTGCCCATGACGTGCAATTTGACGAATCACTTTAGCCAGTTCTTCATCATTGGTAAAAATCGCGCCACCATCACCATAACAGCCTAAAGGCTTACTAGGGAAAAAGCTGGTACAAGCCACAGTACTCAGATTACAACTTTTTCGGCCTTTATAAGTTGCACCAAAACTTTGTGCAGCATCCTCGATCACAGGCAGATTATATTTAGCTGCAATAGCATTAATGGCATCAAAGTCAGCACATTGACCATATAAACTGACAGGAATAATCGCTTTAGTGCGGGGTGTAATAGCAGCCTCGAGCTTTTCTACATCCAGATTATATGTTTTAGGGTTTACATCCACATATACAGGTGTAGCACCCAATACCGCAACTGTTTCAGCTGTTGCAATATAGGTAAATCCTGGGGTGATTACTTCATCACCCGGGCCAATCCCAAATGCCATTTGTACAATTTGCAAAGCATCCGTACCATTGGCACAAGTAATACAGTATTTTGCACCCACATACGCTGCCAGTTTTTCTTCAAGTTCCTTAACTTCAGGACCAAGAATATATTGGCCATGTGTTAAGACATTCTGAATCCCTGCTTCAATCTTATCTTTAAGACGCGCTTGTTGTGCTTTTAAATCAATAAATTCAATCATACTGCAACCTGCTCTTTGGTTACAATCTTACCATTTAAGCGATACATTGCCCCTGTGTGTTCACACGCCACTTGGGCTTCACCTTCTAAAGGTAAATCTAATTGCTCACCAAACTCACTCATCCAGCCAATTTGTTTTGCAGGAACACCGACCATCAATGCATAGGCAGGTACATCTTTATTGACAACTGCACCAGCACCGACAAATGAATATTCACCAATCGTGACACCACAAACAATGGTACAGTTCGCGCCTAAAGTTGCGCCTTTTTTGACTAAGGTATTGCGGTATTGATCTTTCCGCTCAATTAAAGAACGTGGATTATAGACATTGGTAAAGACCATGCTTGGCCCACAAAACACCCCCTCTTCAAGAGTGACATTGTCATAAACCGAAACGTTATTTTGTACTTTACAATGATCGCCAATAACGACTTTATTGCCAACAAATACGTTTTGACCTAAAGATACACCTTGACCAATTTTGGCACCGCCACAGACATGGACAAAATGCCAAACACGAGAGTTCTCACCAATTTGAGCACCCTCATCCACAATTGCACTTTCATGTTGATAAAAACTCATCATGCTCTCTCTTTTTATTTTACTTTAGACAATAAAGGATGCGGATTTGCTGGATTTTCAACCAAAGGTGCAACACGAATCACTTCAACAGTCTCAATTGCAGCACGGTTTTCTTCAACCCCATACCCTTTACCATCTAGGATACGCTGGTAGCTTTGCGTATGAAGATCAGTAAAACCGCCTGAAAACTCAAGTTCTTCATTTTCAATGGTAATACTGCGGTAAGTGAGTTTTTCACCTTTTACGGCATTTGCAGGCAAGTTATTCGCATCAATCGACAAGAACCAGCGTACACGCGCACGTTCATATTCTAAATAACCTGATGCAGTTTTCTCATCACGATAATGCACTTCATTTTTTACAATTTTGCCAAAAATAAAATGCAGCATGTCATAAAAATGCACGCCAATATTAGTTGCCACACCACCCGATTTTTTATCTACACCTTTCCATGATTTTAAATACCATTTACCACGCGAGGTTAGATAGGTCAGATCTACATCAAAAACTTTACCTTCAGGTGCTGCTTGAACTTTGTCACGTAAAGCAATAATAGATGGGTGTAAACGTAGCTGTAAAATTGAATTTACTTTTGCACCATATTGTTTTTCGTATTCAGACAGTAAATTTAAATCATCTGAACTTAAAACCAGAGGTTTCTCACAAATCACATCAATCCCATTTTTTAATGCATATTTCATGTGGGGTGCATGCAAGTAGTTTGGTGAGCAAATAGCGACATAGTCTAGCTTTTCACCTTTAAGTTTCTGATCTTCAACATAAGCTTCAAATTCTTCAAATTCAGTAAAAAACTCAGCTTCTGGAAAATGACTGTCCATAATTCCAACAGAGTCATTAATATCCATTGCCACAGCTAAAGTATGACCTGTTTCTTTAATGGCTTTTAAATGACGAGGTGCGATATATCCTGCGGCACCAATCAGGGCAAATTTTTTCATATTTTTCACTTTTATATATCAATGAATCTTAGAGACGAAATACTGTAAAACCTTGAGCAGCCATATCATCTCGGCTAAACAGGCTTTTCACATCGGCTAATACTGGTTGTTCACTTTTTGTATAGGCACGTAGTTGTTCAGGACTTAAATTACGGAATTCATTATGTCCTACTGCCACGACCAAACTGTCTACCGGATGCTCAGCATCTACTTGAACCAGTTCAATTCCATACTCATGTTTAACTTCTTCAGCATCTGCCCAAGGATCGCATACTGCTACTTTTATGCCCCACTGATCAAACTCTTTAATCAGATCTATGATTTTACTGTTGCGAATGTCTGGACAGTTTTCCTTAAAGGTAATTCCTAGAACACCAACAGTAGCTTTCGTCACATCAATATTATTTTTGACCATTTTTTTAATCGTCGTACGAGCAACATAACGTGCCATATTGTCATTAATACGACGACCGGCCAAAATCACCTGAGGATGATAACCCACTTCTTCAGCTTTATGGGTGAGGTAGTATGGATCGACACCAATGCAATGGCCACCGACCAAACCTGGACGGAATGGCAAAAAGTTCCATTTGCTTCCTGCAGCTTCTAATACGTCCAAAGTATCAATTCCAAGACGTTCAAAAATAACTGATAACTCATTTACTAAAGCAATATTTAAATCGCGTTGCGTATTTTCAATCACTTTTGCTGCTTCAGCGACTTTAATACTGGTTGCTTTATGAGTTCCAGCAGTAATAATACTGTTATAAACAGCATCTACTAGGTCAGCCACTTCAGGAGTAGAACCTGAGGTGATTTTTTTAATTTTAGTTAAGGTATTTACTTTATCACCTGGATTAATCCGCTCTGGACTATAACCGGCAAAAAAGTCTTGATTAAACTTCAGCCCCGATACTTTTTCTAGCACAGGAATACAGATCTCTTCTGTTGCACCGGGATATACCGTTGATTCATAAACAACGATATCGCCAACTTTAAGTACCTTAGCAATCGTTTCACTGGCTTTTTGCAGCGGAGTAAGATCAGGACGATTCACCTGATCAATAGGTGTTGGTACAGTAACAATAAAAAAGTTACAGCTTTTTAAATCTTCTAAATTTGCTGAATAGCTAAGCTGATTTGCCTGTTTGAGTTCTTCTGGAGAAACTTCTAAGGTATGGTCTTGGCCACTTTTAAGTTCATCAATTCTTTTCTGATAGATATCAAAACCAATTACAGGTACTTTTTTCCCAAATTCAACCGCAAGTGGTAAGCCTACATAACCTAACCCAATCACCGCAATTTTTAAATCTGCAATAGATAGCATTTCAACGCCTTATTTATGTACTGTACTTATGAAGATTAAATCTTTCGGCAGGCATACTAGCAGAAAACCATGAAATTTCTATTATGATTTGTGCTCAAATCCTATTAAAAAATAGCATAGTGTATATTTTTTGTAAGAATTACTTATTTTATTTATAACTATTAAAATCATTTACATTTTTAATACCATTCAGCTTTATCATAAACCAGAAGATAGTTACAAATTGCTATGTATATGTTCAATAACTTGGGTAGAATAGCTTCAATTTTAAAATTTAAAAATAATCTTTGGGAAAACATGTGCGACACTTTCAACTAGCTGCTTTATTGGCATGTGGCATTGCTACTACAGGGTGTGCAGTCACCTCTGGTTTACAAACATATGACTTACCTAGCGAAGGCGTTTTTCAAACCGACCTCGGTACGACAGTCAATGTCATAAAACTCACTCAAGATTCTATGATGGCTGTTCAGCCTGCTGTACAGAATATTCAGCAACAATATGCCCATCTGTTTAACACACAGCATCGTAACTACAATCTGAGTCCAGGTGATATTTTATCGATTTATTTATGGGCTTATCCTGAACTCACCTCTCCTAGCAATAGTATTAGTAATGATCAAGCTGCTCAAGCCAGTGGTTTCCAAATCGATTCAGAAGGTTATATTCAGTTTCCCATTATTGGCCGTTATAAGGCCGCTGGGAAATCACTGACACAAGTCAATCGTGAATTACGCAGCCAATTATCACGTTACCTGAAAAACCCAGATGTGATTGCGCGAGTATTGTCTTATCAAGGCCAGCGTTACTCAGTACAAGGTAACGTAATGCAGGGCGGTCAATTTTACTTAAGTGATCAACCTGTGAGTGTTTATACTGCTTTAGGCATGGCAGGTGGTGTGAATGCACAACAAGGTGATAATGCCTCTATTACATTAGTACGCCAGGGACGTTCATATAGTTTAAATACCGTAGAACTGGAAAAAGCAGGGCTTTCACTGCATCACTTGTTGATCCAGCCAAATGACACGTTATATGTCAACAACCGTGAAAATCAAAAAATTTATGTGATGGGTGAGTCGGGTAAAAACCAATCTTTAGCATTGCGTGATCAAGGCATGAGCTTAAGTGATGTTTTAGGTGAAAGTCTCGGTCTTAATCCACTTTCTGCCAGTCGCAGTAAGGTTTATGTGGTGCGTAGTCAGCCCACGACTACTCACACTGAAGTCTACCAGATGGACTTGACCAGTATTGCTGATTTTGGTCTGGCCAATCAGTTTAAGATGCGCAGCAATGATATTGTGTATGTTGATGCCTCTGGCTTGGCGCGCTGGCAGCGTGTCGTCAACCAGATTATCCCATTCTCAAATGCTTTGTATAATTTAGACCGTTTGGGGAATTAATGAAAATCAATCATATTTTAGTGGTTTGTATTGGCAATATTTGTCGTAGCCCCATGGCAGAATACTTTTTAAAACAGCAATATCCGCATTTACAGATTGAGTCTGCGGGTATTGCGGGTGTGGTTGGACATGCAGCTGATGAAAAAGCCAGTCTATGCATGCAACGCTTTGAGATTGATATGAGTGCGCATATTGCAAAAAAACTCAATGCTGAGCTGATTAAAAAAGCTGACCTAGTTCTTGTGATGAGTCAGAATCAGCAAAAACATATAGAACAGACCTGGCCATTTGCTAAAGGTAAAACCTTTAGACTGGGGCATTGGCAAAGTAAAAATATTGCCGATCCTTATAAGCATGATCAAACATTTTTTGATGACACCTGTCAATTAATTCAAGACTGTATTGCTGACTGGAAAAAATATATTTAATTTTTTTAATATTTTCACTTTTTGATATTTAAATTATGAGCCAAACCGCCAACACCGAAGACACCATTGACTTAAAGGAATTGTTTTTTTCCTTGATTGCACAATGGAAACTGATTGCCCTATGCGTTACTTTAAGTTTGATCTGTGCCTTACTGTATTTAAGAACCACGCCAGATACCTATTCAGTAGATGCTATGGTACAAGTCGAAGACAGTAAAGGGACTTCGGCTGCATTATTGGGTGATTTATCCGGTATGATCGAACAAAAATCCCCTGCTCAAGCCGAAATTGAAATTTTAAAATCGCGTTTGGTGCTCGGTGAGGTCATTAACCATTTAAATTTAAATATTCGTGTATCTGGGACAGAAGACAGTTTCTGGAATCGGTTAATGGCTAAACATGAATACGACACCACGTATTCAGAAAAATCAGTATTGTTTCAAGACAATCGAAATAGTTTCGATATTCGCCAGTTTGATATCCCGCAATATTTCCAGGATAAAAACTTAATTTTAAGTTTTAAAGAAGGCAAATATAGCCTGACTGATGAGAAAACTGAACAAGTGGTTTTTTCTGCACCTCTAAACCAGATCAGTCAATCCTCATCTGAATACGGTCTTTGGAAAGTAGGTGTCTTTAGTCAAGACAGTTTCGATGCCACGTATAATATCCGAAAGCAAAGCTTGCCTGCTGCCATGCAGTCTTTGACCAGTAACTACTCAGTGGCTGAAAAAGGCAAGATGACCGGTGTATTAGGTCTTAACTATCAAGGCGAAGATAAACAGCACATTACTCAAGTCCTGAATGCCATTCTAGCTGCTTATAGCCAACAGAATATTGAACGTCGATCTGCAGAAACTGCGCAGACACTTAAATTCCTTGAAAATCAATTACCGGAATTAAAACAACAACTTGATGTTGCAGAGCGTGAATTCAACCGCTTCCGCCAACAAGCAAATACAGTGGATGTTACCAAAGAATCGGAATTATATTTAACCCAAAGCATTACTTTAGAGACACAAAAAATCCAGCTAGAGCAGCAGGTTGCAGAAGCTTCATCCAAATATATGGATGAACATCCGATGATGCAGCAAATGAATGCACAACTCGCTGCAATCAATAAAAAAATTGCAGAGCTAGACGGAACATTAAAACGTTTACCTGAACTACAGCGCCAGTATTTACAATTGTTCCGTGAAGTTGAAGTCAAACAGCAGCTATATACAGGCTTACTCAATTCATACCAGCAACTTCGTATTGCCAAAGCGGGTGAAATTGGCAATGTTCGTATCGTCGATACAGCAGTTGAGCCGATTAAACCGATTGCACCCAAAAAATTACAAATTCTGATTTTATCGATTTTTCTGGGAGGATTCCTCGGTACATTATTAGCACTGTTACGTAATATGATGCGTTCAGGCATTAAAGATGCCGCTCAGATTGAAAATGAGCTGGATCTACCAGTATATGCCACCGTGCCACGTTCTTTAACTCAAGCGAGTCGTAATAATCTGCTAAATAAGAGAAAAAATATTCCTATTCTTGCAGTGAAAGACAGCGGTGATATTGCAATTGAAAGCCTGCGTAGTATGCGCACCGCAATTCACTTTGCCTTAATGAATGCCAGCAATAATGTGATTGTATTGTCAGGCCCTGCCCCTGAGATTGGGAAATCTTTTATTACTGTTAACCTTGCAACCATTTTGGCGCAAGGTGGAAAACGGGTACTCGTCATTGACGGTGATATGCGTCGTGGTTATTTGCATAAATATTTCAATGCAGAAGTACAACCGGGTTTAGCAGAACTATTAAATCTTCAAAATAGCTATGAAGATGTTGTCCAAAACTCGACTGTAGAAAACCTGTTCTTTGTCACTCGCGGCAAGAGTCCAGTCAATCCATCTGAACTGTTAAGTACCGATAAATTCAAGGCTTTCCTGGATCAGGCATCTGCTCATTTTGATCACATCTTAATTGATACTCCACCAGTACTTGCTGTTACTGATGGTATTATTATTGCGCAATATGCAGGGGTCAATTTATTAATTGCCCGTCATGGAAAAACGCAAATTAAAGAACTTGAAATTACGGTGAATCGTTTTGAACAGGCCAATGTAAAAGTTAATGGCGTCATTCTGAATGACGTACAAAAAGGTGCAGCGGGTAGTTATGGTTATAATTATGCCTATGCCTATACTGCACATAAAGATAATGACTAATCTATTCTAAACTCAAATTTCACACTCTGTCTGAGCAGGGTGTGAAATTATCCTTCCTTACATTTATTGCAAATGATTGTTGTTGAAAAAATCAACTAAAAAACCTATCGTGGTTATAGTTTAAAAGTCCTGAGAATATACAAGAATGTTATCCAAAACACTGCTCGCTACCTTGGCATTAAGTTCTTCCCTCGCCTTTGCACAAGGCATCGTTTTAAATGACCAGAACTTACGTACCGATTTAAACTGGCTCAATCAGCAGGGTGTGATTCAAATGAGTACGTCGACTTGGCCCATCAGTGGTGATGAAATTCAACGTGCCCTTGCCCAAGCTAAAATCAACAATAATACTCAGCAAAAAGTCATTGATACTGTATTGGCACATTTGAATGCCAATAACCAGTCGCTCAAAGCATCATTATTTGCAGAAACTGATCAAAAGAATATTCCTCAAGCCTTTGGCGATCAGCAAAAAGCGCAATATCAGGCAGGTATCGAGCTAAATGCGGGTAACGAGAACTGGGATGCCAGAATTCGTGTGAATGCAGAAAAAGATCTACAGATTGACAATGATCAAGATCTTAATCTTGAAGGCTCATATATCGCTGGAAAATTATGGAATCAATGGCTGATTGCTGGACAGATCCCGACCTACTGGGGTTCTGCACATGATGGCAGTTTAATTCGTGGTGATGCCAGCCGCCCTGTCTATGGCGTGACGATGCAGCGTGCCGAACAGAATGCTTTTGTAAACAAATGGTTGGCCTGGATTGGGCCTTGGCAATATCAAGCTTTTGCAGGGCAGTTGCAGGATTATGATGCTGTGCCTGATGCCAAACTGATTGGTTTACGTGTCACTGCACAACCCTTGCCTTATTTAGAACTGGGTGCATCGCGTGCTATGCAATGGGGTGGTGAAGGTCGACCTGAAAGCCTGAGCTCACTTTGGGATGCTTTTGTTGGCAATAAAGACAATGGTGGTACAGGTGAACCTGATCCATCAAATCAAATTGCCGGTTTTGATGCACGCTTAAATCTACATCCCCTCGTGCAAGTCCCGATGGGTATCTATGCGCAATATGTCGGTGAAGATGAAGCAGGCGGCTTGCCGGCCAAAAAAATGTATTTGGCTGGAATCGATTATTCATCAAGTTATAACAATATGCCTTTCCAACTGTATACCGAATGGGCAGATACCCGTACCAATGGTAAAGCACAAGGCATTTCCTATAATCACACCAACTACACCGATGGTTTTTACCAGCATGGTTATCCCTTGGCGCATGCCATAGGTGGTGATGGTCAAATGCTGTCTGTAGGTGGCGATATTCGTTTGGATCATCTCAATCGTGTTAATACACGCATCCTATTTGCGAAATTTGATCAAGCAGCTAATCGACGTGATAGAGGCATTACTAATTTAGCTTTTCCAGCGCAGGATGAATTAAAAGCGCTAGATCTAACCTGGACACATTATCTACGCCCAGATATTCCACTTAAACTGAATGGGTGGGTGGGTGACTCTGATGTACACGGTAACGATGGCGGTGTATCAATTGGTATCGAATTCCCCTTAGAAAAGGGCTTATTTTCCTATTAAGACCTATTCAACACTCAAGTTCGGGTGATAGCGACAACTTTTCCATACCTTCCAAAATACTGATGAAACTGAAAATAAAAAAACCAGCACTTGCTGGTTTTTTTATTAAGTATCCGGTAATGCATCGAGCTACCCTACACCGACTGAACCAGTCTTTAAAAAAGTAATCGACCCCAGCCCGCTGATAAATCAGCTACTGATGAGAGAGGGATCAATAATCACCATACTTATCAACTCATATATGGCTCAGTAGCTTAGGACTGACTATACCTTTTATTAATCACTTGCGTCAGCATCAATTTTCTAACCTGAATGTCACATTGGTCTCAACCCACTTGTCATACACTTAGTATTTTTTGTAGAACTGTCAATCTAACATTCAGTTTTTCACTAGTACCTCATTCGATACCTGTAGCTGGAAGGCATAGGTGCATTATACTAATACTCGCTTATGCTCAAAATTGATAGTTTAGATATAATCTTGCAGTACTCCGCATTTGGCTTTCGTGAAAGTCTTATTTACCCATGCTTGGTGTTATTTCACCTCTTTTTTAAATAAGCTAGTGTCATGAATACTTTTTTTTGAAAACCGCGCAGCACCGACTTCTTGATCAGGAGCATTAATTCCCTCTTGGCTTAGCATTACCTTAGCAGTTTTAAACATAATTTTAAAATCAAACCAAATATTATACTGTTCAACATATTGCACATCTAATTCAAATTTTTCTTCCCAAGATAAATTGTTGCGTCCACTCACCTGAGCAAGCCCTGTCATACCCGGTTTTACCTCATGGCGTCGCATTTGTTCATCTGTATAATGTTCTAGAAACTCTTTCATTTGAGGGCGAGGCCCAACAATACTCATATCCCCTTTTAAAACATTAATCAGTTGAGGCATTTCGTCTAAGCTGGTTGAACGTATTTTCTGCCCAAATGATGTGATACGAAATTTATCAGGCAAAAGATTGCCATCTTTATCTACTGCATTTCTCATAGATCGGAACTTAATCATTTTAAATAATTTACCATTTTTACCTGGGCGTTCTTGGTAAAAGAAAATGGGAGAGCCTAAATTTTTCCGCACTTTATAGCTCATAATGATAAAAACTGGAAACAATACTAATAAAGCTATTAGTGCAATAACTATATCTACTATTCTTTTAGATAATTTTTCTTTAGTAAAAATATTAGAAAAAGAATAAAAATGAACATGAGGAAATAAAGATTTTTTTAAACTAAAATTCTTTTTATCCATATAATGCCAAGAGCTTTTCTTATCTTTTTCATTAACTCCATTCTTCTTTGAGGAAAATTGTATTATTCCATTCTTATGCCCCTGTATATTTTTAGAATATTTATTTGATAAACTATTATCTTTTTCAATAAATAAAGGCTTATGCCTTACAATATTGCTTCCTTCAACGTTTTTGATCTTATTTTTTTCTTTTTTTAGATCCATTAATAAACACCTCAATATGTCTATTTATCAATCATAACAATTATATTTTTTTAAAAGTAGAAATATGTTTATCAAAAAAATATCAACTAACAATTTATTATAGATTAATCTTTCTTTATTAAAAATAATCATACAACTAGGTTCTATGATATTTCACTTAATTGAGAAATTAAGACTTTAAGAAAATTTCAATTAAATAAACCACTTTAGAAATTATATCTTTTCATGAGCTTTTAATATATTTAATAAATAATTGTGAAAGTTACTATTTATTGAAAAAAAATCTATTTTTTAAATACAACACACCTCACACTAAAAAATATGTGACAAAATGTAAAATAGTTTTAAATAAGGTGAATTAATTCACCTTATTAATTAATTTTAAGCAAGTCTAAGCCAGATAAGTAAAAAGAAGGAATCTTATTCAATATGACATCTAAGATTTATATAAAAATCTTATTGATATTTCTACGAGATAAATCCAAAAAAATTGGACAGCTTTAAAAGTAAGCTATTTCATTTTTAGAATATTGATAGCCTTTATTATCAGTATAAAATACTAAAGAAAAAATAAAAAGAGGCAGAAAATTTACCTCTTATAAAGAGTTGATCTATGCTTCAAAGTAGAGGTATTTCTATATAAGTTCGGTCACTATATATCTATACTATAAAAATCATGCACAATCGCACGAGCACCAAAACTTTCTTTTTGATTAATCAGTCCTGTATTTAAAAACTTTCCTTCTTTTTCATTTGAGATACCGAAATCAAATATCTTAGTAGACTGCATATTTTTATTGATTAAAAAATCGATTAGAATATCTAAGGCTCTTTCTTCCCTTCCCTTATCATTACTGGCTAAATACTGTAAATGGACTACTTTCTCAGTTTCAAAAGTCACTGCTGCTGCAACAATCTGACTTTCAAAACAACATTTATAAGCCCTTATGTTATTAGGGAATCTACTTTTTAATAAATCTATTTCCGTTTCATTATGAACTGGCTTTTGATGATGATGTTGACCTAAGACTTCACGAATAACTTCCCAGACTATGCTTGGCTGTTCGACTTCTTCATAAGTTAATCCAGATTTTTTTGCTTTATTGATTGCCCATTTTTTAGATTTTGAATAGTAAATTTTTTCCTGTAAGTTAATAGAAGTACTAATATCCCGACGATAGAGCCTTGCTTCATTTAGAAATAAAGCATATAAATCCTCTTGAGCAGGATAATGATGATAAATATTAGGTATGCATTTATATATAATTTTTTTAATATAATTTTCTTTTAAAAAACCTTTTAACTGAGAAAAAAGACTTAACATATCAATAGCACGACAATCCCTATCAATCAAAAAACCACCAAATGTTAAACCTTGATGACTATAAAAAATATTATCTTTAATATTTCCAGGCAATAAAGCCACGATTTTATCTTTATCATTTTTAAACATTAAAGAAAAGTCTTCAAATCGATCAGAATGGTAGTCCATAAAATTCCGATTAAACATGAAATGATAATTTTTACAATTTAATAAAAACTCATTCCATACCTCTTTATCAGAATCTTCATATTTTTTTATTTGAAAACTTACAGCTTCTTTCACCGTAATCTCCTTTTATCATTATAAATTTTTATAAGGTATAAAATTTAAATAATATTTTTAAAAATCATTATTAAAAAAACCTTAAGACTTATCAATTCCTAGCATTTTGGATAATCTATAATTGATCAAATCTGCATTAAAATTTTTTTTAGCATATAAAAATCCTTGATATCCCATCTTATTTACTTGTTCAGGATGCTCTATAAAATAAATCATTTTTTCCACTAATGCAGCTATATCCCATTTTGGAATCAAAAAACCAGTCACCCCATCTACTACAGTCTCATTACAGCCTGGAACATCAGTGGTAATCACTGGGCGTCCTATAGCCATCGCTTCTTGTGTGCTGCGAGGAACCCCCTCTCTATAATAGGAGGGTAATACAAAAACCGCACTCTCACGTATTCGTTGATCTACATCTTTAACGAAGCCCGCATATTCTATAATTCCTGTTTCTATCAATTGATCTAATTCTGTCTGCTTTAAGCCGGTTGGGTTTTCGGGATCTAGTCCCCCTATAATTTTAAATTTTATGTCAGGATATTTTTTTTTAATTACTTTAGCAGCTTCTAAATATTCAAATATACCCTTTTCAGCAATTAACCTGGCAATAAAGATAAAAGATAATCTTTTTTGATCATCCCATTTCGTATAAACATAGTCATTTAAATTAAGACCAATAGGTCCCAAAACTTCAATTGCATTCTGTTTATGCGGAAGATTATAACGATGAACGAGATCTTTAGGATCATCGCGATTTAGAAAAATAATTTTATCTAAGTATGGAAATGCAAGCCGATATAAAGAGATTTGTACAAAGCGTATGAATTTAGCCTTCAAACTTTGACCATTTTTATGAATGGTAAAAGGAGAGCCTAAGCCTTCAATCATGCCATAGATATAAGGAACTTTATTCTTATAAGCAGCCAAAGTTGCATAAATAACGGGTTTTGTTGAATATGAAAATACAATATCAGGTTGAATTTCCTTTATTTTCTGAGTCAGCTGATAAGTTGAATATAGATCAGCTAATGGATTTAACCCTCCACGACTAAGTTGATAGGTTACAAGAGTAACTCCTAAATTTTCTATTTTATCCAACCAGTCATTGCTATATTCAGACACGAAAGCATAAACATGATAATTCTGGGCTAAACAGGACAAAATGAAATCTTTACGAAAGCCATAAAGATTAGATGCAGTGGTTCCAATTATAATAATTTTTTTATTTATCATTATTTTAATCGTCCTATAAGTTCTAATTGTGAAGCATAAGAAATTTTATCCTCGTCTGAAACAGTGGTCATCCTGCGCTTATGTAAAATATGCATTAAATTCAAAAAACTTAATATTTTTACAATCATTTTTTTTATTTCAAATTTCAATACAATCTTATTTTTGTCTATATCAGAAATAACATTATTATAATATTTTTTGATCACTTCAATTTGAGTATTATAACCACGAATCATTTTTTCTTTTTTTACATTTTCTACTTCTCTATAAAAATATAAGGGTTCTTGCATAACCACATAATTGAAATCATTTTTTATCGCTGCCGAGAGCCATAATTCATAATCTTCCGCTAGACAGTTATTAACTTGATAGGGATTTCTTTTACACCACACCTTTCGTGCAAGCAGTGAAGGATGTAATAAATTGGTCAGGCCTTGCAAAATTTCTTTGGGTTGCATTTGATGATTAGAATAAATTCTTTTCCCTAAAATTTCATTTTTATTTCCAATCGAATACAAGCTGGTTACCACTAAATCAATCTCTGGATTTTCAGTTAAGACTTTTATCTGTTTTTCCAGCCGGTCTACTGCCATTAAATCATCAGCATCCATACGTGCAATAATGTCATATTGTGCTTCATTAATAATTTGATTTAAGCGATAAGGTAATCTTCTATTGCATCCATCAGCAATGATACGAATCCGAGGATCGACAAATGATTGGGCTATCTCTAAAGACCGGTCTGTTGATCCATCATCTACCAATATCAATTCCCAATTTTGAAAAGTTTGAGCTAATACAGATTTAATCGCATCTTCCAAGTATTTTTCTGCATTAAAAAATGGAATTCCTATAGAAATATACATATTTATTCTTCCTTCTTATTATTTGAAAATAGTAAAAAAGCCGCCAATAAAAACCAGAAAATAAGTGTTCTTGCACTATAAGTGGTAAACCCATATAACATTGGCCCTAATAATATCATTTTATTTGAAAGTGAAAGTTTCTTGAATATTTGATATAAAAATATTAAAAATAAGAATATGCCTACAATTCCATAATAAAATAAGATCCCTAACCAGGTTGAATGAATTTCATTGCCTGTGGGGTTATATAACCAGTAAGCTCCTTGCCCAGCCCCAAAAATCAAATATTGAGGATAATCAAAGAAACTAAAAAGACCGCGTCCTTCTACTTGGCTATCTCTTTGATCTAATCCTTCTATAAATCGTAATACAACATTATCAAAAACCCCCATATTATATAAAAAGTAGCTTAAAACACCAAAAAAAACCAAGGTCCCAAAGAATACAAATATTCTTTTATTCAAATCTCCTTTTTGACTAAAAATAAATCCTAACGTTAACATTAAGAATCCAATTGAAGCAGATCTTGACATGGTCAATAAAATCAAAAATAAGGCCAAAGAATAAACGATTATTTTTTTAAAGTTGCTTCCAGAAATATATAAATAAATTGCACAGGTACTGAGTACCCAAAATGCCATTTGATTAGGATCATTAAAAAGACCATTGTATCGTGGGTCAAAATCATAACGACCTAAGTTACTTGCCCAGATAATAATTTCGATGACATAGGAGAAAGGAATAAGAAATAAGAGTTTTTCATGGAAAAAATTAATCTGAACCTGATTCAGGTTCATCATTAATAAAAAGAATAATAAATTGAAGACCCAGTAAATAGTTGACATCATATAACTGGAATCTAGGACGATTAAATACCAGGCAAAATTTACACAAATTGCATAGGCGACAAACAATAAAATTGTATTAGAGTATTCAATATTTATTGAAGAACTTTTGTTAAATAATAATAAAATAGCTCCCATAATAAAAATGTGACTAAACTGAGGAATCCCACTTGACCAAAAATAAAACTGAGATAAAAAAAATGAAAACAATACAAGATATATAACCACTTTATCTCTTATATTGCTATCACTTAAAAAAATAATGTTATTTTTTGAATTACTTTCATTTAAAATAATCATTATCCATTCCTTTTATATTATCTAATGCCTAAAAAAAAGCAAAAGAACTGATTAATATTTCATATTGTTTTTTTTGTTTAAAATTTTTAAAAACTATTAATATTTTTTTAAATTAACAATATTTATCAAACTTACTTTTTATTAAAACTCTTTTTTAATAAATAACCAGTAAAAAAATCTGAAAAAATCATATGTCAAAATTTCAGATGGATATTCTCTCAAAATTCCCAGCATTTTTTCTAATGATTTATTTTTGGATATTAATCCTAGTTCAAACGCATTTATCCATAACGCTCTTTTTTTTGCTTTATTAAAAAGTATATGATTTTGGTACTCATTTAAAATCATCATTCTTGAATCATGCATGAGAGAGGTTTGCTTATGCATATTATTATCATGTAGCCTGTATTTGGCAAACAGGACAGGAAGATAACATAACTCCCCTTCTTGTGCTAAAAGCAACCACATATACCAGTCTTCGATTTTTACCTTAGCATTATAACCACCGATTTTTTTCAAAGCTTTTGAGCGAATCAGTTGTGTAGTCGCAGGTAACTCATGCTCTAACAATAAAATTTGTTCAAAAGTATAGTTTTTTCTTTTTTTAATTCTATTTTTTACCTGATTAGAATCATGATCAATAACTGATATTCCTCCAAACACTGCAATACAATTTTTATTCTGGTTTAAAAATTCGGATTGTATTTTTATTTTATCTTCCAAGATTATATCATCAGAAGCGAGAGAAGAAAAATATTCTCCTTGCGCCCATTCTAGTGCTTCATTCAAAGTTGCACTCAAACCCTTATTGGGTCGATGCCTAAATTCAAACCGGGTAAATCGTTTTTCACATCGTGGAACCAGTTCTTGTATTTTTTCTACTGAAGAATCTGTAGATCCATCATCAATGACAATTAACTCAATATTCTGATAAGACTGGTTAATGACACTCTGGATACTATCACACACAAATTTTTCATGATTATAACTTGGTATAATGACAGAAACTAAAGCTTGGCCATTTATCATATTATCTCTCTTTGTTTTAATGATTTAAATATAAAAAAACTGATGACGACCCAATACATCCCATAATTTATGAAGTGGGCCATTGAAACACCTTCAAATCCAAAAAGCTGGGTACATACATAGGTCAAAGCAATAAGAGACAAGGTAAATATAATCTCTGTAGAGATGTACAGTTTGGTCATGGCTTTGCTTAGCATCAAATAAGCCAGTATCCAGCTTCCTATTTTTAATGCATCCCCCATCATTTGCCAAAAGAACAGGCTCTGCATGGGTGCGAAAGATGGACTGAATAAGACCTTGATAATCCAGTCACGCAACACAAAAATGACTACTCCGCCTGCCACAGCCAGTGGAAAAAGAAACTTATAGCCTAAATAAACTTCTTTCTTAATTTCATCAATCATCTTGAGTTCTGACAAGCGCGGTAAGTAATAGACTCCCAATGTTGTTGTAACCAGCATCAGGTATACGGTGCTTAGACGGATCATGGCTTCCCAGTAACCGGCATACGCCAGGCCAAATTCCTGACTTAAATAGGCTCGAATTAAGATTTGCGATAAAGGCACACAGATCGCACTGACCAATGCCATCCAGATAAAAGAAGTAAGTTTTTTAGTAATTTCTAAGTCTATTTTTCCAAACAGAGAGGAAAACTTAAACCAGTCCGCTCGATAACACAGAAATAACGTCACTATAAACGCAATAGATTGATAAATAGATAATGCAATTAAGGCACCATATAAATGTAATTTTATTGCTAAAATACTCGTAACAATAAGCGCAAATAAACTACCCGCAATATTGGCAAGTACCAGCTTTAATATTTCTTTTTTGCCATTGAGTATCGCTAAAAACAGGGTATTAAAATTAAAGAATAATAAAAATACTGCAAACCATACAAAAACTGTTTGATATTCAAGTGTATGAAATATATAAAGTGATAGCTGCCTTTGGAAAATTAAAATTAAAAATGCGAACATCAGACTAAATACAAAAACAATACTGCCTGCTGTTTTCCAGATTGCACGTTGTTTGCTTTCATCTTCATGATATTCAGCAGTATATTTAATGACTGCGGTATTAATTGCACTACCCGCAAAAGTAGTCACCATTTGAATAAAATTTTGGAATTGACCTAAAGCTGCATATCCAGTCGGCCCCAGATATACAGCCAGAATTTTATTCAGTACAAACAGGGTTATGGTCTTAATCAGGACCGCCACCCCATTCAGTACACTGGTCTTAAGTAAATTCATCTATATTTGAAAACCATTACATAACTGAACAACTTGCTTTGCTTCATCCATGGATAAAGTAGGCCCTATCGGCAAGCTCAAGACCTGCGCATGAATTTGTTCTGAAATTGGTAAGTTTAAGTTATTCCATGCTTTATAAGCTTGCTGCTTATGGGGCGGAATCGGATAATGAATCAATGTCTGTACCCCATGCTCTGCCAAATATTTTTGTAATTTCTCCCGATATCTGGTCCGGATCACAAATAAATGCCAAACATGCTGCATATCAGTTGCGGTATTTATACTTTTAAGTGGAAGCACAATAGCTGGATTCTGAATTTCTTTTAAATAGAGATCTGCAATCTGACGACGATGCTGGTTCTCCTGATCTAAAAATGGCAGTTTTACATTCAGGATAGCCGCCTGAATTTCATCAAGGCGACTATTTACTCCCATGACCAGATTTTTATATTTTTCATGTGAGCCATAATTACGTATAGCCTTAAGCATATGGGCCAATTCAGCATCATTGGTGGTAATTGCCCCGGCATCACCCAGCGCACCCAGGTTTTTTCCTGGATAAAAACTGAAGCCTGAGGCATCTCCCCAATTCCCTGCTTTTTTACCCTCGATTTCAGCGCCATGGGCTTGTGCCGAATCCTCTAAAACCAGTAAATTATGTTTCTTGGCAATCGCCATAATTTCTGGCATGGCAGCAAGCTGTCCATATAAATGGACAGGCAAAATTGCCTTTGTTTTGATGGTAATCGCGGCTTCAATTTTTTTAACATCAATATTGAACGTATGGATATCCGGTTCGACTAATACCGGTTTCAGATGATTCTGTGAAATTGCCAAAATACTTGCAATATAGGTATTTGAAGGTACGATCACTTCATCGCCTTCATTCAGTTTACCCAGTTCTTTCCATGCACGCAGGGTCAGAATTAGAGCATCCAATCCATTGGCGACCCCTATGGCATACTCTGTACCACAATAATTCGCAAAATTTCGTTCAAAATCCTCTAACTCTTTGCCACAGATATACCAACCAGAATCAATGACCTGTGTACAAGCTGCTATAAGTTTGTCACGGTATTGAGCATTTATTGCTTTTAGCTCAAGAAAAGGTATCATTCTTATCAATCCCGTATAAAAAATTTTTATTCATTTTTTTTAATTTCACATTTATCAAAACTAATCTCTTGATATGAATTAAAGTGAAAACCCCAATATTATTTATTCAGTTCATAATTCTTAGATTTAAAACTTGGCTCTAATAAAAATTTCTTCATCTTTCTATTTAGAGGCTTTTCAATATATTTATACATTATAAAGCTGGCTATTAAAGTCACAATAAATATAATCAATGAAAACAACATTAAATCCATATCAAATAAAAACATCTTTTTTATATAATTTAAAACTTGTATTTCCAAAACATGAAGCAAATAAAAACAAAAACTGATTTCTCCCGCCAAAACCATATATTTATTTGATAGAAACTTGGTAATAATACTTTTTTCATTAACAACATGAGACAATGCAAAAACAAGAATGATGGTGGCCATAGGTAACCAATAATAAATTGAGTATCTATAACTGATATCTATCTTGCTATGAAATACAAAGAATAAGACAAAAAGTAAAATCGCTCCTGATTCAAATACAAAAGTAGGTATCTTCACTTTAGAATAATTAACTTTTATTTTCTCATAAAGATCAAACAGGATAATACCAAGTAAAAAATCTGAAAAACGTACCCATGGTGAAATGTACAACCAATAGTGATTCTGGTTTTTATCAAGCTGCATATTCAAAACCAGAATACCTATAAGATAAAAAATAAATATATAGCTTCTTATTTTTTCAGAAATTAAAAATGCAAATGGAAAAAGTAAATAGAAGAACAATTCATCGGAAATGCTCCAGGATGGAGAGTTTAATGAAAAATGAATATTTTCTTCTAAAAAAAAGCTTTGTATTAGAAAAATGTGTTGAATTAAGTATTCCCATCCTTGTCCAGACTGGCTAAAGGTCAACAGAAGTACAATTGCCGTAGTTGCTATATGTACTGGATATACTCTTGCTAAACGAGAAATATAAAACTCTTTTTTTGAAATATTTCCTCTAAAAAATTTTTCTTTATAGTTATAGGATAAAATAAATCCGCTTAATATAAAGAAAAAACTGACGCCTAAAAATCCTTCGTCAAAAATACTGTTAAAAATATTTGCATAATGCGTGTCATTTTTTAAAAAGGCCAAATGACTAAGAAAAACAAATAGCGCAAAAAACATACGCAATGATGTAAGCGGCTTAATCATCTCATACATCTCCTTCATATTTATTATTATTTAAAATTCTATTTTCTGAAGTCTCTTGAGTAACAAAGCCATCATACTTGTGAATTATTTTTCTTAATTTTATGATCTAATTGTCTATGCAATAAAAGTTTTATCTGCTTCTTTTAAAAACTGGTTGTAATTACGGATATAGTCACTTTCATCATAATAATCGCTTGCCAATACCAACAATATGCAATCTTCAGAAAAATCATGCATTTCATGCCAAACCATGGGCGGAATTAATAATCCTTTATTGGGCTGACTTACGCACACTTCTTGTTTTTCTTTACTGTTATCCATTAATATTTTACAGCTGCCTTGAATACAAAACCCAATTTGTTGAAGCTCTTTATGTGCATGAAACCCGCGAGGAACATCAGGCTGAGCGCCAAAAATATAGTAGAGCCTCTGTATATGAAAGGGAATATTCCGATTGGCTTCAGCGACCACCAAACTGCCACGATGATCTCCCAGATTAGGTAAATCAATCCATTCAATAAGATTCATCATGATTACCCCACCAAAGAAATCAGATATTGACCATAGCCATTTTTACTCATCGTTTGACCAATGGCTAACACTTGTTCTTTGCTTAACCAGCTATTATTCATTGCAATTTCTTCTAGACAGGCAACTTTATAACCTTGACGCTTTTCAAGGGTTTCCACAAATTGAGCTGCCTCAAGTAGACTTCCCTGTGTACCTGTATCTAACCAGGCAAAGCCACGTCCCAGCAATTCAACATTTAAATCACCACGTTCCAGATATGCCTGGTTAATGGAGGTAATTTCCAGTTCACCTCGCTCAGAAGGTTGTACTTGTTTGGCAATCTGAATCACATCATTGTCATAAAAATACAGACCCGTTACAGCAAAGTTAGATTTAGGTTTTTCCGGTTTTTCTTCAATTGAAATAGCACGTTGCTGTTGATCAAATTCCACCACCCCAAAGCGTTCAGGATCTTTTACCTGATAGCCAAAAACAGTGGCTCCTTTTTGACGTTCAGCAGCCTGACGCAGCATGGGGGTAAAACCTTGCCCATAAAAGATATTATCGCCGAGCACTAAGCACACATTACTTTGCCCAATAAACTCTTCACCCAGAATAAAGGCTTGTGCCAAACCATCAGGTCGAGGCTGAATCGCATAACTCAGCTGCATGCCAAATTGTGAACCATCACCTAATAATCGCTTAAACCCATCAATATCTTCCGGGGTACTGATGACAAGAACCTCCTGAATACCGGCTAACATCAACACAGATAATGGGTAATAAACCATGGGTTTATCATAAATCGGAAGTAACTGTTTCGAGATTCCTTTAGTGATTGGATGCAAGCGTGTGCCCGAACCACCTGCTAAAATAATCCCCTTTGTTGATCTTGACATTAGACTGCCTCCCCTAAACGTTCACGCTGATAAGAACCATCCTGAACGCGACGGCACCATTGCAGATTATCCAGATACCACTGCACAGTTTTACGAATACCGGTCTCGAAGGACTCTTGTGGTTTCCAGCCAAGTTCACGCTCAATTTTTGAAGCATCAATGGCATAACGTAAATCATGACCAGGCCGATCACTGACGAAGCTAATCAGGCTTTCATATATTTGGCCATTGAGTCGTGGCTTAAGTTCATCCAAGATGGCACAAATGGTTTTAACCACATCAATATTCTGTTTTTCATTATGCCCCCCAATATTATAGGTTTCACCGACCCTGCCTTTGGTCGCAACCTGATATAAAGCACGGGCATGATCTTCTACAAAAAGCCAATCCCGAATCTGCTGACCATTGCCATAAACAGGTAAGGATTTTCCATCCAGCGCATTTAAGATGATCAAAGGAATCAGTTTTTCAGGAAAATGATAAGGCCCGTAATTATTTGAACAGTTCGTAACCACGACCGGCAAACCATAGGTTCGATGCCAAGCACGCACTAAATGATCCGAGCTGGCTTTACTTGCCGAGTAAGGTGAACTTGGCAAATAAGCTGTGGCTTCAGTAAATAAGTCGGTTGTCCCCTCTAAATCCCCATAGACTTCATCTGTTGAAATATGATGAAATTTAAATTTAGACTTTTTGATTTCACCCGAATTTTGCCAATATTTTCGTGCGACCTCCAAGAGTGTATATGTACCCACAATATTGGTGCTGATAAATTCAGCTGGACCATCGATCGATCGATCCACATGAGACTCTGCTGCCAAATGCATGACGATATCTGGCTGAAATTCTGAAAATAATCGTGTTAAAGATACATGATCACAAATATCAGTTTGAGCAAATTGATAACGGGGATGAGCTGATATAGAAATTAATGACTCCAAGTTACCTGCATAAGTTAACTTATCAACATTTAAAACATGATGTTCAGTCGCTTTGATGATATGCCGGACGGTAGCAGATCCAATAAAACCAGCTCCACCAGTCACTAATATTTTTTTCACCATTCCCAGTATTCCTTTTATTTTTATTTTACTTTTCAAATATTTTTTTAATTCATTGATGCCTTCTGGCATAGATATTCTTATTTGATTATTTATAACATATATTAATTTTATTCAACACACCACCTATAAAAATCTTATTCTCAAATATAGTTACATTTTATGGATAAGTATTTTTCTTATACCACTTACCCAATACTTTATAATTATTGTTTTTTTAAAACACTTTTCAACCAATAAAAATCAGCTTAAGCTTTACAACTACTGATATATTACTTTCAATTAATAAGAGATTATTAATTAACACTTCATTTATATAATCTAGCTAATGCCGAATAAATATATGTGAAATTTAATAAAAATAGAATCTAAAAAACCTTTAAAGTATACATAAATAATATGAAAATACTTTCATTATTACTAAGCTTTTGTTTTGTATAGTTATAATATGACAATCACCTTAATCTGCAAGCAATAAAATTTATAAACAATCCGTTTTGCCTGAATAAACTAAGCAATACTTATATCTCTACACCTTAATTTAATGGAAGTTTTAGATACTTTTTTTAATAAATGTTATTGATCTATTTTAATTCAAACGTATACTTAGAACTAAAAATAAGTATAGACAAGCTATATAATTTGTTATAACTTTTAGATGTTAATCACATAAACCATGTTAAAAAAATTAATAATTACGAATAAATACTAATTTTAAATATATAAAAATAAAGGGGTTTCAAGTGAACAATAGACACCTTATAGGCGTTTTAACCTTAAGCCTATCATTAGTCGGATGTGCAGCAACATCTGGCTTTCAAACCTATGATTTACCAGATGAAGGAATTTATCAAACCGAACTGGGAACTCAAGTTAATCTGGTAAAATTGACTCAGGACAATCTACCTGCAGTGCAGTCAGCCCAAACTCAAAACCTGAATCATTACGCACCTTTATTTCAGCATGAAATGCAGGATTATCGTTTGAATCCAGGTGATATTTTATCCTTTCAATTATGGGCCTACCCGGAAATTAGTGCAGTTCCAACAGCAACTGATAATACCAATGGTTATCAAATTGACCGAAATGGTTATATCCATTTTCCATTAATTGGACGCTATAAAACAGTAGGGAAAACCCTTCCGGAGGTTAATCGGGAAGTACGCCGACTATTAATTCCTTATTTAAACAATCCAGATGTGGTGGTGAGAGTACTTTCTTATCAAGGGCAGCGTTATTCAGTGGTGGGTAATGTGAAATCAGCTGGGCAGTTTTATTTGTCTGATCAACCCGTGAGCGTTTATACAGCACTGGGTCTGGCCGGCGGCATTAACGAGCAAGGTAACTCTAGCTCTATTCAATTGGTGCGTCAGGGTGTGGCCTATGACCTCAATACAATTGCATTAGAAAAGGCAGGATATTCATTACATAAGCTGTTAATTCAACCCAATGACACCCTGTATATCAGTCCTCGTGAAAATCAGAAAATCTATGTCATGGGTGAAGCAGGCACGAATACCCCCTTACCCATACGTGACCAAGGGATGACTCTCGCGGATGTTCTCGGTGAAAGTGAAGGGATTAATCCCTATTCAGCCAGTGCTAGTCGCATTTACGTCTTACGTGACAATTCAAATAACCAAATGACTGAAATATATCATTTAAGTTTAAAAAATCTTGGAGATTTTGGCTTGGCCAAAAAGTTCAAAATGCACAGCAATGATATTGTCTATGTAGATGCCACAGGCCTGACTCGTTGGGAACGAGTGGTTAGCCAGATTCTTCCATTTTCAAATGTTGCTGGTACAGCTATACGCTAGCAGGTAGTTCAGCTATGCATATTAAAAAGATTTTGGGGAGCTGTTTTGAAAATATTAACCATCGATTAATGACTGAATGTTTATTAACGAGATCTGCCCGTATTTGTAGATTAAATCTATAAATATAGATGGCTGAAGTAATGCTCAGCGCTGATCACAACACAGCATTTTTTACGTAATAGCATGGGATCTGCCTGCAACTCCATGTAGTTCAACACTAAATATGAAGCAGATTGAATAAAAATAATCTTATCCTGATCATCATAAAAATATCTGGGTTTACCAGACTAGATTTTTTTTGAGGGAACAATAAAGCCAGCATATTTGGGATTCATTTTTGCAGGGGCAGCAGGTCTTTGATGAAGTTCTGTAATTTAATTCAACACGACGTCATCGACTGGAAAAATCACTTTTAAACTTTTAGAAAGCAAAATTATGAACAAAAATAACAATACCGAAAATATGATTGACCTAAAAGGGGTGTTATTTTCCTTGTTTGCGCAATGGAAACTTATCCTCGTATGTGCCTTGCTCAGCGTGCTTGCTGTCCTGCTCTATTTACGCACTGTAGCGATTAATTATAAGGTCGATGCCATCGTCCAAGTCGAAGAAAGTAGAGGTGCCTCAGCTGCTTTATTGGGTAACCTTTCAAGTGTCATTGGACAAATGTCTTCATCTAATGCTGAAGTTGAGGTATTAAAATCACGCAATATTCTGGAATCAGTAATTAATCGCTTAAATTTGGATCTTCAGATTGCCAGTACTGAAGACACTTTTGTTCAGCGACTATTTCAAGGTGTAAATTATCAAACCGAATATCAACCTGAAACTGTGCGCTTTAAAGAGGGTCAAAAAAGCTTCGACATTCGACAGTTTGAAGTTCCTGCCGCCTATTTGGATAAAAATCTGCTACTGCAATTTCAACAACAGGGTTTTAGTCTGATCAATCCTGTGACAGAAGAAACCATTTTCAAGGGTGCACTGAACCAGCCAGTACAATTCAAGACTGCGCAGGGCGACTGGAAAATCGCGATCTTTACTCAGGATCCGCTAGATAGCAGTTATCAGGTGAAAAAGCTCTCTTTGCCCTCAGCGATTGATTCTATTCTTGCCAATTATTCAATTGTAGAAAAAGGCGAACTTAGCGGGATTTTGCAGCTTCGCTATCAAGGTCATGACAAACAGCACATCACCAAAGTTCTGAATACTATTTTGGCAATTTATAGCCAAAATAATATTACCCGTCGTTCGGCAGAAACTGCTCAGACCCTCGCTTTCTTGGATGCTCAATTACCGGATTTAAGAAAACAGCTGGATGATGCAGAGCGGGTCTTTAACCAATTCCGTCAACAGCATAATACTGTCGACATCACCCGGGAGTCAGAATTATATTTAAATCAGAGTGTGACTTTAGAAACACAACGAGCTCTACTCGAACAGAGACAGGCGGAAATAGGCGCCAAATATGCAGCAGCACATCCGACCATGCGAGAAGTTACTGCTCAACTTCGTGTGATTAATGGCAAGATTCGTGAGCTCAATACCACACTTAAAAATCTTCCAGAAATACAACGCCAGTATTTACAACTGTCTCGTGAAGTCGAAGTCAAACAACAACTGTATACCAATTTGGTCAATTCCTACCAACAACTGCGAATTGCCAAAGCCGGCGAGATTGGCAATGTACATGTTATTGATACTGCGCTTGAACCGATTGACGTGATTAAACAGAAACAGCCATTAATTCTGTTCTTAACTTTTTGCTTCGGTACTTTCTTGGGAATTCTGGTGGCATTATTCCGCAATATGTTCCGTTCTGGAGTGAAAGATAGTAGCCAAATAGAATACCAGCTGGATCTTCCCGTCTATGCCAATATTGCACACTCCCCTGTTCAGAAACCGGGACTGAAACTGCTGAAAAAGAAAAAACTGCCTTTCTTATTAGCCCTTAAACATAGTGATGATATGGCGATCGAAAGCTTGCGCAGCATCCGGACAGCAAGCCATTTCGCTCTGTCTCAGGCCAAAAATAATATTATTATGATCTCGGGTCCAGCGCCTAGAGTTGGAAAATCATTTGTTTCCAGCAATCTGGCAGTCATCATGGCAGAAAAACATAAACGCGTATTGATCATTGATGCGGACTTGCGTCGTGGTCATATACACAAATATTTTGATTTGGATAATCAATATGGATTAACTGAATACCTGAATGAGCAAATTACCTTGGAACAGATGGTGCAAAGCACCAATGTAGCAAACCTCAGCGTCATCACCTGTGGTGAAAATCCAGTCAATCCATCCGAACTTCTCAATTCGGTACGGTTTCAGGAATTACTGCAACACCTGACGCCACACTATGATCATATTATAATTGATACGCCTCCTGTCCTGGCGGTCACGGATGCGATCATCGTGTCCCGATATGTCGGACTCAATCTGGTGGTGGCCCGCTATGCAAAAACACAAATGAAGGAATTGGCACTGACAGTGAACCGTTTTAAACAAGCGGGGAGTACCGTAAATGGCTTCATCCTGAATGATATCCAGCGTTCAGCAGGTGGTAGTTATAGCTATGATTATACTTATAGCTATAAAACCAAAACAAAAACCAGTTGATCTTTTTGAATAAAAAAACCAGCCATTGCTGGTTTTTTTATTTTTTTAAAGCTCTACCAAACTGCGATATTTGCTTGCTAAAAAACCACCCATTCTGCAAGATTTCTCAAAATTTTCTGCTAAGATGGAATGAACCTCAACGATAACATTAGATTGGAATAATACATGAGCAAGGCCTTACCGATTGCTGTCGCTGTTCTTCTAGGCGGTGCCGCGCTAGTACCTGTTTACTATGCAACTCAAAACCCAGCTGCTCAAACGACTAAAGCATCTAAAGATGCCTCTGCTGTTTCTAAAATCAGCTATGCTCTCGGTTATGAAGTGGCTCATCAAACCCCACCTGAACTCGATATTAATAGCTTTGTGACAGGCGTACGTGAAGGACATGCGCGTACTGAACCGGCGTATACTGAAGAAGAATTACAGGCAGCTTACGAACAGTTTCAGAAAGAAATGCAGCAAAAGCAACTCGATAGCACTAAACAGGCACAAGCATCGAGTGACAGTTTCCTGACCGAAAATGCCAAAAAAGCGGGTGTAAAAACCACAGCTTCCGGTTTGCAATACCTAGTGACCAAAGAAGGCACGGGCAAACAGCCGGCTGCTTCTTCAATCGTGAAAGTCCATTACACCGGCAAACTGGTGGATGGTACTGTATTTGACAGTTCGGTTGAACGTGGCGAGCCGATTGAGTTTCCACTCAATCAAGTGATTCCAGGCTGGACTGAAGGCCTGCAACTGATGAAAGAAGGCGGTAAAGCGACCCTGTATATCCCATCTCAACTTGGTTATGGTGAACAAGGCGTGCCAGGGACGATTCCTCCACACAGTACTTTGATTTTTGATGTGGAACTCATTGAAGTCAAATAATCTATAAATAAGGAGAGCAATGCGCTCTCCTTTATTTTGAGAATAAATATGAAAATACAAATAAGTTTGATGGTTTTACTGCTAAGTTCTGGCAATCTGCTTGCCAAAGATGTGACCAATAAAAGCCCGGAAGCTGAACAGGTCGGTTATAGCTTTGGTTATCTGATGGGGAAAAGTAATGCCGACTCTTTGCAAGGGATTGATCTGGACGCTTTCAGTGCCGGTTTAAAAGCTGCTGCTGCCGGAAAACAGTCCACTTTAACTGAAGAAGACATGGCTCGAGCGCTGACCCAGTTTAAACGTCAAAGTGAAGCCAAAGAGCTGATTGAATTAAAACAAAAAGCTGAAGAAAACACCAAAATCGGTCAGGCTTTTCTGACAGAAAATGCCAAAAAAGCAGGGATAAAAACGACTAAATCTGGCCTGCAATATCAGATTCTTCAGGAAGGCAAAGGCAAATCGCCAAAAGCCGATAGCAATGTCCGCGTACATTATGAAGGCCGTTTGATTGATGGTACGGTTTTTGATAGTTCAATTGCCCGCAATCAGCCTGTGGTCTTCCGTACCACCCAAGTGATTACCGGTTGGACTGAAGGCCTGCAACTGATGAAAGAAGGTGCCAAATACCGCTTCTTCATTCCTGCAGAACTGGCCTATGGACAAATTGGTTCAGGTGATGTGATTGAGCCAAACAGTACCTTAATTTTTGATGTGGAATTACTGGAAATTATGAAGTAATCAATACTGTTTTTTTTAAATATTCAATCAGAGAGGCGCGATAGCGGCCTCTCTTTTTTATATGGATGAAGCATAATTAATCGAATGTTTTCATGTCACATTCAGATCAGTTTTGCTATGTTATATGTTAATTAAACGGTTCAACAAGAATAGAGGACGTCAGCATGGCAGCAATCAAGACCCGTGAAATTCATTATACTGCGCCGGATGGCAGCGCATTGATTGGCTATTTTGCCGCTCCAGAAACAGATGCACCCCTTGCAGGTGTGCTGGTCGCACCAGAATGGTGGGGTCGTAATGAATATACCGAACAGCGCGCTCGCGAACTTGCAGAACATGGCTATGCGGCCTTGGCGATTGACATGTATGGTGACAAAAAAGTGACCACCCATTCTGATCAGGCCTACCAGTGGATGATGCAGACCTTTGAAGATCCGGACACCATCGTTGATCGTGCGACAGCAGCTTTAAATACCTTGGCAGCACAGGATGAAGTCAATGCAGAGAAACTTGCTGCCATCGGTTTTTGTTACGGCGGTAAAGTAGTGCTGGATGTGGCGCGTGCCAATGCCCCTTTAAAAGCAGTGACCACCTTCCACGGGACACTTGCTGCCAAAGCACCGGCTCAAGAAGGTCAAGTTCAGGCCGAAATTCTAGTCTTGCACGGTGAGCTAGACAGCATGGTCACCTTAGATGATGTCGCCAGTTTCCGTGAAGAAATGCATGCGGCCAACGTCGAGCATGAGGTGATTGTCTTTGAAGATGCCAAACATGGCTTTAGCAACCCGCTCGCCGACGAACGGGCCAACGCCAATGGCGTGGATCTTGGTTACAATGCTGAAGCGGAACAAAAAAGCTTGGCGGCGATGTATGCCTTATTGGAACGTCATTTGGCTTAAATAGATATAAGTGCTCGACTTGAAATCAAGCTGAGCACTTTAAAGAATTATTGAAGAAAAGAACGATAAATCCTACCAGAGGAGAATGCTGACTATGGCTGAAACCAACTGCCCTTACTGTAACTATGACGAATATGATGTCATTGCTAAAAATGATTATGGTGTGGTGCTGCCTGAACCGAATTCATTATCCGAAGGTCACTGTGTAGTGATTCCACTCCGGCATGTGGCTTCATTTTTTGAAGTGACGGACAAAGAACGTAAAAGCCTGATGTCTTTGCTGGAACAGGCACGTAATGAGCTCAATTTACGTTACCAGCCCACCGGTTTCCATGTCGGTTTTATTGATGGCGAAGTGTTTCAGGAAAAGGTCGAACATCTGCATATTCATATTATTCCGCGCTATAAAGACAAAGTATTGAAGCTGGATGAACGCTGGGGGATTAGCGACTAAATCTTTGCTGTTTTAAAATAAATGCTCTTCGGAGCATTTATTTTTTGTGTTATTAAGCCGATATCCATACACACTACTCCGCAGTTTTTATCTACTTTTCACATTTCAGGCCTGCCGATTCCGCTATAATGGCTGCTGCTTATTCGGTTGCTATTTATCCATGTTTGTATTTTCAGATGCCCTGTTAGAATGGTTTGATGTGCATGGTCGTCATGACTTGCCCTGGCAGGTGACAGATGATCCCTACAAAGTCTGGGTCTCTGAAATCATGTTGCAACAAACCCAGGTCAAAACTGTGCTGCAATATTATGAACGCTTTATTCAGCGTTTTCCGACCGTTCAGGACTTGGGTCAAGCCTCTTGGGATGAGGTTGCACCTTACTGGGCAGGACTGGGCTATTATGCCCGTGCCCGTAACCTGCACAAAGCTGCCGGCATGGTGACAGCACAGCAGCAGTTTCCTCAAACCCTGGAACAATGGATTGCCTTGCCGGGGATCGGCCGTTCCACCGCTGGTGCCTTAATGTCACTGGGTTTACGCCAATACGGCGTGATCATGGATGGCAATGTCAAACGGGTCTTGTCGCGTTTCTTCGCGATTGAAGATGATCTGTCCAAACCTATCCATGAACGTGCCTTATGGCAACTGGCCGAAGAATTATGTCCGGTCGAACGTAATCATGACTATACCCAGGCGATTATGGATCTCGGTGCTACGGTCTGCACTCCGAAAAAACCTCTGTGCCTATACTGTCCGATGCAGCAACATTGCAAAGCGCATCAGCAAGGTCTGGAAAATGAATTACCATTCAAGAAAGCCAAAAAACCGGTGCCAGTGCGCTCAGCACAAGTATTATTGATTCAGTCCTCTAATGAATGGCTGTGGCAACAACGACCCAACAGTGGCCTGTGGGGCGGACTCTGGTGTTTGCCAATTATTGAAAATGCCCATGAATTCGAACAGCAATGTCAGCAGCTTGGCCTAAAAAATATCCTCAAAAAAGTCCAGATCAGCCATAGTTTCACCCACTTCACCTGGCAGCTTGAAGCAACCGTTTTCGCAGTGGATCAGGATCAGCAGGAACATCTGGCGATTGAACTGCAAAGCAACTGGATGCGTCCAGAGACAGCCATTGATTGCGGTCTGCCGACAGCAATGAAAAAATTGATCTCTGCCGTTAACCTATGACATAGTCTGGACAAAGCATCATATCGATCAGCTCAGAATGAGCATTGCCAATATTTAAGGATGAATAACGTGCGCCAATACCTTGCTTTGACCTGGGTGGCTTTGATTGCCATATTACTGACCGCCTGTAGCAGTACGCCGAAACAACCTTCTTCTGCACAGTTAAATCCGCTACTGGTACAAAAACTGCAAAATAAGCGAATGCCTTCTTCACTGCCCATCCCGGTGGCACGTGTACAGGCACGTGAATTACAGGATACTTGGGGGGCGTCGCGCAGTCGCGGACGTTTGCATGAGGGCATTGACATCATGGCTCCACGTGGAACCAAAGTCTTTAGTGCCACAGAAGGTCTGATTGCAGATTTACGCAATAACAATTTGGGTGGTAAAGTAGTCTGGATTCTCGGTCCGGGCGGCTCCTGGCATTATTATGCACATCTGGATGGACATAAACGCGGCCTGAAAGTGGGTGATCCTGTCAAAAAAGGCCAGCTCATCGGCTATGTGGGCAATAGCGGTAATGCCCGACATACTGCACCACATCTGCATTATGGTATTTATTTACAGGGCAAGGGACGCGGTGTGGTCAACCCCTACCCCTATTTACGTTAATTTTAGGATATTTACATGTCAGAAACGTTGATCAATCGTCTGGTAGAATTTGCTGAATCAGGCAATCAACAAAAAATCGTACTGAATGGTCAAAGCTATCAGGGCTGGGTGATGGAAATTACCGAAGAGGCGCTGCTGATCAGTACCGGTTATGCCGACAAAAGTGGTAAAGACATGTGGATTCAATTTAGCGATCTGGATCAGGCTGAACTGTCTTACTGGGATAATCAGCAAGATCAATGGGCTGTGTTTAAATTATAAAACTATAAAAATAAGGAGCATGGCATGACTCTACAACGCTGTGGCTGGTGCTCCAATGATCCGCTGTATATCACCTATCATGATCAGGAATGGGGACAAACCCTGCTGGATGAAAATCGCCTGTTTGAAATGCTGTGTCTGGAAGGACAGCAGGCCGGTCTAGCCTGGATTACCGTACTCAGAAAACGTGAAGCGTATCGTGAACATTTTTTTCAATATTCCATTCAGTCGATTGCAGCACTTACAGATCAACAACTCGAACTCAAGCTTAAGGATGCCCGCCTGATCCGTCATCGTGGCAAACTGCATGCCATTCGCGAGAATGCTCAAGCATGGCTCAAGCTGCAACAGCAAGGCATCAATGTAGGGCAATGGCTTTGGTCTTTTGCCCAACAACCCCGACTGAATAATGATGTTGCGGATTATCGTCAGGCAGCGGCACAGACTATCGAAAGCCAGATCATGTCAAGAGCCTTAAAAAAGGCCGGTTTTAAATTTGTTGGACCCACCATTTGCTATGCCTTTATGCAGGCCGTTGGTATGGTCGATGATCACGAAAATCATTGTCACTTTAAAACAAGATCTTCTCATTCAAATAAGAGCTGAATTTATGTCGAATAATATTATCCACACTTATGCTGCAATGTCAGCAGGTGCTGCACTCGAACCCTATCAATTCGATGCCGGCGAACTACAGCCACATCAAGTCGAAGTCAAAGTAGAATACTGTGGTCTGTGTCATTCTGATATTTCAATCCTCAATAATGACTGGGGTTCATCCGTTTATCCGGTCGTGGCTGGACACGAGATTATCGGCATCATCACGCAACTGGGTGGCGAAGCCAAAGGCCTGAAAGTGGGACAACGGGTTGGCATTGGCTGGACTGCGGAAAGCTGCCAGTATTGCGATCCGTGTATTTCAGGTCAGCAGGTACTCTGTACTGGCGGCCAAGTGGCGACTATTGTCGGACATGCCGGTGGTTTCGCCGACAAGGTCCGTGCTGGCTGGCAATGGGTCATTCCCCTGCCTGAAGATCTGGATCCTGAAAGTGCCGGCCCTTTACTCTGTGGCGGGATTACCGTATTCGATCCGATTCTGAAACACCAGATTCAGGCCATTCATCATGTTGGCGTAATTGGCATTGGTGGTTTAGGACATATGGCCATCAAGCTGCTGAAAGCCTGGGGCTGTGAAATTACTGCCTTCACCTCGAACCTGGATAAAACTGATGAACTGAAAGCCATGGGCGCTGACCATGTAGTGAACAGTCGTGATGTCGCTGCATTAAAAGCCCAGCGTGGCAAGTTTGATTTATTACTGAGTACTGTCAATGTCACCTTGAACTGGCAGGCTTATCTGGCAACTTTGGCACCGAATGGCACTGTGCATATGCTGGGTTTACCACTTGAGCCGATGCAGATTCCGGCTGGCATGCTGATTGGTGGAGCCAAGTCAGTTACCGGTTCACCGACAGGTTCGCCGGCGGCATTACGTCAGTTACTCCAATTTGCTGCACGTAAAAATATTGCTCCGCAAATTGAAGTCTTCCCGATGTCACAGCTGAATCAAGCAATTGAACATCTGCATTCGGGTAAAGCCCGCTACCGGATTGTACTTAAAGCAGATTTTGAAGCTTAAACTCTGCCTGTTTCAATCTGTCAAAAAGACCCAGCAATTGGGTCTTTTTTTTATTGCAATACTTCCGGCAAAACTGCAAGGCCTGCAGGCTTGGCCAGCTCTGCTTTCATCTTTTGTAGCATCTGATAAGGCTGTTGCTGCACGAACATATTTACAAAAGTTAAGGGAATCGAGCCTTCCGGATTGGCATAACCATAGGTAGAGACCTTAACCTTATTATTAGCCAGTTTCTGAAAAGTCCAGTCGCCCTGATAATCGGTTAAACGCACATAATCCGGGTTTAAAGGATAGCCACTTTGGATGGCTTTATTCTTGATGGTGATCTGGCCATTGGCTTCCTTGATCATCTTGCCCTGCACAATCAGGTCACGGTCTTTTAAGGGAAATGGAAAATCCAGCACCATATACAGGGTAAAGTCACCTTTTTTATCATCACGGGACAGGATCTTGATGCTATCCATATAGGGAACCCACTGTACTGCATGCTCAACATTCAAAATGAGGGACACGGCATTTTCAAGCGGTGCAGTATAGGTCGTTTCAGCTTTATAGAGAAAAACCGGGTTTTGTTCATTCTGGTAGGTCCAGACCTTGATATTGTTTTTATGAATACTGAGTTTAGGCGTCCCGACAGGCTTGGCCTGCGCAATGGCACCAAGCGCCACTGCACAGAGCAGGAAAATCATTTTTTGCATTTTTTATTCGTCTTATTTTAGTTTTAGATTTTTTTATAAATGATTTTGACTCGGTTTTAAACCTGAATATCGTTAAAACCGAGCACGTCCTTCATATCATATTTACGCGCTTCACGGCCTACGACCCAAGCCGCAGCACGTACCGCACCAGAAGCAAAGTTCATGCGATTGGTGGCTTTATGGGTAATTTCCACACGTTCCCCATCGGCAATAAACATCGCGGTATGTTCACCGACAATATCGCCACCACGAATGGTCTGGAAGCCAATGCTCTTACGCTCACGCGGACCGGTATGACCTTCACGGCAATATATCGCATCTTCTTTCAGGTCACGACCCAAAGTTTCCGCAATCGCCTCACCCCACATCAAAGCTGTACCCGATGGCGCATCTACTTTGTGACGGTGATGTGCTTCAATCACTTCAATATCAACCGTGTCACCAAACACTTTAGATGCCAGTTCAAGCAGTTTGATCGAAACGTTCACACCCACTGAATAATTCGCTGCATAAACTACAGGAGTTTCCGTGGCAGATTCCTCCAAATAGGCTTTTTGCTCGTCATTCATACCGGTGGTACCAATCACGATTGCGACCCCTGCTTCACGGCAGATTTTAAGATGATTGACGGTCGCTGCTGGCGCAGTGAAATCGATCACGACATCACAGTCTTTGACTACATCGGTAAGGCTACCCACGACCTTAACACCTGTTGCGCCAATTCCGGCAAGTTCGCCAGCATCAGCACCTAATAGTGTACTTTCAGGGCGTTCTACTGCAGCCGCCAATTGATAACCTGCTTCATGCACAGCCTGAATAAGGATACGCCCCATACGACCGCCTGCACCTAAGATCCCAATGCGTGGTGTAGCTGACATAACATAGTCCTGATGTTGATCCAAAATTGCTCTTACTATAGCAAAACTGCGGAATAACACTAAGATGCATTGCATAAAAATCAATGAAAATACTAAAAGAGTGAAACCACTGATATTGATAAGTGTTTCAATCCGGTCTTTGGAATTATGGGCTAGATCTCATCCAGGTCGTCGGATATGGATCAATAGCACGCATGAACGTAACCGTCTTCAAAAAGCAGCTTTCAAATCAGATGAAGAACATTCAAGCTTCGGGGGCAGATTAGGATCGTCTAGAGTTTTTATTGTCTTTCAATTCAGCTCGGCTTATCTCTCATTGAAGCGACGAACCTGAGTCACTTAGGGATCATCTATACAATTTTGAAAATTTTTCCACTTAAGGTACTTTGAAAGCACATTTCAAAACTGGGACGAATATCCTCACCATCTACAGTGATATGTTTTATATTGGAATGAGATTGTGTTTTAGAAAAATGATGATCGACTGTTGCTTGAATAGCGTGTTGAGCCCCAAACTGATCCTTCACATTGATACTTTTTTTAAGCATATCTATACCTTTAATAATAGTTAAAGTGGCAAAATATCCACTAAAAATTGATGTTTCTTAATTTTATCTTTAAATAACTTTATGATTTAGCCTAAATAATTGATTTAGAGAAGTATAGAAGGTACGGCCATCTAAGTTTAAATCTACCTCAACTCCAGGTGAAAGAAGAACTCTTTTACCCACTTCAATTCTTTTTAAACCCTGACGTGTATTTTGCATTTTATTGAGAGGAATTAACGAAACAATAATTTCAGTACCATTTTTAGATTTTGCAATTAAATCATTTATTTTTAACAACTTGAATTCTGTTTTTCTAAAGATTTTTCCAATTTGGAAAATAACTTAAAATTAAATTTGAACGATAAAAAAAGCACTTATTAAGTGCTTTTTTTACTGTTTATTCTTGCTTAGATAGCAACAATATTTACAGCATTCGGTCCTTTTTGACCTTGAGCTACACTGAATTCAACCAGTTGGCCTTCCATTAAGGTTTTAAAACCTGAACTGGCGATTTCGCTGAAATGAGCAAAAACATCTGGACCTGATTCTTGTTGAATAAAACCAAAACCTTTAGTTTCGTTGAACCACTTTACAGTACCTTTAACAACATTTGAGTTTGACATAATATATCCTACTAATTTTTTAATAATTTTTAGTCATTTTATAGACTGATTATAACTTTGAAATAATAAAGAATGAGACTTAAAATCTGAAAAAAACGAAGGATTATGACTAAAACTGCGATACTTAAAGAAGATTTACCGAAACAAGACTTTTTTCTAGTTAAGTTAACTATACACGAAAAGTTTAATTAATCAAGTTTTCTTATATATATATTTATTTTATTTATTAAAAAAATAAAATTTTAAAAATTTATAGTGATTTCAATAAGATTAAGCTTTCATTGTCATGATAACAAAATAAGAGTAATCTGTTGTACTGGTAAATTTGATAAGTAATGAATGCGATTATATAGCTCTGTAATAACAATATTGGCCTTTTTAATTTCGGGAATGATGCTTTTTTCTCACTTACAAAATATCTATCACCTTCCAAATTTGGACTCATACTTTCTATTTAGATAGTCAAATATAAAAACAGAAACCGCTTTTTAGGCGGTTTTTATATTTGTTAAATAAAATCTTGTTATCCCAATAGAACAAAGCATATATCTATTTGTATTTTTATCGATCATTCAATCAAAATATAGAGGAGACTCGAGTTTAAAATACGCCCCTCATTTTGTAAGGAGTAGATTTTGAAAAAAGCACTGTTCATATTACTGGTTGGTCTGTCTAGTCATACATATAGCGCATGGAATATAGATGAAAATGGTTTATATCATTCTAATTTTTGTCGTGCTGGATATTATTGGCAAATTGTAAGTTGGAATTTTACTGGTACTGCTTGTTATATGCCAATGCATGGTCTGTGGGGAAAACGTGTAGTCGAATAAATTAAAATACTTAGTACTTGATATACTGATTTTTTGGACACCTTTTAAGGTGTCTTTTTTTATCAAACACACTAGTTTTTATACGAAATAAAAAAGGACGCCTCAGCGTCCTTTTTTACTTTCACTCAATTAATCAAACAAACGATCAAAGAATGATTTTTTCTTTGGTGAGGACTTGCTGTCTTCCCCATCCATGGTTTCTTGCAGTTCTTTTAACAGTTCACGTTGACGTGCACTTAAATTCACTGGAGTTTCCACCACAATACGGCACAGCAAGTCACCTTGCATGCTGGTACGTACCGGTTTAACACCCTTACCACGTAAGCGGAACAGTTTACCCGTTTGCGTACCTTCAGGAATTTTCAGACTAACACGGCCATCTAGCGTAGGAATCTGAACTTCCTTACCTAAGGCTGCATCAGCAATCGATACCGGCACATCCATATACAGGTCAGCGCCATCACGCTGGAAGATTTCATGCTCACGCACCACCACTTCTACATACAAGTCACCTGACTGGCCGTCACGGATCGCTTCACCCTTACCGGTCAAGCGTACGCGGTCGCCATTGTCCACACCCGCAGGAATAGTGACTTCCAGAGTTTGCTGACGATCCGACACACCTGAACCATGACATTTATTACATGGGTTCTTGATGATCTTGCCCTGACCACGACAGGTACTACAAGTTTGCTGTACCGAGAAGAAACCTTGCTGCATGCGCACTTGACCAGCACCATGACAGGTACGGCAGGTTTCTACATCGTTTGGATTTTTTGAACCCTTACCATCACAGGCATCACATGGTGCCGGTGCAGTAAAAGTAATGGTTTTCTTGACGCCCTTGACCGCTTCTTCCAGGGTCAATTCCATCACATAGCGTAAGTCCGAACCACGGCGCGCACGTTGCTGGCCACGACCACCGCCGCCACCGAAGGCACCACCGAAAATATCACCGAACTGGCTGAAAATGTCTTCTGCGCTGAAACCACCACCGAAGCCGCCACCGCCGCCCATACCCCCTTCAAAGGCCTGATGGCCCATACGGTCGTACATGCTGCGCTTTTCACCATCAGAGAGCACTTCATAGGCTTCTGCTGCTTCTTTGAATTTATCTTCAGCTTCAGCATTGTCCGGGTTACGGTCTGGATGATATTTCATCGCCAACTTACGGTAGGCTTTTTTGATTTCATCATCACTAGCGGTTTTAGCGACGCCCAAAACCTCATAATAATCACGTTTAGCCATGTCTGGCGATGCTCCTCACGGAATTTTGTTTAATATTCAACTGAGGTCTGAAATTGGGGTCAAACCGAGTTTTACAAGGGGAAATATGAAAAAAATTATACGCTTTAGAACACAGCTTTGTTTTGAGAGAATTTATGGATGCCTTTAAACCAGGCATTGATCAGGAAAATAAAGGCAATAAAGCTGAAAATTACCCCGGTCACCACACAGGCTTTGACCCATAGCTGGCTGTCCCAGGCAAAGAAAAATAGGGGAATAAACCACAGCGCAGCGAAAATCGCCAAAATGGTATAAATCACGATATTGCGCATGATCCACAGTGCCTGTGCCTGTAACCAGACTTCAGCATAATCAACTTGAGTGACTTTACGTGCGAACCAGTAAGCCAATAGTCCACTAAACAGGGTAAATAAGGCCAAAAACATGAAGACATAAGCCATCGCTACGGAACGTCGCATCTTGGTTAATGTATCTTGAGTCATGTTTGGTTCAACCTCGTTACCGTATTGGCAGCTCGGCCAATGCAGCAATTACTTATTTTTTTAAATTATAAAAATCTCAGGTGCTACTATATTGAAAATTTCCAAATTTCGCACCTGAAATTATGACAAATTTAAACAGAATTTAAACTTTTTTTCACTTTAAACCACTGTGCATATAAGGCAGGCAGAAAAAACAGGGTTAATAGTGTTGCTACAATCAAACCGCCCATAATCGCCACTGCCATCGGCCCGAAAAAAATACTGCGGGATAAGGGAATCATGGCCAGCACCGCAGCCAGTGCGGTCAATACGATCGGACGACAACGGCGTACCGTGGCATTGATGATGGCATCCCACTGCGACTCTCCGGCCTGAATATCCTGCTCAATCTGGTCAATCAGAATCAGCGAGTTGCGCATGATCATTCCGGATAAAGCAATCGTCCCGAGCATCGCAACAAAACCGAAAGGTTTATTGAAAATTAACAGGAATAACACCACTCCGATAATGCCCAAAGGCGCGGTCAGGAACACAATAAAGGCCCGTGAGATGCTCTTGAGCTGAATCATCAGCAAGGTCATCACTACCGCAAGGAATAAAGGCATGCCAGCATTAACCGAGTTCTGCCCACGAGCCGATTCTTCCACCGTCCCGCCCACTTGCAGCAGATAGCCATTCGGCAGCTCTGCCCGGATTTTTTCCAATGGCTCTTTGAGTTCATTGACCACAGTAGCGGGCTGCAGTTTGCTACGAATGTCGGCACGCACGGTAATGGTCGGCAAGCGGTTACGATGCCAGATCAGACCTTCTTCAAAGCTGTATTCAATTTTGGCAAGCTGCGCTAAAGGTACCGATGTACCGGTTGCGGTCGGAACAGCCAGACTGGCTAAAGATGCTACCTCCACCCGTTCAGCCTGAGCACCACGTAAACGGATTTCAATCAGTTCACGTTTTTCCCGATACTGATCAATGCCGGCCCCTAAAATCGAGCTATTGAGTACATTGGCCAGTTCACTGCTGCTCACCCCAAGCTGACGGACACGATCCTGATCAATTTGCAATTTGATGACTTTGCTCGGCTCGCCCCAGTCCAGATGTACATTGGTGGTATTCGGATTTTCTCCCACGGTGGCTGCAACTTTCTGCGCCCATTCACGGACTAATCCTAGGTCTTCACCCGACACCCGGAATTGTAGTGGATAACCCACAGGCGGGCCATTTTCCAGCAAGGACACCCGGGTACGCACTTCTGGCAATAACTTTCGAATCTGGTCACTTAAGGATTTGCGGATTTCATTACGGTCTTCCAGCGAGGAAGCCAATACCACAAACTGGGCAAAGCTGGTTTGCGGCAACTGCTGATCGAGCGGTAAATAGAAACGCGGCGATCCCATCCCAATATAAGCCACATAGTTATCAATACCCTCTTGTTTCGATAAAAAGGCTTCGACTTTTTTTACTGCAGCTTCAGTGGCTTTCAGTGATGCACCTTCCTCAAGTTTGAGATCCACCAGAATTTCAGCCCGGTTCGAGGGCGGGAAAAACTGCTGCGGCACCAACTTAAACATCAGAATCGACAGGATAAAAATTCCGACCGTGGCAGCAATGACAGTTTTACGATAGGACACACAGGCATTGACCCAACGGCGAAAGCCCTGATAAAACCGGGTTTGATAAGGGTCATAATGTTCGCCGGCATGATGCACAATCGGCTGAGGTTCTGGCTGTCTGCGCAGACGTGCCCAAAGACGCTGGTACCACGGTGCTTTCTGAATTAAATCTTTGTTGAAATCCGGCAGAAGTTTATCGCCTAAGTATGGGACAAACAGTACCGCGGCAATCCAAGACACCAGCAATGCGATGGTCACTACCTGGAAAATCGAACGGGTATATTCCCCGGTACTCGATGCTGCAGTGGCAATTGGCAGGAAACCGGCAGCGGTAATCAGAGTCCCGGTCAGCATCGGAAAAGCGGTGGTGCGCCAGGCATGCCCGGCCGCCTGTAAACGGCTATAACCCTGCTCCATTTTAATCGCCATCATTTCAATCGCGATAATGGCATCATCGACCAAAAGACCCAGGGCCAGAATCAGGGCTCCCAAGGAAATTTTATGCAGTCCGACATCAAACAGCTGCATACCGGCAAAGGTCATGGCCAGCACCAGTGGAATCGAGAAAGCCACCACCAGACCGGTCCGGAAACCGAGCGAGAAAAAACTGACCAGCAATACGATAATCACCGCTTCTGCCAGCACTTTCATAAATTCGTTAATGCTGCGTTTGACCGCCACCGGCTGGTCCGAGACTTTTTGCAGCTCCATGCCAAGTGGCAGGGCTTTTTGCAGGCGGGCGAATTCCTGTTCTAGATTTTTACCCAAGGCAATGATGTCCCCACCCTTGCGCATCGATACAGCAATACCAATGCCGTTTTCGCCCATAAAGCGCATCTGGGGCTGCGCCGGATCACTAAAGCCACGATAGACTTCTGCGACATCCCCCAGCTGAATGGTTTTGCCATTGACCAGCAGCGGCATCTGTCTTAACTCTTCAACACTGTTTAATGCACCACTGACCCGCACCTGAATCCGGTCTGAACTGGTTTCAAAAAAACCGGACTGGGTGGTGGCATTTTGCTGCTGCAGGGCTTGCTGAATCGCCATGACTGGAACGCCCAGCTGAATGGCCTTGGTATTGGAAATCTCAATCCAGATTTTCTGGTCTTGCAGGCCAATCAGCTCAACTTTGGCAACATCTTTGACCCGTTGCAATTGCAGCTGTAAGCGGTCGGCGTATTCCTTGAGGGTCGCATAGTCAAAATCTTTACCCTTGAGCACATAAATATTGCCAAAGGTATCGCCGAATTCATCATTAAAGAACGGACCTTGTACCCCTTGTGGCAATTCATGCCGGATATCGCCCACCTTCTTGCGCACGTTATACCAGACATCAGCGACATCTTTCGAAGCCAGGGAATCCTTGGCAACAAAAGTCACCATGGATTCACCCGGACGCGAATAGGCCATGATGCGGTCATACTGTCCCGTGGTCATCAGTTCCTTTTCAATCCGGTCAGTGACCTGTAGGGATACTTCTTTGGCACTGGCACCCGGCCAATAGGTCTGGATCACCATGACTTTAAAGGTAAAAGGTGGATCTTCACTTTGTGACAGTTTGGAATAAGAGACGATGCCGATCAGACCGAGCAGGATCATGAAATACAGCACCAGACCTTTATTTTTTAAAGCCCATTCCGACAGGTTAAAGTTCATGCTTAACTCCCTGCCTGAATGGTCACACGACGGTTTTCACGATCAATCGGATTGATTTTTTGCTGGTTACGCAGCAGATGTACGCCGCCAATCACCACATAGTCTTCCGGCTTGAGGCCACTGAATACAGGAACACTGTCCCGGCCATAGGCACCGAGCTGGACCGGGACTTTACGTAAGGTATGATCCGGCTGGACCACCATGACATAAGCCTGCTGATCCGTTGCCGAGACACTGGATAGCGGCACACTGAGCATATTATCGCGGCTGTGCTGAAAAAATACCCGGGCACTTTGTCCCAGCTGGATCTGGCCATTGCCTTCACGTAAGGAAACTTTAACCCTGAAGGTACGCGACTGGTCCGCTGCCGGTGAAATCTCGCGGACAATGGCGGCAAATTTTTCTTCAGGTTTGGACCATAAGGTGACTAGGGCCGCTTGCCCCACCCTGATTTCAGCAATCGCCTGTTCCGGTACGCCAATCACCACTTCACGTTCGCCGGCAATCGCCAGTTCATACGCCGCCTGCCCGGCAGCGACCACCTGTCCTGTTTCAATATTGCGTGCCGTGATCACGCCGTTTCTGGTGGCAATCAGCTGGTTATAAGCAGTCTGGTTTTTAGCGGTATCATAGTTGGATTGTGCCTGCTTCAGATTTGACATGGCGGTCTTGTACTGATTTTCGATCGCATCATATTGTGAGCGGCTCACGGCATTGGATGGCAATAACTGCTTGAAACGTTGTAATTCATCCTGAGCAATCTTAGTGGCAGACTGCGCGCTTTCCAGCTGGGCACGTGCTACATTCAGCTGCAGCTGGGCATCTTTGACATCCAGAGTTGCCAGGACTTGCCCGACTTTGACCTGGTTACCCACATCGGCGAAGCGCTGGGTCACCTGTCCAGCCACCCGAAATGCCAGCGCCGTTTGCTGGCGCGCCTGCACATCACCAGCATAACTTTTTAATTCATGCCGTGAAGAGGTGGGTGTGGCCACCATGACAAAGGGAACTTCCTGTTCTGCTGCAGCAGTATCTTTGCTGCACCCGCTTAAGGTCACGCTGCAAAGCACCACCATGCCAGCCAATACGCTGTAAATCCTGCTCATCTTATTCGCTCTTATCTGATCGTCTTTTTTAGGGCAAACTATGCTGATATATTGAATTGCTTGTTTTTTAATTAATATACCACCCGGTACACTAATTACAACTCAAGCTTCAAAGCAATGACCGTGGTGACTTTTTTTGGAAAAAATTGTGCAAATACCTGTAGGACGACCCAAGGATCTGGAAAAGCGTCAGCGCATCCTGAGTGTGGCCAAAGCGCTGTTTTTAGCGCATGGCTATCATGCCTCCAGCATGAACCAGATTGCACGTGAGGCAGGTGTAACCAAGCTGACGGTGTATAATCATTTTCAGGACAAGGCGACCCTGTTTAGCTGTGCGATTGAGGATACCTGTGAAGCCATTCTGCATGAACATCCTCAGCTCTTGCAGCCAAGCAGTGACTTTGCGCAGGAGTTTTATCAGGCCTGTCAGCGCGCTTTAAATATTATTCATTTACCGGAAGCGATCAAGCTGGACCTGCTACTGATGGAACTGGCCTCGCAGCAAAGTCCTCTGGCAGAACAGTTTTATCAGGCCTCGCATGCCAAACTGGAGGCGGTCTGGCATGATTTCTTTGCGCTGGCGCAGCACTACCAGTTTATTCAGGTCGATCGACCCGAGAAACAGACCGAACTGATCGTGTCCCTATTGACCGGAACACGTCATCAAAAAATCCTGCTCGGACTTACAGCTCCGCCCTCCAGTACAGAACAGCAGCAGATCATTAGTCAGGCGATTGAGCTGTTTATGCTGAAATACGGAATATCTGGCTAAATCCCTTCTGATCGCTTGAGTGCTGGCGACAGGATACTGGCTAAAATTTGCTAAAAAATCCACAAAATATCTGCAACTTTTGTCTGTAAAGGACTTGGATTGTCCTACAGTCGCGGTATAGTCAAAGCAAGCATTTAAGGGAATATAAAAATGATTCAACAAATTGATGCACCACTACGCGAAGACGTACGCTTACTGGGTAATTTGCTGGGGGAAACCTTAAAATTACATGCGGGGCAGGATTTGTTTAATCAGATTGAGCAGATTCGTGCTTTATCTAAAGGCGCACGTGATGGACAGGTCGAAGCAGAAAAACAGCTAGAACAATTATTTTTGAGTCTGGAAGATGCGGAAATCCTGCCCCTAACCCGTGCCTTTACCCATTTTTTGAACTTTGCCAATATTGCCGAACAATATCATGTGGTGCGTCGTCGCCGTCAAAGCGAATTCGATGACACGGCAGAATCCCCTAATCCTCTGGTACCGTTATTTGAAAAATTTAAACAGCAGGAGATTTCTGTCGACACGCTGTACCAGCAAATCTGTGAATTAAAAATTGAACTGGTACTGACCGCGCATCCAACAGAAGTCAGCCGCCGCACCCTGATCCAGAAATATGATGGTATCAATAATGCCCTGTCCAAATTCGACCAGCAGAAACTCACGCCGCGTGAACGTCAGGCGGTGTTGGCAGATCTGAAACAGCTGATTAGCTCGGCCTGGCAAACCGATGAAATCCGTCAGCATCGCCCGACCCCGATCGATGAGGCCAAATGGGGCTTTACTACCATTGAACAGACCTTGTGGAATGCGGTTCCGAAATTTATCCGGGAATTAAATGGCATGGTCGAACAACAATGCGGCCAGAACTTGCCCTTAGATATTGCACCGGTACGTTTTGCTTCCTGGATGGGCGGTGACCGCGATGGCAACCCGAATGTTACCCATAATGTGACGCAAGAAGTGTTATGGCTGTCACGCTGGAAAGCTGCCGATCTGTATTTACGCGATATTGAGAACCTGCGCTGGGAACTCTCCATTCAGCAATGTAGTACGGAAATCTCCGAGGCATTGGGTCTGGATCATCCGGAACCCTACCGTGAATATTTACGTGACACCCGTAGCCGCCTGAAAGCGACCCGACACTGGCTGGCAGAAAAATTAAAGGGCAATGATGCCGATGATAGTTTAGTCATTAAAAGTAAAGATGAGCTATTACAGCCACTATTGACCTGCTATCACTCCTTAATGCACTGCAATCTGGCTGAAATTGCCAATGGCAGCCTGCTGGACTTTATTTACCGGGTCAACAGCTTTGGAATTGAGTTACTGAAACTGGATATTCGTCAGGAATCAGGACGTCACCGTCAGGCGATCTCGGCGATTACCGAATATTTAGGGCTGGGAAATTTTGAAACCTGGACCGAACAGGCACGTCAAAACTTTTTACTGCAAGAATTGCAAAGCAAACGTCCCTTGCTCCCAAAACATCTGAATGAACCAGCCGGCAGTCTGATTCAGCACCCGGATGTACAGGAAGTCTTTGCCACCATGCGCACCCTGGCAGAACAGCCGAGCGAGTCTCTGGGTGCCTATATTATTTCCATGGCGGAATATCCAAGTGATGTGCTGGCGGTATTGCTTCTACAAAAAGAAGCGGGTATCAAGCACGCCTTACGAGTGGTACCACTGTTTGAAACCCTCAAAGATCTGGACGGTGCAGCCGAGACCATGTCGACCCTGTTCAATATGCACTGGTACAAACAGCATATTCAGGGCAAGCATGAAGTGATGATTGGCTATTCGGATTCAGCCAAGGACGCCGGTTTTATGTCGGCCAACTGGGCGCAGTACCGTGCCCAGGAAGAACTGACGACGATTGCCCAGCAACATGGCGTTCAGCTGACCCTGTTTCATGGCCGTGGCGGTTCGATCAGCCGTGGCGGTGCGCCAACCCAGCAAGCCTTGTTCTCACAGCCACCGGGGTCGATTTCAGGCACGATTCGGGTGACTGAACAGGGCGAAATGATCCGCTTTAAATTCGGACTGGAAGAAATTGCCCTGCAGAATCTGGAAATTTATACTGCTGCGACCTTAGAAGCAACCTTGCTCCCGCCACCCGAGCCGAAACAGGAATGGCGCGACCTGATGCATCAAATGACCGAACTCTCGGTTCAGGTCTATCGCCAGACCGTGCGGGAAAACCCGCACTTTGTCAAATACCTGCGCACTGTCACTCCGGAACTTGAACTGCAAATGCTGCCGCTGGGGTCACGGCCGGCGAAACGTAAAGTCAGTGGCGGGATTGAGTCCTTGCGTGCGATTCCGTGGGTATTTGCCTGGACCCAGATTCGTCTGATGTTACCTGCCTGGCTGGGTACCGGTGCCGCGCTGAATAAAGTACTGGATCAGGGGCAACGGGCGGTACTCGATGAGATGCTGGCAGAGTGGCCATATTTTCAGACCCTGATTGATATGCTGGAAATGGTGCTGTCCAAAGCCGATGCACATGTGGCCTTGTACTATGAATCACATCTGACCCAAGATGAAGATCTCAAAGTACTCGGCACAGAGCTGCGCCAGCGTTTGCAGGATGCTGTACAGACCTTACTGACGTTAAAGGGTGAATCCAAATTGCTCAGCAGCAACGGCGTCCTGGATCAATCCATGAAAGTCCGTAAACCGTATTTGTTGCCACTACATTTGCTGCAAGCCGAACTGATGAAACGTCGCCGTCTCTATCTGCAACAGCAGCAAGCTGAAAATACCCCGGTGGATCATGCCCTGATGGTCAGTATTGCCGGAATTGCTGCGGGTTTACGCAATACCGGTTAATCCAAACAGACTGTTTAAAAGCACATCTTCGCGATGTGCTTTTTTATTGAGCAGTCAATAGCCAAGAAATATTTTATTTTATATAGTAAATCAGATTTATTTATACATAGCCCTATTGATTATAAGAAATTAATCTACTGATTTCACTTTAGTTTTAACTCAAAATTCTTTTACCACCCGGTAAAATATTAAATAAAGTCATAGAATTAATTTGAACAAAAATTTTGTTTAAGTGATTAAATCTTCTAAAGAACAAGAGTATGATGTGCACAATTTATCTTTCGAGTGCTCATTTTATGTCCAGTTGGTTTCCCAAATGGCGCCCTTATGAGGGCAGCATCGATGCACGCCCAGTAGGTACCGCAGAGTATTTGCCACCCGCACAAACGGTCGTTTTGGGTGTACAACATGCTTTTGCCATGTTTGGTGCGACTGTACTGGCACCTTTTTTAATGGGCTTTGACCCTAACCTTGCCATTTTAATGTCAGGGATTTGTACCATCCTGTTCTTTCTGATTACCGGTGGCCGGGTTCCAAGTTATTTAGGTTCAAGCTTTGCCTTTATTGGTGTGGTCATCGCGGCAACCGGTTATGCCGGTGGTGGTGGACTCAACCCCAATATTGGTGTCGCAGCCGGCGGTATTATTGCCTGTGGTATCTTCTATGCCCTGATGGGTTTTCTGGTCATGGCGACCGGCACGCGCTGGATTGAAAAGCTGATGCCACCGGTGGTGACCGGTGCCGTAGTGATGATCATTGGTCTAAACCTGGCGCCGGTGACGGTAAAAAGCGTGATGGGCAACACCTTTAATATGTGGATGTCTCTGGTTACCGTCATGTGTATGGGCTCAATTGCCGTCTTTACCAAGGGTCTGCTACAACGCCTGCTATTATTGGTGGGGCTGTTATTGGCTTATCTGATCTATTTCGTGCTCAGCAATGTTATGGGTTATGGCACTGCGATCAATTTCCTGCCCATTCAGCAAGCCGCCTGGTTCGGGTTACCGACCTTCCACGCACCGACTTTTGAAGTCAATGCCATGTTGATCATTGCACCGATTGCACTGATTTTGGTGGCTGAAAATCTGGGACATATCAAAGCAGTAGGCGCGATGACCGGAGAGAATCTGGATCCGCATATTGGGAAGGCCTTTGTTGCAGATGGTGTTGCAACCACTCTGGCAGGCGGTGTGGGTGCGCCGGGTATGACCACCTATGGTGAAAACATTGGTGTAATGGCCGTAACACGGGTTTACTCGACCATCATCTTTGCAGTCGCGGGTGTCTTTGCTGTGTTCCTGGGTTTATCGCCTAAGTTTGGTGCGGTGATTCATACTATTCCAACGGCGATTCTGACCGGTGCTTCGATTATAGTCTTTGGTTTGATTACTATTGCTGGTGCCAAAATCTGGATTGAGAACAAGGTCGATTTTTCGCAGAACAAGAACCTGATGGTGGCTGCGGTGACCATTATTTTAGGTACGGGTGATTTTGCCCTGACTTTTGGTAGCTTCAATCTGGGTGGTATTGGTACGGCAACGTTTGCAGCCCTGTTCTTAAACTGGTTCTTCAGTCTGGTCGATAAAAAATAAAATTCAGCGATGACTGGGCACAGCCTGTTGCAAGCAAAAAGACCGAACATATATGTTCGGTCTTTTTTGTAGCCTAAAACAGTCTGTCTAGAATGAACTGTTTTAAGTGACTGGCAATTGATTCACGTTGGCTTATTTCTGTTTTTTAAGCGCTTGCTTCAGTTGCTTCAATTTGCCTTTATGTTTTGAAATCTTTTTCAAACGTGCTTTGATTTCTTGCTTTAAAGATTTAACTTGCTTAGCCATGGTATTACTCCCTAGTAAGGCTATTCGTTAGGCTTGTGTTGTTTCACAAAACCACGAATAAATTTTCTTAATTCACGAGCAGCACTAGTATCCAGTTCTTCGCAGAGACGAATAAATTCATCACGCTCCGTACTCTGAATACGAATTAAAAGTTGTCCATCTTTCTTGCCTGTCTTTATTTTTTTGATTTGCTCGCTCATTGCTTATCTCTCCAAAATAAAGACTACTTTGCAAAAGATGTATATACAATATATATACTTTTTAAATTAAATCAAACTTACATTGTAAAAATATTTAATAAAATCAATTTCTTTTTTTTACCATAATTTCTATAAAACCGTGCAAAGCCCGTCCAGGCAAGGCTTTAGGCACTTGGCTGAATGGGCTTTTTATGGATAAATTATTTTTGCAAAAAGGCGATGTTGTGCTTAAAAATCGCCATGGCTACAGCAAGATCTCCTGCATAGCTTGAAGATCGTCCGGCGTAGTTGAACTGAAATGAGCCCGTTTAAGGACGAAACTCTTTCAGTTCACGTTGAATAAAGTATTGGAACATTTCACGGTATAGATGTTCAATAAACTCCTGATCGAGGCCCTGCTTTTGCGCCAATGCCCTAACATTTTCTACAATCTGTTCCATACGTTCTGGTGACTGCAAATCGGTTTCGGTTTTTTTGAAACGGGTGGTTTGATCAACATAAAATTGACGCGCAGCGATCAGCTCAACTAAAGCTGTATCAATGGCATCGATCTGTTGACGTGCATATTCTAGTGATTCAGCTTTGATCTTTTCCATGTTTTTTCAGTTCACTTTCAGTTTGATTATTACTCTTATACTTTTCTTCTAACACATTACTGAAAATACTTTCAATCATCCAGACCCGATATAAGCTATTAAATGTATAACTTTGATCATCTATCCGCAGTTCCAGTACCGGAAAGTTCGGCTGCGACTTCATTTCACAGAGCATATCATTGTCCTGCAGCTTCACCAGAATATCGTCCTGGGTCAGATCTACAATATTTAACTGTTGCTGCAAAAGTTTGAAATGGGGTGCATAAGACAGGTCTTCACCACGGGTCCAGACGGCCTGCAAGATCTGGTACATCGCCTCAATCCGCTGCTCCTCGGGACAGCTATAAAATAACTGTGCGATTGGCGCAATCGCCTGCTCGGTCGGTCGGCAAAACGGGGTAAATTCTACGTCCGTCCGTTTGGATAAACGTGTGGCCAGACTCCAGTCAAACTCATCCCGGCCACGATAGGACAAGGGATAGACATTCAACTGGATATTATAATAATCCGCCAGTTCTTCCTTGATATAGGCCAGCAAAAGCCAGGAGATCGGATCTTCCAGCGCGATATACAAGTCCAGTTCCGGATCCATCGACTGGATCTCGTTCAGCTCTTCAGCATCACTGATCAGATGCTCACGCCATTCAATGTGATCGATCATAAAAATCGGATTACCGGTCAGCAGTTTTTGCTGCTCCAGACGCCGGGTCAGACGCAACAGGTCATCGACTGCCTGATACTGGCGTCCGCCTAAATTAAAATAGCTGGCCAAAACCGGAGTCTGGTCAAAAATGCGTTCGGGAAAATCCTGTGGCTGATGATGGCGGCTGGCCATGGCATATAAGGTACGTAATTTTCCGGTCTGTTTTTGCCAGAGCATATGAAATACATCTTCCAGCAGATACAGGAAATCCTGCCCGCGCAGCGGGGTGCGCCGTAAAATCAGTTCCGCCTGTTGCAAGGCTTCAGCGCTTGGCAATTCTGGCGTGTCATGAAAACTGAAACGATGCTGTTTCGACAAGATCTTGGCATCATTAATCGTGTAATGCTGCCATTCCTCAAAAGACATCTGATTGGGGGGTTCTGCATGCGCACTGGAAATCATCACTTTCAGCGGCTTGAGCTGCGGACTTAAAATTTCTTCGAGCTGGGGCAACTGCTGTACCGCTAGATAGCTGTATACATCATCCAGTCTTAAATGGATACTCAGCCCATCTTGAATAGATAACACCGTTTGACGGATTGGTTTCTGGTAAAACCAACTCGATCGGATTGGATCAAACCAACGGCGTAACAGGGACATGAGATCGGCCTCGACAAGAATGACAGTGCGCAGCTCGACAAAGCTCAATCTGCGCAGAATAATCTATTTTTAAGATCGCAGAGCCAAAGCCCTGCATGGTGTAAAAACTTATATCAAGTCATAAGCAAATGTTCAATGTTTAACAATGGATTAGAGCTCAAGATTCAGGTCAGTGACTGCCCCGGTTTCTGCACCTGAGGTCAGTTTGGCGAATTTGGCCAGAGCGCCGTGGGTATAGTTCGGTTTTGGTTTGATCCAGACCGCTTGACGTGCTGCAATCTCCGGCTCATCCACATGCCAGGTCATTTCCCGGGTTTCCGCATTAATTGAAATCTGGTCACCATTTTGTACCAGACCAATCGGGCCGCCATCATAAGCTTCGGGGGTGACATGACCAATCACAAAACCGTGACTGCCACCCGAGAAGCGTCCGTCAGTAATTAAAGCCACCGAAGCGCCTAAGCCCTTCCCGATAATCGCAGAGGTCGGTTTCAGCATTTCTGGCATTCCCGGGCCACCTTTGGGACCAACGCCACGAATCACCACCACTTCACCCGGCTGGACTTCGCCATCCAGAATACCGCGCATGGCGCCCTGCTCACCTTCAAACACGCGAGCTGGGCCAGCAAAATGCAGTCCTTCCTTACCGGTAATTTTGGCGACCGCGCCCTTCGGTGACAGATTGCCTTTTAGAATCACCAGATGTGAGTCTTTTTTCACTGGCGCATCAAAAGGCAGAATAATCTGCTGGCCTTCCGGATAGTCCTGCACATCGGCCAGATTTTCTGCCAGCGTCTTACCTGTGACCGTCAGACATGAGCCATCCAGCATGCCGGCATCCAGCATGCGCTTCATCAGTGGTTGAATGCCGCCAATCGCAATCAGTTCTGACATCAGATATTTACCTGATGGACGCACGTCGGCCACCACCGGAATATCTTTACCAATCCGCACGAAATCATCCAGACTCAATTCCACTCCTGCGGTATGTGCCATGGCTAAAAGATGCAGTACACCATTGGTCGAACCACCCAGCGCAATCAAGACTTTAATCGAGTTTTCAAAGGCGGCTTTGGTCATGATGTCGCGCGGCTTAATATCCAGTCGCAACAGGTTCATCACCGCTTCACCGGCCCGGGCACAGTCAATTTGCTTGTCTTCCGATACCGCTTCCTGTGCCGAAGAGCCCGGCAGGCTCATACCTAAAGCTTCAATCGCAGAGGCCATCGAGTTGGCCGTGTACATACCGCCACACGAACCCGGACCTGGCAAGGAAACCTCTTCAATATGCTTGACCTGAATCGCGTTGATTTCACCTTTGGCATATTGACCCACCGCTTCAAACACTGAAATCATGTCGGTATGACCTTCACCCGGTTTGATGGTTCCGCCATAAATAAACAGCCCCGGACGGTTGAGGCGCGCCAATCCCATGATACAACCGGGCATGTTTTTGTCACAGCCACCAATGGCAATCACACCATCATAAGCCTGACAGCCGACCACGGTTTCAATCGAATCTGCGATCACTTCCCGTGACAGCAGGGAATATTTCATGCCTTCGGTGCCATTGGAAATGCCATCTGAAATGGTAATGGTATTAAAGATAATGCCCTTGCCACCCGCCGCACTCACGCCCTGCTCTACGGTTCTGGCCAGACCATCAATATGCATATTACAAGGCGTGACATTGGCCCAGGTCGAAGCAATGCCGATAAATGGCCGGTTAAAATCGGCATCCTGAAAACCGGTGGCACGCATCATGGAACGCGCCGGTGCATTTTCAATACCTTCATAAACGGGGGCAGAATGCTCGCGGATATTATCTTTACTCATTATTCTCTTCCTGGGCGATGACCGATTTTAAGCGTCGGTCTTGGACAATTTATTTTAAGATCATTGTTTGACATACTCCCACCACTTTCACTTTATTCAAGTGGGGGATTCTAAAAGCATCAGCTCTTAGGTGACTTCCTCACGGATTTCGCTTGCTTTCTGCTTCATCGGGCGACCTTTACCGCATCCACCCTCCACAGACAAAACGGTGTGTCCCACCGCCAAAATATTACGAGAAGCGTTAATATCCGCATTCTCGCTAAAGCCACACGCAACACATTCAAAATGTGCCTGAGTAAGCCTATTTTCTTTTGCAACATGACCGCAGGAGCTACACGTTTGACTTGTGTATTTCGGGTCAATCTTAACGAGTAAACCACCTCGCCATTGTTGTTTGTACTCCAATATATCAACAAGCATTGACCAACCTTGATCTAGGATTGCCTTGTTTAAGCCCGACTTGGCTTTGACATTCTTTCCTTTTTTCTCGATTGTGCCACTTGCTGACTTCGACATATTGGCTACTTTTAAGTCCTCAACTACGATCATTGCGTGGTTTTTGCTGAGAGTTGTCGTGACTTTATGTAGGTAGTCATGCCGAATATTAGCAATATGATAATGTAGCTTGTTAATTGTGGTGTTCAACTTTTTCCAATTTTCACTAAACTTCAATTTTTTGCTCAACTTACGTTGAAGTTTAGCTAATTTAATTTGGTTGGTTTTAAAACTGTTCTTTGGGTTAAATACCTCACCCTCAGATGTTGTGACTAATTTCTTGACACCTAAATCAACACCAACTGCGGTTTTGGATGGATGTACTGGATTTTCCAATAACTCTTTTTCACTGCCAAATGAAATATACCAATGACCTGATCTCTTACTGATTGTCACATTCTTAATTGTGCCTAGAATATCTTGTGATTTTCTAAATTTCACAAATCCTATGCCATTTGGCAGCTTAACTCGATTACCCTCAATTCGACAATATTTATCAAATTGCACCAATCTAATTGAATCGTAACCATCTGATTTTTTCTTAAATCTAGGCATCAGTGGGCGTAACTGGATTTCAGAACCATCAGTGAGTTTGAGGAATTTGGGCTTGCGTGGTTTACGCTTATTTTCTTTTAATCTTGTATGTTCTTTTGCATTGAAAAACCTTGTCCAAGCCGAAGCCAGATCACGAATTTTTTGCTGTAGGGAAACAGCATTAGAATGATTTGCTAAAAAAGCATATTCAGGATTCTTTTTAAGACTGGTGATTTTATTCACCAAATTGGTTGCATTGATAAATTCATTCTTTGCAAACATTTCAAATGACACAACTAAAATTTGATTCCAAACAAAACGCGCAGAACCAACAAGATTGTTTAAAATAACCTCTTGCTCTTCATTAGGCTCAAGCCTAAATTTATACGCCTTGTTGATTTTCATTTTTTTTAAAACTTATTTAAATACAATGTTATATTTCTTTTATTTTAACATAAAAACGAATTAAAGCTAAATTAAAAAACTTACGAAATTCACCTCCACCCTGACTGTCGGGTGGAGTCCTCTTTCATTTTAAGATAGTTTCTTGTATAAAAAAGCACCCCATCTGGAGTGCTATTTAAATCTGTAAAATTACAGCTTAGATATCACGTACCGCACCTTTCGCCGCACTGGTGGCATGCATTGCATAGGCTTTCAGCGCTTTAGATACTTTACGTGGACGTTCCTTTGCAGGCTTCCAACCTTTGGCTTCTTGTACTTCACGGCGTGCTGCCAATACATCTTCAGCAACGGCTAAATGAATGCTACGGTTTGGAATATCAATTTCGATACGGTCGCCATCTTCAACCAGGGCAATTGTGCCGCCTTCAGCTGCTTCTGGGGAAACGTGACCAATGGAAAGACCTGAAGAACCACCAGAGAAACGACCATCAGTGACAAGTGCACAGTCTTTACCTAAACCTTTCGATTTTAAGTAGCTGGTTGGGTACAACATTTCTTGCATGCCTGGACCACCCTGTGGACCTTCATAACGGATCAGCACCACATCACCTGCCACGATTTTCCCACCAAGAATGGCTTCAACTGCATCATCCTGGCTTTCAAATACACGTGCTGTGCCGTTGAATTTCAAGATAGAGTCATCTACACCCGCAGTTTTGACGATACAACCATCCAGTGCGATATTGCCATAAAGGACGGCTAAACCACCATCTTGCGAGAAGGCATGTTCAACATTACGAATCACACCATTTTCACGGTCACCATCTAAACGGGTGTAGTAACGATCTTGTGAGAATGCAGTTTGTGTTGGTACACCGCCCGGTGCTGATTTAAAGAAGTTATACACCTCTTCATTTTCAGTACGGATAATATCCCACTTGTCTAAAGCATCTTTTAAGGTCGCTTCATGTACGGTAGGTACAGAGGTATCGAGTAAGCCGCCACGGTCTAATTCACCGAGGATTGACATAATGCCGCCGGCACGGTGAATATCTTCCATGTGAACATTTTTAACCGCAGGTGCAACTTTACATAGCACTGGCACTTTACGCGATAAACGATCAATGTCGTCCATGGTGAAGTCAACTTCTGCTTCGTGTGCAGCAGCCAATAAATGAAGAACCGTGTTGGTTGACCCCCCCATCGCGATATCTAAAGTCATGGCATTTTCATACGATGCTTTGGTTGCAACATTACGCGGCAATACGCTGTAATCATTTTGCTCATAATGACGCTTGGTGATTTCCACAATCAACTGACCTGCACGCTCGAATAATTTCTTACGGTTGGCATGTGTTGCCAGCGTAGAGCCATTACCCGGTAAAGATAAACCAAGCGCTTCGGTTAAGCAGTTCATGGAGTTGGCCGTGAACATTCCTGAACATGAACCACAGGTTGGACATGCAGAACGTTCATAGGCTTTGACTTCTTCGTCAGTATAGTTGTCATCAGCAGCCACGATCATCGCATCAACAAGGTCAATCGCCTGTTCATTACCACGGATTTGGACTTTACCCGCTTCCATCGGGCCACCAGAGACAAATACCACGGGAATGTTCAGGCGCATCGCAGCCATCAACATGCCCGGGGTGATTTTGTCACAGTTTGAGATACACACCATGGCATCAGCGCAATGCGCATTGACCATGTATTCAACTGAGTCTGCAATCAGGTCACGCGAAGGCAATGAATACAGCATGCCGTCATGACCCATCGCGATGCCGTCATCGACTGCAATGGTATTAAATTCTTTTGCCACACCGCCTGACGCTTCAATTTGACGTGCCACCAGCTGCCCCAGGTCTTTGAGATGCACATGACCCGGTACAAACTGGGTGAACGAGTTCACCACCGCAATAATCGGCTTACCGAAATCTTCATCTTTCATTCCGGTAGCACGCCATAAACCGCGTGCGCCAGCCATATTTCTTCCGTGTGTCGATGTTTTTGAACGATAGTCAGGCATTTTATATTTCCAACAAAGTTTGAGCTTGAAATGAACCGGACAGATCCACTCTGGCTAAATCATACTGACAATAAGCTTAAATCAGTTAAATTTTACACCTATCATACTACAAGCCCTTGTTTTACAAGATGACCCTTTGGTTGTAGATGCAGGCAAAAATGTCTATAGAGAGGTCGTAATGATCTGACGATAAAAATTTCTTGATGAAATCTACTATACCGTCATCATCATCAGGACAATACAAAACTTTCATGAATAATTTTTACAATTTGCATGAGTTTTTTTTATATAAAAATTCCACTGAAATTCAAGCACTCACCGGTCTTATTCAATAAGTTTTTGCAACGATTAGGCTGAAATTTGGCTTTTGGCTTATAATACGCTTTAAGTTTATTTGGAATTTCATGTGTGAAGATCATATTTGCAGGCACACCAGAATTTGCAGCGACTGCATTGGCTGCGCTGCTCAAAACCGAGCATGAAATTGTGGCGGTGTATACCCAGCCTGACCGCAAGGCCGGACGCGGACAAAAACTCACGGCATCTGCGGTCAAGCAGTTGGCGCTTGAACACAATATTCCAGTGTACCAACCGCTTCATTTCAAATCTTCGACTGAAGAAGGTCTGGCAGCGCAAGCAGAACTCAAAGCCTTAAATGCAGATGTGATGGTGGTGGCGGCCTATGGCCTGATCCTGCCACAAGTGGTTCTGGATACACCAAAATATGGTTGCCTGAATATTCATGGTTCCCTGTTGCCACGCTGGCGCGGTGCAGCCCCGATTCAGCGCGCGATTGCTACTGGCGATACCGAAACCGGTGTGACCATTATGAAAATGGCAGCCGGTCTGGATACCGGAGACATGCTGTACAAAACTATCTGCCCAATTACCGCCGAAGATACCTCTGCCAGCCTGCATGACAAACTGGCGCTACAGGGCGCTGAAGCGACGCTAAAGGTTTTAGAATCGGAACAGACCTTGCAGCACTATTTAGCACAGCGTGAAGTGCAAGATGACAGCCTGACGGTCTATGCACATAAACTGTCTAAAGCAGAAGCGCAAATTGACTGGACACAAGCTGCGGCAGAGATTGACCGTAATATCCGCGCTTTTAATCCTTGGCCGGTAGCCTTTACCCCGCTGGATGACACAAACAATTTACGCATCTGGAACTCATCACTTTCTACGCACAACGCAAGCACTGCTCTGCCTGGTGAAGTGATTGCCCTGGATAAAGACGGCGTACATGTGATGTGTGGTGATCAGAGCGCCATTTGCATCACCAATCTGCAATGGCCGGGCGGCAAAGCCCTGAATGCTGTTCAAATTAATCAAACTCAAAAACTATCGCTAGGATATAAATTCACATGAGCCAAATTCAATCATCAGCTAAAAACTTGAATTTGCGCGCGCAAGTTGTCAAAACACTCTTGGCTGTACAAAATGGCCAATCACTTGCTTCAGTACTCAATCAACATATCAATATCGTGTCTGAACGTGACCGTGGTTTATATCACGAGTTAACCTTGGGCTGTTTACGTCAGTGGCATGGCCTGAAAGCCATTACCCTGCCGTTATTAACTAAACCCCTTGATAACCAGGCCCTAGAAAGCTGCTTATATTTGGGTTTATATCAGATTCTATGTACCCGCATTCCGGCACATGCCGCCATTTCAGAAACCGTGACTGCCGCCAAACAGCTGGGCTTTGAACCTTTAAGTGGTCTGGTCAATGCGGTGTTACGTCGTGTTTCACGTGAAACAGAAGAATTTGATCTGGCTTTAAATCAGGCACATGGCCTGCCAAGCTGGTTATTCAAACGTTTAAAGAAAGACTGGCCGGAACAGCTGGCTGAACTGTCGCACGAGTTAAAACAGATTGCACCGCTGACCTTGCGTGTTAATGTCAATCAGGTTAGCCGTGATGAATATCTGGAAATTCTGGAAGAAGAAGGCTATGAAGCACGTGCTTGCAGCCTGTCTGAAGTCGGGATTGTACTGGAACAGAATGTGCATATTCCAAACCTGCCGGGCTATGAAGCCGGCGGCTTCTCGGTTCAGGATGAACACGCCCAGCTATGTGCAACCTTAATAACTGATCTGGAAGGTAAAGTTGTAGTGGATGCCTGCGCTGCACCGGGTGGTAAGACTGCGCATATTCTGGAAAAGTATAGCCCGAAAAAGCTTTATGCAATTGATCAGGATGCGAAACGTTTGGTTCGCGTGGCAGAAAATCTGGAACGCTTACTGTTAACCGATTATGCCGAAGTTGAAATTATTGCAGCCGATGCCATCAGCTGGACAGCGCCTGAACCGGTTGATTGTATTGTGCTGGATGCACCATGTTCTGCGATTGGTGTGATCCGCCGTCATCCGGATATCCGTTTGCTGCGTCATTCTACAGATATTCCGCAAACCGTCGCGCTGCAAAAGCAGATTCTGGAAAATATGTGGCAGCAGCTAAAAGTCGGCGGCACCTTGCTCTACATTACCTGTTCGATTCTGAAAGCGGAAAATGAACAGCAAATGGTCGAGTTTTTTGCCCAGCATGCCGATGCCAAGGAAATCAAGATCGAAGCCGATTGGGGCATCGAACAGATACATGGTCGTCAGTTGTTGCCGAAAGCAGATCAAGGCGATGGCTTCTTCTATTGTCGTATTGAAAAGATCGCATAAATCATCATTTTTAAAGTCGGAAAAGGTAGCTTCGGCTGCCTTTTTTATTGCATGCTTTATTGCATGGCCGACTTGTAACAGGACTTACTGAATAAACTTAAAGATCACCAGACTGGTTGCCAGTGCAGCCATGCCACTCACCAGTCCATAGACGGTTTCATGTCCTTCGGCATAACGTTTTGCCGTCGGCAATAACTCATCCAGTGCCAGATAGACCATCACCCCGCCAATCAGGCCAAACACCAGACCATATACCGTATCGCTCATATAAGGCGCCAGAATAAAATAGCCCAAGGCAGCACCCAAAGGTTCAGCCAGTCCCGACACCAGACTGGCCCAGAGCGCATAATCTTTGCGTCCGGTCGCCATATACACTGGCAAGGCAATTGCCACACCTTCCGGGATATTATGAATCGCAATTGCCACCGCCAAAGGCGCACCCAAGGCAGGACTTTCCAGCGTGGCAAAAAAGGTCGCCAGACCTTCTGGCAGGTTATGTGCGCTAATGGCGAATAAAGTCAGCATGCCGGTACGCAATAGTTGCGGTGAACTGACGCCCTCACTGGCATGCGTTTCAACAGTTTCATGCGGATTTGGCACAAAATGATCCAGCAATAACACCAGAATCACGCCCAACAAAAATGCAAAGGTGCCAAAGGCAAAACCGGTTTTTTCATCAAAAGCCAGACTAAAGGAGGCAATCGATTTATTCAGAATTTCGGTTAAAGAAACATAGATCATGGCGCCCGCGGCAAAGGCCAGACCAAAGGCCAGCAGACGGAAATTGGGTTTTTTTAAGAAGAGTATCAGTCCTCCACCCACTACGGTGGCAAGCCCAGCGAACAAGGTCACGGCAAAGGCTGTATAGACTTGTCCATCTGAAACGGAAATCATGCCAAATCGTCAGCCATTAAAAAAGTCATTATCACCATAGATGATAATGACTTTCGTTTACAGTAAAACAGTAGGTTTATGTGAAGATTTTTAGTCTTCTGGTTCTTCTGGATTTTTTGCCAGATGAATCACGGACAGTACCAGACCACCCCACAATAAAACGATAGAGATGATCATCATCACCAGTGCAGATGTATTCATAGTCGCTCTCCTAGCTATGACGGTCTTTGACCAGACTAAACAGAATGGCGCCCAGAATAAAGAATGCCATGACACCTCCACCCACCATCCACAGGGTGCTGGCAGCATAGCCACCATAACCTTCTGCCATGATCGATTTCAGGGTCAGACCCAATGCCATTAATAAGGACAACGGCGTGATGACGGTCAGCATGAAGTTCCAGCTGCGACCAAGTTTCACGCTGGCAAACTGATTCACATGGCCTTCCAGCTGCTTCATCAATGGACGACGGAACCACGACAACAGAATAATGGAGATCAAACCACCACCGACAATACCGATATTATTGGCAAAGTAGTCAATAATGTCGACAAAGGTAATCGCACTATGGGTCGAGAACATCAAGGTAGAAATCACCGCTGAACCACCGGCAATAATCGTGACTGACTTGTTCTTCGACCAGCCCAGTTTGTCCTGGAATGCGGCAATCGGAACTTGCAGGATACTGACCATCGAGGTAATACCGGCAACGGTCAATGAAGCAAAGAACAGGAAGCCAAACAGGTCACCGCCTGCACCTAAACTGGAAATGATTTTCGGGAAAGCAATAAAGGCCAGACCAATACCGCCAGATACAACATCTTCAACATTTGCACCTGCGCTGAAGGCCATAAAACCAAGCGCTGCAAATACACCAATACCCGCCAGAATTTCAAAGGATGAGTTGGCCAGTGCCACCACGATCCCAGAACCGGTCAAGTTGGTTTTGCGTTTCAAATAAGAGGCATAGGTCAACATAATCCCAAAGCCCACCGACAGTGAGAAGAAGATATGACCAAATGCGGCCAGCCAGACTTTATAGTTGCTCATGGCCTCCCAGTTCGGCGTAAAGAAAGCATTTAAGCCGTCGACTGCACCCGGTAAGCGTACTGCCTGAATCACCAGAATAGAGAATAAAATTACCAGAAGTGGCATAAAGATTTTATTCGCCAGTTCCACTCCACGGCGTACCCCACCGTAAAGAATCAGCATCACCGCAGCCCAAACAACCACCAGACCAAAAAACAGGACAGGAACAAAACCTAAACTTAAACCTTCACCATTTTGCAGATAAGTGTTGAAAAAGAAGTCCTGGGTATCTGTGCCCCACTGCTGCCCAAAGGAATAGAACATATAACTGCCGGCCCAGGACAAGACGCTGGCATAATAAATCCCGATGATCAGGGTCACCATCACCTGCCACCACCCCAAGGATTCGGCATTCATGAGTTTTTTATAGGCCATGGGTGGTGCTTTACGGAACTTGTGTCCGACCGCATAGTCTAAAAACAATAAAGGCAAACCTGCTGCAAAAATCGCAATCAGGTAAGGGATCAGGAATGCCCCACCCCCATTTTCATAAGCCACATAAGGGAAACGCCAGATATTTCCCAAGCCAACGGCGGAACCAATGGCTGCAATAATGAATCCTGATCGTGCAGACCAATTCTCACGAGTTTCTGTCATAGAACACCTAAACTTTAAACCCCTTCAGATGCTGCTTGTTATGGTTATAGCGCAAGCAAATAAAGAAGCATTTCAATTATTTTGGGTGTTTGGATTAGAGCTGCACCTTTTGGGCGTCGAATTCTAATGTACAAACAGGTCAGCAGGTCTTACATCTTGCTTAAAGTCTGATCGAAAAGCTGACCTTGTAGATGGTTCAACAATACTGACTTTTTTAAATTTTTTCTGTAAATTCTGCTGAAAATATTCGTTATTTATAATCTATTCGAATTAAGCGTTCAATAATTCTGCGAAATAAGCCAGATTAAACAAGTTATATATTGACAAACTTTTTGGAATATATTTTTTCTTAAGTTTTACTACAGGGTCGCTGTTTTAAAAAATGTATTGCAAGACTCTAATCCAGCATCTGTTTTTAGATCATTATTGGACGATGAAACAGCTTATAGTAAGGCGCGTGACCAAGCTGTGATATGGGAAATCAAAGTCTCTCATGGAACTTTAACCTCTTTAAAAACCGGCTCAGATATCACAAGCAGATTTAAAAACCAGCCACCTGTGATATCGAAGCGATGAATATTCTGAACTTAGGCTTTAATCACCAGCATGCGCTCTTCCTGCATGTCGCGAATGGCTGACTGAATCCCTTCACGGCCCAGACCTGAATCTTTAACCCCGCCATAAGGCATGTTATCGACTCGGAAAGATGGAATATCATTGATGATGACACCGCCCACATGCAGATGATCCCAGGCATACAGCATCTTGTTCAGATTCTGGGTATAGACCCCAGCTTGCAAGCCAAAACGGCTACGATTGATACAGGCAATCCCCGCTTCAAAATCAGGATAAGGTTCAATCATCGCCACCGGACCAAAGACTTCATCACGGTAAATTTCCAGATTATGATCCACGTTTTCCAATAAAGTCGGTGCGAACATCACGCCATCCAGCTCACCACCTGCCAGAATTCTGGCATCCTTTTTCACGGCTTTTTCCAGCCATTTTTTCAGGCGTTTGGCTTCTGCTTCCTTGATCATCGGGCCGACCAAAGTTGTGCTCAGATTTGGATCGGTGGCTTTCAGATGTTTGAGTTTTGCAAGCAGTTTATCTCTGACTTCGGCATAAATATCCTGATGCACCAGAATGCGCTGTACACTGATACAGACCTGCCCGGCATGACCATAAGCACCGCCAACCAGACGGGTAATCAAGGCATCATTAATTTCGGTATCCGGCTCGATCATGACTGCGGCATTACCGCCCAGCTCCAGAACCACTTTTTTGCGGCCAGCACGCGCTTTCATATCCCAACCCACCACATCGGAACCGGTAAAACTGAGTAATTTAAAACGGTCATCGGTGACCAGCACATCGGCCAGCTCGCGCGGACAGGGTAAAACTGAAAATGCGCCTTTCGGCAAATCGGTTTCCGCCAGAATCTCGGCAATTTTCAAGGCAGAAATCGGCGTCAGACTGGCGGGTTTCAACACGAAAGGACAACCGGCAGCAATCGCCGGTGCAATTTTGTGGGCGGTCAGATTTAAGGGAAAATTAAAAGGGCTGATTAAAGACACTGCGCCAATCGGCACCTGCTTAACCATACCCTGATACCCCGATGCTGCCGTGGTTACAGCCAAAGGCAGCATACGTCCCTGATCGATTTGAGTCACGGCATCTGCGGCAATTTGAAAGGTATTAATCAGACGCTCGACTTCGGCTTCTGCCGCTTTGCGCGGTTTACCGCCTTCTGCAATCAGAATTTCAGTCAGTTCTTCACGAATTTCATGAAAACGGCGCACACAATGCAGTAGAATTTTCTGTTTTTGAAAGGGTTCTAAAGCCGCCATCTCTGCCTCGGTGTCTAGGGCAGACTGAATGGCCTGCTCCAGACTTTTGGCATCGGCCAAAGCGACACGTGCATAGGGTGCTTGCGTATATTTATGTTTAACCTCTAGCCATTCTCCGGTCTGAACCGCCTGACCAGCCACATAGAATGAATAGTCTTTACACTGTTGTACTGCTGTAGATCGCATTTTTTAGTCCTTCAAAATCCCAGGATATACATTTTTGAAATTCTCTATATCATGCACTTGCTGATAAATATTAAGAAGATGTTTTTAAGTAACCAGACACGCTCAATTTTAATAAAGCTTTAGGGACTCACTGTCATGCAGACAAAAATACTCGCCATATTATTCTTCAGTTTTGGATTAAGCACGCTCAGTCATGCAGATTTCATCGGGGCAAAAGCCGATCTCAGCTACTGGAATTTTAACGGTTATAGCGAAAATAGCAGTATGAAACATGGTCTGGATCGACAAGGTACGGCGCAGCTGTCCGTGGCTTTTGAACATCCGATTCCGCTTTTACCGAATGCCAAAATCAAATATGTCAATCTGGACAGCAACAGCGAACAAAGCACTCCGATCAATGCCTCAGAAATCGAACTGAAGAATATTGACTATATTCTGTATTACGAATTACTGGATACCGTGGTACATGCCGATGTAGGCGCAGGCTTAAGCAATCTGGAGGGTACGGTAAAAAACCTGAATACCGAGGCTTTCACGCAATACGATCTGGATGAATACACTCCACTGCTCTATGCAACTGCAGGGGTTAAATTGCCATTTACCGGACTGAGTGCCAAAGCAGAAGCCGTTTACAGTCATGGCAGCGATAGTAAAAAGACCGATGTACAGGCTGAGTTACAATATGATTTTATTGATAATCTGCTGGTCGATGTCGGTGCCAAAATCGGTTATCGCATGATGACGGTAGATTTTCAACAGGATCAACGTCCAGATTTACAGCTGGAATTTAAAGGCCCGTATATTGGCTTAGATGTACATTTTTGATGCCAAGAATTCAGCAGCTGGTCGTGCTCAATTTCTCTGCGTTCATGTAAGTCAAAGCGTACAACAATAAGCGCAATCTGCTGCTGGTACAAAATCTGCTTGTGTATTACTTTAGACACATAGAGAGCAGGATGCTCCGAAAACCTAAAAACAACAAGAATAAGCAAGCATCAGGACGTGAGGTACGACAGGAGTTATACCTAAATCACGAGATACGGAAAAAGCCCCAACAGGATGTTGGGGCTTTTTTTCTGCTATTTCTTTTTCTGTGCATTGTTTTATTTATCTTTGCTTAACAGTTCCGAGTTAAAACTCCAACATTGTAAAAATCGGCTTGTTGTTAAGCTAAAAATCCTCACATTTTTTGGGAACAGCAATCATGGTAAAAAAGGTCCTCTTTATTACATCCAATCAAGGTATTGAACATGATGAACTGACTGAGCCTTTAAATTTTTTAAAGTCCAAAGGTTTTGAAGTGATTCATGCTGCAGAAAAAAATGAAGATGTAGCCACTGTCAAAGGTGATACCAAAGCTGCTACCCAATATACGCCTGATACCAGTTTCGACCATGTCGACCTGAATGATTATGATCTGTTGGTGATTCCAGGTGGTACAGTCAACGCAGATACTTTAAGAATTAATCAGGATGCCCAGAAAATTATTCAGCACTTTGCCGACAATCACAAACCGATTGCGGCGATTTGTCACGGGCCATGGGCCTTAATTGATGCAGATCGAATTAAAGACAAGAATCTGACCTCGTATAAAAGCATCAAGCTGGATCTGGAAAATGCCGGCGGAAAATGGGTCGATGAAGAAGTGCATCGCTGTAATACCGGCGACTGGGTACTGATTACTTCACGGAATCCGGATGATCTTCCGGCCTTTAATGAAGCCATTTTAAAAGAACTTGAAGGCGATGCTGCCTAAGTTCCTACCATAAAAAGAACCTCATGATTGAGGTTCTTTTTAAATTTAGATACCACCGGCCAGACTTTTCAGATAAGCCACAACATCTTTATTGCCGGCCATTTCTGCCAGTTCTAGTGCCGTATGTGGACTGCGATGGGCAATATCTGCACCTTTGCTAACCAGAAGCTTGACTACGTCTAGATGATCATTTTCAGCAGCGGCCTGTAAAGCACTATAGCCTTCTTCGTCGGCAGAGTTAACGTCCAGACCTTCCTGTAAGCCTTGCTCGACCTGTTCAACATCGCCTAAAGAAGCCCAGTACACCAGTTCAGGAAGATGTAATTCGTCATCATCTTCAGGGATTGGGGAGAATGAGTCGAATTGCATAGAATCTACCTCAAGATTTATTTTAAGTCTGAGGGTATAAAAGCATATCCATTATAACTAATCCAATCCATGTGCAAAAAATTTCCTAATGATTTAACTGACTCAATATTAGCTGTAGGACCCATTAAAAAACTAGAGAAAACATTTCTTTTATTATTTTCTTTATATTCATGGATATACCATACACCCTGTATATGTTTTCTTTGAATATTGCCTTGTTCATCTTTTCTATGTAATAGACGACTTATTTCTTGGTAAATAAAATCTTGATCATGAAAATCATTTCTTTCATTTAGAAGAACTAATATCCCTGTGCAATCATCTTTTCCTATAGCTTTTTTAGTTTCAGAGATTTGTTTATCTGCTGATGAAAGAAGTGATCGCAAATTTCGAGAGGCATAATCACATAATTTATTTCTAATAAAATTAGGATCTTTATGTTTTTGGATCAACTCTTCAATATGTACAGTCCCAAAAAATTCTGGGAAATCCTGATCTTTATCTACTTGATCATTTGTAAAGTCATTAATTGTACTCTGTCTATCTTTTTCTAAAAATTTGACTTCCAAAATCCATGAGCGCTCAAAAGCAAAATAATCTGCCTTACGCCCTATAAATTTAATATCCTGTATATCATCTATCGATTCATATTCAGAATCCGCAAACTTCTTAAAACGATCATTTAGGTTCATTTATTTATCACTTTTTTAATATTTTTAAAATTTATCATTTAATGATAATAATAAAAAAGCCCCCTTTCGGAGGCTTCTTATTTAAAAACTTAGCTTTAAGCTTTAGACACTGCTGGCTCAATTGCACCAATCTTTTCAGATTCATTGTCATGCATGATTAACGCAACCGCAATTGCAGTAATCAGAACCGGTAAGCCGACTGCCATAAAGTTGAAGTAAGCAGGCAGGTTCATACCAAGCAGACCACCAATCAGGATCGGCCCTACAATCGCGCCCATACGACCAATCGCAGAAGACCAGCCAATGCCTGTCGAACGTACCGCAAGCGGGTAGAACTGCGCAACATAGCTATATAGCAACATTTGTGAACCAATCGACGCTGCACCCGCCAGAAACACCAGGATGTAAAGTAAGAATTGGTTAGATGCGAAGCCCATTGAGCTCATCACAATCGCACCCATCATACCGAGGAACATCAGAACCGGTTTCAAGTGGAAACGATCCGCCAGAATACCGCCACCGACAATACCCACAACCGCACCAACGTTCATCACCATCATGAACATCAAGCTGTTGTCCATAGAATAGCCAGCTGCCATCATTAACTTCGGTAACCAGCTACTAAGCGCATACATGGTTAACAGACAAGTGAAGAACGCGACCCAGAACAGTAAAGTATTGACCGCACGACCACGACGGAACAAGCTCACCACGTTTGCTGCTTCAGGCACATTTTCCTGTGGCAGGGTAAGCGTTGTATTCTCGGTAACCGTTAGATTTGGTGCCAGACGACGTACGATTTGACGTGCTTCAGCCTGCTTGTTTTGCTTCACAATAAATGCCAGCGATTCAGGCAAAAATTTCCAGATCACTGGTAATAAAAATAATGGAATACCCGCGATAAAGAACATGATTTCCCAACCAAAACTTGGGGTAAACCATGAACCCAACAACGCAGCCATTACACCACCGACGGCATAACCACTAAACATGGTGGTTACCAAGGTACTGCGCATTTTTTGTGGCGCATATTCCGAAGTCAATGCCACCAGATTCGGCATGACCCCACCAATACCCAGACCGGCAAGAAAACGTAAAATACCGAATTCGGTTGGATTTGAGGCAAAGCCACCCGCAAAAGTTAAACCACTGAATAATACAATACAGATCATGATCACTTTCTTACGACCGATCTTGTCCGCGAGGGAACCGAAGATCATCGCACCAAACATCATGCCAGCCAGTGCGGTACTTGCAAGCATGCCCGCTTGCACTGCACTTAAGCCCCAGTCTTGCATCAGTAAGGGTAAAACCACACCATTGATTGCTAAATCGTAGCCATCAAATAAGATAATAAGTAAACACCAAGCAACTACATTGAAGTGGAAAGGCGTGAATTTCGCATTATCGACTACAGAATTTACATCTATTTTTTCCGTTGTCATCGTTCTCATCTCCCATGAGTACTTGTCCATAACATCTTTGTTGAAGATTGAAGGCAATCTTCAATGTCAGGCAATATACGCAAGCGGGATTTAAGGCACAATAAGACTAATTGATATTCTGCTATGACAAATGTAATGCCATTTATTTGCGTGATATGTCACATTATTATTAAAATTAAATTTTAAGCCATTAATAATAATGACTTTAATTTAAGCAGAATTTGTAGATTTTTTAGCTCAATCACTTTTTTTGAGTGGTTTTATTTCATACTAAAGATATAAAAAACCCCTTCAGACAAAGGGGTTTTTTAAACTGAATGAATCTATGAGGATCGTTTAAATTTTGGCTGCTTTTAATTGTTTCACCTGAACGCGACCGGGTTGTGGTTGACGAATCATTGAAATAGCGATGATACCAATAATACCCGGCATGGCAACCGCGATGAAATTCCATTTATGTGGTAATTCCATACCCAGCAGCATACCAATCACAATTGGACCCACAATTGCACCTGTACGCCCCACAGCAGAAGCCCAACCAATACCGGTAGAACGTACTGCAACAGGATAGTATTGAGCAACATAGCTATATAACAAGATACTGGTACCAATAGATGAAGCACCTGCTAAACTGACAAGTAAATAAATAACAGGTGTTGGAGAGTTAAAGCCTAAACCAACCAGAGACAGTACACCCACAGTTAACATACTAATAAGAACAGGTTTAAAGTCAAAACGGTCTGCCAGAATACCACCGCTAATGGTTCCGATCACGGCACCAATATTCAGTGCTAATAAGAACATTAAACTGCTGCCTAAAGAATATCCCGCAGCCATCATGAGTTTTGGCAGCCAACTTCCAAGTGCATAAAGCATGAGCAAGCACATAAAGAAAGCAATCCAGAATAAGAATGTTCCCATTGCACGATTTTCTGTAAATAACGCTTTTACTGATGCACTTTGTGTCTGATCGCCTGTGGCTAGAACCAGTTCAGTGTCTGCTCGTACGTCTGCAGTTGGCTCAACTCGTTTTATAAAATGACGTGCCTCATTCATTTTTTGTTCTTTAACCAAGAAAGTTAGAGACTCAGGTAAGAACTTCCAAAACAATGGAACAAAAAGTAAGGGAATACCTGCAATGAAGAACATAATTTCCCAACCAAAACTTGGGGTAAACCATGTACCACATAATGCAGCCATAATCCCGCCTACGGCATAACCACTAAACATGGTGGTTACAAGTGTACTTTTTAAACGTTTAGGCGCATATTCAGAGGTTAAAGCAACCAGGTTAGGTAATACTCCGCCTATGCCCAAGCCGGCAATAAAACGTAAAATACCAAACTCTGTTGGAGTGGTGGTAAATCCACCCAAAAATGTAAAAGCACTAAATAAAGTGACACAAATTAAAATCACTTTTTTACGACCGATTTTGTCTGCAAGCATCCCAAACAGCATGGCACCAAACATCATGCCGGCTAGTGCTGTACTGGCAAGCATGCCTGCTTCAACAGCACTCATGCCCCACTCCTGCATCAGTAGAGGCAGAACGACACCGTTAATTGCTAAATCATACCCGTCAAATAGAACAATAAACAAACACCACAATACAATGCTTAAGTGAAATTTATTGAATTTTGCCTGATCAATCACATCATTCACACTAACCGTATTTGCTGCCATTTTCGTGTTTTCTACCATTTTTACTCACCTCCTGTGAGTTATTATTCGTTGTTTTCAGCACGACACATGCCACTAACTCTTATTTATTATTTTTAATGATTCTTATCGCCATGTTCGTGCAACAACTTAGTTCAACACAGCTAATTTTCAGGCAATATGCGACTAAAGTCTTAAGCTTTGCTCAAAATTCTAAACCCATGCGTCCAGTTTTTAATGATTTCTTAACAATTCAAGCTACTTCTTCGATATAAAAATCCCTGAGTTCTCAGACTCAGGGAACGTTTTAAAATTGAGAAAAAACTGAAATTAATATAATGCTTGAGCTAATCGGATTTGAATAATTTCATTATCATCTGCCAGATTTCGATTACGACCACTTGAACCGGGAAAGTTATTGTCATTCAAGACGGTAATTAAATCAGGCCCTTCAATAATAATGTCTTCAATGGTCTGAAATGGAAAACCAAAGCGCTGACCGGTGGCAAGATCTCCCGGACGTACCGGACCATAAAGTAAATCTGGATTGGCCAGATCCATTAAATTAACCAGTTCTTCACGTGCGACAGACTCACCGGACTGATTCAATCTGACCTTGATTAATTTTTTATAGCCGCCCAGATTATTTTCACTGTCATCACGTTCAATAATCACACCTTCTTTGGCACTAAATAACTGAAAATCACCAATTGCAGAGGCTTTCGAAGCCAACTCAAAATAATAGAAATTTCCAGTATAAACTTTCTTTTCCAGATCAAATTCTGAAATGATTAGTTGTGGCGTCGTGGCATTTAATAAAGGTTTTTCAAGTAAAGGATATAAATAGCGACCATTGAGGGAAATTGCCATACCTTCAAAGCCCCCACTCCGCTGTACCAAAGGTTCAATATAACCGGTAGTCCCCTTGTTTAGCTGATTTTGTGGAGATCTGAGTTCAGTTCCAGCTTCTAATGGATGCGCTAAAGCAATCGGCGGACTTTTTAATATTCCATCTGCACTAAAATGTAATAAATAAGGGCCAAATTCATCTCCAATCCAGATATCGCCATTGGGCGCGCGCTGCATAGATTCCGGATCAAAGTCAGCACCTGTCAATAAACGCTCTTGAGTATTCTGATGGACAATTTCAAAAGGAATCAGTTTGTTCGGATCACGAAGCTGAATATAAGATAAATGTTTGACAGTTGCTGTACCGCCCGCCTTGGTTCTGAAAGCGCTAGAAAGATGATGCAAACGCAATAAATAATCAGAAGAATTATCTTGCGAGCCAAAGCCATTATCCGACATCACCAGATAAGTTCCATCCGGCTGCTTTAATGCAGCAGAAAAACCCTGTACAGGCTGGCCTGAAAATGGAGGAAAAATACCATTTGCCCCACGTACATCTCGTCCTGAATCAGGGCCTTTTGCATAGGTCTCTACATCCAGTTTGGCAAAAGACACCAAAGTTGGTTCAGTTACGCTTTCGATGGGCTGAAGGGTTTTATCATCGGATTCATTGCATGCCGTCAGAGCGAATACAGAGACCGCCAGCAAACTTAAAGAAATTTTTCTCATACATCTATTCATCTTTTTATAAAGTCGACATCTTATTTAATACAGTGTGAATGACAGGACAGTTGCGATGAGATGAAGTTTTAAGGACAGTTTTATCTTAATAATTATAAAACCCCCACACAAAAAAACACCCCCTGCATAAGCAGGGGGTGTTTCGAATAATGAGCTGGCGATGACTTACTCTCACATGGGTAACCCCACACTACCATCAGCGCAAAGAGGTTTCACTTCTGA
>NZ_WURP01000079.1:0-276 GCF_009829025.1 Acinetobacter sp. 18QD2AZ41W | reverse complement strand
TCAAATATATTCTGTTAATGATTGATCTAGCCTTCGTCAGGTCTAGACGCTGTGATAAATCACAGAGATTATCAAGTGCGCGTATCATAACGCTTGTACTTGTTAATCTCTAGGATCTAAACACTTGATCGCTTAAGGACTAAACTAACAATCAACTGATTGTCTATTTATTAGCTTTTGTCTTTATACATTCCGTAGGAATGTATGGTGGAGACTAGGAGAGTCGAACTCCTGACCTCCTGCGTGCAAAGCAGGCGCTCTACCAACTAAGCTAAG
>NZ_WURP01000078.1:0-283 GCF_009829025.1 Acinetobacter sp. 18QD2AZ41W | reverse complement strand
GTAAGCGTCCGCTGAACACACCTTATGAATTCATCCTATAAGCCTTAATTTAGTCCCCACTTAAAAACAAGTGGGGACTAAAATTTATGACTACAAATCACCAGACATCCATCGCATCTCTTGCGAAAAAACGAAGAACATACAGTGCTGAATTTAAACAGCAGATCGTTCAGGCTTGTAAAGCACCGGACGTTTCAATTGCTTCAGTCGCTTTGCAACATGGATTGAATACAAATCTTGTATCCAAATGGATTCGCTTAATTGATGCTAAGCCAGGGAATGA
>NZ_WURP01000077.1:0-285 GCF_009829025.1 Acinetobacter sp. 18QD2AZ41W | reverse complement strand
AAAGATTATCCATCGAATTGGGCTGCGATCACCGCTATTGCTCCCTGAGCAGTATACTGCGCAAGGGTTGTACTCCTGAAACACTACGTGTTTGGTATCAAAAATATTTAGATAAACAAAATCCAGTTAAAGTACAGCAGCTTTCAGACCAAGAACGTATCAAACAACTCGAACGCGAAAATAAAGAACTGCAACGCGCCAATGAAATTCTACGTAAAGCAGCCGCTTTTTTCGCCCAGGCGGAGCTCGACCGCCCACACAAATAATGGTGGATTTTATCCATAA
>NZ_WURP01000076.1:0-356 GCF_009829025.1 Acinetobacter sp. 18QD2AZ41W | reverse complement strand
ATTGAATCTGAAAAAGATTATCCTTCTACTTGGGCTGCAATCACAGCAATTGCGCCTAAGATTGGTTGTACTCCTGAAACACTTCGTGCCTGGCATCAAAAGCATTTAGATCAGCAAAATCCTATTAAAGTACAACAGATATCTGATCAAGAAAAAATGAAGCAAATGGAACGTGAAATTAAAGAATTAAAGCGTGCCAATGAAATTCTACGTAAAGCAGCCGCTTTTTTCGCCCAGGCGGAGCTCGACCGCCCACACAAATAATGGTGGATTTCATCCATAACAATAAAGATCGATATGGTGTTGATGCGATTTGTAGGATTTTACCGATCGCAGCTTCAACCTATTACCGGACT
>NZ_WURP01000075.1:0-354 GCF_009829025.1 Acinetobacter sp. 18QD2AZ41W | reverse complement strand
TGGTGGGCGCTGACGGGATCGAACCGCCGACATTCTGCTTGTAAGGCAGACGCTCTACCAACTGAGCTAAGCGCCCTGAGAAAAACAACAGCGTTGTTTTTAATGACGCAAGACAAGGAATGTCTTGGTATATTGAACACTCAGATCTAAGGAATCCAAGCTTCTCATCTTAGGATGGCGCAGCGGACGGGGCTCGAACCCGCGACCCCCGGCGTGACAGGCCGGTATTCTAACCAACTGAACTACCGCTGCATCTTAAGGTCCAACATGTAAGAATTGGTGGGCGCTGACGGGATCGAACCGCCGACATTCTGCTTGTAAGGCAGACGCTCTACCAACTGAGCTAAGCGCCCT
>NZ_WURP01000074.1:0-361 GCF_009829025.1 Acinetobacter sp. 18QD2AZ41W | reverse complement strand
CTATTAGGAAAGCCTCCTGAATGGTCACCAGTACATTTTAATTTTGGAAAAATTCCTAATTACGATAAACAAGGTGTATATGCGTTTATCAAAGGGGATTTAGTGACTTATATCGGTGTTGGGACTTCTAGAGGTGCTGGCCGTTATCGTGGTAATGGCTTAAGCGCCAGGGTAATGAAATATTGCCGATGGAATGAAGATAAAACTGAATATATTGCGATAGATCCAAGACTGAAAGATGCTGGGTCCATCATTACAATAGGCTTTGAACGTGATACGGCTTATTTAGCAAATGCCCTAGAAGTTTTTCTTATCTCTAAAATCCAACCTGTCCACAATGTGGTTAAAGTTGGTATGTAAT
>NZ_WURP01000073.1:0-389 GCF_009829025.1 Acinetobacter sp. 18QD2AZ41W | reverse complement strand
ATAAATTTCAGGCAATAAAAAAGCAAGGCATCAGCCTTGCTTTAATATGATGGTGGGGACGGAGAGACTCGAACTCTCACACCTCGCGGCGCTGGAACCTAAATCCAGTGCGTCTACCAATTTCGCCACGTCCCCATCGGGGTACCAACTTAGCGTTGGATTTTTTCAAACTTTGGCAGAGGATCAAGGACTCGAACCTTGACGAACGGTTTTGGAGACCGTCATGCTACCATTACACCAATCCTCTACTCGGCCAGTTTACTCAATTGCTTAAGTAAATTGGTGGGGACGGAGAGACTCGAACTCTCACACCTCGCGGCGCTGGAACCTAAATCCAGTGCGTCTACCAATTTCGCCACGTCCCCAATGGCTGTGTATATTATAGAGAT
>NZ_WURP01000072.1:0-399 GCF_009829025.1 Acinetobacter sp. 18QD2AZ41W | reverse complement strand
GCGGCTGCGGCGGCGCCATGAAAGTCATCGCCTGCATTGAAGACCCTATAGTGATCAAGCAGATCCTTGATCACCTGAAGCACAAAGCCGAAACCAGCGGGACCAGGGCGTTACCCGAAAGCCGGGCGCCACCGGCTGAGCTGCTCCTGGGTCTGTTTGACTGACGAGCCTGAAGGCCAACGATACCAATCAAAATGCTGCGTTCACAGCGCCGCGGCAGGGATCCGCCGTGCTGGTTGTCGGAAAAGGAGCCGCTAGTGGGAAAGAGGAGGGTAAATTTTCAGCGTTGCTGGCTCCCCGTCAGCCGGATTGGGTTGCATCGCAGGGGTGTCGAAAGAGTCAACTGCGGTCCAAAGCTGTTGGACTTGGGTGAAAAGGGCGTTTATTCTTCCTATACGT
>NZ_WURP01000071.1:0-447 GCF_009829025.1 Acinetobacter sp. 18QD2AZ41W | reverse complement strand
GGTGCGCTCAGAGAGATTCGAACTCCCGACCCCTTAGTTCGTAGCCAAGTGCTCTATCCAGCTGAGCTATGAGCGCGACGTCTTGATGGGGTACATTATACGGCTTTTTTAAGGCTTGTTAAGTGTTTTTTAATAAAAGCACAACTGAATGTATAGTAATTAAACGATACAGCAGTATTTACAGTTTTCTGTGAGAATTTCTGCACATTTAGAGCTAAAAACAATTAATACCATCCGGACTTTGACGCTGCATTCAATGTGGCGACAAGCTCCATTTCATCCTGATGAAAAGTACACAGCAAATACCGAGAAAGATGTCCCCAAATTTCAGGCACAAAAAAACCGCTATGAAAGCGGTTGATTGTTCAAGTTGGTGCGCTCAGAGAGATTCGAACTCCCGACCCCTTAGTTCGTAGCCAAGTGCTCTATCCAGCTGAGCTATGAGCG
>NZ_WURP01000070.1:0-468 GCF_009829025.1 Acinetobacter sp. 18QD2AZ41W | reverse complement strand
GCCAAAGCCAAGCAATACCAGACTCTATACCCATCCTATCAAGTCATTAAAAAATGTGTGGATGAGATCAAAGCAGAACAACAGATGAAACTCAGACAAGAACAACAGCTCAAAGCACAGCAACAAGCTCCTAAAATGAAATCTCGTGGCATGAGTCGCTAAACAGAGCGAGTGTCTACGAGCGAACTGAGAAAATTTGCCCATCCCTTTCCCTGATTACAAGCTCCCTATCCATCAATCACCTACCCTACAGAGCATCCCGCATGGGTGCGAACTTTCCAAGTTTGATTCCTAAATCGAGCGAAGCGAGAAAAAAAGCTCATGAGCGAAGCGAATTCCGAGCTGCTTTTGATCTTGCTTTTGCTTTTTCTCAAATTCACGAAAATATGAACCAAAAATTGCCCCGACGAATCGAGCGAAAGCGAGATTCAATAGAGTTTGAGCGAAGCGAAAACCAAGGGCAATTTT
>NZ_WURP01000006.1:0-201060 GCF_009829025.1 Acinetobacter sp. 18QD2AZ41W | reverse complement strand
TCAGAAGTGAAACCTCTTTGCGCTGATGGTAGTGTGGGGTTACCCATGTGAGAGTAAGTCATCGCCAGCTCATTATTCAAAACACCCCCAACTTAACAGTTGGGGGTGTTTTTTTGTGCGCGGGATAATATTATAAGTAGATGAAATTGGGGCAGGTATTTAGATGCTAGATCCAAAAGTAAAATCAAAGCCATTCAAATACTATAAAACGAGTCTCTGCTGTTGCTGCAAATATATCTGTTTACTTTTCTATGCTGAATTTCTGTGAAGACTTGTGTATTGTGATATTAATTTAGAGAATAAAAAAGCGTGGAGAGGATGATGGTAGCGCAATTTAAAATAAAAATTTTACTCAGTTGTTGTGCTTTGGCATTGACTGCCTGTCATGCCGATAACTCATCTTCTGGCAGTATTCAAGAGGCTTCCACCTCATCTTCTAAATCTGAAGCTACAGCCTCAAATGTACAAAAATATAAGATCGCACAGGTGGCACAATTTAATGAGCCGTGGGCAATTGCATCACTCAAAGATGGCCGTTTACTGATTACCGAACGTAAAGGAAAATTACAAATTTTTGATCCACGTACCAAGCAGAAAGTCGAAGTTAAAGGTATTCCTCAAGTTGCCTATGGTGGCCAAGGAGGCTTGGGTGAAGTCGCTTTACATCCGGATTTTGCAAACAATCAGTGGGTCTATCTCAGCTATGCTGAACAAGGTCAGGGTGGCTATGGCGCAGTGGTGATCCGTGGCAAACTGGATTTAAACCAGACTGCCCCTCAATTGACTCAAATTGAACGGATCTGGACTCAAGTCCCTAAATTTTCAGGGCAGGGACATTATGCACACCGGATTGTATTTGGACCGGATGGCAAGCTCTGGATCGGTTCAGGGGAACGGCAGCAATTTACTCCAGCACAGGATATGCAGTCCAATGCCGGTAAAATTATTCGTTTAAATGATGACGGTTCAATTCCTGCTGATAATCCTTTTATGAATCAGGGTAAAATTGCCCAGCAGATCTGGAGTCTTGGACACCGCAATCCTTTAGGCATGGCTTTTGATCCACAGGGGCAGTTCTGGGTGATTGAAATGGGTCCCAAAGGTGGGGATGAGCTGAATAAGATCATCAAAGCTAAAAATTATAGCTATCCAGTGGTGTCAAATGGTGATCATTATGATGGCAAGCCCATTCCCGACCATGCTACTCGCCCGGAATTTGAAGCGCCAGCACTGGATTGGACGCCGGTCATTTCTCCTTCAGATCTGTTGTTTTATACAGGAAATGTATTTCCACAATGGAAAAATAAAGCGATCACGACTGGTTTGTCTTCCAAGGCGCTTGTGATTGTGGATACGACACAGAATCCGGTCAAAGAAGTCCAGCGTGTGGATATGAAGGAGCGGATTCGTGGCGCGATTCAGGCCAGTGATGGTACGCTTTGGATAATTCAGGATGGCACGCAAGCCAAGTTATTAAAAATGACCGCACCTTAATCCTTTGTTTGAAAGGCTGCATTTGGACATGAAATATCGAGCGAGGTAGAATGCTCATGATCTGCTGACGATCTGAATAAATTTTTTTTTAAGATGATCCTGATATGAAAGAACAAGGCCTCGACATCCTGTGAAGGCCTTTTCATATTCTGGCAAAGGTATAATGTCTGTTATACCGATCAGCATCCTGCTTTGTAAATTTTTTTATTTTTCTGACAAGACTGCCTGTCTTGGTATGACTCGAATATAGCCCGAAGTAGTGCAGCCCAATAGGGCATTTGACTGCATCGATTGTAGGTCAAAGCTGACAGGTGAATTTCAAAAATAGCAGTGAAAGAATGACTATTTAACCAAAGCAGCAGTCCATCGTTTTTATTAAATCAATCATTAAACCCAACCTGAATATTTTAGTTTGAGCAGGATCTAAGCTTTAAAACAAAAAAGCCTCAACATCCTGTTGAGGCTTTTCTGGATTTGCTTCTCAGATCTGACTCCTGTCTAATCTGTCAACGTCCTGTTGATTTGCGCTTGTTATTGTTGTCGTATCGCTTTGCAGACGTCCTGTCTGTCTATGTAGTGACTATAGTCCTAACTAAGCGTAGTACATAGCCGCTATATGCAGCGGTCGCTGTAGGCGAAAACCTACGATGCTGTCGGCTAAAGTCTCAAGCACTGACATACTGAATTAATTTATCTACTACTACTTTTAGATTTTTAGTATCAAATTCATTGCCCTGGAACGAATAATCCTTATTTCTTGCGAAGATGTCACGGATTTCAATCACGGCATTGGTATCGATCAGTCCAAGTTGAGTCCCGACCTGACGAATCTGGTCTATTGAACGTGAACCGTTGGTGACACCATAACCAATATAGGCTGCCGGTTTGCCTTGCCATTCCTTGGCAAGGTAATCCAGCGCATTTTTTAGCGCAGGGCTGTAGCCATGATTATATTCAGGTGTGATAAAAATAAAGGCATCGCCGCGCGCAATTTTGTCTGCCCAGTCTTGCTGTTTGGGCTGATCATAGATCCCGGTCAGTGGCGGATGAGCACCGCTAAAGAGTGGAAGAGCCCATTCTTTTAAATCGACAATTTCAATTTCAAGCGTACTAAAACCATAGCTTTTAATTTCCTGTAGTACCCAGTGCGCCACTTTAAGCGCGGTACGCCCCTCACGTACACTGCCGACCACAATATAAATTTTCATACCTATTCCTTTCTGGGTTTCTTATCATCCAATTAAATTAATCAGATTTCAGAGAGGTGACTAGAGATGATTTGTATCCTGAGTATAAAAAAGCTCCCGAAGGAGCTTTTAAAAATCATGCGATTAGCAGATGTTTTACATCAACTTTAGGCCTTGCTGACCGGCAGGGGTTACTTTAAAGATTTCCACTTCAAAGGTGATGTTCTTGCCTGCCAGTGGATGGTTAAAGTCCACTTCGGTGATGTCATCATTGACTGAACGTACCACACCATACAAGGTCGCTTTGGCTTTGTCTTCAAACTCGATCATGTGACCCTCGATCGGACGTTCTCCAAACTTCACCGTATCGAACTTCTGGATGTTTTCCGGATTCCACGGACCAAAAGCATCTTCCGGAGGCAGACTTACAGTACGACGGTCACCGGCACGTAAACCAAACAGTGCTTTTTCAAAGCCTGGCAATAAATTACCATCGCCAATCGTGAGGCTGACCGGGGCTTCACGGCTACGGGTATTGTCAATTTCTACGCCATTTTCGATCGCGACAGAAAAATGCAGCTCGACCTTAGAGCCGTCTGCAACCCGGGTTTCTTCATTAGGATGAATAAAATCAGTCATGTTGTGCTTGCGCCCGTTGAATTCGATGTTTTTCTAAGAAAAAGGTATCAATTAGCATCAGAATAGTGCCAAGCGTGATGGCACTGTCTGCGATATTGAAAGCAGGGAAGTGGCTGTTCTGGTAATACACATGAATAAAATCGACCACATAGCCGAGACTGACCCGGTCGATTAAATTACCGATTGCACCACCCAAAATCAGGGCAATTGCTAGCGGTAAAACCTTCATGTTTTTTGGCATACGCATCAGCCAAAAAACAAAGATCACAGACACAATCCCTGCCAGTGAAGTAAAGAAATAACGTTGCCAACCACCCGCATCGGACAGAAAACTAAAGGCAGCGCCATAGTTATGCAATAGTGTCCAATTTAAAAAGGGCAGCACAGGGATAGGATCTGCATAGTTCAGATTCGTCACTGCAATCCATTTGGTCCATTGATCCAGAATGATCGCCACAATGGCCAGCCCAATCCACCATAAATTATGTGGATAGAACTGGAATAAGCCCTTTTTAGTCTGGGTATTAGGCATATTTTCTCTCTTCGCCTTGGCCTGTAGGAAGGTTAATAATACAACGGCCACAGAGTCCTGGATGTGAGCTATGTGTATTTACATCCGGAAGCACATGCCAGCAGCGTACACATTTCTCGCCATCTGCCGCAGAGACTTTCACGTTAAGCCCTTCAAGATCTGAGGCTTCACCTTGTGTAGCCTCAAACTCGTTCACGATCACTTGCGAGGTAATCAGAACGAAGCGTAATTCATCATCGAGACGGTCAAGTACGGTTTTCAGTTCTGCTGTTGCCCACAGTTCAACTTTCGCCGACAGGTTCGAGCCGACTGTTTTGGCACCACGTGCAGTTTCAATAAACTTGTTCACGGCCGACTTCACCGCAATCAGGGTTTGCCATTCTGCTTCTGAAATCACGTTGGCTGTAGACGCGACCGGAATGTCATACCATTCAGTGGTGAATACATATTTCTCTGATTGCTCAGGAATCAGTGGCCATGCTTCTTGTGCAGTAAAGCTCAGGATCGGTGCCATCCAGCGCACAAAGGCCTGTACCAGATGATACAACGCAGTTTGTGCAGAATGACGCGCTTTTGAGTCCGCTTTGGTGGTGTATTGACGGTCTTTGATGATGTCGAGGTAGAAACCACCGAGGTCGTTGATACAGAAGTTAGTTAATGCGCTGGTCACGATATGGAAGTTCATATCTTCATAAGCTTGCTGAACGGTTTTCTGAACTTCCGCTGCACGTTGCAGGATGTATTGATCCAGTGCAATCAACTGATCGACTGGTAATGCATCTGTTGAAGGTTTGAAGCCATTCAAGTTCGCTAACAAGAAACGTAGCGTGTTACGGATACGACGATAACCATCGGATGCACGGCTGAAGATTTCTTTACCCGCGGTCATTTCATAACGGTAATCCGCAGAGGCGATCCAGAAACGCAAGCCGTCTGCCCCCATATCTTTAATGATGTCTTGCGGTGTGATTACATTACCGATTGATTTCGACATCTTGCGGCCTTTTTCATCGACCACGAAACCGTGAGTCAGCAAGCCTTTATACGGTGCGCGTTCATTGATGGCAATCGAGGTCAATAACGATGACTGGAACCAGCCACGGTGCTGGTCTGAACCTTCAAGATACAAATCAGCAGGATCAGTTAAGTCTTCACGTTCACGCAGTACCGCATAATGGGTGGTACCAGAGTCGAACCAAACGTCTAGCGTATCGCGTACAGCATTGTATTGCTCCGCGTCCGCACCGATGAATTCAGATGCATCACGGTTATACCAGCCATCGATACCTTCCTGTTCGATCAGTTTTGCCACTTCTTCGATCAGTTCAGGCGTACGCGGATGTAATTCATTGGTATCTTTGTGTACGAAGAACGGGATTGGCACACCCCAGGTACGTTGACGTGAGATACACCAGTCCGGACGACCTTCGATCATCGCCTGAATCCGGTTTTTACCCCAGTCCGGTACAAAGCTGATATCGTTTTCAATCGCATTCAGTGCATTTTGACGCAGACCTTTGGCATCCATGCTGATGAACCATTGTGGGGTCGCACGGAAGATAATCGGGGTTTTATGGCGCCAGCAATGCGGGTAGCTATGCTTGATCACTACATGTGCCCAAAGCTTGGTCGCTTCAGTCAATGCTGCAATAATTTTTGGATTGGCTTTGTAGATGTGCTCGCCCGAGAAGATTGGCGAAGTCGGTAAATACACACCATTACCGCCGACTGGGTTTTCCACTTTTAAGTTGTACTGTAAACCAACTTTATAGTCGTCCACACCGTGGCCCGGTGCGGTATGTACTGCACCTGTACCGCTAGCATCGGTGACGTGCTCACCCAAAATCACAGGCACTTGGCGCTCAGCAATTAAAGGATGTTGTAGGATTAATTTTTCAAGTTTTGCACCTGTGAATTCAGCAAGCACTTCAAATGCAGTGAAACCATAACGCTGAGTCGCAGACTCAACCAATGATTTCGCCAAGATAAAGTTTTGTGCAACTTTATCTTCGGCTGTTGCTTTAACCAGTTGATACTCAAGCTCCGCATGCAATGCAACCGCCTGGTTGGCAGGCATGGTCCAAGGCGTTGTGGTCCAGATTACGATGTCAGTACGATCAGCAACGTCTACGCCTAAACGAGCAGACAAATCAGCTAAATCGACAACGGTGAAACCGACGTCAATTGCATCCGATTTTTTATCTTCATATTCAACTTCAGCTTCAGCCAATGATGAACCACAGTCCAGACACCAGTTGACTGGTTTAAGACCTGGCTCGATATGACCTGCTTTCGCGATTGCACCCAATGAACGTACGATGTCGGCTTCTTGTTTGAAGTTCATGGTTAGGTAAGGGTTGTCCCAATCACCGAACACGCCCATACGTACGAAGTCTTTCTTTTGAAGTTCAACTTGAGTGTACGCATATTCACGACAAGCTTTACGGAAAGTTGAAGCATCAACTTTTACGCCAACTTTACCGACTTTTTCTTCGACTTTGAGTTCGATTGGCAAACCGTGACAGTCCCAGCCCGGTACATATGGCGCATCAAAACCATCCATGACACGGCTTTTGATGATGATGTCTTTAAGGACTTTGTTGACCGCGTGACCTAAATGGATTTGACCATTGGCATAAGGAGGGCCGTCATGAAGAACGTATTTTTTCTTGCCAATACGCGATTCACGAATCTGCTGATAAATGTTGTCGGCATACCACTCTTCTAACCATTTCGCTTCACGTACTGCCAAATTTGCTTTCATTGCAAAGTCAGTACCTGGGAGGTTTAGCGTGGCTTTATAGTCCACTGCATTTTCAGGAGTTTGCTTATCGCTCATGCAAGTCGTCTTCCAATCTAATCAGTTATGTTACTGACACGTTTTACAATAAAAATATGGGATATTAAAAGGGAAATGTAGGATGATTTCGACGAAACTCCAGCAGTTTCTCGACATCATCATCAATTCCGGCTTTTAGCGCTTCAAGCGAAGGATAGTCCTTTTCGCCATGTAAATAGTTTAAGAACGTCACCCGCATTAACAGGCCATACAGATTAGCAGAAACATCTGGAAAATGTACTTCTAATCGCCATTCTGGATGGGCTTGTTTGATGGCTGGGCGTGTTCCCACATGACCCGCACCAAACAGGGCCGTGGGGTCATAACCCGCAATGCCTGTTTTAGTAGCATGATCATGTTTTACTTTATCCCTGAGGGATTCAGTTTCACAGATGACTTCAACCCCATAAATGCCATTCAGACAGGGCTTATGCCGGTTTAGTCGTACATTAATGGTTGGGAAATCAATGGTTCGGCCAATCTGGTCGCCGTATTGCACCCGTCCGGTAATGCTATAGGGCCGGCCGAGTAATTTGGCAGCAAGGGCTAAATCGCCTGCTTGTAAAGTTTGACGAATCCGGGTTGAACTGACCCGTTCACCCTCTAAAGCAATGGTGCTTAAATTGGTGACTTGGAAACCATAATTGCGCAGGAATTCGCTATTGCCCTGACGGTTTTTACCGAAGTGAAAGTCATCACCTAAAACCAGATGCTGTGCATTGAGTTTTTCTTTTAAAATATCGGCAAAGGCTTCTGCAGTCAGGCTGCGAAAAGTATGATCGAATTTCGCCACCGCAATATAGTCCACACCGAGTTCAGTCAGGTATTCGACTTTTTCACGTAAGGAAGAAATCCGCGGTGGGGCTTCATAACCCTTAAAATATTCAAGCGGTTGCGGCTCAAAAATCATTACAACAGATTTTAAGCCCTGTGCTTCAGCCACCTGTTGCAGCTGACGGATCATCGCCTGATGACCTAAATGCACGCCGTCAAAATTGCCGATCGTCAAGGCCGTTTTGGGTAGTTCAGAATGAGATGCTAAAGCATTTAGACGGAGCAGCTGCATGGGCAAATCAAGTGCTTGGAAATATCGAGAGGCTATATATTGCCATAATCTCGCCGTTTCGTCTTGTTGTTGTGTTTTTATGCAATATTTTTCTTGAAAATTCATTTTCCTGAATATCAAATCAGATTGTTTTTCGACGCTTTAAATGGATCCGATCAGCGCATTCCTGCTTTTCATTCAGCGAATTTTGCTTTCTAATGTCAGCGCTTTTCTTTGTATTTTTCTTTGTATCAGGTATTTCAAATGTCCAATCTGGCACTCATCATGGCGCTACCCAATGAATCAAAAGGCTTGTTTGAAGCTCAAGGCATAAATGTGCATTACAGCGGGATTGGTAAAGTGAACGCAGCCTTTAAAGCCTTCGAGGTGATTCAAAAAACGGGCTGCACAACCTTGCTGAATTTGGGTACAGCTGGCAGCTCGCATTTTAATGCCCATGAACTGATTGAAGTCAGTCAGTTTGTACAGCGTGATATGGATGTTTCACCACTTGGTTTTGAAGTCGGTGTAACACCCATGGATCAGGATTATCCTGCCGCGATTGAGCTAGAGGCTTTCTTTGAACATTTACCCAAAGGAATTTGCGGGACAGGCGACAGTTTTGAAACCGGTAGTGCGAAAGTGCCATGTCATCTGGTCGATATGGAAGGTTATGCCCTGGCAAAAGTGTGTAAGAAGCTCGGTGTTCGCCTGATTTCAGTCAAGTATATTACGGATGGGGCCAATGAGACTGCGCATCTGGACTGGGAGGAAAACCTGTTACTGGGTGCGAAAAAGTTATTAGATTTATATCGAATGGTAAAATAAGAGAGAAGGGTAAGTTTGCTCGGCGACCATAGCAGCTATGGTCGTATGCCAATCAGAAGCGCTTGCTTATTTATCCGTACGTGGAATCACGCCGTATAACATCATATTGACCGTATGCTGGATAATGCGTTGCTGCATACTGCGGTTACGCAAGGTTTTCCCTGTCACCATTTCCATCTGGGTCGAAAAATCTGCATAGTTCTGGGTAAGGGCCCAAATATTCAGAATCAGCAATTCAGGATCGATATCTGCTGAAATCTTGCCCTGTTCCTGCCAGTTAGAAATGACTTTGGCCTTACGCTTCACCAGTTTCTTTAGCGGGCCTTTTAAAATTTCCAGTATATGCGGTGCGCCTTGGATCACCTCTAAAGCAAACAAACGAGATGCTTTAGGCTGGGTACGCGATACTTCAATTTTTTGCATTAAATAGTTGGTAATCGCTTCTTCAGGCTCAAGTTCGGCCTCAAGGGTTTGTAAAGGCGCCAGCCATTTTTGTAGAACGGTGGTCAATACCTCTACATAGAGGGCTTCTTTATTTTCATAATAATAGAAAATATTCGACTTATGCATTTCTGCAATCTGTGCAATTTCATCTAGACTTGCCCCATTAAAACCGTACAGGGAAAATACATCTAGTGCAGCATTCAGCAGCTGGTTGCGTTTTTGAGTACTCTTTTTTTGTTCCATTAGCAAATATAAAAAACAATGAAAAAATGGGAATCCTCAATTGTACGGCAAATCATCAGATTTGTGCACACAGTCCATGGCTAATTTTTTGAATAATGATGATTTATTCTCTAGATCAATATTTAAAATGGCTTAAATGCATCAAGCCAGAGCAAAAAATGCAAGTTTATGAAAATACTTAAATTATTGAAATATTTTTATTTTGAAATAGAGTCAGAAAATGAATGCTTTTATGACCCAGATTAGCCTGCAGTTTTAAATTCAGCTCAGGACTTGGCTTGAAGATGAAACCCAAAACTCCCCTATTCTGGGCTTCATCGGATATTTAGGTGGCCAAAACTGCCTGTAAGACTTGCTGTTCCAGTTCTGCAAATTTCAGACTTTTTTGCCGTGGACGTGGCAAGCCAACCCGAAACTCTTTGGCAATATGACCCTTATCCAGCAGGATAATCCGGTCTGCCAGTTGCACTGCCTCACTGACATCATGAGTCACCAGAATCGCGGTAAAGCCTTGCTCAGTCCATAAGCGTTCGATCAGGTTTTGCATCTCCAGACGTGTCAGGGCATCCAGGGCGCCGAGTGGTTCATCCAGCAGCAGAATACGGGGCTGATGCGATAATGCACGTGCTAGGGCAGTCCGTTGACGTTGACCGCCAGACAACTGTGATGGCCACAGCCCGGCTTTTTCTTTTAAGCCCACTTTTTCCAGCATGTGTGAAGCTTTGGCATGTTGCTCTTTGCCGAGGCCTAATTGTACATTCTGTTCGATGCTACGCCATGGCAGCAGGCGCGGGTCTTGAAACATCACCCGAATATCATCTGCAGTAATTCCTTCACGGATATGCCGTGCGGATTTAAACTTGATTTCGCCATAACTCTGTTTTTCCAGATCAGCAATCAGGCGCAAAAGGGTACTTTTACCACAACCACTACGACCGACAATCGCTAGAAATTCGCCCGGTTGAATATGCAGATCCAGATCTTCCAGAACTTTGACTGAACCATAAAATTTGTGCAATTGTTCAATAATGATTTCGGCACCAAGGGCTGCATTCGGATTGATATCTTTCGCAGGTTGCTCGGGTGGTGCAATCGGGTCATTGACATGACGCCCTAAACTCAGATCAGTCATTACATGCTCCTCATTTCAATTTATTTTTGATAGCCGGCATGCCAGCGCAGCAGGAATCGTTCTAAGGCGACTGCCAGCACATCGGCCAGTTTACCGAGCAGGGCATAGAGTAAAATACCGACCAGGACGATATCCGTTTGCAGGAATTCGCGTGCATTCATGGTCATATAGCCAATACCGGACTGGGCAGAAATCGTTTCGGCAACAATCAAAAGCACCCAGACCAGCCCTAGAGAAAAGCGTAGCCCGACTAAAATGGAAGGCATTGCTCCCGGGAGAATAATCTCTTTATACAGCTGCCAACGCGTGAGGCCATAGCTTTTACCCATCTCGATCAATTGTGGATCGACTGAGCGAATTCCGTGATAGGTATTGATATAAATCGGGAAAAATACCCCGATCGCGACTAAAAACAGTTTGGCGGATTCATCAATCCCGAACCAGAGAATTACCAGGGGAATCAGCGCAAGCGCCGGAATGTTGCGGATCATCTGCAAGGTGGTGTCGAGCAGGGTAGAAGCGATTTTGGATGAACCATTTAATAGACCCAATAACAGACCTAAACCACCACCGACCAATAAGCCGCTGATGGCACGTCCTGCGCTGACTTGTACATGAGTCTGGAGTTCGCCGCTGAGCAATAAATTCCAGAAGGCCAAAATCACTGCACTGGGTGCAGGCAAAATCCGGCTTTCCAGTAGACCTGTGCTGGAAGCAATTTGCCAAATGGCAATCAATACAACTGGAACCAGCCAGGGCAGCAAATGCCGCCCCAGAATTGTTCCACGTGAAACCTGCTTTTCTGAGAGGGTTTCAACGGAAACGACTTTCGACATTAAGCAGACTCCTGAATTTTCTCAGCCTGCTTGTTCTCATCCGGTGTGTAGTTATTCGCTACGATTTCACCGAATGGACCCGTCAAGTTTGGTTGAGCCAATTTTTTCTGGGTTTCCAGTGGAAGGAATGGGAACACCAGTTCAGCAAAACGGATGGATTCTTCCAGATGCGGGTAACCAGAAAAAATGAAAGTATCAATTCCTAAGTCCGCATATTCCTGAATACGTGCTGCGACAGTTTCCGGGTCACCGACCAATGCAGTCCCTGCGCCACCACGCACCAGTCCTACACCGGCCCAGAGGTTTGGCGATACTTCCAGCTTGCTACGGTCGCCGTTGTGCAATTCAGCCATACGACGCTGACCGACCGAATCCATAGATTTGAACTTGGCTTGGGCCGCTGCAATGGTGGCATCATCGACATATTGAATCAGTTCTTCTGCTGCTGCCCAAGCCTGTTCATTGGTTTCACGCACAATCACATGCAGGCGGATACCGTAGCTCAGTTCACGACCCTTAGCGGCTGCCTTGGCACGGACATTTTCAATTTTTTCTTTGACTGCTGCTGGTGGTTCACCCCAGGTCAGGTAAGTGTCCACCTGATCGGTGGCCAGCTCAACCGCATCATCTGAAGAACCACCGAACCAGAGCGGCGGATGTGGCTGTTGTACAGGTGGATAGAGGAGTTTGGCATCATCGACACTTAAGCGTTCGCCGTGGAAAGTGAAGCTTTCACCAGTATGGGAACGCTTCAGAATTTCACGCCAGATGGTGGTGTATTCAGTGGCAGTTTTATAGCGGGTTTTGTGATCTTCATAGACGCCGTCACCTTTTAGTTCCTGCTCATCACCACCAGTAACTAGATTTAGCAGCACCCGGCCATTGGATAAACGGTCAAAGGTTGCAGCCATACGTGCCGCCAGCGCAGGTGTGGTCACCCCGGGACGAAGTGCCACCAGAAATTTTAATTTTTTCGTTGCATCAATCAAACTTGCTGCTGTTAACCAAGGATCTTCACATGAACGGCCTGTGGGAATCAGGACACCTTCATAACCTAAGTTATCGACCGCAACTGCAATCTGCTTCATATAGGCATGATCGACTTGGCGTGCACCTTTGCTGGTGCCCAAGTAGCGACTGTCACCATGTGTTGGGATAAACCAGAAAATTTTCATGCTCGATATCCTTAAAATTAAATTGCTCAGAAATTAATGTGGAGTAGTAGGCGACCAAATCTGTTGCTGGACGCTAATGTGATTAGGAATTAATTGAACCCGCTGGAACAGGTCAGCTTGTCATTGCGTGCTACCAGCAGATTCAAGGCTGATTTCTGAAAACTCATCGCAATGCTTTGAACCTGTTGCCGTGCTGTATGTTCTGCAGCAGTGCTTCGCTGTGGCTTGTGTTTCCGGCAAGCAGTCAGAGCCAAGCTGCATAAGGCTAAACTGAGGTAGGAAACCGTTTTTAAATGACGTATCTGTATTCCCGAATTATTCTGTTGTTATTTAATAATCGCTGCATCAATATTCAGCTTTTGTGGAATCAGCTGCTGCGCATAAAACGCATTTGCCACCTGTTGCTGTTTTTGAATCACGTCAGTCGTGAGAGGTTTAACGCCAAAGCCCATACGGGAAATCGAGGTTTTTAAGACATCAACGGCCAGACCGGTCGGTTGTTGCAGAAGTTTGGCTGCTGCATCCTGGTTTTTTGCAACCCAGTCCGTGGTCAGATTCAGTTCATTGACGACTGCCTGTACCACCTGAGGATGGCTTTCTGCAAACTTGCGATCTGCCAGATAAAATTGGTGATTGCTCACGATGTTCTCACCCATGGCAATCACACGCGCGCCAATTTGATGTTCAGCAGCGGCAAAGAATGGATCCCAAATCACCCAAGCGTCCACTGCACCACGTTCAAAAGCTGCACGTGCATCAGAGGGTGGCAGGTAAATCACTTCAATATCGCTGAGTTTCAGATTGTTGGCTTCAAGAACTTTCAACAGTAAATAATGCACGTTGGAACCTTTGTTCAAGACCACACGTTTGCCTTTCAGATCCTGAATCGATTGAATCGGGGAGTCTTTCGGTACAATTAGGGCTTCGGCTTTAGGCGCTGGTGGCTGGTTTGCGACATAGACCAGATTTGAGTTCGCTGCCTGGGCAAAAATGGGGGGTGCTTCACCTGCTTCACCAAAAGACACGCTGCCGACATTCAGGCCTTCAAGTAACTGTGGGCCAGCCGGAAACTCCACCCATTTCACATTTACGCCTTGTTTTTTTAATGAGGCTTCTAGCGTGCCGCGTTCTTTTAAAATTGGCAGTACGCCGTATTTTTGGAAACCAATGTTTAGGGTGGTGGTATCTTCCTGTTTTGAACAGCCAGAAAGCATCATGACGCCAGCCATTGCAGTACCGAGTACTGCAGTTTTTGCTAAAAACTGAACATTAGATTGGCGCATGAAGCAAAACTCCCGAAAGTGAAAACTAGCGAATAAAACCTAGACACACGCTAATCGTTTTTGTTTTTCTAAAAAAATAACTATTCAGGAATTTCTAATGAAGAAAAAAGATAAATAAAAAAACGCAAAACTTATGCGAAAAAGTGATTTATATGACAATGAAGATCTGCCAATAAAATTAATCAAGCTTATGAAATATATATTTATTTTTATAAATTCAATCTGCTGATATATTTAGCTAAAAAGCAGCAATGGCATTTTAAAATTTAAATTGGAATTGTCAGATATCTTTATCTGAAATTAAGCTAAGGCACTCAAAGAAAAAGTCACCTTAAAGTGACTTTTTACAAACGATTGAATTGCGTTGATAATTATAAAATGCCTGACGCGCATCCGGCAGGTCATCGACTGAAGTTGGTTCAAAGCCCTGTTCCAGAAACCAGTGCGCGGTACGCGTGGTTAAAATAAACAGCTGCTGAATCTGCATGTTTTTGGCTTTTTCTTCAAGATAATGCAAGATCTGGCTACCGCGATTGGACTGGCGATAACTTGGATGCACTGCGACACAGGCAATTTCTGCAGAACGTAATTCATCGCCCGTGGTCGGAATCGGGTAAAGGGCTGCACAGGCCAGAATCATGCCATCCCGTTCAATCACGGCAAACTGGTTAATTTCATTTTCCAGACGTTCACGGGAACGATAGACCAGAATCCCTTCTTCTTCTAATGGACGCAGCAAGCCGATCAGGCCACCGACATCCTGAATATCTGCCATTCGCACTTCTTCATAATGCGCGTCAGTGACCAAGGTGCCAGAACCATCACGGGTAAACAGCTCTTCAAGTAGCGCACCATCATAGGCATAGGAAATCAGGTGCACCCGATGTACGCCGTTCATGGAGGCCTCTTGTGCTGCCTTAAGTTGCAAGCCTCTTTCAAGCCCATCTTGTTCTGCCGGAATATAGTCATCCAGCTGTTGCGGGGTGACTTCGCGTTTGAGCTGGCTGTTACTGTCCATTAAACCATGCTGCTTGCCCAGAAAAATCAGCTTATCTGCCTTCAGTCGAATTGCAGTTTTGGTCGCAACTTCTTCAGCCAATAGATTAAAAACTTCGCCGGTGGTGGAATAACCAGTCGGGCCAAGCACCACAATATTATGGCTGTCCAGATGTCGCTGAATCGCATCGGTATCGACCGCGCGGACTTCACCAGTGAGCTGAAAGTCTATGCCATCACGAATGCCATAAGGTTTGGCCGTCACAAAATTTCCTGAAACCGTATCAATACGGGCACCATACATCGGTGAGTTGGCCAGTCCCATAGACAGCAGGGCTTCAATTTGCAGACGAATCGAACCGACCGCATTCATCACACAGCTTAAGGATTCACGTGTGGTTACCCGGCGCTGCTGATGAAAGGGCGTACTGATCTGGCTCTGCGCCAGATTCTGGTTAATTTGCGGACGCGCACCATGTACCAGAATCAGCCGAATGCCTAAAGAGTGCAATAAGGCGATATCGTGAATGATATGTTGAAAATTGTCATTTAAGACCGCTTCACCATCAAACATGATCACAAAGGTTTTATTGCGGTGCGCATTGATATAAGGCGCAGAATGGCGAAACCAGTGCACATATTGCAATGTTGTGCTGTGTGAGGTTTCTGCTGAAGTCATGCCTGTGCCTATTTCAATGATTGAAGATCCAGCTTTGATTCTAATGAAAAAAAACGCAAGTGGAAGTGCAGAAATAAAAAAACACCTGAAGGGGACTTCAGGTGTCTGCAAGACGAGCAGTAATGGAGAAAAATTAATTGATGATTCGTACAATTCTATTGCTACGTTCATTGACCAGAACGTAGTCATTGTTGACTTTGTACCATTGCTGGAAACGGCCGGTATTCGGTAAACGGCGAGCTTCGCGATCACTCACTTCAAAACGCTTGTTATCGTATTGACGCGGTAAGCTTTGTCCTACGCGCCAGTCACGGCTTGGATTAACCATACGGTTATTATGGCGGCGGTCATCATTCCAGCGACGGTCGTCATTCCATTTTTTACTGTCTTTGGCATTCCAGTGCGGTGCCGGTTTATGCGGATTATGGTTATAACGCGGATCATGCTGTGGTGCTGCCATTGCAGAAGTAGCCAACAAAGCACTTAGGGATAACGCAATTGTAGTTAGGACTTTTTTCATGGCTCTCACCTAAAATGTAGATCTGATTTCGATGAGATTAAATTAGCGAATAAGTACATAGAAAGCGTGAGGGCTATTTAGTTAAATTGTTAAATTCATGAAGAAATTTAGAAGATAAATCACTTGAACCAAAAGTGTGAAAATCAGCAGGAGTTTTAGTTCAAAGAATTTCAATTGCTGAAATAGAAAAAGACCCAAACATGGTTGAGTCGATAAGAGGATCGGAGCTTGAACAGGATGGTGAATTAATCCCCCACAATCCGGATAATGCTGTTATTTTCAGAATTGACCAGAATGTAGTCATTGTTAATTTTATACCACTGCTGTTTGCGATCTGGTCGAGGCAGGTTATGCTCTTTATATTCGACTTTATAGCCATTGCCACGATAATGCTGCGGCATGACATAGCCAGGCTGCCATCTGAGCTGTTGCAGGCGTTTGACCCCGCGTTCTTCACGCATACGGCGTTTATCATGTTGCCCTTGATCATTTTCATGGAATTCACGGCCTTTCTTACCATGCCCATGACGGCTATCCATTTGTGATTCAGCATTGAAATGAGGGGAGGCTATTGCAACATGACTCAGCATGAATGTACTGCAGGAGATCGCTAATGCCACCAAAACCTTTTTCATGTTGAACCCTCATTAAATTGTTCATGTTCTACTGTGTCTAATATACGGAAAGATTACAGAGAAACTGTGAAGAACAGGCACCAGTTTTATAACAAATGCAGAGATATTATGATTATGTCATGATTTTACATGAGCTTAGGCTGCGCATTTGTCCGATGACCCGACAGGCTGAGCCTGGTTCTTATCTCATCAAAGTGAGGGCAAACATGCAAGCTAAAATCGATGATTTAGCTCAAAAAAACAGCATTGAAGTCACACCGAAACGATATATGATCGGCTTAAAACACAGAAAATTCTAAAAACTTTCTGGATATTAATTCCATTGCTCGGTCAAACCTTGCAAGGACTGAATCGCTGCAGCCACCGATTCAGCTTGAACTGCATCATCGAGTGCCACAATGAGAGCCTCGGATAACTGCAAATGTTCGATGCGGCGAATGGTGTCAATTTTACGTTTTTGGTCAGCCATGCTGTGTTCCTGATTTAAGCTATACGGGATCAGAAAAGCATAGCTCAGAACAATCTATTTGAAAAACCGAATAATTTTATAAATTTGATATAAAAAATCGATTGATTGTCAGGCTGATAAAACACAGGCTAAAAAAGGCACTTTTTAGGAAGTGCCCTCGTAGATATAAATTGCGTGGCTTTTAATACGCGTAATTCAGATCGGTATAATCGTTAAGTGATTTTTGTACATGTGCCTGAATAAAGCTACGGACATCTTCGGCAGTCATGGCTTTCCCCTGATTGCTGATCACATGCTCAATTTCGGGTTGACCTTCAATTTTAATGCGATAAACAAAATGCTTGGCCAGACGATAGCGATCGTCTAATTTTTCAATTCCGGTCACATAATAATACGCATGTTCAAAATTCAGATCACTATGTGAAAAAACAAACTGATCGAATAATTTCAGTTTCTGACCATTTTCGAGTGCCTTGATGTCATCCACAATACTGGCTTCAAACTTGGTGTCATATTTTTCTGAAATCGGCTGTTGATCGATCAACAGTGAAACCATGCCATCTTCCAGGTTGCTTACGGTCATGTTGTTTAATTCAGTCATGGTGCACTCGAGTGAAATTTGTTGGAGCTTAGTATGCTGTAATTTGAGGGGAACTCAAGGCTGGCTGTATCAGGCTGCGGAAGATTTATTCACTGTGCGAAGCTCAAACGGAAATAAAAAGGCAGCGATTACTGCATTGCTGTCTCATCATCTTTTCTTCAAATATTTAAATGGCTTGTGTCGGCGAAATCCTACTTTTGACAGCCCCAAAGTAGGCAAAAGTCTTTTGTTCGCCATACCCAACATCCTTGTCGTGATGGCTAAGGTGTGACATTCCTGTCACACTCGCGTATCCAAAATCAACTCAATGCAATTGTGGGACAGCAACAGCAGGCACTTGCTGATATTAAACCAAGATGATTTTAATCCTGTGCATCAATACTCTGACCATTCATATGCAGGCTGTCATTACCCATCAAATATAGATAAGCCGGCATAATGGAATCGGGTGTAGGCAGGGTCTTTGGATCTTCATTGGGATAGGCCTTGGCGCGCATGGCAGTACGTGTTGCCCCGGGATTGATGCAGTTATAGCGGATATTCGGATGCACCTGCTCTTTGGCAAATAACTGGTTCACCGCTTCAATGGCAATTTTAGACACCGAATAAGCGCCCCAGCGTTCGCGGGCTTCGCGGCCTACACCTGAACTGGCAAACACCACCGAAGCATGCTCGGATTTTTCTAATAAGGGCAACAGCGCCTGGGTCATGATAAAAGGTGCCCGCAGATTGACCGCCATGACATCATCCCAGACATTCACCCGATAATCCGCCAGCGGAACCCGTTCACCTAAAATCCCGGCATTATGCAGAATTCCGTCCAGACGGCCAAACTGACGATCCAGGGTATCCAGCAAAAGTTCATAATCACGTTCCGAGGCGCTAGAAAGCTGTAGCGGCAAGATGGCAGGTTGCGGCGCACCTAAACTTTCAATTTCATCATAGATGACTTCGAGTTTGTTTAAGGTACGTCCATGCAGCACCACAGTTGCGCCATGCAAGGCATAACTGATTGCTGCTGCACGTCCAATGCCATCGCCCGCACCTGTGATCAGGATAATACGATCTTTGAGCAGATCGGGGCGAGGTTGATATGCCGAATATTTCACTATCTACCTCCTCATTTTTTATTGTTCAGTTTTAAGCTTTTAAGATACCGCAGTCGGCTGTTTGAGTAGCAAGGTCTGAATCAGCTGATGTAATTCTGCAACAGTATCCACTATATAGTCGGCTTGCCAGGCTGTTAAGTCATCTTTGTATTGCAGTGGTAAATAACCATAAGCTGCCAGAACGGTTGGCATCTTGGCATGACGCCCCGCATCAATATCGCGCGGATGATCGCCGATATAAATACAGTCTTCAGCCGCAAGATTCAGTTGCTTGGCAGCCAGATACATCGGTTCAGGATCAGGCTTGGTTCGGGTGACATCTTCCGGACAGACCAGCACGGCACAGCGTTCACTTAAATTCAGTGCTTTCAGTAAAGCCTCACTGAGCCAGCGTGGTTTATTGGTGACGATACCCCAGGGAATATCCTGTGCTTCCAGTTGTTCCAGTAAAGGATACATGCCGTCAAACAGATCGGTATCGACTGCAATATCTGCGCCGTACCTGTCCAGAAAGCGCTGACGATGTTGCAGAAATACCGGATCTTCCAGCTGCATTTCCGGATAGACCAGTTTCACCATGGCGCGTGCGCCTTCGGAGACCTGAGTCCGGATCAGTTCGGGTTCGACCAGCGCGCGGCCTTCTTCACGGCACATCTGCTGGATAATCCGGATAAAATCGGCCGCGGTATCAATCAGGGTGCCATCGAGGTCAAATAAAACGGCTTTCATGCGCTGGTCTCGTTCTGGCTTTCTTTGACTGTATAGACCATATAGTTGACATCGACATTTGGTGCCAGCCAGTAGCGTTTGGTGAGCGGATTGTAGTGCAGACCGGTCATGTCTTTGAGTTTTAAGCCGGCATTGCGAATATCGTGCGCCAGCTCGGACGGCTTGATAAATTTGCTGTAATCATGGGTGCCTTTGGCCAGCATCCGCAGCACATATTCTGCACCAATAATGGCAAATAAATACGATTTCGGATTACGGTTAATGGTCGAGAAGAACACATGGCCACCTGGCTTGACCAGCTTGTGACAGGCCTGAATAATCGAGGCCGGATCTGGCACATGTTCCAGCATTTCCATGCAGGTCACAATGTCGTATTGGCCAGCCTGCTCCTCTGCCAGTTGCTCGACCGGCACCTGACGGTATTCGATATTGCTGACACCTTCCTGTTCGGCATGAATCCGCGCCACATTCAGCGGGGCAGCACCCATATCAATGCCAAGTACATCGGCACCACGGCGCGCCATACTTTCGGCCAGAATGCCGCCACCACAGCCGACATCTAGGATTTTCTTGCCGCTCAGGCCACCGGCATGTTCATCAATCCAGTTTAAACGTAGTGGATTAATCATGTGCAAGGGGCGGAACTCGGAATGCTGATCCCACCATATAGCTGCAAATGCTTCAAACTTGGCAATTTCTTGTGGATCAACATTCAATTGCGACATCGGTGTCACCTCAATCAGTCGTGATTATCTAAAAATACATAGGGGCCGAATGGCCAGAGTGACTGACTTAAAACCTTGAAAATCAGTCCTCTGCTTTAGTGTAGCGTTTCTGGCAGAAAAAGCGATAAAAGCAGCAAAAAAGTTCACAGAATGAAAACGAAATCGGCATAATTGATTTATAGTGAACCCATACACTAAGCATAATGATTTAGAGGACGATAATCCCAATGAAAAAATTCCTTTTAGGCGCTGTTGCCGCATCTGTTTTGGCCTTTTCCGGCAGTGCTATGGCCAATTTTGTGGCAGGTCAGGACTATCAGGTGGTCGCACAACCAGTCAAAGTCGAAAAACCGGGCAAAATTGAAGTACGTGAATTCTTCTGGTATGGCTGTGGTCACTGTTTCATGCTGGAACCACATATGCAGGGCTGGTTGAAAAAATTACCTAAAGATGTTCGTTTTGTACGTACACCTGCTGCGATGAATCCACTCTGGGAACAGGCGGCACGTGCTTATTATGTGTCTGAAGCCTTGGGTGTGCGCCAAAAAGCCCATTTGCAGTTATTCCATGATATTCATGACAAGCAGCGCCCAATTTTAGAACAGGCACAACTGGCCAAGTTCTATACCCGTTATGGTATTTCTGAAGCAAAATTTAACACGACTTATAAATCATTCCCGATTTCATCGAAAATTGCGCAGGCCAAAAATCTGGCTGCTCAATATCAGTTAAGCGGCGTACCGGCGGTGACTGTCAATGGTAAATATATTGTGCAGGGCAATGATGCCAAAGTAATTCAGGTGGTGAATTACCTGATTGAAAAAGAGCGTAAAGCCAAATAAGAAATAACCGAGTATCCGTAAAAAACCTGCATCAATAATGCAGGTTTTTTTATTCAGATGGGGGGAGTACTTGTTTCTGTACTGATTGAGGGATCTGCTGTTTTTGTCGGAATTCGATGCCAGTGCAAAATCCCTCGCAATAAAAGCTGCATCTGTAGCACGCTTTGGGTTTTAAAGACATTGGATAGGGTGCGGCGTAGCTCTGGATCAGCCTGATGTTGCAGATGAATCCAGCCCATGGCCCAGTTCAGCGACAGATCAATCAGCATCTGTGCCAGTGCCTGCAAATCTTGCGAAGACTGGATATGCTGGGCGGCTTGCATTTTTTCCAGTTCATGCATGACATCTTCAGTCAAAAAACGAATTTCCCGTTCTATTCCTGCACGTAACACTGCCGAGCCCCCCCAGCGTTCTGCAACAAAAAAAATCCAGGGTTCAGGGTGATATTCGACTGCCTGAAAAAATAGCTCAATTCCGGTTTTAGTCCGGGTATTGGGCTGATACAGATAGGCCTGTCCCAGTTGATTCAGCACTCCCTTGAGATGAATCGCGACCTGATCCAGCAGCTCTAGTCCCAACTGCTCCATATCCTGAAAATGCCGATAAAATGCCGTGGGCACCAGTCCAACGGCATGCGCGACTTCACGCAGACTGATGGTGCTAAAAGCGCGACCCTGACTGCTCAAGGCCAGTGTGGCATCCAGTAGCGCCTGATGGCTTTGCTGCTTGCGATCTTCACGTAAGGACATAAATGGGTTTCCTCAAGGAGAGATTTAGTCTAGCAAAAATTAAGGCAAATCGTAGCGCCACAGGTCGGCAGAATTTCGATATTTAACCGCACTCTGATGCATCGATTTTGTAAATCAATCATCCGGCTGACCAATCTTGGCAAAGGCTTCTGTTATACTGAGCCGCAATTATTTTTAGCCTATACAGGACTTATCATGCGTATCGACCAACGAGCATTAGATCAATTACGTGAAGTGAAAATTACCCGTAACTATACACGTTATGCGGAAGGCTCGGTATTGGTTGAGTTTGGTCATACCAAAGTACTGTGCACTGCCAGTGTAGAGAGTTCTGTTCCACGTTTCCTGAAAGGTCAGGGCCAGGGCTGGGTGACGGCTGAATATGGCATGTTGCCACGTTCAACCCATACCCGTAGCGACCGTGAAGCGGCACGTGGCAAACAGAGTGGCCGTACCCAGGAAATCCAGCGTCTGATCGGTCGTAGCCTGCGCTCAATGGTTGATCTGAAAAAGCTGGGTGAAAATACCATTACCATTGACTGTGATGTGATTCAGGCTGATGGCGGTACCCGTACTGCAGCGATTACCGGTGCTGCGGTGGCGCTGGTCGATGCCATGAATGTTTTGCTGGAAAGAAAGAAAATCAAACATGATCCATTAAAGGGTCTGGTTGCAGCAGTATCTGTCGGTATTTTCAAAGATGAAGTATTACTGGATCTTTGCTATGAAGAAGATTCGAACTGTCAAACCGATTTGAACGTGGTGATGACACAGGTCGGTGAATTTATTGAAATTCAGGGCACTGCGGAAGACAAACCATTTACCCGTGCCCAATCGGATGCCATGCTGGAAATGGCCGAGAAAGGCATTCAGGAGCTGGTGAAAAAGCAGCAACAAGCTTTAGGCTGGTAATTCATTACTGCCAAATATAAAACGCATCTCCGGATGCGTTTTTTTATGCCGGAAATTTCAGAATACAGCCCATTGAAAATGCAGCACAAAACTTCCTGACAAAATTCCGACATGAATCGGCTAGATCCAGATCTATTTTGCCCCGATATTCAAACGATATCACCATGAGGAATGCGAGATGAAACAGTGGCTTTGTGCAATGTCTTTGCTGGGAATGTTTGGACTAAGCGCCTGTGACTGGGGTAACCAGCGGGAGGATGATGAGCGTTCGGTACTCAATCAGGACCGCGATGAGGACAATCGTGGTGATAATGACCGTGATGGCGAAGATGATGATCGAGATCGCCGAGGTGACCGCGATGATGATGATTAAGACTTAAAATAGAGAATTGAGCAAAATATATGCAAAAAAAATTTCTAAAAATCAAAAAAGGGTGCTTCGCACCCTCAATGGTCATCTATCGAATTTAGGCTTCAGCATTAAATCGCATCGATAAATCCACAGCTTTGACATCTTTGGTCAAAACACCCATCGAAATATAATCGACACCGCTACTGGCAACTTCACGTAAATTTTCGATCGTGATATTGCCAGATGCTTCCAGTTTGCAGCGGCCGGCCACATGCTGTACTGCCTCAATCATTTGCTGCTGGCTAAAATTATCCAGCATCACGATATCCGCATTGGCCTCTAAGGCCTGATTCAGTTCATCCCAGGTTTCGACTTCCACTTCGACCGGTTTGCCTGGCGCAATCTGGTGTGCCTTGGCAATCGCCTGAACAATTCCGCCAGCGGCCATAATATGATTTTCTTTAATCAAAAAGGCATCGAATAAACCCAGACGATGATTCTGCCCACCACCAATGGCAACGGCATATTTTTGTGCAATACGCAGGCCAGGAAGGGTTTTACGGGTATCCAGCAGCTTGGTATTTAAGCCATCCAATTGTTTGACATAATGCGCTGTTTTCGTCGCAACGGCAGACAGTGTCTGGACAAAATTCAGCGCAGGACGTTCCACAGTCAATAAACTGCGTGCAGAACCGGCCAGTTTCAGGAAAGTTTCATTGGCTTGAACCCGATCACCCTCATTTTTTAGCCAGATCACTTCAACACTTGGATCATAAGCCTGAATCAAGGCATTCACCCAAGGTTGCCCGGCCAGTACCATATCTTCACGGCTAATGATGGTGGCAGTGGCCTGTTCATCTTCAGGGGTCAGCAGGGCAGTAATATCACCGTCACCAATATCTTCTGAAAGTGCCTGTTGGATATTGATCTGAATCGACTGGTCTAGCAACGCTTGAGATATGCGCATGAGTATTTCCGTATCTTTTAAGCCGTGAAAATTGCGCATTATCTTAGCACTGTTACATAAAAAATGAGCGATTTTTCCTACAGTCTGCCGGGATGAATTGAGATTTATGCCTGAAAGTTTTAGCATGAAGCCGGCTGCAACCCTGATCGTGCAGATTTTATTTTTTGGAGAGAATGGTTTTATGCAACAGGCAGCCGAGTTTCAGGTTAAGAATGGACAACTGATGGGCGCACGTCACATTCCCTCTCCCAATTTTAACCAGCGTCCGGACAATACCGAGATTCAGCTCATTGTGGTGCATAACATCAGTCTGCCACCCTCACAGTTTGGCGGCGGTTATATTGAACAGTTTTTTCAGAATCAACTGGATTGGTCAGTCCATCCCTATTTTCAAAGCATTGAAGGGATGCAGGTTTCGACCCATCTGCTGATTTTGCGTTCTGGTGAGGTACTGCAATTCGTCAATTTTAATGACCGTGCCTGGCATGCCGGACGTTCGACCTATTTGGGTAAAAAAGAATGTAATGATTATTCGATTGGCATCGAGCTGGAAGGCAGTGACGACTTGCCTTTTGAACCGGTACAGTATGCCGCCTTGATCAAAGTCACTGCCTGTTTGCAAGATTATTATCCTAAAATTCAGCAGCATATTGCCGGACATTCGGATATTGCCCCAGGCCGTAAGACCGATCCGGGACCGTATTTTAACTGGGCTGATTTTCGTCGCCAGTTACAGCATTATAAAAATACCTCAACCTCGCTTGAGGGATGCAATTAAGCAATGAACTTCTGACAGAGGTTTCATTACAATAGCCACAAATTTATACATTAGGTGAATAAGATGGCGCTTTGGCGTTCGACCGTCATTGTCAGTGCGATGACCATGTTGTCACGTGTACTGGGATTGGTTCGAGATATTGTTTTACTGAATGTCTTTGGTGCGGGTAAGGACTTCGATACCTTCGTGGTCGCATTTCGTATTCCAAACTTTTTCAGGCGCTTATTTGCCGAAGGGGCATTTTCACAGGCCTTTATTCCGGTTTTGACCGAATACAAAACCAGTCGTACCCATGCCGAAGTGCAGATTCTGATTAGCCGGGTATTTGGCTGTCTGGCAACGGTAATGAGTCTGCTGACCATGTTTGCAGTGATTGCTGCACCGTTGATCATGTATATCTATGCGCCCGGTTTCCATAGCGATCCTGAGAAATTCGCCTTGGCGACTGACATGTTCCGCCTGACCATTCCTTATTTACTGTTCATGTCACTGACGGCTTTTGCCAGTAGTATTCTGAACAGTTATGGTTCTTTTAGTACACCGGCCTTTGCACCGGTCTTGCTCAATGTGGCCATGATTGCTGGCGCGCTCTGGCTGACTCCGCATATGGCAGAGCCGATTATGGCACTGGGCTGGGCAGTCATCATTGCCGGTATTTTACAGCTGGCGATTCAGATTCCTGAACTGTGGCGTAAAAACCTGCTGATTCCACCTAAAATTGACTTCAAGCATGAAGGCGTGGATCGCATCATGAAGTTGATGCTGCCGGCTTTATTTGGTGTATCCGTCACGCAAATTAACCTGCTGCTGAATACCATCTGGGCTTCATTTATGCAGGATGGTTCGGTGTCCTGGCTGTATAGTGCCGAGCGCATGACCGAGTTGCCGCTTGGCCTGATTGGTGTAGCGATTGGTACTGTCATTTTGCCATCTTTATCGGCACGACATACCGAGCAGAATCCAGAAAAATTCCGTGGCATGATGGACTGGGCCGCTAAAGTGATTGTAATGGCAGGTTTACCGGCCAGTATTGCCTTGTTTATGCTGTCGACCCCGATCATTCAGGCCCTGTTTGAACGTGGTCAGTTCAGCTTTGAAGATACCCAAATGACGGCTCTGGCGCTGCAATGTATGAGTGGTGGTGTGATTGCCTTTATGTTGATTAAAGTCTTTGCCCCGGGTTTCTATGCACAGCAGGATACCAAAACACCGGTGCGTGTCGGTCTGATGGCTGTGGCTGCCAATGCAATCCTGAACGTGATTTTTATCGGTATTTTCAAGCTGATTGATTGGGAAGCAGAACATATGGCACTGGCACTGGCATCGACCGGTTCAGCCATGGTGAATGCCGGCCTGCTTTATTACTATCTGCATAAGCGTCATATTTTCCGCTTCGGCCCGCACTGGAAAAAAATCTTCCTGCAATTCATGTTTGCCAATGTGGTGATGATCGCAGCTTTGGCTTATGCCTTAAGTTGGTACAATGCCGATGTGTCGCAATGGATGCGTGTCGCAGAAGTACTCATCTTGTGTGTCATTGGTGTGGTGGCCTATCTGGCGGCCTTGCTGGCGGCAGGTTTTAGACCGCGTCATTTAAAACCTTAAGTGAATATTGAACTTGATATTCGCTTAATAAAGCTATAAAAAAACAAGAGCCAGAAGGCTCTTGTTTTTTTCGAAGGATCATACTTGCTTCGACTCAATCTAAACTGAATCTAGACCTTACCGCGGGAAAGAAATCCAACGATCGCAAGAATCACCGCAATTACTAACAAGATAATTGCAAAATCCTTAGATAAGCCTGCTACTCCACCGAAACCAAGTAGACTCGCAATTAATGCAATAACAGCAAAAATAATAGCCCAGCGAAACATATATATTCTCCATGTGTTTTTATTTTCAAATTTAGTATAGAAATAAACGATTCCAGCGACTGTTAGTGTTTTGTTGACAAACTGTCTATGATTTAACAATAGTTTACGTGATGGTAATAAGAATTTGAGCGGTAGGTCTGCGCGGTTTGGGCTGCTATAATCAGCTGATTTTTGAGTGCGCCGACCTGATCATGACCGATACTTTACGTCCCGAATTTTGGAAAAACTATGGCCTTGCCGAACTCACGCAAGCCGAGTGGGAAGCCTTGTGTGATGGTTGCGGACTCTGTTGCCTGATTAAACTGGAAGATGAAGATACCCAGGAAGTCGCTTATACCAAAGTGGCCTGCAAACTGCTGGATTGTACGACTGCGCGTTGCTCCAATTATCCAGAGCGTTTGCACTATGTGCCAGACTGTATTCAGCTCACGCCAGAAAAATTGGAAACGATTCACTGGTTGCCTTCAAGCTGTGCTTATCGCCGGGTCGAGCAGGGCAAAAGCCTGCCAGCCTGGCATTATCTGATCAGCGGTTCACGGGAAAGTGTGATTCAGGCACGCAAGTCGGCAGCAGGGCGCTGCCTGAGTGAAGCCGACATTCCTGAAGACGACATCGAAGACTATATCGTGCGTTGGGTGCGTTAAACCTGTCTGCCTTAGCGTTTCTGAGCTACCGGATGCAGTAGGGCCTGAGCCGAAGCACTGGCCATCGGACGATAGAAATAAAAGCCTTGTCCAATCTGACAGTCACAATGGATCAGGGTATCGAGTTGTTCGGTATTTTCGATGCCTTCGACCAGAACATCCAAAGCAATACTGGAACCAATCTGGGTAATGGCTTTGACAATCGCCAAGGCGGACGGGTCACTGTTCATACGCTCGACGAAGTTGCGGTCAATTTTGATGCAATCCACCGGATAGTCTTGTAAACGGGTTAGTGAAGAATGCCCGGTGCCGAAATCATCCAGTGAGATCTGGATTCCGGCCTGTTTCAGTAGGTTCAGGGCCCGGATCACATAATTGGCACCATGCTCGGACAGGCTTTGTTCAGTAATTTCCAGTTCCACCTTATGCGCAGGAATATCAAAATTGGACAGGCGGGCCAACATTTTTTCAGCATAGTCATCGCGCAAAAATTCAACCGGTGCAGCATTGATTGAAATCGGTAACAGATCCAGTCCTTGGGCCTGCCAGCGACTCATATCGGCAAAGACTTTCAGTTGCATGGTTTCACTGATACGTGAGGCCAGCTCATAGTCCTGAAAGGCACCAAAAATCTCGGAAGGCAGTTGCACCTGCTGATCCTGATCTTGCCAGCGTAACAGTGCTTCAAAACCAATCACCACACCATCAGACAGACGGACTTTGGGTTGATAGTAGGGAATGATCTGATCGGCCAGAATAATCTTGCGGGCCAAAGTCAGCTGCTTGGTCATATTTTCCAGTGAGCCGCACATGTCCTGACTAAACATGCGAATGCCGCCACGACCACTATTTTTCAGATCATTTAGAGCAATATCGGCACATTTCAACAGGTTCGAAGTATTTAATGCATCACGTGGATAGATAGCACAGCCAATACTCATGGCACTGCTGATACTGTCGCCAATATAATTGATCGGTTGATCCAGCTGGCTATAGGCCAGTTGTGCCGTGGCCAGCAGCTGTTCTTCACTTTCCAGATTTTTCACCAGAACCGCAAATTCATCTCCACCCAAACGGGCCACAATGGTATTCGGGCCGAAACAGGCCTGGAAACGCTGACCCAGAACATGGAGTAGATGATCGCCAGCAATATGACCTAGGGTGTCATTGATGTGCCGGAAATAATCCAGATCAATCAGCAGTAGACCCGCCTTGGTCTGCTGTTGTTGCGCTTTCAATAGCACCTGTTTAAAGGTTTTATAGAAGGTACTGCGATTATACAGACCAGTCAGTTCATCTCGTTTAATGGCTTCTTTTAAGCGGGTTTCTGCAATTTTTTGCTGACTGATATTGCGTGAGACACAGAGGATGCTTTGGGTAATATTGTGCTGATCCAGAATTGGGGTCAGCAGATGATCCCAATATTGGATCGGCTGGTCTTTGCTCTGAGTTTTACTAGAAAAACGGCTATTTAAGCCTAGGGCTGCCTGTTTCAGTGCGCGTTGTCCGGATTTTCGGGCTTCAGGTGCTAAACGGTTCAACCAGGACAATGAGCTTTCCTGAGCCTGCGCGACGGTTTCGGTTTCCGCAATCAGGCCACAGCACTGGTTACTATGCCGAATTTGACCTTCAGAACTGACAATATGGATGCAGTCTGCGCTGGCATCCAGCATATTTTCCTGGGTTGAAACGATTTGAGACAGTTGTTGCTGGATTTCAAAATAATCATGTACATCGGTCAGGGAAACCGCCCACTGCAACACATCTTCCAGATCATGATGGAATTTTACCGCCAAGTTACACATACGATAATGGGTATCGCTGCGTTTGATCCGGCACTGGGTTTCAAAATTCTGATGCTGATCCAGCGCAGCATGCCATTGCCCCGAAAACAGCTTTAAGTCCTCGGCATGAATAAAACTCTGCCATGGTATATTGTCCGGTTGATTCAGATTGACACCAAGATAACTGGTCATGGCGGCGTTAAAATATTGCAGATGTGTTTTGGTACTGACCCATAGCGGCTGGGGTAAGGCATCAATCAGTTTTTGAAGCTGAATTAATTCAGACAGATGAACAGGGGTTGAACTCAGTGATGTTGCCAGCAGAGGTTCCGACTGGCTCACAGCTCCCTGTTCAAATTTATCATGCTTCATGCATTCACCAATACAACCCAAAAAATACCCAAAGGGCGACATAAGTTTCTTTTAATTAGAATAAACAATATGAAAATTACACTGTAATTAATTCACAATTAATCATGTTCAAATTACTTGCTTTTATGAAGATTAATTCATTCAGAATTAAAAAAATAGAGGATTTCTACATAAATTAATTTTTTATGCTTTATGTTTGCAATCTTGGAATCAAAACTGCTGGTGTTAGAATGAGATCAGAATTTAGTTTGAGCCAATAATAACATGTCAGATAGTCATATCCCGCTTCCAGAACGCTTAAGACCACGTGACCTTGCAGAGATTATCGGGCAGGAACATTTGCTGGGGGAACAGGCGCCCTTACGCCAGATGATTGATCAGGGTCATCTACCGTCGATTATTTTCTGGGGACCACCCGGCGTTGGAAAAACCACCATTGCCTTACTGTTGGCACAAGCGGTAGATCGGCCTTTTATCAGTCTGTCTGCCCTGAATACCGGAGTGAAAGAGCTGCGTGAAGTGATTGCCGATGGTGGTGATCTGCTGACGCCAGTGGTCTTTATTGATGAAATTCACCGCTTTAATAAATCCCAGCAGGATGCACTGTTAAATGCAGTCGAAAAAGGGAAAATTACCTTAATTGGTGCCACTACCGAAAACCCGTCTTTTGAAGTGAATAGTGCCTTATTGTCACGTTGTCAGGTGTATAGCCTGAATGCGTTGAGTGCGGAATCGATTCAGACTCTGCTCACACAAGCCTTGCAAAATGACCGTTTTTTGCAGGAACGACATATCCTGATTGAAGAATTTGATGCCTTGGTGCAGTTCGCAGCAGGTGATGCCCGTAAAGCATTGAATTTACTTGATCTGATTGCCAGTACTTTTGAACCGGATATGGAAAATATCATCACCAATGCAGGGGTGGTGAAAGTGGCACAGCAAAATATTGCCCGTTATGACAAGTCCGGTGAACAGCATTATGATCTGGTCTCGGCTTTTATAAAATCAATTCGCGGCAGTGATCCCGATGCAGCGCTGTACTGGATGGCACGCATGCTCAAAGGCGGTGAAGATCCGGTATTTATTGCCCGCCGTATGCTGATTGCAGCTTCTGAAGATATCGGTAATTCCAATCCGAATGCCTTATTGCTGGCGGGTGAATGTTTCCGTTCGGTGCAGGCCGTCGGCATGCCGGAATGCCGGATTATTTTAGGACAATGTGCGGTGTATTTAGCCACCAGTGCCAAAAGTAACAGCACCTATCTGGCAATTAACAAGGCAATGGAGCTTGCAGATAAAACCTCGAATTTGCCGGTGCCTTTGCATTTGAGAAATGCACCGACCAAGCTGATGAAAGAACAGGGCTACGGGGTGGATTATCTGTATCCGCATCATTATCCTGAGCATTTTGTGCTGCAAGACTATATGCCGCCAGAACTGAAGGATACCAAACTGTATGAGTCGGCACGCAATAAACGTGAAGTTGAAGGAGAGCGCTTACAGCAACGCCGTTGGCAACAACAGCAACAGCAGCAATAATATCAGTACACAAATAGATTAAACTCAGGCAAAAAAAAGCCCAATTCAAGGCGAATTGGGCAGAAATTAGGATGTTTTTTAAGGGAGAGAACATCCTAGAGGGTAGGCGATCAATCTGGTCGGCAAACCTTGAGTTAAATCAATCAGCTCACTGATTTGCCTGGTATGTGATGATATTAGACCATAGGCTTGCCAATGTAAAAGCGTTCATTTTTATCTGTAATATTTATTTTTTCGATTAAAGCTTAAAAGGTTAATCTGGCCCAGCCAAAAAATCAGGGATAAAAAAACCGAGCTGTTGAGCTCGGTTTTTTTGAAGCAATGGACTACACCATTAGATGTTGTCGAGGTTAATACCTAAACGGCCCGCAACTTCTTCATAGGCTTCAACCACACCGCCTAAACCTTGACGGAAACGGTCTTTGTCGAGTTTTTTCTTGGTGTCTTTGTCCCATAGACGGCAACCGTCTGGAGAGAATTCATCACCCAAAACGATACGGTCATGGAATACACCGAATTCAAGTTTGAAGTCGACCAGAATCATGTTACCGGCATCAAACAATGCTTTCAGCACGTCATTGACTTGGTAAGTCAATTCTTTCATTTTTTCCAGTTGCTCAGCAGTCGCCCAACCTAAAGCAATCGCTTGCGATTCATTGACCATTGGATCGCCAAGCGCATCGTCTTTAAAGAACAATTCGAATGTAGATGGAGTCAGTTCTTTACCTTCTTCAACACCTAAACGGCGGCATAAAGAACCTGCTGCATAGTTACGAATCACACATTCAACCGGGATCATATCCAGTTTTTTCACCAGCACTTCATTTGGAGTCAGCAGCTTTTCAAAGTGAGTTTCAATACCCGCTTCTGCCAGCTTTTCCATGATGAAGGCGTTAAAACGGTTGTTCACCTTGCCTTTACGATCTAGTTGCTCGATTTTTTCGCCATTGAATGCAGAGGCATCATCTCGAAAGACTAAAATCAGATGGTCTGAACTGTCTGTGGTGTAGACAGATTTCGCTTTACCAGTATAGAGCAAGGTTTGTTTTAACATGAGGGAACCTTTTACAAAAAAAAATGCCTAGAAATGTCTAGGCTGGCCAATTTTGGTAAATCTGGTTGAGCAGTTCTGCGGCTTTTTCACGGTCGGCAAAACTGTTATCGGCATTGAACACAGCGAGGTTATTACTTGAACCGACAGAAGATAATCTTAATACATAGGTTTGCTGGTCGACCCGAATCGTGACTTCGTAACGGTTTTTATTCTGCGCAACGATGCTATGATTCAGGCTGCTGAGGGTGGCAAGCGTATATTGCCAAATTGTAGCAGAATTTCCGTCAATTTTAAGCAGCGGATTAAGATTTCCGTCTGTGACCAACTGTGGTTTACCAACAGCATTGCTTTCAGTCAGCTCAGCTTGAGCGGTGTTCTCAGTCTGGGCCTGAGGGCGTGGCAAGGCAAAACGGTTGCCACGCTGGTTTTCAAGCTTCGGTGCATTTTCAATTGCAAGCGGATCGACTGTTGGAGCAGGATACAATGGCGTTGCAGGACGTACCATGGCGCCTTCAGGATATTGTAAAGCGTCCAGAGTTGTAGTTTCTTTATAGTCTAAAGTGCCGTTATTAAAGGCCATTGAACTACAACCTGCCAAACTGAATACTGAAAGTGTAAGGCTAAGTCCTAAACGTAATTGCATAATCTTGTGCTCTTTTATTTAATAACGCCCGCTTCGACCAGTGCTTCATGAAGCGGAGCGCGATATTGTTCTGCAAGTGGTGTTAATGGAAGGCGAATGCCAGTACCAATTAAGCCCATGTCATGGAGTGCCCATTTCACAGGAATTGGGTTTGATTCGCAAAATAAAATATTGTGTAAATTTGCAACCTGAGCATTTAACTGTTCAGCGTCTGTAGCATTACCTGTAATGGCAGCGGCACACACTTCACTCATGGCTTTCGGAGCCACATTCGCTGTGACCGAGATATTGCCTTTGGCGCCATGACCCATCAGCTGATATGCCGTTGCATCATCACCTGAGTAGACCACCATGTCTTTGTCTTTCAGACCTTGCAAGAGTTCAGCACCACGCGGTACATCACCCGTCGCATCTTTAATCCCGACGATTTGTGGAATATCGGCCAGACGAATCACGGTTTCATTCAGCATGTCGACACCGGTACGGCCAGGGACATTATACAGAATCTGCGGAAGATCGACCGCTTCAGCCACAGCTTTATAATGCTGGTACAAGCCTTCCTGGGTCGGTTTGTTATAATAAGGCGTCACCAGAAGAGCAGCATCGGCGCCGAGCTCTTTGGCTTCACGGGTAAGTTGGATGGCTTCACGGGTCGAGTTTGCGCCTGTGCCGGCAATAATAGGAATACGTTTGTTGGCCACACGAATGATTTCTTTGATCACCTGGGTGTGTTCACTCATGCTCAGGGTCGAGGCTTCGCCTGTCGTTCCAACGGCAACAATACTGTTGGTGCCCTCTGCAATATGCCATTCAACCAGCTTCTCGAGACCCTTCCAATCTACGCTGCCATCTTCAAACATAGGGGTGACGATTGCGACTATGGAACCTTGAATGGTCTGTGCTTGCTGAGTCATTTTAAAAAACTATCCTATTTGTCCATCCGAAAGGAATGAGAAAACATAAATTGGGATGGATTTGTATTTTGATTTATAGCAAATTCAATGGACTTGCGCTGAATTGAAGATTGCTTATGCAAATTATGACTGATCAAACGCATAAGAACAATATGCTTTAGTCAAAGCCACTCAATTCTTTATACAAAGCCTTTTGAAAACAATCAAGTAATAAATTAGATGATTTATCCGGCGAAATACTGTGGTCAAACTGCGACTTAAGTCCCGGCTCAGCAAGATATTATGGAATTTTGTCTGCAAAATTAGCTCGATTTGAGTAAAAATCTCGGCCAAGTCGTGAATTTCGTTGTTTTTAGCTGCTGAATTAATATTTTTATTGGATGAATCTATATGTAAAACATCTTTGTCTGGAGGCTAAGCTGATGTAAACAGGTTGAAAAATTGAATCTATTAATCTTTTTTTAATATCAATGAATTGCATAATATTTTTCTAATCGGTTGGTTTTTTAACTTGATGTATAAGTCTTAAAGCATAAATTGTGAATTTTAAAACTTTTTGATTAATTGCTTTTGCGACTTTATCTCAAGGTCTATTGCATGGAGCTGCTTCAGCTGCTGTGGGGATATCCAAGTAAAACGTTCAACTTATTGATAGTTATTTCTGCGCTCAGGCTCATAGATGATGGTCTTTCTTTTGTAACGCTGATTGAACAAGGATAATCCAATGGAAAAATCAGACAATAAGCATGCTATCGTCACGGTCGCCATCTGTTTTCTGATAGCGGTGATTGAAGGCTTGGATATTCAGGCTGCTGGTATTGCTGCAGCCGGTGTGCGTGAACACTTCGGTCTCGATAGTTCCCAGTTGGGTGTGTTTTTTAGTGCAGGGATTCTGGGTTTATTACCCGGTGCACTGATCGGCGGTCGATTTGCAGACCGTATCGGCCGTAAGAAAGTGTTGATCTGGTCGACAGCAACATTTGCCATATTCACTTTATGTACAGTTTGGGTCAATAGCTTTAACAGTCTGCTGGCAGTACGTTTTCTGGCCGGAGCAGGTCTGGGCGGTGCGATGCCGATTCTCATCACACTCGCTTCTGAAGCGGTATCGCCGCAAAATCGTGGTCGTGCAGTCGGCTTGATGTATTGCGGTATGCCTGTGGGTGCTGCGATTTTATCTTTAATTGCTGCGACTGAATTTGGTGCCAACTGGAAAAATGTTTTCTATCTGGGCGGCTTGTTACCGATTTTTGCAATTCCATTGATGATGCTATTTTTGCCTGAATCGAAGGAATATCTGAAAACACAGAACAAAACTGCAGCAGAACTTGCCGTTGCACCACAAGGTTCATTTAAGGACCTGTTTAATTCGGACAACCTGTTACGTACCATGTGCATCTGGATCAGCTACTTCTTTACGCTGATGGTGGTTTACATCATGTTGAGCTGGTTACCCTCATTGTTTATGGAACTTGGCTTTAGCCGTAAGGATGGTTCAACCGCACAGTTCTACTTCATGGTCACGGCGACGATTGGTACAATTATCCTGGGTATGCTGACCGATCGCTGGAAAAAAGCGTATGTGATCCTGTTGATGTACGGCGGTATTCTTGCAGGTCTATTGGCACTAAATGGTGCAAGCTCACTGAACCAGATGTATATGGCAGCAGCATTGGCAGGTGCCTTCGTAATTGGCTGTCAGGGTGTACTTTATGCCTTCGGTAGTATCGTGTATCCAACAGAAGTGCGCGGTACCGGTGTCGGTGTTGCTTCTGCAGTCGGTCGTATTGGTGCCATGCTAGGCCCAGTCATCGCAGGTCAGCTCCTGGTGGCAGGTTTTGGTGCCGCAGGGGTAATTACAGCCGCAATCCCATGTATCATCATCTCTGCACTGTGTATGCTATTCCTGGTGAACCGTACCAAAGTGTAATAGGCCAAGATTTGAAAAAGCCTGCTTTTGCAGGCTTTTTTGTGTTTAAAATTCAAGGAATCAGATCCGCAGTGCGGTTAAAAACAGGCAGAATCAGAATATGCAGTCACAGGGTTTTTAGCAGCCGCTCTAAAAATCCGATAACAATTTGCGCTATGCTTGGACATAAATCGAGATTTCAATGGATGAAAATACATGCAAAATAATATCGCATTGCTGGTCGTAGATGTACAAAGAGGATTTACCCCAGGGGGTAATCTGGCAGTGGCCAATGCTGACCAGATTATCCCCAATATCAATTTATTGGGGCAGTATTTTCAAAATATTATCCTGACGCAGGACTGGCATCCAGAAAACCATATTTCTTTTGCAGACAATCACCCCGCTAAAGCGGCTTATGACAGCATTCAGCTGGATTATGGCACTCAGGTTTTATGGCCAAAGCATTGTGTGCAGGGGACAGTAGATGCCGAGTTGCATCCGGATTTAAATTTACCGCAAGCGCAACTGATTATTCGCAAGGGTTTTGATTCCCGGATTGACAGTTATTCCGCCTTTATGGAAGCAGATCAGAAAACCACAACCGGTTTGGCCGGTTATCTGCGTGAACGTGGTATTGATACGGTATTTGTGGTTGGGATTGCTACTGATTTCTGTGTGGCTTGGACCGCCATCGATGCCTGCAAACTGGGCTTTAAGACCTTTGTCATTGCCGATGCCAGCAAGGGCATTGATCTCAATGGTTCCTTGCAACATGCTTGGCAAGATATGCTGGCGCATGGGGTAAAACGCATCTATACCAAAGATATCGTTCAGCCGGTTTAAAATTTTATCATGATGCGCTTCGGATATTTATTTGATCTTCGGCGCATTTAAATCTTCAGATTTCTGGTATTGAGAGATGCCTGTTTTATCTTGTTATTATTCTCCCTTTGTACCCCTGGATGAACCCCATGTCAGCCTTGCTCCAGTTTAGCCAATTTGTCCAAAAAACCTTTGCTTTATGGGTGCTGCTGTTTTCCGGCATTGCCTTAATGCTGCCCGAGGGCTTTGTCTGGTTACGCGCTTATATTGCATGGATGCTGGGCATCATCATGTTCGGTATGGGCATGACCATGACCGTAGGCGATTTTAAAAGTGTGCTACAAAGTCCGAAAGCTGTCGGGATTGGGGTCGTGGCCCAGTTTGTAGTGATGCCGGGTCTGGCTTTTCTCTTGTGTCAATTGTTCCAGTTGCCGCCGGAAATTGCGATCGGGGTGATACTGGTCGGTTGCTGTCCGGGTGGTACTGCCTCCAATGTCATTACCTATATGGCCAAAGGCAATACTGCTCTGTCTGTGGCCTGTACTTCCGTCTCAACCTTATTGGCTCCGATTCTGACCCCTGCGATTTTTTATCTCTTGGCCAGCCAATGGATCGAGATCAATGCCTTATCCATGCTGGTGTCGATTCTACAAGTGGTGCTATTTCCAATTCTTCTGGGCTTGATTGTACGGAGTCTGCTCAAGCAAAAAGTAAATGCCTATATTCAGGTGATGCCGCTGATTTCTGTGATTGCCATTGTCGCGATTGTGGCAGCAATTATTGCCGGCAGCAAAGCTCAGATTCTGCAATCCGGACTACTGATCTTGGGGATTGTGGCCTTGCATAATGGTCTCGGTTATTTGCTGGGTTATTGGGCCAGTCGTATCTTTAAGCTGGTGGAAATAGACTGTCGTGCGGTATCGATTGAGGTGGGAATGCAGAATTCAGGTCTGGGTGTGGCTTTGGCTGCGACCCATTTTGCAGCTTCTCCACTTACGGCTTTGCCCAGTGCGATCTTTAGCTTGTGGCACAATATTTCAGGGCCAGCTCTGGCCACCTATTGGGCAGCCAAAAGCAGGGTAACGACATTAGAGCCAAAGCAAAATCTGGATACAGACAGCTAGAATTTTAAAATGCGGCAGTGATTTTAATTGCTGCAAGGCGCTGAATAATAGAACTTGACGAGTAACAGCTTAAAAATTCTGCGCACAAAAAAGCCCGATTTAAAATCGGGCTTTGTACTGTACAACCTTTATGAGGCTTTGGACTGTTTGGATTTTAAAATCTCGGTTCTAAAAGTCTGTGCCAGTTCAGCCGTTTCTGCATCCATGCCATTCACTACAAAGGCATGACGGGTCAGGACATTGGTTGGATTCGGCATACTGACCAGCTGGAAATGTTCGCTCACATCTTTTAGCAAGCTATTCGGGACATGTAAGGCACTTTCTTTTGCGACCAGGTGCTGGCTAAGACGCTCAGAGGCCTGCACCGAGCTGAGCTGCATCTCCTCGACTTTAGACGCAATTGCACTACGGGTTTGTAGTACAAAACGTTTTTCTTCACGATAGCGTTTATACAGTACCTCCGAGAGTAACTGGAATACCGCACTGATCATGGTCAGGCAGGCCAAGGCATTTGGCTTGTCTGCCGCAATGCTGATAGTGGCACCTTTTTCATCAAATTTATGCACAGTACTAATATCACTGCCATTCAGTTTGTAGCGCTGCACACAGAGTTCAGTGGCTTTATTCAGGAAAATCTGACACAGGTTGAAATAAGGCACCGATACGGTTTTATTCACGCTATCGAGTAACTGTTTTGGATCATAGAACTGGATATTCAAGCTCAGGCTATCGCTTTCCAGTACAGCTGGCTTATGTTCTTTTTCTTTGGCTTTATTTTTTACTGCCTGCTGGGCTTGGGCAATGGCCAGCGCAGCATTGTGCTTTTCCTGTTCCAGAGCTTGGGTCAGGGTCTGAATCTCGAATTTTAAACGGGATTCATTGTTAATGCGTGCCAGATATTCGGTTCGGCTAGGACGCGCGATCGCGCGGTACGCCACCCAAATCAAAGCATGAATAATGAAAGAGAACAGAATCGCCAGCCATTGCGTCCGCAGAATTTCACCCATACTTGGCTCAATCAGGGTGATTTCAATCAGACCAACTTTTTTCTCGTTTTGCAGTGCATCACGGACAAAAACTTCACCATCGCGAGTTTTGGTCAGTCCGCCGGTTGCTAAAACCTGACCTTTCGCATCCAGAATTCGAATCGAAGCCACACTCGGGTTGGTCGCATAACGATTTGCCAGCAAAGCCAGAGAAACACGATTGGCCGGTTCCAGCTCGGACAGGCTGTCTGTCACCAGTTGACTGGTGATCAGCTGCCCCTGACTGGTGCGGTTTTCATTCAGTTGGTGAGTGGTTGCCAATACCAGTAAAAAGGTATGCAGAGCAAAACTTACAATCAATAGGCTAGCAAATAGCCCTTGTCTAGGCGCATTCAACGTAAACTTCCAAGGCAATTCTGTTCAATTTCGATTATGATTCTAACAATAGTTGTAGCTCAGACCCGAGTCAATTCATGCGAGAAATCATTCTTATATCATTTTTAGGACCTGACCAGCCTAATCAATTTACACGATTAATGCAGGTTTTGTCCGCCCATTCCCTACAGATTTTAGATGTGGGGCAAGCGGTTATTCATAATCAGTTAACCTTAGGTATTGTTGTAGCGTCTGATGACCAGACGGCGACAGCATTAGCCATGAAGGAAATCCTGATTCTAGCACATGATATCGGGTTAACTGTGCGCTTTAAACCGATCTCTGCGACTGAATATGATCAGTGGGTCAAAGAGGGTGGGCGCACACGTTATATCGTAACGGCATTGGCCCCTGAATTAAATGCCTCTCATTTGCAGGCCGTGACCCAGATTGTCTCGGCTCAGGGTTTTAATATTGAAACCGTAACCCGTCTGTCTGGCCGTCCGGCCCTGGATGGCAGCAGTACCGGTCCGAAACGTGCCTGTATCGAATTTGGTTTAAAAGGACAAATGCTGGATGCCGCAGCCATGCGTGCTGCCTGTTTGCGTTTGTCCAGTGAACTGAATGTCGATGTTGCGGTTCAGGAAGACAATGCCTATCGCCGTAACCGCCGTCTGGTCTGTTTTGATATGGACTCGACCCTGATCGAACAGGAAGTGATTGATGAACTGGCGATTGAAGCAGGGGTCGGTGCGCAGGTTGCTGAAATCACCGAACGCGCCATGCAAGGTGAACTTGATTTTCAGGCCAGTTTCCGTGCCCGTGTGGCTTTATTGAAAGGCATGGATGCATCGGTACTGCCGAAAATTGCCGAGCGCCTGACCATTACCGAGGGTGCTGAACGCCTGATTTCGACTTTAAAAGCATTGGGTTACCGTACTGCAATTCTGTCGGGTGGTTTTCAGTACTTTGCCGAATATCTGCAAGGCAAACTGGATATTGATGAAGTACATGCCAATGCGCTTGATGTTCAGGATGGCGTAGTCACGGGTGAAGTCAAAGGTCATATTGTCGATGGCGCGCGTAAAGCTTTATTGCTTGGCGAAATTGCCAAAGAGATGGGAATTTCCCTGGAACAGACCATTGCAGTCGGTGATGGTGCCAATGACTTGCCAATGTTATCGATTGCAGGACTCGGTGTGGCTTTCCGTGCCAAGCCACTGGTGCGTCAAAATGCCACGCAGGCGATTTCCAGTGTCGGTCTGGATGGCGTGCTGTATCTGCTCGGGGTACACGATAAAGACCTGAATCAGGCATAAACACTATTTTTGATAGAATAAACGCGACCTCAGGGTCGCGTTTTTTGATTGCCTTTGAACCAGGGTGACCAAGCCAGCAGAGAAGGTTGACTATAAAAACATCGATCATCTTAAACGGAAAAATAATTTTTTCAGTCAATAACAGCCCTGATAATTTTGTAATGACACGCCAACATTGACGCAGTCATTGATCCACAAAAATGCCAAAAGCAAAAAATGTAATGACAATATAATATCGCGACAAAGTATGTCGTGAGACCAGATCACAGGACTTTTTTTATGCAAAAAACTCAGCATAATGCAGGCATAGAGATACAAATCAACAGATTCCATTTTATTGATTGAACGAAATTCAATAGATAGAACCGTTGCAATATCAAACAGGCAAACTATCTATTTGGATGGAGGGGTTTATATGGTAACAGCGAATTTAGCAACGATCGTGGGCTTCAGTTTAGTCGCTGCAGCTGTAGTTGCTGTGTTCTTCTCGCCTTATCGTCGCTGGTTGAGTTTTATGGCAGCCGGGATGTTGGTCTGGGGCTTGATTGAGATGATTCGTGTAGGCACACAAGCCTGGTTTGATCTGCCAATGACCTATAGCTATCTGAGTGCATTGACAGCAGTCATGATGGTGGTCACTTTCTTATTATTGCGTGAAGACCGTCGTGCAGAGCGTGCCTTGGCAAAACGCCGTTGTATCGAACATACGCCAGTCTATGAAGATGATCAGCAGCAGCTTTCGAGCCGTTAAGTCTACAAATCGCAAAGAAAAAATGCACCCACGGGTGCATTTTTTAGCTTAGAAATATGATACAAACTGCTTAATCAACCTAGCCAAGAATTATGCTAGGATATTTGTCAATTTTCGTACAATTAGAATAGGCATCCTCCATGAAACTGTCGTCCATTCCTGTGTTAAAACTTCCTCTTATTGATATGAGTACAGATCCACTGGACTTGTTGGTCGCGGGTCTGGCTTTACGTATGAAGCAATTGGCACGTACCAGCCCAAAATTTATTGAACTGGTACATGAGCGTCAATTCCGGATCCAGATTGGCACAGATGAAGGTATGGCACGTCAGATCATTGTCAATAATGGCCAGATTGATACGGTTTCAGGTGATGCAGAGAAAGCAGATTTTGTATTGCAGTTTGCTGATAGTGAGCAGGGTGTAAAGACCTTGGTCAAAGGTGACCCGACAGCATTCATGACGGGTATGCAAAGTGGTACCATCAAAATGGAAGGTGACTTTGGCCTGCTGGTCTGGTTTAACCAGGTGGCGAAGATGATTCCACCCAAATTGCCCAAACCGGTCAAAGAAAAAATTAAATTTGCCCGGGCGTTTATTAAAGAAAAAACGGGTAAATAAAACTCTGCTCCTGACTTCCTCTCCTTTTTCAAGGAGGGCTGAGGGCAGGATTCAGCCAGTTTCAATCTGGGTAATGCCAGTCAGTTAGGGAGTTTAGATCTAAGCTCCTTAATTTTTTAAATCTTTTGCAGAAACAATTATTTTCTAATCTTGCGGTACAATACACCTGATGCCCCAGACCGTTGGGGATGAGGTTTCCAGCTACCCCATATCATTATGAATAACAATAATAAAAAACCAGACAGTTTCCTGCCTGATCTCGATTACTGAATCTGAGGGCTTTTTAATGTGGAAAATAATGTCGCTATTCAACTTCTAAATTAAAGGTCACCGGCCCATCATTGACCAAATGTACTTTCATATCCGCTGCAAAAATACCAGTTTGTACATGTTCAAATTGTGACTTTGCATAGTCAACCAGTTGCTCATACAGCTCTTTTGCAGCAGCAGGTGGCATGGCAGGGCCAAAATCTGGACGTAAACCTTTTTGGGTTTGCGCCATCAGGGTAAATTGCGAAACCAGCAGTAAACCACCTCCGGCCTGACCGACATTCCAGCCCATTTTGCCTTGTTCATCATCAAAGAATCGGTATTTCAATATCTTATCAATCAGCTTTTTACCTTTTTCCAGATTGTCGTCCTTGCTCAGACCCAGAAAAACCAGAATTCCTTTATTTATTTCACCAGTGGTTTCACCCTCGACCACGACTTTAGCTTCTAAAACTCTTTGTAATAAGGCACGCATTTTACATATTGACTGATAACGATAGATGGGCGTGATTGTAACAAGAATAAAACCTGAAGCAGTATCAGATGCTAATTTTTATGAGTTTTAAATATTTGAAAATCAATTGATTAATTTTTATAAATTCATTAAAACGATTGAAGTGATAAAAATAATCTGTTTTAACAATTTTTAGTTTTTATATATCTTAGCACCTGCAGGAAAGGTAATAAATTGAGAGATTTAGAAATGTTTAAGCGTTCATTACTGGTTGCAATGCTTGCAACTGTCACAGCCACACAAGCTGCTCCTCTAACTAAAGACAATGGTGCGCCAGTCGGTGATAACCAGAACTCAATCACAGCAGGCCCAAATGGTTCAGTCTTGCTTCAAGACGTTCAATTGGTACAAAAACTACAACGTTTTGGTCGTGAGCGTATTCCGGAGCGTGTGGTACATGCGCGTGGTACAGGGGCTTATGGTGAATTCGTTGCAACTAAAGACCTGTCTGACTTAACAATTGCTTCTCTATTCAAGACCGGTACTAAAACTCCAGTTTTTGTACGTATGTCTACGGTAATTCATGGTAAAGGTTCACCGGAAACCCTGCGTGACCCGCACGGTTTCGCGATCAAGTTCTATACTCAAGAAGGGAATTGGGATCTGGTCGGTAACCAGACACCGGTATTCTTCATCCGTGATGCGATCAAATTCCCGGACTTCATTCATGCAATGAAGCCAAGCCCGGTGACAAACGTACAAGATGCCAACCGTGTATTTGACTTCCTGTCGAGCCAGCCATGGGCTACCAACATGCTGACTTATGTGTACGGCAAACAAGGTGTGCCCACCAGCTACCGCGAACAGGACGGTTTCGGGGTACATGCTTACAAGCTATATAACGACAAGGGCGAATACAAATATGTGAAATTCAACTTCCGCTCGCAGCAAGGCGTGAAGGGTTTGAATGTGAAAGAAGCTGCCGTGCAACAGGGCAAAGACTTCAATCACTTGACCAATGATCTTTATAACAACATTTATGCCGGCAACTTCCCGAAATGGGATCTGCATATCCAGGTACTGGATCCAAAAGATCTCGGCAAATTTGATTTTGACCCACTTGATCCCACCAAGATCTGGCCAACTGACTTAGTTCCAGAAGTGAAAGTGGGGACATTGACCCTGAACCGCATGCCAAAGAACTTCTTCAATGAGACTGAACAGTCGGCATTTGCACCAGGTAATCTGGTTCCGGGTATTGAGCCATCGGAAGACCGTCTGCTACAAGGCCGTATCTTCTCTTACTCAGATACGCAAATGTACCGTCTGGGTGTGAATCACCAGCAAATTCCGGTGAACCGTCCAGTGGTTGCTGTAAATAACAACAACCAGGAAGGTTATATGAACGTGTCTGAGCGTGACTCGGATGTGAACTATGAGCCAAGCCGCAAAGAGCCAAAAGCTGCAACTGCAAAAGCACGTGCGGTACAAACACCATTATCGGGTCATGTACAGCAAATCGGTGTGAAAGAGCAGAACTTCAAGCAGGCAGGTGAGCTGTACCGCTCGTATACTGCCAAAGAGAAAGATGACCTGATTATGAACCTGGCTGCGGACTTAGGTGCAGTAAAAGATTCAGAAACCAAGCACATCATGTTGTCTTATTTCTACAAGGCAGATGCCGACTACGGTACACGTATGACCAAAGCGGTAAATGGCAACATCGCAATGGTCAAAGCCAAAGCAGCACAACTTAAAGACTGATTTCGATTGGTCGATCAGGATTGGTGACTAGGGTTTAAGAATTCACCTCCGCAAAGTCCTGTAGAACTCCAAACCTTTCCTGCACCCTAGGGGGAGTTCTACAGGCACTCCGTTTTACTCATCTTATCTAATCTGAATAGAATCATTTTCGATTCATGTCTCTATTTGATTTCTGTTGGAGTTCATCATGAAAGCTATGCAGCATGCAGTTTTAGCCAGTATTCTCGCGATAGGTTCCATGTTCGCAAACGTGGCCACCGCCAAGGAGATCTCCTCCCCCGCTAAAAATGTGGAAAATGTTCAGATGAGCTCACAACAGGAATTAGTTGCATTGTTTTTTGCCGCAGCCAAAACCGGCAATGACGAAGTGATTCATGAATTTCTAAAGTATGGTTTTCCGGTTGATGTACGCAATAGTGCCGGTTTTACCCCACTGATGATGGCGACCTATTATGGCCATCAAACTATTGTGACGACCTTGCTCAATCATGGGGCTGATCGCTGCGCCCGCGACAATAAAGGCAATACCGCATTGATGGGGGCACTGTTTAAAATGGAATTTGCGATTGCCAAACAGCTGCGTCAGGTCGACTGTGATGCCCAAGCCAAGCAGACCGGGCAAAAGACCACAGCCGAATTTGCCAAGGTGATTGGTCAGGAAAAACAGCTGCAGAAAATTATTCAAGAACAGGGGAAAACCCCAGGCCAGTTGCCGAAATAATACCCCTTATACTCTGATACTTTTGTCGCGAATTCAGCTAGCTGTACGTAAATCCTGCAATATTGCATAAAATTTTATGCTTTAATGTTGAGATAAGCACAGCGATATTTCCTTAGTTATGGCTCCAATTATCCGTTCCCTGTTAGATACTGACTTGTACAAATTCACCATGTTACAAGTGGTATTACACAAGTTTCCGCAAACGCATAGTGTCTACCATTTCCGTTGTCGTAATCTGGAAGATACAGTCTATCCACTGACGGATATTCTGGATGATCTCAATCATCAACTTGATCTGTTGTGTCAGCTCAACTTCAAAGAAGACGAGTTGCAATATTTAAGAAGTCTGCGTTTTATCAAGAGTGATTTCGTCGATTATCTGGAACTGTTTCAACTGAAACGCCGTTTTATTCAGGCCAGTATCGATAGCGAAGGTCGTTTAGATATCACCATTGAAGGCCCGATGGTTCAGGCGATGATGTTTGAAATCTTCGTACTGGCAATTGTCAATGAACTGTATTTTAGCCGGATCCGTAGTCCTGAAGTGCTGGCTGAAGGTGAGCGCCGTTTACAGGCGAAAATACAATTATTAAAAGAATACGATGCATCGCAACATCCACATGATCCGCCATTTTTAGTGTCGGATTTTGGGACACGTCGCCGTTATAGTTTCGAATGGCAAAAGCATGTGGTAGAAGAATTCAACAAGGCTGCACCACATGTCTTCCGTGGTACCAGTAATGTGTTATTGGCGAAAGAATTGGGAATTACCCCGATTGGCACCATGGCGCATGAATTCCTGCAAGCATTTCAGGCGCTTGACGTGCGTCTGCGTAATTTCCAGAAATCTGCGCTGGAAACCTGGGTACAGGAATATCGTGGTGATTTAGGTATTGCCCTGACTGATGTGGTCGGTATGGATGCTTTCCTGCGTGATTTTGACCTGTATTTTGCCAAACTGTTTGACGGCCTGCGTCATGACAGTGGTGATCCCTATGTTTGGGGTGACAAGGCCTATGCACATTATAAAAAACTGAAAATTGACAGCAAAACCAAAATGCTGACTTTCAGTGATGGTCTGAATCTGGAAAAAGCCTGGAAACTGCATCAATACTTTAAAGACCGTTTTCAGGTCAGTTTCGGGATTGGCACCAACCTGACCAACGACATGGGCCAAACCCCCTTAAATATCGTATTGAAACTGGTGGAATGTAACCGTCAGTCGGTGGCAAAAATTTCGGACAGTCCAGGCAAAACCATGACTGATAATGATACTTTCCTGGCTTATTTGCGTCAGGTTTTCGAGATCACTGAACCTGCTTAAGCACATTTTAGACATGAGTAATTTTAAAAACCGCTTCGCTACAGGGGCGGTTTTTTTATACAAGATGGCTTTTTAGCATGACTTATCTAAAATCCTGCTAATCATCTTAAAAGAAACCGCATAAGTGTAAAAATGAGCTGTGCTAAGATCAAAACAATTTGACCCATCATAGCCATGATAACGATGATAGCTTCAGCTTTTAATTTTGGTCTGCTGATCGAGGCAGAAGATTTAGTTCCCTATTTGGGCCATGAAAAACTTCGTATTGTCGACCTCAGCCGGGCTTCTGTGTATGAGCAGTTGCATATTCCACATGCCCTGCATTTACAACCCAAGCTGCTGGTTCGTCAGGAAGAGCATATGATGGGGCTATTGCCGGATGCAGAAGGCTTGCAGGTCCTCATTGCTTATCTGAATATTTCGCCTGAGCATCATGTGGTGGCCTATGATGATGAGGGCGGGGCATGGGCCGGGCGTTTACTCTGGAATCTGCATTGTCTGGGTTTTGAAAATACCAGCCTATTGAATGGCGGGATTCATGCCTGGCTGGGTGCAGGTTTGCCAACCTCGTCCGATCAGGAAATATTTAGCCCGGTGAGTCATTTAGTTCCTGTCAATCTCGAGCAAAAATCAGAGTTTCAGATTGGCTATGATGAATTACACCAGCTCATTGAAAGTGAACAAGTTCAACTGTGGGATTGCCGCACTGAAGATGAATATACTGGCCTGCGTCTGGCAGCGCGCCGCGGCGGTCATATTCCGGGAGCACGTCATTTTGAATGGAGTACTGCCCTTAACCGGCAAAATCATTTAAAATTGCAGCCTTTACCACGTACTCAGCAGCGTCTGGAACAACTGGGCTTTGATTTGACTCAGCCGGTTGTGGTGTACTGCCAGTCCCATCATCGCTCAGGTTTGGCCTATATTCTGGGCCGTTTACTGGGCTGGAAAATTCGAGCCTATGATGGTGCGTGGAGTGAATGGGGCAATCGCCTCAATAGTCCAATCGCTACAGGGGAGGTGCCATCTTGAGCATCACATCACGTTTAAAACAACAGTTTTTTATTAAAGCTCAACGATTAGTACCGCAACATCGCCTGTCTCGTGTGGTCGGCAAAATTGCTGCCAGCGAAAACCCGATTATCAAAACGGCTGTAATTACTGCCTTTAAGGCACAGTACGGCATTGATATGTCGATTGCTGAACAGGCCAATGCCTTGAAATTCAAATCATTTAATGAATTCTTTACCCGTGCCCTGAAACAAGGGATTCGTGCAGTTGATCCAGATGCCAGCAGCATTGTTTCACCTGCGGATGGGGCGATCTCCCAGCTGGGTAAAATTGAAAATGGCGATGTGTTTCAGGCCAAAGGTCAAAAATTTACTGTAGAAGCGCTGATTGCTGACCCGCAACTGGCTGAACCCTTCAAGAATGGTGAATTTGCGACAGTATATTTGTCACCACGTGATTATCACCGTGTGCATATGCCATTTGCAGGGACTTTGACTGAAACTTTATATGTACCGGGGGAACTGTTCTCGGTCAATCAGGTCACGGCAGAAAACATTCCGGGTCTGTTTGCCCGCAATGAACGCATGGTCTGCCTGTTTGATACTGAAATTGGCCGTATGGCCGTGGTCTTGGTGGGTGCAATGATTGTGGCTGGTATTGAAACGGTGGCTACTGGCAAGGTTAAACCTTCTGGTCGGATCGAGTTAAACCAGCATGATCTGTTCCTGGAAAAAGGTGCGGAACTGGGCCGGTTCTACCTTGGTTCAACTGCAGTGATTTTATTTGAAGAACATAAAATGCAGTGGGATGCCGCGTTCAAGGCCAATTCTTTGGTGAATATGGGTGAAGCATTGGGGCATACGGTTTAAAGATTTTAGCCTCTTGTATCCTCCCCCTTTTTCAAAGGGGGATCGAGGGGGATTAATCCTGAATGATATAAATCCTCCCTTGCGGAGCAATGCTCCTCACCCTTTTCCAAAGAGGGAAGGATACAAAAAAAGCGCCATCAGGCGCTTTTTCTCATTTAAATCTTTAGCGTTTCACCACAATCGAATCAATGCCACTGTGTTGCAAGGTCTGCTGGGCAATCAGTGCCGCATCAGCCGAGTCATAAGGGCCTGAGACCACGCGATACCAGACTTTGCCATTTTCTACGCTTCTGACCACATCAGCAGACAGGCCATTCAGAATAATTTCCGCACGGCGGGCATCGGCCTGATCCGGATCATCAAAGCTGCGTACTTGCAGAATATAGCTGACCGGAGCTGTAACCGGTGCTTCGCTGACTTCCAAGCCAGGTTCGGTGCTTGCTGCAGCTTCAGGAACTTCAGGTCGAGGTGCTTCTACAATCACCACAGTATCCTGTCTTTTAGCTTCAGGTACCGCCTGTTCAGGAATCGGAGTTACTTGTTGTTGTGGCAACAAATCGTAAAAACGGTAATCCTTATTGGTGTCTTCTTCCTGGACAGATGCTGCAGTCGTTTGAGTTTTAGGCTTAACCGGTTCCCATGGCTTCCACAACATCAGTGCCATTAAAAAACTCAACACGATTAAAATGATCACGAGTGTGCCGAGCCAGGTCGGAATCAGTGGCTTTTTAGGCTTATTCGGTCTTTCAGATACACCGCGTTGCGTTTTTCCAAACACTTGGGATTTCCTCTATATGGGGTTGCCTCATAGAAAAGGCATAACAGTGGTTATGCCTGACTATTATTTCATCCTATGTGATTAAGATCCAAATGTCATTATTTAGATCAAACTGCACACCAGATTTATACTTGAGCTATTTTTCAAATAGCTGGCAGAATCTAGCCAGGTATTTTTTGAACAGCTAAAACAACAGTTTTCGTTGTGGCCTCGAGTAGAGCTTTTGTCTTGCGAGCATGCAAAACAATCTATACATGCTTACTCAAGCGAAGCTTTCGCCTTGCGAGCATGCAAAGCGGTGCTTTGCTTACATGCTCTCAGGCGCAGACACACCTAAAAGTTCTAAGCCATTACGCAATACCTGACGTACGTTCACTGATAACAGTAAGCGCGCCTGAGTCAGTTCAGCATCATCACCGAGTACTTTATTGTCGTTGTACCAGCCGTGGAACAAGGCTGCCAGCTCTTTCAGGTAGTTGCCGATTTGATGTGGCTCATGGCTGTTTGCAGCACGCACCAGAATTTCTGGATAGGCAGCCAGTTTAGCCAGAACTTCAGTTTCAGCATCCAGCTCGAGTCGGGCCGCCAGAGTACGCGCTGCCGCAGCGTCAAAATTCACGCCTGTAGAGGCCGCTTTTTCTAACATACGGCAGATTCGGGCATGCGCATACTGGATGTAATATACAGCGTTGTCTTTGCTTTGCGACACCGCTAAGTCTAGATCGAAATCGATGTGTTGTTCAGATTTACGCATCACATAGTAGAAACGTGCAGCATCGTTGCCGACTTCTTTGCGCAGATCACGCAAGGTCACGAACTGACCTGAACGAGATGACATTTGTACCATCTCGCCACCGCGCCACAGGCTGACAAACTGAACCAGAAGCACCGTTAATTTCTTCGAGTCATAGCCCATCGCATCAATCGCTGCTTTCACACGTGCGATATAACCGTGGTGATCGGAACCCCAGATATCAATAATATCGGTATAGCCACGTTGTAATTTATTCAGGTGATAGGCAATGTCAGAGGCAAAGTAGGTGGTCTGGCCATTACGGCGTTTCACCACACGGTCTTTTTCATCACCAAATTCAGTCGACTTGAACCAGATATTGCCATCTTTTTCGTACAGGAAACCACGTTGATCTAAGGTCTGTAAGGCTTCTTCAATTTTGTCGGTTAATGATTCTTCGCTGAACCATTGGTTGAAAGTGACACCAAATTCGCCCAGGTCATCTTTAATATCGTCCAGAATCGCTTTGAGTGCTGCCTGTAGGAAGACACGATAGCCTGTACCAATCAACGCCTGAGAATTAAAGATCAAACCATCAATGTGCTTTTCTTTGTCGCCAGACACCACCACTTTGTTGCCATCTGCATCCAGTTCAGCTGCAAACTGTACATCTTCAGGCACGTCTTTATACACGTCAGCCACAGGACGTACATACGCATCGCCATCCTGATCAATAATGCTTTGTGCGATTTCTTTTACGTAGTCGCCCTGGTAGGCATTTTTCGGGAACACCAGTTCCTGACCGGTTAATTCTAAGTAACGCAGATAAGTCGAAGTCGCCAGAATGTCCATTTGACGGCCAGCATCGTTGACATAGTATTCGCGGTCTACTTTTGCACCAGTCGCTTCAAGCAAGTTCGCAACCGTCATACCATACGCAGCACCACGACCATGGCCCACATGCAGGCTGGAGGTCGGGTTGGCAGAAACGAATTCAACCTGAATACGTTTGTCTGCATTGACCTGGGTACGACCATAAGTCGCCTGTTGTGCCTGAATTTGATCGAGGACTGCAAAACGCTGGTCGGCATTCAGGAAGAAGTTAATAAAACCAGGACCGGCAATTTCTGCCTTGCTGATATCCGCCACTTCAGGCAGGGCAGCAAGAATTTTTTCCGCTAAATCACGTGGCTTCATACCCGCAGCTTTCGACGCGATCATGGCAATATTCGACGCAAAGTCACCATGGCTTCGGTCTTTGGTACGCGTCAAATTACTTGTATTGTTCCAGTCAGATGGGAGTACGCCTTGTGCCTGTAAAGTGTGCACTGCATGATCGAGAGCTGCTTGTATTGCCGTATTCATAATCAGTCGAAAATAGAGATCGCAGAAAAACAGCAAATATAGCAAATTTCAGGCTGTTTAGGTAAAAGCATTTCTAGGGAATAAAAAGTAGAGGGTCACTTCGTCAGAAGTTTTTGACTAAAGAAAGGGAAAATAAGCGGATTAATCTCATGAAAATAAAATCAGTTTTCAGCTCAACATTTCAGATGAAAAAAACAATGCTGCACCGTACAGAATTTGGCTTATATTAGTCATCTGAAAACAGTAAAAAGAGCATGTCGTGGCTGCATCACAACGTCCGACCATTATCGGTCATATTCCTAAACTTCCTGCAAAATGGGCATTGATTATTGTGCCTTTTATCCTGTCCTGCCTGATGAGTGGCATCATTTCCATGATCAATATGCTGCGCAATCTTGGCTGGATTGATGGATTTATGGCACTCTGGTTTCATAACTGGATGATTTCCTGGGCGATTGCTTTTCCGATTGTGGTGACCTTATTGCCTTTCGTGCGCAAATTCACTGGGCTATTGGTCGATATGTCCGGATCTCAGCCACCCAAATGATCATTTTTTAAATCTTAAATTCGATCTGCTGGAGTCAATTCTTGGATATTTTAAAAGTCGGGCTGTATAGGGCGAATAGTGTCATCTTTAAATTAAATGCTCTACCGCCGCCCGGATGATCCCGAGCACCAGACCGATACAGGCACCCACCACGACCCCATTGACCCGGATCATATGCAGGTCGCCGCCGACTTCATTTTCAATCTTGTCGATCATCTCGCTTGAATCCCATTCGTGAATCCGCTCGCTGATAAAGCGAATCACTTTTTCACTGTACTGGTCACTCAGGTCCACCGCGATTCCGCTGAGACGTTTATTCAGCAGCTCACGAACCGAGGCATTCGAGATGATATTTTCTCCGACCTGTTGAATGGCAATTCTGAGATTTTCCGCAATACCAGAATTAGGTTTTTGCAAGTCTTCCTTGATCGCATCACATAAAATTACCACGGCACCGCTGATAAAATTCAGCACCTGTGGGCTATCCAGTAAGACATCTTTGGTTTCATTCAGCCGCTGGCTGGCTTCACTATCGTTATCTGCCAGTTGTAACATCCAGTCATGCCCCATGTTCTCAATTTTAAGTCGCCACGGATGATCTGGATCGGCCAGCATGGCTTCAACGCGCCCGATCACGGAATCAATACTGCGTTGCTGCACGTCAATCCCGATCCAGCTAGCACCTTTGGCCAATTTCCACACGCCCATTTCCTTAAACAGGTTACGGGTCAGCTCGCGGGTTTGTTCAGGATGTAAGGTCATCCAGGCATGCACCACATCCAGTCCGCGCTGTAGCACATCCTGATGGAAATCATTGTCCAGTACTGCGCGTAGCATTTCACTGGCCAAGGTATTGATCTGGGTGTTTTTGACCCATTGCACGCTATTGCTCTGGATAAATCCGGCAATCTGTTCCTGCCCGACAAATTCAAAGATTTTAGGCACCGTTTGCTGAATGACCTGAGTCACTTGGGCATTATTTTGCGGATTGGCCAGCCAGCGTCCTGCAGCCAGACTCAGGTCGGTACTGTCCAGACTGCGCTGTACAATTTGCGGAGAAAGAAAATTTTCCTGCACAAAACGGCCCATCGACTCTGCAATACGGGCCTTGTTGCGTGGAATGATTTCGGTATGGTCGCGTAAAAACTTGGGAATGGGCAACCTGCCAAAAGGGTTACGAAACAGCACGGTAATCGCATACCAGTCCGCCAGACCACCGACCACACCCGCTTCTGCCGAGAGCATCAGAATATGAATGAGCCAGACATATTCAGGTAGCAGTTTGGCTGCAACCATCAATGCCAACCAGGTCAGTACGGCGACCACCAGCGCGATGGTCGCAAAACGTTTACTGCGTTGTAAGCTCGGTGAGATACGCTCTGTCTGCATAGATCATCCTGTCAAGAGGGATTGGCCGGTTGCGGTTGCAGCACTGCGCCGGATGGACTTAGACCATATTTAGCCCCAAGTGACTGTAAAATCAAGCGCGCATCGAAAGCATCACTGGGTGCCTGACCGGCTTTAAAGCATTCAATGGTATAGGCCACCTGAGCAGGATCCAGGGTGACAGTATAAGGACGGTCATAGAACGGGTCTGGCCAGAACCCCGGATAGCGACGGTAATAACCATATGGATAATAGCTCGGTGCCGGATAGACGATCGCCTGACGTGGTGGTTGCTGGGTACGATTACTTGGATCATTCAGCACTCTAAAGAACTGAAAGCCATTTTGCACAGTGGTCTGCGCGGCTTTGACCAGGGTAATTTCCTCAGCCGTGCCAAAGCTCATATTGGGCCGGGCCTGAAACCCAATCCGATAGGTGTTGTTGTTGAGTGGCGTGGTACTGTAGCGGCCCAACTGATCAAACGTTAATGGTTTTGAAGGCGTCGTGGCACAACCACTCAGGCTGATGGCAGCGATCACACTCAATCCCAGTAGCATATTTTTCATGTTCGATCTCCTGATGCAATGATCCAGTCCAAACAGCCGGTCTTAAAAAATCTTAAAAACTGCTGTCGGGCTGGGTCAGGAAGGTTAACTCTTCATCGGTCGAGTCACGACCCAGGGTCTGGTTGCGATGAGGGTAGCGCCCAAAGCGGTCGATAATCACCTTGTGCTTTTTCTCGAACTCCAGATTGGTCGGATTGCCCAGACGCTGGAACAGCTTTAATGCGAATTCATGGATCAGTTTAGACTCACTGTGCATGAAAGGCATATATAAAAAAGCGCGTTGTTCCGGGCTGAGCTGTTGATCCAGATCCAGGCTAATAGCTTCTTGCGCCAAGGCCAGTGCCAGACTGTCCTGAGCAAAAGCTTGCGGCGAATCACGGAATAAATTTCGTGAAAATTGGTCTAGAACGATAACTTCAGCCAGACGGCCTTCGGCGGTTTTACGCCAGGACCAGAGTTCAGCCTGGGCGGCCTGCTGATGCGTGCTCATGAACTGCCGCGCGATACTTTGGTCGAATTCATGACTCTGGCTAAACCACAACGGCTGGCTGTCAGCATGAAACCAGAAGTCTAAAATATCTTGATAATTCATAACATTTACAATTCATTAGCATTTATTTATTCATAAAATCACAAATTTCACATGTCTTATAGAGGAACTTTGTGTTAAAAAATTGCCAAATTAAAAATCAATGGTTTGCCTGAAAACTAGACAGCCTATCATGTGCCGGCCAGAAATCACGTTATACTGATTAAACTGATGATTTTAATTTAATAGTTTAGCCCCTTTAAGCGAGATTGTAATGAGTCAACCTGAACCGACTTCCCAAAATGTGTTACCGACCTGGGTAGAGTCGTCACTCATCAAAGGCATGCTGCGTGGTATTGAGCGTGAAAGCTTACGTATGCAGAGTGATGGTTTCCTGTCACAGGCAGGGCATCCGCGTGCCTTGGGTTCAGCCTTGACTCATCCACATATCACCACAGACTATTCTGAAGCCTTAATGGAGTTTATTACGCCGCCGCAGGACACGATCAAAAAAGCCTTGGACTATCTCACTGATATTCACGCGATTGTGCATCGTCATCTGGAAAATGAGGAAAAACTCTGGCCGATGTCAATGCCCTGCATGCTGGATAGCCGCGATGAAAGTATTCCGTTGGCGCAGTATGGCAGCTCGAATATCGGCTTATTTAAAACCTTGTATCGTCATGGCTTGGGGGTGCGTTATGGTCGCCGTATGCAGACCATTTCAGGGGTGCATTATAACCTGTCTTTCCCGGATCATCTGTTCGAAGCCTTACAGCAGCAGGAGCAGGATGAAGCACTCAAGGACTTAAGCCTGCAGGATTATCGCAGCCACCGCTATATGGGGCTGATCCGTAACTTTATTCGTCTGACCCCACTGGTGATGTTCCTGGTCGGTGCCAGTCCGGCAGTCTGCCAGTGCTTTATGACCGGTCGTGATCATCATCTATTGCCCTTGGTAAAAGGCACCCTGTATACCCCTTATGCGACAGCATTGCGTATGGGACGATTTGGCTACCAGAACTCAGCCCAGAAACAGCTCGGCATTCACTATAATAACTTGCAAGACTATCTAGAAGGACTGCAAAAAGCAGTCAAAACGCCGTATAAACCCTTTAGTCGTCTTGGACTAAATGCAGCAGATGGCCAGCCGACTCAGATCAATGATCATGTGCTGCAAATCGAAAATGAATATTACAGTCTGGTACGTCCGAAGCAGGTGCCACAAGAGGGTGAAACCCCATCTCAAGCGCTGGAAAATCGCGGGATTGCCTATGTCGAGCTGCGGGCAGTCGATGTCAATCCATATAGCCCGATTGGCATCAATGAAGACACCGCCGGCTTCCTGGAAGTGGTGGCCTTGTATTGTTTATTGCAGGACAGTCCAGCACTTTTCGGTGAGGAGCAGGAGATCATTGAGCAGAATCAGACCGAAGTGGTAAATCGTGGCCGTGCGCCGAATGCTGCAATTCTGGCAGATGGTCAATGCTATCCGATTGAAGACTGGTGTGCCATACATCTGCAACGCATGCAGCCTCTGGCCGAGCTGCTCAATCAGACCTATGCAACCGACCTGTATAGCAATGCCATGAAGATGATGCAGATCCGGGTCGATGAAGTTGATGCAACTTTATCTGCCCTGGTGGTGGGCGATACACGCACTCAAGGCAGTATGTGGCACTTTGGCCAGCATTTGGCTCAGCAACATAGCAGTGTTTATGAAGCACACCAGCTTAGCCCGGAAACACTGGCTTATTTTGAAGAAATGTCACAAAAGTCATTGCAGCAACAACAGCAACTCGAGCAAGATAGCAGCGTCAGTTTTGCTGATTATTTAGCCCAATATCGATAAAAAATAAGAGGATTCACCATGCAATGGGGTTATCGCTTCGTGAGTGGTATGTTATTTTTGGCTGCTGTCATTGGAATGGCATTTGCCTTATATCTTGAGCATGTACAGGGCCTGGCGCCTTGTCCACTCTGTGTGTTTCAGCGTGTGGGATTAATTGGACTGGGGATCATCTCACTCATCGCATGTCTGCATAACCCTAAATCCAATATCATGAAGCGGCTCTATGCCTTGCTAGGTTCGCTGAGTATTTTATGGTCTGTGGGCGTTGCTGCCCGGCATGTCTGGTTACAGAATCTGCCACCGGATCAGGTGCCGAGTTGTGGTCCTGGCCTGGAATACTGGCTGGAAACCTTGCCAATGCAGTCAGTGTTGCAACAGGTACTCAATGGTTCTGGCGAGTGTGCCACCATTGACTGGACTTTCTTGGGGCAATCTTTGCCGGTCTGGTCTCTGATCTTCTTTAGTATTTTATTGCTGGTCAGTCTATGGCAACTGCTGCGCAAATATAAAACTGCACCGGTTAAACGGCTCAGAGATAAATATTAATAAGTTCGCATTAACAAGCCCTCAATTGAGGGTTTTTTAATGCGCTGAAAGTTAAGTCAGGGCAATACCTTCCAGACTTTCCAGATCAATTGTATATTCACGAATTTGATCAAAGGCTTCATCTTCTACACTTGGATAGAACCAGCGTGCCACCTGTTCGGCGACCAGCGGATGATATTGAATCTCGAAATGGTTCAAGCCATAGAAAATAGCCTTGTGGGCATCCGGAACTTTGAGCTGGAAACGCGGATTGGGATGCTCGCCCAAAGCGCTTTTGATACTGACCAGATAGTCGCCAATCACGTGCAGGGTCTTGTTTTTGCGGTTTTCAAATTCGATCGTACCCGCGACCAGATAGGTGTCGATATGCGACGGAATCGGGGCAGGTTTACGGTTGTCATCCATAAAGCCGATCCGAAGCGCATTATGCTCCCAGTCATCATCACGGACGCTGCCATGGCGTAAATCCAGAATTCCATTACTGCGAATATTGACCAAATGACCAATCAGCCGGATCAGCGGGAAATGTCCAAGTTTGTCCTGCAAGCTAAACCCAAAACGTTCCAGTACAGCACCATGATGTGGTGAGCCGAGACAGACCAGATTCTCCACCATATTGATCCAGCCATACATATTCTGCTTGCCATAAAACAGCGCACTACGAGAGACCAGACCCCCCATGCTATGCCCGATCAGGTCAATACTGGTAATTCTCGGATTGCGAGCAACTAGATCCTGCAAGGTATTGGCCAGACTGCGGCCATTGGCTGAAATTCGCCGACCGGTATTGTAATTCAGATACAGCATGGTATTGCGGTCGCGCTGGGCCAGTAATTTTTCTCCAATCCCTTCATATTTGCGATTTGACCAGTCTAAATGGTTCATGCATAAGCCATGTACAAACAGGGTAATCCGTCCGCTCAGCTCACCATTTTGCAATGAGCCATAATGATCATAGATCACCATGGGCAAGGCCAAAGGGTTTTGATATTTCAGCAGATAATCCCCAATAATGCCATTTAAGGCACTGACCAGAAAATACAAGGAAGGCGTCAGCGGCTTATTATGCAGTTTGGGAAAACGTTCAATAATCTGGCGTAGACCGGGTGCAATCAGGGTATTGCCATAATGAAACAGCATGTCATAGGACATTTGATAGAGCCGGGCAATCGATGGAATATTCTGAATTTTTTGTGAATTATTCTCACTTAGACCAAAAATACTCATTAAAATTTCACGCTGAATACTCTTGATCAGTTCCTGAATCACGTCGTTAAAGCGCGTCGTCACCAGCTGCGCCAGACCTTCCAGTACATCGGCCTGACTCGGTGGGGTTCGGTCCCAGCGACAATAGGTTTCATGTAACGGTGTCAAACTTGGCATCTGATGCTGTCCTTTCAATGAGCCGCATGATTTGTCATCTTTCTTTTTAAAGAACTTCGCGGTATAAATTCTTTTTCTTGTCGAGTTTCCAGATATTGAGGCCTTCATTCTAAAATAGCGAGAATTACAGAATACTTCTGGCTTTTTTGTCAGACAATTTAAGTAATTAACGGGTCTTATAATGTAGTGTACTTCACATTTTTTAAATTAAATTTTGATGATGAATGGGTTTTTTGTTGGTAGTTCATGAATATCATTTATTTGCATGGCTTTAAAAGTAATGCCCACTCGATCAAGGGGACATTGCTGCAACACTACTGTGCAAAATACTCCGGGGTTCAGGTGCATTTGCCTGATTTAAATATGTCGCCACTGGCTGCGATTCAGCAGCTTTCCGAGCAGATTCAGTCAATGCAAGATGTGGCGCTGGTGGGCAGCAGTCTCGGCGGATTCTATGCGACATATCTGGTCGCACAGCATGCTGTGCCTGCTGTACTGATTAATCCGGCAATGCGACCATGGCAATTGTTTCGTGAACTGTTTGACGAGCAACTGCCTTTGCAGGTGCATCCGAACTGGTGTCTGGATGATGCAGATCTGCTGCAACTGCAACAATTGGCCCTGCCAGTTGCACAAGATGCAGACAAAATGCTGGTTCTGCTGCAACAAGGCGATGAAGTTTTGGATTATCGTGAAGCACATCGTTATTATAGTGCTGCGCGTCCCCCTGCAATGCTGATGACCGAAGCGAATGGCAGTCACGGGATGGATGATTTTGCGGAGAAAATTCCGCTGCTCTTACAGTTTTTGTTGGACTGCATAAAAAAGGAAACCGAATAACGTGTCTCAATATACGGCTCAATCTCTTGAAGTTTTATCTGGTCTGGATCCGGTACGTCGTCGTCCGGGCATGTATACCGATACCTCTCGTCCGAACCATCTGGCGCAGGAAGTGATTGATAATGCTGTCGATGAGGCCTTGGCCGGACATGCCAACAAGATTACCGTCACGGTCTGTAAAGATGGTTCATTATCTGTCGAAGATAACGGTCGTGGTATGCCAGTCGATATTCATCCCGAATATGGTCAAAGTGGTATTGAAATCATCATGACCAAACTGCATGCCGGTGGTAAGTTCAGCACCGATAACTACCAGTTTTCCGGTGGTTTGCATGGCGTGGGGATTTCAGTCGTTAATGCACTTTCGACCCGTGTAGAAGTTGAAGTTCAGCGTCAGGGCAACCTGTATAAAATGGCCTTTGAAAATGGTGAGCCGGTTGCACCTCTTGAAGTGCTGGCAGGCAAGGCGCCTAAACGTGCCTCGGGAACTACGGTACATTTCTGGCCTGAAACCAAATACTTCGATTCACCCAAATTTGCCTTAAAAGCTTTAAAGCATAATCTCAAAGCCAAAGCGGTTTTGGCTGCGGGCTTACAGATCAATTATATTGACCAGATCAATGACGAAAAGATCAGCTGGCAGTTTGAAAATGGTCTGGTCGACTATTTGATGGATGAGCTTGAGGATCGTGAAATCATTCCTGCACCGGCTTTTGTTGCAACAGGTGACGCTGAGCATGCTAGTGCCGAGTTTGCGATTTGCTGGAATGTAGAAGGCGGCGATAGCATTCAGGAGTCCTATGTCAACCTGATTCCGACCGCGCAGGGCGGTACCCATGTCAATGGTTTACGTTCAGGCGTGACCGATGCCATGCGTGAATTCTGTGAGCTGCGTAATCTGTTGCCGCGTAATATGAAACTCTCTGCGGAAGATGTCTGGGATGGTGTCAACTATATTCTGTCGCTGAAATTCCAGGAGCCGCAGTTCTCGGGACAAACCAAAGAGCGTCTGTCGAGTCGTGAAGCCTCAGGTACGGTGCAAAATATTGCCAAAGATGCATTTGCACTCTGGCTAAACCAGAATTCTGATATCGCGATGCAACTGGCTGAAATGGCCATTTCTAAAGCGGGTCGCCGTTTAAAAGCCGCGAAAAAAGTAGAACGTAAAAAAATTGTGGCCGGTCCAACCTTGCCGGGTAAATTATCCGACTGTGTTGGACATGATCTGGATCAGTCGGAACTGTTTATTGTGGAAGGCGATTCTGCGGGTGGTTCTGCCAAACAGGCGCGTGATAAAAACTTCCAGGCGATCATGCCCATTCGCGGTAAAATTCTAAACACTTGGGAAGTCTCTTCGGATGAAGTTTTGGCATCGCAAGAAGTACATAACATCGCGATTGCGATCGGTGTCGATCCGGGTTCAGATGACCTGTCCGAGCTACGTTATGGCAAAATCTGTATTCTGGCCGATGCCGATTCCGACGGTCTGCATATTGCAACTTTGCTCTGTGCCCTGTTCGTCAAGCATTTCCCGACCTTGGTGGAAGAAGGGCATTTATTCGTTGCCATGCCGCCCTTGTATCGGATTGATGACAACAAAGACGTGCACTATGCCCTGGATGATGACGAGCTCAATGGTATTTTGAAAAAATGCAAAAGCAAAAATCCGCAAATTACCCGATTCAAAGGTCTGGGCGAGATGAATGCCAGCCAGTTACGTGAAACGACCTTAGATCCAAATACACGCCGTTTGGTGCAGCTGGATTTGGATGATAGTCATTTTACCGCAGGTTTACTGGATAAGTTACTTGCGAAAAAACGTGCCAGTGACCGTAAGGAATGGTTAGAGCAAAAAGGCAATCTGGCAGATATTATTGTGTAATAGCACTCTTTTTTAGATCAAGAGCCCGCAACTGCGGGCTTTTTGCTGGCTTGAATCTAAGCCCTATTTTTTCGATCTGAGTGCTGATATTTTTATATCTGAAACCGATTAATTCTCTACTTTTAAGAAAACTCCTGCCGCTGAAACATTATGCCCAAAGCCACAACCTGAATCACCACTATTTTGCTTAAGCACTGCACGACTTCCGAGTTTGGCATCAAAGCCTAAAGAGATATCGATTTTGCAGTCTTCAGAGCGATATTGTGCCTGTGTTTTATTCAGTGGCATCGTGGTATTAAATCCACCTAGATTTGGTCCATAAATCAAACTGCGTAAGCCCATATAGAGACCTTCATATTCGATCGCATAATGTTGCTGCTGTTTGACAATTTTCAGCGTACTCCAGGCACCAAAACCGGCATGCTGTACATAAGTACCTGCAAGTTCAGTGTCCTTTTTAGGTGGAGGAAGCTGTTTTAAATTAAATTGACTACTTTTAGCATCGGGGTAAACGGAGAACCAGGCACGTGCCCATTGAGGCTTGCCAAGTTTGCTATAGCTTAAACCCACATTATTAAATGCTGTTGTAATGGCTTGTTCAGAGAAAGAGGTTTTAGCTTCATCCCGGTTCATTTCACAAAAAGATGACCAGGCAGCTTGTTGCTTAAATTGTGCTATGGCCTGTTGATAGTGTTTTTGATCATAGAATTTTTTGCCATTATTGGCGTAGCTCTTCACTTTACTGCAGCTTGTACGAAGTTCTTTTTCAAAATCTGAATCGGCAAAAGTTAGTGTACTTAAAGTTAAAATACCAATACAACATAGAGATTTATACATTGTTTTACTCTGGACGGCTTTGATCTGAATAAAACATAGCCAGCTTTGGAAGTAAATAGAGTGTCTGTTTCGATACCAGTTTAATAAAAGAGAAGCCGGTCTAAATAACAGGAGATTTAAAGAGCCGTTACTTCGGCCTGCTCCAAATTCAGTTGTAATAGCACCAGATCGCGCCATTGACCAAACTTTTGTCCAACTTGCGGCATATAAGCACTTTGCACAAAGCCCAGTTTTTCATGCAGGCGAATCGACGAGATATTTTCTGAATCAATCGCTGCGACCATGATATGCAATTGCTGTGCTTGAGCCTCTTCAATTAAATGCTTTAATAAGATAGAACCTAGACCTTGTCCTGCATAATCCGGATTTAGAAAAACTGAATGTTCTACCGTGTGTTGAAAGCCTTGAATACTACGAAACTGGTCATAGCAGGCATAGCCAGCAACACGCTGATCTTGTCTATCTTCAACCACAAAAACCGGGAAATTTTGATTCTTCAACTGCTTAAACCAGATTTTAAAATAGTTCAAATCAAAGGCTGTTCTGCTCCAGGTCGCAGTGCCATGTAGCACTTCTTGATTATAAATCTCGAGGATGGTTTCAAGATCATGCTCGGTGGCATGTCGAATTTGAAAATGATGCATATTTTTGTTCTAGTTTGGCTTGAATAAGGGATGAAAAAAAGCAGAACCGAAGTTCTGCCTTTGATCATACCTCAATTAGAAATGATACTTCACCAGTGCACTGACATCATGTTGGTCGATATTTGTACCGAACTTGTTATTCCAGACCGAATGCTCGATACCTAGATAAAGTTTAGTCTCGGGAGAAATGTGTTTACCCACATTCCATTTATATTGACTGGTCCAGTTGAGTTCACTTTTATGATCGGGACCTTCAGCAGTTGACCAATCCAGGAAAGCATCTGCCAGAAACTCTTCACTGCCAATTTTAAATGGTACCGCATAAGTGATCGTCATTTGATAATCATCTTTTTGCAGATCATTGTCGGCTTTATAGAAGTTGATGGTTGCATAGTTGGTATAAGGGATCGCTAAATTAAAACCAACACCATATAGGTAGTTGTTAAAATCACTACCCTTGGCACTGTTGCCTTCCCAAGTCGTTGCAATCAATATGTCTGTGATAGGGCCTAGTTCAAGTTTCTGGCCAGTTACCGCGCCAAGGCTTAAACGTGGTGCAACTTCAAAATAGGTTTCGTTACCATTTGGATCATTGTTGGTACGATCCGCAAAGGCAAAGAAATCGCCATATTTAAAACCGGCTGCATATTCAGCAGTAACTGTGCTTTGCTCAATTTTTTCATCTTGAGTTGAAAATGGTACTTTATAGTTTTCACCATAAAGGCCGGTCAGGCTAAAGTCTTGCCAGATTGGTTTTGCCTGGGTAAATGTTGCAGTGGTAGCCAATGCACAAAGTGCCGCGAGTTGTGTCAATTTCATTTAAATCTCTCCCCCAAGAAAGCAGAGTAAGCATACAGATTAATGCGTAAAAATAAAGTTAAAATTGATCGTTGACCTAAATATCTCCAAGTCTTCAGCATGAGGAAATATTTGATCTCATCGATAGACATTTCCGAAAATAAGAGATGAGTTTTTAAGTCATTATTATTAAAAAAAATTTAAATCAGGCAGTATAAAAACCAAGAAAGCTTTATTGAAATAATAAAGCTGAAACTCTCTTTAATCGAATTTAAATCTCACTGTTTTTTTAAGTGTTTTGAGTTTGCAAGATTGCCATCTCATCATTCATCAAAAAGAGAAAGCACAATAGCGATGTATTTTTAGGGCGAATATTTTGCTAAAAAGCATGAAAATGTTTGGCTCGATGAAGCTATTTGGCCGGTATTTAAGCGACTATAGCTGCCAGAATCTTTAAATTCCTGTTCATTTTGTGTAATAAATTCAAGCTTTAATCAAAGTTTTTTGTTTATTTATTAAACTGTTTGGCTTGTGGAGAAATCATCCTGACCGGTCATTTCCTGCATACAAAAAGCCATAAGAACATTGTGTTTAGGGGAAGATATAAGAATTTTTGAAAATCTTTAAGAAGAGTAGAAAACAATCACCAGCCTAGCAGAGGGAAGGATCATTGTAAGGCTTGTCACGCTTATATTTCCCAGAAAATCTACTTGATTATTGCTTCTGAGATTTTCAGATAAACTCTTCAGATTTTGCCATTATTTCAGCTCATGAATAGAGTGGTTTGGATGTTATTTGTACTTTTTTATAAGAATATTTCGCTATTAATTTTTGATGAAATCATATGAATGATAATGTAATTGAGAGAGGTCAATAACCCTATTTTAAGCTGAGTAAACAGTTGTCACAATCCATTATTCTTTTGCTAAAAAGCCAAAATAGGACTTGCATATTTTCAAGATAGGGCTGATATTCGAGATATAAGGACACGGTTCTGCAGACTCAAAAATGTGTTCATCATTCAAAGTGGAGGGTGTAATTCCAATCATTTGAAGAAGTGAAATGCGATGCGAAACAGCAAGCTACAAACGTGCCAAGATAAAAATTTTTGCACTCAAAAAGTTACAAAGATTGAGGATGGTAATTTATGAATATTGAACTTCGTACAGATAAACACATTCAGAATAGCGAGCGTTTAATTGATTATGTACGTGAAGAATTAAATCAAGAATTCCAGCGCCATAGTGAGCGTATTACTCATTTTTCAGTCCATCTCAGTGATGAAAATGGCGCCAAAGGCGGTGATGATGATATTCGCTGCATGATAGAAGCGCGTCCTGCAGGGTTAAAACCCGTGGTCGTCAATCATCGCGCTCACAATGTGGATACTGCCATTCGTGGTGCGATTGACCGGCTAAAACGCAGTCTGGAACATGTGATTGAGAAAAAAGACAATGTTCGTCCTGGTGCCTTAGCACTGGCAGATACAGATACTGCAGCAGAGATTGACGAGTAATGCTGACCGATTTTAAAAAGCCCTGCGGGGCTTTTTTTGTATGAAATAAAAATATAATAGTGAGAAGCGCAACAAAGCCGCACGTTATTCGGCATAATAGTCGAAAACGAATGAAAGTGAGCTCCATCATGTTAACTGCGCAACAACAGCTTTTTGTGCAAGCACTCGAAGAATTAAATCTGGATCAGGTAAAGCAGCTTTTGGCAGATGGACTCAATCCAAATTTTATTGATCATGACAAAGGCCCGGTAATTTCGGTCTGGTCAGATGGTTTATTTAAATGGTGGGAAGAGGTATGCGAGTTATATGAAGCCGGCACCCCACTTTCAGCTGAAGAAAAACAGGCAAGATTGGCTGTACATTTACAAATTCTGGAAGAATTGATCCAGGCCAAAGTGAATTTGCATCTCTGGGATGCAGAAGAAATTTATGGCCCATTATGGGATGCTGCAAGTGCCGCATGTGCACCTGCCGTGCAGCGTTTACTCGATGAAAAAGTTGATCCAAATAGCAAAGATGAAGATGGCATGACCATTTTATCTTCGATCAGTGACCTGTTCTTCGATTGTGATTTTGATGAAATTAACTGGTCAGAAGCCTTGGATGAAGAAAAACAGACGCTAGAACTCCTGCGTAGTCATGGCGCAAAAATGAGCAAAGAACTGGGTTAAATTTTAATAAAGAGCACCAAGATGACAATATTAAAAACTTTGGGTTTAATTGCACTGACTGGTTGCAGTGCATCACTTTTCGCAGCAGATTTTGAATTTGATCGACCAGGTGAAGGTCTGAGTACAGGCATTACCCCGGTCGGAAATGTTGCCTGGGAGCAAGGTTTGCCCACAGCCCGCTACAGCAAGTCGGGCGAGAAAACGGTAACGACACTGAATGCAGATATGTTGTTACGTACCGGACTTAGTGATGGTCTGGAGTTGCGTCTGGGCTGGGAAGGCCCTGTCTGGTCACAAGTCAAATCCAACGGTCAGACGAATGAAAATGATGGTCTGGGCGATGTCAGTATTGGTCTGAAAAAAGCCATTGATCTGGATGATGACAAACTGAGTCTGGCCTTGCTGGCCGAAGCAGTTATTGCGACAGGCAATGCCGGTTTCAGTAATGAAGAAGATATTTACAGCCTGGGTTCTGTCGTATCGTACCAATATAATGACTTGGTCAGTACCGCATTGACTATGCGTTATGAATGGCAGGACAGCAATTGGGCCATAGCTGCGATTCCATCGATCGGCTACCAGATCACCGATCGCTGGTCAGGCTATTCGGAACTGATTTACCGTAAAGCTGAAAGCATCGATAATGAATACGCGCTTGGCACTGGGGTAATGTATGCACTTAATGACCGGGTTCAGCTGGATGCCAGTGTGGGAGTTGATCTGGACGGTGCAGAGCGAAGCTACTTTTCAGGTTTAGGCGTATCCTTCTTATTCTAGGACACTCCAGTTTCGTGATGATCAGAAACCCGCAATTTCAGAGCTGGGGCAAAATACTTGCCCCGGTCATCTTGGGAAGCTTCGTGTTTAGCAGTCCAGCTCAGGCCGAAACAGCGCTCTTGTCTGCCGAGCAGGCTTTTCCTGTTCATGTGATTTCTACCAGTCAGCAACAGGCTGAACTGAGCTGGCAGATTCCGGATAACTATTATCTGTATCAGCATAAAATTGAAGTGCGGCAGGGCAATCAGCCTGTATTGCTTGAATTACCGCCTGCTAAAGATCTGTATGATGACAACTATGGGCATACCCAGGTGTATTATCAGCAGTTAAGGTTTCAGATTCCGACGCAGGCCAACCAGTCCTATCAGGTGAGCTGGCAGGGCTGTGCCAAAGACCGAATCTGTTATCCGCCGCAAAGTATTCAGTTCAAGACAGATCTGTCAGGTCTGGTGCAATTTGAAGCTGCCGGCCCAGGAAGCAAGCGCTTACTTGATCTAAACGGGTCATCACTGCAACACAATACCCTGTTTAATACAGCGGATTCCTCAGAATCTACAGCAGATGCATTTTCTGCATCCCCTAGCGGGCAACCCGCAGTCGGTGCGGCACAAGACCAAAAATGGTCAGCTCAATTGCTTGAACGCTCTTTGGGTTATGGACTGTTACTGTTCTTTGGCTTAGGAATCTTGCTGGCTTTTACCCCATGTTCCTTGCCGATGCTGCCGATCCTGACCTCGCTGATTGTACGGGACAGCAAAGGTGTCAAAGCCTGGATGATCGCCCTGACTTTTGTCAGCAGTATGGCCGCGGTCTATGCGGTGCTGGGTTTAATTGCGTCTTCGGCCGGCCTGAATTTCCAGCGTTGGTTGCAGCAACCCGGTACCCTGATCGCGTTTAGTGTGTTGTTTGTCCTGTTTGCCCTGAATCTGTTTGGACTGTTTGAGATTAAACTGCCACAACGTCTGGTTCAGCGTCTGGATCGGGCTCAGGCCATGCAGCAGGGCGGTAGTTTGGTCAGTGCTGGAGTCATGGGCATGATCTCGGCGCTGCTGGTCGGGCCATGCATGACCGCACCGTTGGCGGGTGCACTCTTGTTTATTTCCCAGACCCAAAGCCAGTGGCAGGGTGCCTTGCTGCTGTTTACCCTCGGTTTTGGCATGGGCACACCTTTACTGCTGGCCAGTATTTTGGGTGCACGGGTACTACCTAAAGCCGGGCACTGGATGAATCAGATCAAAGTGCTCTTTGCCTTTATCATGCTGGCGCTGGCACTGTATTTTATTCGCCCACTGATTTCAGAAGCGACTTTACAGTGGTTATCCTTAGGCTTGGGCATGGCCTTTGTGGCCTATGTACTGTTCCGGATTTTCTGGCATCGTACTGGCTTGAGGTGGTTGTATATCCTGTGTCTGATGATAGCGCTGCCTTATATCAGTTATAGCCAATATCAGCATAGTCAGCGGTTTTTTGTTGAGCAGTCCAGTACAGAAGCCCAGTGGCATGTGGCACGCAGCGCAGCAGAATTTCAGCAGATTTTGAATACAGCACCGCAAGGGCAAAAGATCGTGATTGATGTCTATGCCGACTGGTGTGTCGCTTGTCAGCCGATTGAACATCGTATTTTAAAATCTGCACAGGTACAGCAGGCTCTGGCACCTTATTTCCTGATCAAGCTGGATTTAAGCCAATACAATGCCTCGCATCAAATGCTGTTAAATCAATGGGAAATTCTGGGACCACCAACCTATTTATTTCTGAATGAGCAGCAGCAGGAAATTCGCGGTTTACGTTTGACCGGTGCTTTTAGCGAAGCAGAATTGCTGGCCCAGCTGCAACGTCTGGCTCAAAGCTCAACCCTATAATATTCATAATCATCGAAAAAGCTGAACCCGTTTAAGAAACCTGCATCTGTGCAGTCACCGGCTCAACATAGGCTTTGACCCGATTACGTCCACCGGCTTTGGCCTGATAAAGCGCCTGATCGGCCTGACTGAGTAGCTGTTGTGGGCGTAACTCGGCTTTGGAAATAGCAATTCCGAAACTGGCAGTCACCGGAATCGGCTCACCTTCATCACTCATCATCTGTAATTGCTGAATCGCGCTGCGGCAGCGTTCTGCTACTTGTTTGGCTTTTTCCAGACTGGTATTTTTCAGCACCAAAATGAACTCTTCACCGCCAAAGCGGCCCACTACATCACTTTCGCGTAACTGTTGGCTTAATACAGCACTGACTTCAACCAAGGTTTCATCGCCCTTATGATGACCATACAGATCATTAATTTTCTTAAAGTGATCCAGATCTAAGAGAACCAGGGCGTAATGGGGTACAGCCGTAGCATTGAGCTGATCCAGACATTGATTGATACTGCGCCGGTTAAACAGGTTGGTGAGCGGATCAATCTGACTGAGCTGCTTGATGAGTTCTTCACGATGACGCCATTGGCTGAGTAAAATTTCAAATAACACCATGCATACAGCTAAAATTGGGACAATGAAATACAGCATTGAAAACAGCCAGAAAGCATTATAAAAATGCTTGTCCTGAATGTTGAATAAAGGAGAATAAGGCAATTGCTGACTGAAGCTCAAATAAGCGCAACCGCCTAAAAAGAGCGAGGCTGGAATCAGCATGCTATAAACCAGCCTGCGATGAAACAGCACCAGTCCCACCATAATTAAACAGACATAGGATGTGGTGGCCACAGGACTGATCACCCCCACGACATAGGCATCACGGCACAGCGAAATTACAAAAGTACCAACTGCCAGATAGGGCAAATAACGTTCCACCAGAGGATTGCCCTGAAATTTATAACAGGGATAAATCAGTGCCAATAAAATCACTAAAAAGCTGCTGTTCAGGATAACTTGGGTATGAACCCGTTCTAACTGAACATATTGCCAATACTCTGGATTGAATAAAACAAAGATATCCCAACCGAGCCAGGTCAGATGTACGCCGCAGCCCAAAGCCAGCATCAGGATGCACTTTTTGAGAATACTCCAGTTCATCACGACTTCATCTTCGACCAGATATTTCGTGATTCTGTGTTTGATTATTTTTTGTAATACAGGCGATATTCGCTTCATGTTGTCGGTCTGACTTAAATTATTATGGCAACTTTTTAAGATTTATTGACTATTTATAGCTTTATTTACATAAGATAACATAAGTTTTAACGCTTGATAAACCACAATATTTAAGGAGTCTGCAAAATAGGAATTTCTAATATTAAAGCTGGTTTTGTTCTAAATTCAGAATGATGTGTTTTATCTGTGCTAATTATTTCATGCAACCTAAGCCTTAAAATGGCTGCATTAGTTAGATAGCCCCATAGATGAGAGCGAAGCCATGAAAGTTTTACAGATTGATTCCAGTATTTTAGGCGATGCCTCTATTTCGCGTCAGCTGACTCAGGCGTTGGTGAGTCAGTTACAACAAAAACATGCCCAGGCCATCGAGCTTGAATATCTCGATCTTGCTGCACAGCCGATTCCACATCTCACGGCTGAAATTTTAATGGGTCAGAATGCAGAACAGACTGCATTAGGCGAAGACATCCTGCAGCAGTATTTACAGGCAGATATCGTGGTGATTGGCGCGGCCATGTATAACTTCGGTTTGCCATCGACGTTGAAAGCCTGGATTGACCGGATCTGTGTGGCGGGACGTACGTTTAAATATACCGAACAAGGCCCTGTCGGTCTGGCTGGCAATAAAAAAGTATATATTGCCAGCAGCCGTGGCGGAGTTTATGGGGAGCAAAGTCCTGCCGATTTTCAGGAAGCTTTTTTGAAAACCGTGTTTAACTTTACCGGCGTAACCGATATTGAAGTGATTCGTGCTGAAGGCGTGAACATGGGCGAAACGATCAAGGCACAAGCCTTAGAGACGGCACTGCAGCAGGTTCAAGCCATCTAAATATCCAAAAACAACTCAAAAGGTCAGCCTATGCTGGCCTTTTTTATATGGATGAACAGTAATTAATCTCGATCCAGACGGTGCGCGAAGGCTGCCAGATCGCTCAGCGCCTGTTGGGCTTCCTCAAACCAGGCACTGAACATCTGAAAGTTATGCCACATGCCGGTATACAGTTTAAATTCCACATCGACACCCGCCTGTTCGGCTTTTTCCTTAAAACGACTGGCATCATCCAGTAGAATTTCCTTGGAACCGACCTGAATATGAGTTGGGGGCAAGCCGCTTAAATCGGCGAAAAAGGGCGAAACTTCCGGATCACCCCGATCGATGGCACGCGGGACATAATATTCAATGCCAGTTTCAACTGTTTCCAGAGACAGCAGGGCATCATGTTTCTGGTTATAGCGCAACGATTCACTGGTCAGGGTCAAATCCAGCAAAGGAGACAACAGAATCAAACCACTCACTTGTGGGAGGTTTTCTTTTTGTAATTTGAGCGCCAAGGCCAGCGCCAGATTGGCCCCACAAGAATCACCGGACAGGATGATATCTTTGGCCTGAACGCCTTGATCGAGCAATAAGTTATACACATCAAACAAGGCTTCCAAGGCCTCTGGATAGGCAGATTCCGGTGACAGCGGATAATCTACATGCAGTACCTGCATCTGGGTTCGAGCCGCAATTTGAGTCATAAAGGCACGATGGGTATTTAAAGAGCCTAAATAAAATGCCCCGCCATGAATATGAAAAATCAGCTGAGTCGACTCTTGCTGCGGCTTAATTTCCTCTGCGCGCAGACCCGCCAGACGTAGCGAACGAATTTGTACGGTTTTGTCTTGTGGAAAGAGTTTGCACATCTGCTCCAGTGCAATGCGCATTGAACTCGGTGGAAGATTGAATCTGCTCGGGGCACGAATGACTGTCTTTAAGATGCTTTCTGTAATTAATTGTTTTGTTAACGGGCTTATCTTCATTTTCCTTCCATCTTTTTGTGCTTTTATTGATCATGTAGATTATTTACCAACCATATTTACAAGGTTACACTAAATAGTCACAGCTAAAAATTGAAAAATTGTTGTGACTTTTTAATACTACAGAGGTCTATTTTCAGACTAAGGAAATGAAGAAAAATGAAAAAAATAGCGCTTATGTTAGGACTACTAGGCTTATCTGTACTGGCAAATGCCGCAGATCCTTTAAATGGCACGGTTTGGAAAACCATTGATGATAAAACCAAGCAGCCTAAGGCCATGGTTAAATTTACTGAACAAAAGAACGGTACGTTGTCAGCAAGTATTCAATCTGTGTTAACACCAGGTGAAGAAAATGCCTGTACCAAGTGTGAAGGTCCGTACAAGAACAAGTCACTCAAAGGCTTGACCATTGTGAAAGGTCTTAAGAATTCAGGTGGTACCAGCTATGACAGTGGTTCAATTCTGGATCCGCAATCTGGTAAAACTTACAAACTAAAAGGCCAACTGGCAGATGGTGGCAAGAAACTTGAGCTTCGTGGCTTTATTGGTGTGGCAGCATTAGGCCGTAACCAGACTTGGGTTCGTGCAAACTAATCCAGTTCGAGAGAAAGATAAAAGCCTGACTGCTGTCAGGCTTTTTTGTATGGATTATTTAGAATAATAATTAATTACTTAAGGTGCGATAAGCCGCGTCATCAAAACCGGCAATAAAACCTGTGGGCGTGGCCAAGATCGGACGTTTAATTAAACTGGTATGAGTGCTTAATGCGGCAATTAAAGCATCTTCACTGGACAGCGCCGTTTGCTGCTGTTCTTCAGTCAGTTTGCGCCATGTGGTTCCTTTTTTATTTAATACCACATCCTGACCCAGCGCATTCAGCCAGACTTTAATGGTATCAGCATCGATGCCCTGTTTCTTATAGTCATGAAATTCATAGCTCAACCCCAGCTCAGTCAGTAGGTCAAAAGCTTTTTTCATCGAATTGCAGTTTTTAATCCCGTAAATTTTTAACATATTCGCCATCTAACACATCTTAAATCATGGCCTAGCTTAACCAAATTCGCAGCAGTCGACCATGCAAAATAGAGTGAGAAGAAAATAATTTAAAATAGGGAGGTAGAATCGTCATCAAAATGACATCAATGCGCTTTAAAATGATTAACCAGAAAAACAACAATAAAAAAAATAATAATTTTAGGCAGTGGAAATAGAAAACCCGCATTTAATCATCCTGATCATGCGGGTCTCAATTCAACGTCCATTGTCACATCCATGAAAAACAAGCTAAATGTTCTAGTTTGTTTTATTTTCTTCCTACGGCGTCCTGTCCTTATATTGTCATCCTGACATGTCCCTGTGCCGTGAGGCTATAATGCTCTGTTATGACATCGAGATAAACCCAAAAAATACGTCATGTCATGTAAGCAATAAGCCTTAATTGAGTGAACAGGTGTGCACTCAATTGATAGGTATTTTTTTATAGTTTGTAGTCGATGATCACTGGGGCATGATCGCTAAACCATTGTTCCTTATACACCCAGGCATTGACGGTACGCTCTTTCCAGTCTGGTGAGCAGGCCTGATAATCAATGCGCCAACCGACGTTCTTGGCTCGGGCTTGTCCGCGGTTTGACCACCAGGAATACAGTTCTGCTTCTTTGCGTACTTCGCGAAACGTATCGACATAACCGAGTTCATCATAGATATGATCTAGCCAGGCGCGCTCATGTGGTAAACAGCCGGAAGCTTTCTGGTTGCCGGACCAGTTTTTAATATCAATCCGTTTATGCACGATGTTGTAATCACCGCAGACAATCACCGATTTATTTTCATCGCGCCATTGTTTCAGGATTTTGGCATATTCTTCCAGAAAGTGATCTTTACGCGCTTGTGCTTCATCGCCTGATGAGCCGGAAGGTAGATACAATGAACAGATATGGGCCGTTTGCTCCAAACCTAAATCAAATTCGGCTGCAATAAAACGGCCTTGCGAATCTGCCAGTTCAAAGCCCAGACCATCGGTTAAAGAGACGAAGGGCAGGCGGCTATAAATCGCGGTACCGGCATAACCTGGCCGTTCGGCAGGGAATAGATGGGTATACCAGCCTTCCGGTTTAAATTTATCGGTCCACTGCACATGGGTGATCCGGCTTTCCTGCATACAGATCACATCGGCATCCGACTGTTCCATCCATTCCAATAGCCCTTTGCTCACCGATGAGCGTAAGCCGTTGACATTAATTGAAACGACACGAAGAATTTTTTGATCACCTGGATAGCTACTCTTTGGTATCATGCGCAAGTCTTACCTTAATTAATGGATTTAGGAGCACCTCATGCCAACGCCAGCTCAGTTTAACCCGCAAGCTTTTATCGAACTCGCATTATCACGCGGTGTGCTTAAATTTGGTGAGTTTACTTTAAAATCGGGACGTGTGAGTCCCTATTTTTTTAATGCGGGTCTGCTGAATGATGGTGAAGCCTTGACATTGCTGGCTTCTGGCTATGCAGCAAAATTAACGGCATGTGACCATGTGGAAGTGGTTTTTGGTCCTGCATATAAAGGTATTCCTTTTGTGGCAGCGACTGCTGTGGCGCTATCACAAAATCATGGGGTGAGTGTGCCTTGGGGTTTTAACCGCAAAGAAGCCAAAGATCATGGCGAGGGTGGCGTACTAGTCGGTGCTTCTGTAGCAGGTAAAAAAGTCTGGATCATTGATGACGTGATCACGGCAGGAACAGCGATTCGTGAAGTCGTGACAATCTTGAAAAATGCCGGTGCACAAATCGCAGGTGTTTTGGTTGCACTTGACCGTCAGGAAAAAGGTCAGGGCGATTTATCTGCCATTCAGGAAGTGCAGCAAGAGCTCGAGATTCCTGTACATGCCTTAATTACCATGAAAGATTTGATGGACTATCTGGAAACCAAGGGCGATCAAGAAGCTTTAGCTAAAATGGAAGATTATCGAGTTAAATACGGGATCTAAGCGGTGATCCTTATCGTAAAGGAAGCTACAGCTTCCTTTTTTGTTTTAAAGTTCAATTGATGTAGAAATTAAGCATTCAAATACAGGGTGAATACTTAAAAAACTAAGTCAAAGTGCTGTAATTAAAAGATTTTTAATATTAAAGACTTTCAATCTTGATGTAGATGAATACAGTTTAAAATACTGGAAATTGACAATAATATTCAGTGATTCTGTACGCATTTGCTTACATGAGTTCAAGCCGTTTGCGTCTATACGCGCTGTGCTGTATTGCCTATGATGAATTCATCAAGAACAGGATGTTCCATAAAAGAATAACAAGAGATAAATACAAGGAAAGTAAGGTAAGACAGGAGTCATACCCAGCGAACCAACACGAAAATCCCCCGGCAGGATGCTGGGGAATTTTCATTTTTAGCGATTCATGCAGGCTCAGATGTAACAGGCTTAGGCGCGGGGAGAATAAATAAGGTGAGTTATTGGTTTAAATGACTGGAATAGGTTTAGAGAGCATCACCAACCGATCACTTTTGAAGATTGTTAATCTTTAGAGCCAAAAAAAGCACCTTAAGGTGCTTTTTTTATTGCTGGGCTAAATTATAGCGCAACGATATTGATCGCGTTCGGGCCTTTTTGACCTTCAACTACGCTGAAAGAAACGCGTTGGCCTTCAAACAATGTTTTGAAGCCAGAACTGCTAATTTCTTTAAAATGAGCAAAAACGTCAGGACCTGATTCTTGTTGAATAAAACCAAAACCTTTAGTTTCGTTAAACCATTTCACTGTACCGGTAACTGTAGTAGACATAATATAACCTATCAAATTTTTAATAATTTTAGCCATTGAAATGACTATGGATAACTTTGAAAAACAACAAGAATTGAAATAAAGATCTGAAAAAACTGAGGATTATAAAATAACACTGCGGTACTTAAAGAAGTTTAACTAAACAACACTTTTTTCTAGTTGAGTACAGCATAACCTAAATCAGCAAATATTCAAGTTTTTTATATTTATTATTTATTTTTCTTATAAATATACGTGGATCTTTCTTTTTAAATATGTGCTGGTCAATTTTTTTAGTATGACTGACTGTATAAAAGATTTACTCAAGCAAAACAACAAACATACATTTTACTTACGTTACTTTATGTTAATCAAACTGAACCAGTACGCGGCAATATTTTTCTAAGTGAATGTATTTTATAACATTGGGTAAATTTGTAGCTGGCTTGTTTAAGATAGTTCTGGTCATTGTTCAGCTATTCAAAGGCCCCTATATTAAAAACACATGGAAAAATTAACTATAAGAATTTCTTAATTTTAATTTAAAACCAGAATAAGAGTGAGTCTCATGGATTACTGGAATTGTGTTTTATTAATCTCCATTATTGCAGTTGTAGGCCTAACGATTATTATCCTGCTAGTCGGCTGTAAAATCTGGAAAAACCTGATCGTCACTTTACTGATTTCGACCATAATGAGTTTTTTGATTATCTATGCCATCAACTTTATCTTTGGAAAGAGTCTGCATTTCCTTTGGGGTCACCGGGAAGTCGGGAATCTTGACTTTATGCTTGAAATTGGGCTGATGAGTCTGGTGATTGGTGGGGTAATCACCTTTATGATTATGTTAGGCACCTTGATTGCCAAAAGTAATGAGAAACAGAGTGAGGAATAGAAACAGAGAGCAGGCAGTAGCAATGCTTTCTCTGGACAATACACAGCCTCCTTCTCTTGAGTCAATTTAATAACAGCCGACGAAGTATGAATGGATTTTTCATACTTCGTCGTGGTCTTACCTTTTATCTTAAAAATGATAATCCGTCCTTAAAACATCATTTTAAGTCCTAAAGCATAGATCCAGCCCTGGTCAGAGCCGGATGCCTGCTGCCAGGCAGTCTGTTTGTTTCCTTTGCTATATTCATAGCCAACCTGCAGATAAGGCATGACTTTTTTACTGATCTCATAACGGGTTTCTAGTCCTAATGTCGCATGACTCAGACCAGATTTTTTCGCACTCGCAGCTTGATCATTGAAAATGATATCCAGTTCAATAAAGGGCTGCATAATCAGTTTCTGAGTCAGCAACAGGTCACGTTCTGTTTCCAGTTTGAATCCGACAAAATCATCTTCACCGACATAGAGATAGGCATCGGTTTCAAAAAAATAAGGGGCCAGGCCATGCAGTCCAAGCACTGCATCGAAACGTTCATTTTGTAGGGAAGCTGTATGCTGGCTTATATTTTCCTGACGGTAGCGCAAACCGGTTTGTACATCCCAGAAATCGGAAATATTACGGCTATACAGGATTTCGGCCGCATAGTCAGCCTGACTCGATTCAGATTTATCTGCCTGCAGCTTGAGAAAAACCTTGTTTTCATCAGTACCAATTCTGGCTTCATTCTCTGATTTAAAAGCGCCATTTCCAGCTGAATTGATTTGCCATTTCTGGTCCAGAATGACTTGGCTATAAATCTGTGCACCATGTTCTTTCCGATGGTCATGCTCAGCAGTAGCGCCAACAGGTTTTTCGTGCCCTACAGATTCTTGATCAGATAAAGATCGAGCTTGTTGGGTATGTGAGCGTAGATCCGGCACTGCAATAGGAGCGCTATGATGTACTGCGGTTTTGCTAGGATGATGATCCTGATGATCCTGATGATCCTGATGATCCTGATGATCCTGATGATCCTGATGATCCTGATGATCCTGATGATCCGCTGCCAATATACCGAAACTCGCCACGAACAGTGTACTGCTTAATACCGATTTTAAAAAGAGCTTAGTGATGTGCATGGCTTTCTCCTTGCTCCACTGCTGGCTTTGACGGCATTTGTTGCGGCGAAGCATGAGAAGTTTGATCGTCATTCACATGTGCCACAATCAGCTTATTCATCATGCCGGCACTCATGTGATAGAGCAGATGGCAGTGAATTGCCCATTCTCCCAGTTCATCTGCCGTTAATAAGGTTGTGAGCGTTTTTCCAGGTGGCACAATCACGGTGTGTTTATTTGGCATCTGTGCAGCAGATTGACCATTTTCCAGCTGCATAAACATGCCATGTAAATGCATCGGATGCGCCATCATGCTGTCATTGATAAATTTCAAACGGATCCGTTCGCCATATTGCACCTGCAATGGTTCGGCATCACTGAATTTTTTACCATTGATGGTCCAGATATAACGTTCCATGGTTCCACCCAGACGAATCACCAGTTCACGTTCTGCGGCTCGGGTATCGGTTTGTGGCGTCAGGGCTTTGAGGTCTTGATATTGCAATACTTTATGCCCTGCAGGCGTAGACATATTAGCCCAACCCTCAACCGGTGGATGAGACGGATTTGTCTCGGGTATAGCACTGTGACCTGCGTGCTGGGCATGCTCATCATGTTTAGGCGTATCTGTTGCAGATTGCGTGGTCTGACTGCTGTGTGCGGTATGAGACATGTCATGCTGTTCGCCATGTCCCATATCTTCCATGGTCAATAAGGCACGTGGACGTGGCGTCGGTAATTGAATCGGATGCGTAGCTGGATCAGCCTCATTGTGCAAGCTGCCAATGGCAAAGCCTGAACGGTCGATCGATTCGGCTTCAATCTGGTAATGAGGTGCAGTTGGTTCCACAATCACATCATACGTTTCAGCAGTTCCGATACGGAATTCATCTACAGCGACTGGCTGTACAGCTTGTCCATCGGCGCTAACCACGGTCATTTTAAGCTGGGGAATACGTACATCGAAAAACGACATGGCCGAGGTATTAATGAATCGCAGGCGGACCTTTTCATTCGGTTTAAATTGGCCGCTCCAGTTCTGTTGCGGGGTTTTGCCATTGATCAAAAAGGTATAACCGCTGACATCAGACAGGTCGGTTTTCAACATGCGCATCTGGTTCCACATTTTGCGATCTGACCAGGTGGCCTTGAGGCCGTCATGTTTTACTTGCTGGAGTACATCGCCTACGGTTTCACGCTGATTCTGATAATATTCGGCCGATTTTTTTAAATTATTCTGAATCTGTTGGCTGCCCTGTTCATGAAAATCCGACAGCATCACCACATAATCCCGCTCGGTTTTTTCATGCTCAGGCACCGGTGTTTGTGCTTTAGGATAAATCACCAAGGCACCATATAAACCGTCCTGTTCCTGACCTTTGGAATGCGCATGATACCAATAGGTACCGTTTTGACGAACCTTGAAACGATAAGTAAAAGACTGCTTCGGTTTGATACCCTGAAAACCATTAAATCCAGGGACACCATCCATTAGGCCGGGCAGGAGCAGGCCATGCCAGTGCAGCGAGGTATCTTGATTTTTCAGGTTGTTTTGCACATGAATCACCGCATCATCACCTTCTTCAAATTCCAGCAAGGGGGCAGGGAATTTTCCGTTTACGGTAATCCGTTTGACCGTCTTGCCGGTGAGATTGAGCGGGCTTTCATCAATGACCAGATGATATTCTTTAACAGCTGCAAAAACTGCAGACGATGACATCAGGCAAATGCCCAGACATAGGCATTGGGGAATTTTAATTAACATCACTTAATCCTTAATTAATAAAAAATTGAATATTCAGGATTAAGTTTTGGGTGGGCGCAGGATTTCCTGCCAATAACCGGCAAGGTGTTTGGCATGATAAGTTGGGAGGAGGGTTCTTTCTAGAGAATGATGGTCGAATACTGTCAGTTCAGGAACGGAAATTTGCAAGCCGCTCATCTGGCTTTGACAGGCCATCGTACTGCAATCCAGACAGTCTTGTGAGTGCTGTGGCATATCCGGAAAACAGTCAGCCTGTGTCAGGTCTTGATCTGAGTTATGCGCAGATTCATGCATAGCATGAGAGGTGGAGGCTTTTACCATGTCCAGACAATGGCTGCTCATCTGTTCAGACGACATGACCAAATGCATGGTTGTTGCAGAAGCAACAGACACACTGCTCCAGCCTATGGCAAAAACCATAAGCATCACCAACCAGATCTGTTTGACGAGCCGTGTGAGCAAAGTCCACCCTGAAAAAAACGCTGCATGTTTGAGCAATAAAAGCATAAACGCAGTGACTGCAATTAGCAAATCCTGTGCGAGATTATTTTTAGTCAGCTACATCACACTTTTATAGGTTCAGGTTTCAGTTTCGCACTTTTCACATTTTTTACAGTCCAGCAGCATGCCAAGCTTTTCTTTGCGACCTTGCTCGGTCATCACCCAGGGCCGATTTTGCCACGGCGGGGTATGCCGTACATGTTGGCCATGTCCGCAGGTCAGCTCTGCAACCCAATGCTGTTCTTCATCCAAATGAAAACCGATAATTGCCTGTTGCATGGCAAACCTCCTTTTGAGCTCAATCTGCCTCAGTACTTATCTAAAAATCTATACAGAACAAGTCATGCAAAATCACCATAAACAAAAGAATCCACACAAGCTATACTCCTTGCTAAGTCATTTTTTGAAAAAGAGCAGAGACACATGCGCGTACTTGTTGTGATGGATCCCATCGAAAATGTAAACCTGAAGAAAGACTCGACCATGGCCATGCTTTGGGCAGCAGCACGCCGTGGGCATGAGCTTGGTTATGCATTACAACAAGATTTATATATTGAGCAGGGCAAAGCTTTTGGTTTGATAGCGCCGCTACAGGTGTTTGAAGACTATGATCACTATTATGAACTCGGTGAAAAAAAGAAAGAATCCATCGCTGCTTATGATGTGGTGTTGATGCGTAAAGATCCACCTTTTGATATGAATTTTGTCTACACCACTTATATTCTGGAGCAGGCAGAACGCGAAGGTGCATGGATTATTAACAAGCCACAAAGCCTGCGTGACTGTAATGAAAAACTGTTTGCGACCCAGTTCCCGCATCTGCAAGTTCCGACACTGGTGACTTCGCAGCAAAGCCTGATTCGTGAGTTTCTCAAAGAACAGGTCGATGTGATTGTGAAACCGCTGGATGGCATGGGGGGTACTGGAATTTTCCGCCTGTATCAGGATGGCATCAATATTGGTTCAACCATTGAAATGCTGACCAATAACGGTACCCAGCCGATTATGGCACAGCGTTATATTCCTGAAATTGTCGAAGGTGATAAACGTATCCTGATGATTAATGGCGAGCCAGTACCATATTGCTTGGCCCGTATTCCACAAAATGGTGAAGTGCGCGGCAATCTGGCGGCAGGCGGTCTGGGAGAAGCACGTCCACTGACTGAAAATGACCGCGCCATTGCGGCAAAAGTAGGCCCTTATCTTAGAGAAAAAGGTCTGGTTTTTGTAGGACTGGATGTGATTGGTAATTATGTCACTGAAATTAATGTAACCAGCCCAACCTGTATTCGTGAAATTGATGACCAGTTTGGAACCTCAATTGCCGATGATCTGTTTGCTGTATTAGAGGCAGGCCGTTCGCAGCAGGTTTAAACCAGACAGAAAAAGAGCCTCATCTGAGGTAATGCTGATCAGTTAAGGAGTTTAGAAGTAGACTCTTTAACTTTTTAGTCGTTCACGACGGAGTCTTAACTTTATAAATCAAATGCTTGAAAATAATTTGTTACTTTGGTTTCGCCCAAATGAGAAGCGAAGCTTCGCAAGGAAGGCATCTTGCGGAGCAACACTCCTCACCGCAAAACTCGGCAGCCACCATCGACTAGTAAATTTGTCGCAGAAACAATCATTTTTAAATCTAGTCCTGCCTCAAACAGTTGCGGATGACTTTTCTACTTGTCAAATATGATCATGAATTTAAAAAAGAAAATGCTAGTCAATTTCTTAACTGACTGGCATTACTCATCTGAGGCTCTTTTTTATTGAGCATAACGCTTAAATAAAAGCAGCGTCATCAATATCCCTAAGATAGAAAGACAGGCTGTGACTGTCGCGATATGGGCCCATTGTTGTGTCGTGGATACCAGTGCCGCACTCAGAGGAGGTACAAAGAATTGCGCACAGGCTGAAACCTGTAAAACCAGACCGACACTGGCGGCTGCGGCATTGGCACGCGGTGCATAGCGCAGGGTAATCGCAAAGATCGTGGTCGGAATCATTCCGCCAATGAGTGAAAACAGTACGGCACTCACAAACTGTAATTCAAATGACAGCCAAGAGCTTGCCGCAAAAGTCAGCAAGCTGCTGCACAGCATGGCGATAAATCCTGTGCTTAACAGGGTTTTGGGTTTCCAGCCACCTTGCAGCAACATACCTGCGCCAAAGGTACCGCCTAAATTAGCAAGCACCACCATCGAGACCAGAGCCCCTGCGACTTTTAAATCAATCCCATGTTCGACATACAGGGTAGGCAAGAATCCAGTCACGGTTATCCACTGACTGGTATAACAGGCAAAAATAATGGCCAAACACAAAATCGGTGGGTGAGTCAGGGTCACTTTAATAATTTGCCAGAAGGAGGTATTTTCTGTGCCGGCTTGCGGGCGATTCGGCTGTACCGGTGTGACCGCTTCAATATATAAATACCGTTTAATCATCACTGCAATGAGCAGACAGAGACTCCCTAAAATGGCCCAAATACTTTGCCAACTCAGGTATTCAAGCAGCATGGGAATGGTAAAAACAGCAAGACTGACACCAACCCCCATATAGGAACTCCAGAGTCCCATTTTAAAATTGAGTGTTTCAGCTCGGCTGATACGTTTGAGAATGGCAGGGGCACATAAGGAGATAGTTAAAAATCCGATCCCTTCAGTAAAACGGAAGAAATACAACGCCGCGACATGCTGAATCCAGAGGCCTGCCATACTGCTGAGGCCTAAAATGATCAACGCCAAGATCAGACAGCGTTTTAAACCGACTTTTTCTGACAATGCACCAATACACAAGGCAAACAGCATCCCCGCGCCTTGAACCAGAGACAGGGAAAAACCGGCTTGCGTAAAGCTGAGACCTAAATCCTGTTGTAAAATGGGAATAACCGCAGAAAGTTTCCCGACATGAATAGCCGCCAAATAGCCGGCCAAAATAATCCATAGGTCACGAATTGATATTTTTGACATTTATAATGATTTAATCCATTCAATCAATGCGCTAATACAGCTAAAAAAGTATATAGCGATATGGATAACATAAAATTTTATTAAGATTTATATGATTTAGGCATAAGTTAATAGAGCAATTAAACTGGTGAATGAATAGAAATTGCTGAGAAAATCCCGAAAAACAAATAGATCTAACAAATACAGTGAGGGAAAGATTAAATGAAAGAGGGTTAAAATTGTGTTTATATGTCACTTAAGTCTAAGGAAAAATGCCTGCCTGATAACAAAACTAGTTTAAACTTTAAAATCGTATGAAAAAAACAATTAATGCCTTGTTGAAATAAAGTAAATAAACTTTCAAGGCCCTACAATTGTGATTACAATTGACCACTTAAATCAGATTTCCTGTTCCATTTTTTAAATTGAAGAATTAGACCGTGACCGACGCTCAGCAAAAACAGCCTAAACATGTCATGATGATGGCCGCAGGTACGGGTGGACATGTGTTTCCAGCGTTAGCCGTTGCAAAAAATTTACAACAACAAGGGATTGAAGTGTCTTGGCTGGCTACGCCTGCAGGCATGGAAAATCGTTTATTAAAAAATCAGAATATTCCTGTTTATCAAATTGATATTCAGGGTGTGCGTGGTAATGGTTTTGTACGTAAGGCCTTGGCCCCTTTTAAAATTATGAAAGCGACTTTTAGTGCCATGAAATACATGAAGCAGCTAAAAGTCGATGCCGTAGCCGGCTTTGGTGGTTATGTGGCAGGGCCGGGTGGTCTGGCTGCGCGTATCCTAGGCATTCCGGTGCTGGTTCATGAGCAGAATGCGGTGGCCGGTTTTACCAATAGCCAATTGTCGCGTGTTGCCAAGACGGTGTGTCAGGCGTTTCCGGACACCTTTCCCGCACAGGATAAAATCGTGACCACGGGCAATCCGGTGCGCCAAGAAATTAGTGACATTTTAAATCCGTCCTGGCGTTATCAGGAGCGTGAAAAAGCAGGATTACCCTTACGCATTTTAATCGTGGGCGGATCTTTGGGGGCGCAGGCCTTAAATGAACGGGTGCCTGAAGCCTTAAAACAGTTCAATGTGCCTTTAAATGTCTATCATCAGTGTGGTCAAAACCATGCTGAGGCGACGCGTGCATGTTATGCCAATGCTCCGGCAAATCTGCACGTCGAAGTCCAGCCTTTTATTGAAGATATGGCCAAAGCCTATAGTGATGCCGATGTGGTGATCTGTCGTGCTGGCGCATTGACGGTGACCGAAATTGCGACGGCAGGTGTGGCTGCGATTTTTGTACCGCTTCCAAGTGCGGTGGATGATCACCAGACTGCCAATGCCGGTTTTCTTGCCAAGATTAATGCGGCAAAAATCTGCCCACAGGCCAGCATGACCCCGGAAAGTTTAAAAACCTTATTAGAGCCGATGCTGAATCGCCAGCTATTAATGGAAATGGCGGTAAAAGCACGTCGACAGGCTCAACCCGATGCGACTCAACATGTGGTCCGTTTAATTCAAGAATTATCATTCGAGTAAACTATGTCTCCAGTAACCCCAGCTGAACAAGCGAAAAAATTAATTAAAGTGCCGGAAATGCGCCGTATCAAACACATTCATTTTGTGGGCATTGGCGGTGCAGGCATGTGTGGTATTGCCGAAGTATTGAAAAATCAGGGCTATAAAGTTTCCGGTTCAGATATCAAGGCATCCAATACCACGGCGCAGCTGGAAGAAAATGGGATCAAGGTTTATATCGGGCACACTGCAAATAATATTAAAGGGGCCAATGTGATCGTGGTGTCTACTGCGATTGACAAGGAAAACCCGGAAATTAAAACCGCGATTGAAAGTCGTATTCCCGTGGTTCGCCGTGCAGAAATGCTGGGTGAGCTGATGCGTTACCGTCATGGTATTGCGGTTGCCGGTACTCATGGCAAAACCACGACCACCAGTCTGCTTACCTGTATGCTGGCAGAAGAAAACATGGATCCAACCTATGTGATCGGCGGTTTGCTGAACCGTACCGGTATGAATGCTGCTCTGGGTGCCAGCCGTTATATCGTGGCAGAAGCCGATGAATCGGATGCCTCTTTCCTGCACTTGGAACCTATGGCTGCTGTAGTGACCAATATCGATGCCGACCATATGGACACTTATGGCGGTAGCTTCGATGTGCTGAAAGATACCTTTATCCAGTTCCTGCAAAAACTGCCATTTTATGGCCTGGCCGTGGTCTGTGGTGATGATGCCAATATTCGTGAAATCATGCCACGAATTGCACGTCCGGTGCTGACCTATGGTTTTAATGAAGACAATGACATCCGCGCAGTAGATGTTGATCAGGATGGCATGCAAACCCACTTTACCGTATTGCGTAAAGAGCGTGAGCCATTACGTGTGACCGTGAATCAGCCAGGCTTACATAATGTCCTGAATGCCTTGGCTGCGATTGGTGTCGCGACCGATGAAGGTGTGTCTGATGCTTCTATTTGCCGTGCACTGGAAGGTTTCAGTGGGGTAGGCCGTCGCTTCGAAGTTCAGGGCGAATTTGAAATTGATGGTGGTAATGTAAAACTGGTGGATGATTATGGTCATCATCCAAAAGAAGTCGAAGCCACCATTAAAGCCGCGCGTCAGAGTCATCCGGATCGTCGTCTGGTGATGATGTTCCAGCCACACCGTTATAGCCGTACCCGTGACTGTTTTGATGATTTTGTGGAAGTACTTTCTACTGTAGACCAGTTATTGTTATTGGATGTTTATCCTGCCGGTGAAAAACCGATTGTCGGGGCGGACAGCCGTACTTTAGCCCGCAGCATTCGCTTACGTGGCGAAGTTGAGCCAATTCTGGTCGATGCGGTGGACGGTAATCTGAATCAGATCATGAGAAAAGTATTGCAAGCAAATGACTTGTTATTAACCCAGGGCGCAGGTAATGTTGGAGCAATCTCAGTCGAACTTGCGCAAAATCACTTATACATAAAATAGTCATCTTGCATGACTGAATTGAATTGACCAGATTGAAAAAAGTTTAAGGATATAAACGTGTCAAATGCTTCAAAATTCGGAAAAGTTGCCGTGTTGCTTGGTGGTAAATCTGCAGAGCGTGAGGTTTCTCTAGACAGTGGTACGGCGGTACTTGAGGCATTAGTGCGTTCAGGGGTCAATGCGGAAGCTTTTGACCCGCAGCAACGTAGTGTCACAGAACTGGTAAATTATGACCGTGCTTTCATTGTATTGCATGGTCGTGGTGGTGAAGATGGTCAGATTCAGGGTGTACTGGAATGGCTAAATGTGCCCTATACCGGTACGGGGGTACAAGGCTCTGCAATCGGCATGGACAAGGTCAAGACCAAGCAGGTCTGGCAGGGTTCGGAATTGCCGACAGCGCCTTACCGTATTGTTACCAAAGATTCCGATGCGGCTGATATCGTCAATTCTTTAGGCCTGCCTTTGATTATCAAACCGGTACATGAAGGTTCGAGTATCGGCATGAGCAAGGTCGAAAAAATTGAAGACTTTGCAGAAGCAATTGCCAAGGCAACTGAACATGATGCCGTGGTGATGGCAGAACAATGGATTACCGGCCGTGAATTCACCATTGTGGTTTTAAATGGTCAGGCGCTGCCTGTGATTCGTCTTGAACCACCTCAAGATGTTGCTTTCTATGATTATGAAGCCAAATATAACCGTAATGATGTGCAATATGGCATTCCATGTGGTTTGACCGAAGCTGAAGAGCAACAGTTAAAAGCCCTGAGTCTGCGTGCATTTCAGGCAGTCGGTGCCAGCGGTTGGGGCCGGATTGATGCCATGCAGGATGAACAGGGCAACTTCTGGCTGCTGGAAGTGAATACCGTACCGGGCATGACCAGTCATTCTTTGGTGCCAAAAGCGGCAGCTGCAGTCGGTTATAGTTTTGATGACCTGTGTGTTGCGATTCTGGAACAGACCCTGACCGGGTCGGCACACTAAATATGGCTCAACTTCCTGTTTCCATGCGCCGTAAACGTGCTGCGATTACCTCAATTCACGACAAGCCGCCGACACGCAAAGAAAAGCTGTCCAATTTTGGTGGCTGGTTATTGTTGTGTATTGCAGTGCTGGTGCTGGCCTTTGGAATATTGGGCTTATATAAAGTCATGACCAATACTGAAGTGGCAGAGCTGGGCGTGTTAGGTACCCGCTCGGCTGCTGAACAGCGTCAGGTCATGCAATATGTGTCACCGGTTGTGACCGAAAACTATTTTACTTCGGATCTGGAAGCGATCCGCGATCGTACCCTGGAGCTGTCCTGGGTGGATCGGGTGGTGGTTTCCCGAGCCTGGCCAAATGGCATTCGGGTACGGATCATGCCACATCATGCGATTGCACGTTGGGGCACAGGACGTTTATTGAGTGACAGTGGTGTCATTTTCACTGAAGTCACACCCAAGAATTATGAGGCATTACCGTTACTACATGGGCCAGCGAGCCATGCAGAAACCATGATGCGTCGTTATAATGAAATTAATCAGTTATTTTTGCCACACGGCATTCGTCTAAAAGAACTCTATCTCACCGAGCGAATGACCTGGTTTATGCAGTTTGATTCGGGTTTAAGAATAATTGTTGATAAAGATCAGACCATGAGCAAATTACAGCGCTTGAGCCATCTGTCTCAAAGCGACTTAAAGCCGGTCTGGTCTAAAATTTCGGCCATCGACCTGCGTTATCGCAATGGATTGTCGATACAGTGGAAAAATTCAATTCCGCCTAAAATTGTAAATGGGCATTTTATTGTAACCATTGATGACACGGGCGTTGAGAATAATGTAACAGTAAAGCCATAATGATCGGCTTTAAAAAATAGAGGCATTCAAGCCATAAATCTAACAAACATGTAATGGTAGTAGTGAATAATGAGTGAAGCTGTTCCCTCGGTTGTGGCGATTGACATTGGGACACACAAAGTTTCAGTTTTGATTGGCAAGGTACACGCGCCAGACAATATCCAAGTGATTGGTATGGCTACCGCTCGTAACCGAGGCATGAGTAAAGGGAAAATTGTCAGTCTCGATAAAGTTATTACCGCAATTAAAAATGCCGTTCAAGAAGCAGAAGATATGGCGGAGTGTCGGGTGCATTCTGCTTGGGTTTCTATTCCAAGTGCCGAATTAAAAAGCTTTTATGCTTCAGGTCGAACCTCGATCGACAATAGCGAACATGCGATTACCACCAGCGAAGTGGTTCGTGCACTGGAGTTGGCCAAAGCCAGTCATTTGACTTCAGACCATTATCTGGTCAGTGCTGTGCCTTTGGGCTTCGAGCTGGATGACTCATCAGAGTGGGTGCTGAATCCGATTCGGATGTCTGCACATAGCATGACTGGTCATTATCATCTGATGATGCTGCCGATTAGCACCATGCAAAATATTGACCGTGCCCTCAAGGGCGCCAATATTGGTGTGGAGAAAATGGTGGTCTCAAGTCTGGCAACTGCTGAGGCCAGTCTGCTCAAAGATGAAAAAGAATATGGCGTCTGTCTGGTCGATATCGGTGCCGGCACCACCAATGTGGCGGTGTATGTGGATGGTCGTCTGGCCTTAACCCATACCTTCCAGCGTGGTGGCGAGCATGTGACCCGTGATATTGCGGCGGTGTTACAGACCACGACCGAAGAAGCTGAACGCCTGAAACTGCTGTATGGCTGTGTAGACCTGAAAGTGGTTAAGCCTGACCATATGATTCAGTTCCAGGGGATTGATGGGCCACAAACCATCAGCCGGATTGAGCTGACCGAAATTATCATGGCGCGTTATGACGAGATTCTTGGATTGGTGCGTGATGAACTGGTGAAAAATGGCGCGATCCAGGGCTTGTATCATGGTGTGGTCCTGACCGGTGATGCCAGTCATATTGAAGGTATGGTGAGTTTTGTACGCCGTACCTTGGGTGTGTCAGCTCATTTGGGTAATCCACCAACGCAGGTGTATGCCGATGAACAGCATCAGGCAGCGCTACGCCGTTCGCAATATAGTACGGTCGCGGGTTTGCTGATGTTTAGTCAGAGTGATACTCAAGACACGATTGTAGAACAGGATGATGTAGAGCGATTATCGTTAACTCAGCGCGTCAAGCGGGCTTGGTCTGGCTTTAATGACACCTTGAAATCAATCTTTTAAGTCGATTTTTATTGTGAATATTGTTGAGAAGATGTAGTTAATCGGGCTTGTACTTGACAAGTTAACGCATGAGCAGCATTCTTAAAAACAATTTTATTAAGATTAAGGCAGTGTACGGGCTTAGTGACTGCCAATTATGAATTAGGAATTTTATAGGTCATGGCCTCATTTGAATTTTTCGAAGACGATCATAGCGATAGCAATGGTCAAGCCCGTTTCACTGTGTTTGGTGTAGGCGGTGCGGGTGGTAATGCTGTACAACACATGTTGCAGTCCGATATCCAGGGCGTAAAGTTTGTTTGTGCCAATACGGACAAGCAGGCACTCGATCGCATGGAAGCCGAATTTAAAATTCAGCTGGGTGAGCAAAGTACCCGTGGTCTGGGTGCAGGTGCCAATCCGCAAGTGGGTCAGACTGCAGCAGAAGAAAGCCGTGAACTGATCCGCCAGCAGCTTGAAGGGACCGATATGGTCTTTGTCACTGCGGGTATGGGCGGTGGTACCGGAACGGGTGCTGCGCCAGTGGTTGCTGAAATTGCCAAAGAAATGGGTATCCTGACGGTTGGTGTGGTGACGACGCCATTCAACTTTGAGGGCAAGCGCCGTTTACAATCTGCGGAAAAAGGCATTGAAGCGCTTGAGCAGCATGTCGACTCATTGATCATCATTCCAAATCAGCGTTTATTGAAAGTCTTCCGTGATATTTCAATGAAAGATGCCTATAAAAAAGCGGATGATGTGCTACTGAATGCGGTACGCAGTATTTTTGATCTGGTGGTACGTCCGGGTCATATCAACCTTGACTTCGCCGATTTGAAAACAGCGATGAGTACTCGTGGTTATGCCATGATGGGTGTTGGTTTAGGCCGTGGTGAAAACCGTGCCCGTCAGGCTGCTGAACAGGCTATTCGTAGCCCATTACTCGATAACGTAACCATCATGAATGCCAAAGGTATTCTGATTAACGTAACGGGTGGCGATGATGTCACTTTTGGTGAAATTGAAGAAATCACCGATGTTGTTAACCAGATTGTCGATTTGGATGAAGGTCAGGTGTTCTACGGTACGGTATTTGATCCGGATGCACGTGATGAAATCAGTGTGACCGTGATTGCAACGGGTTTAACCCGTCATGCAGCGGATTCGGTTGAACCGACCAAACGTACCAATGTACAGGCAACGCGCCCAGCAGCAGCTTCACAGGCTGTGGTAGAAGATGACGATGTACCAGCGATTCAGCGCCAACAACATGAAACCGCTACGCCAGCGAATGCTGTAGCATCAGTTTCGAGCCCGCGTCCAACGCCAATGAGTATTCAGGATTATCTTAAGAATCAACAGCGTAAATAACATGTAACATCATGTGTTTACCATGATTACACAGGAAAGGTGGCTTTTAAGCCACCTTTTTGTTTTTTCTCAATGGCCAAATATGCTAACGTATAGCGGTTTTATTGATGAACAGATGAAAGAAGCATGTTGAAACAACGTACCCTGAAACGTATCGTGAAAGCGAGCGGAATCGGTCTTCACAGTGGGCAAAAAGTCATGATTAACTTTGTGCCGCACCATGCCGATGGGGGAATTGTGTTTCGTCGTATTGATCTGAATCCGCCAGTCGACATTCCTGCCGATGCGATGCTGATTCAGGAAGCTTTCATGTGCTCGAATCTGGTTCAGGAAAATGCCAAAGTCGGTACGATTGAACATGTCATGAGTGCGATTGCCGGTTTAGGAATTGATAATCTGATTATCGAAGTCTCTGCCTCTGAAGTGCCGATTATGGATGGCAGTGCAGGCCCGTTTATCTATCTGCTCATGCAAGGTGGTCTGCAAGAGCTGGATGCTGCGAAAAAATTCGTCAAGATTATTAAACCGGTTGAAGCACTGATTGATGATAAGCATGCTATTTTTAGTCCGCACCATGGCTTCCAGCTGAATTTCACCATTGATTTTGATCATCCTGCTTTTAAAAAAGAACATCAGTCCGCCAGTATCGATTTCTCGACTGAAACTTTTGTTTATGAGGTTAGTGAAGCACGTACCTTTGGTTTTATGAAAGATCTGGATTATCTCAAAGCCAATAATCTGGCGCTGGGAGCCAGTTTGGAGAATGCCATTGGTGTGGATGAAACCGGAGTGGTGAATGAAGAGGGTCTAAGATTCTCTGATGAATTTGTACGCCATAAAATTTTGGATGCAGTCGGGGATTTGTATCTGCTTGGACATCAGATCATTGCCAAATTTGATGGTTATAAATCTGGACATGCTTTGAATAATCAGCTGTTGCGCAATGTGAAAAGTGATCCAAGCTGCTATGAAATTGTAACATTTGATGACGAGGCCAATTGTCCAATCATGTATGTGAATGTGACATAAGTCATTGTGTTTGTGTCTTTATGTTTTAGTTATTGCGCCAATAGTGTGACATGTGTCGCATAATACTGCTTTTCTAATTTATTACATTTGATTGCTATGTTACTTTTTATTGCTTGCCAAACGTAGCAAAGCTTGGCTAAGCTTAGGGTCGCTTATAAAGTCAGCAGCACCACGAAGTAATTCCTGTGTTTCTGCATTTAAGGCTCTTTCAGGTGTTGCTGCAACAGGTTGCGTTTGTGAAGGATTCCGCAAACAAACTTGAAGTTTTGTAAGATCTGTTAATTCATTTATTTGAGAGAGTTGTGAAATGTATTGCTTTTGAAGATAGGCCAATTGACTGATCATGGCCTGGTTTTCACCGGTAATCGTTAACACACCATTTTGATAGCACACAACTTGCCAGCGTTCCGGTTGGGGCAATAGCGGTTGTACGAGTTTCGTAAGTTTCTGCCAGGCAGCAACTTGTGATGAGAGAAACGAAAAGTTTCCTGTTTTTATCTGTTTTCTGGTTTGTTGAAAAACGTTGACAGGTTCCGACATACATAATTCCTACATGTTTATGTCTTAATCTTATGCGCTTCTTTTAGTGGATATCAAGGATAGAGATCTTCAAGGAACTCGATTAAAGCAGTTTAGAGAGGTTTTTTATGCATATGCGACGTATTTTGTTGGCATTTTCTTTATCAGTTTCAGCTGCTTCGGTAGCCTTTGCAGATTTAGTCAATCTAAATCAAGAAAATGGTTCAACAGATCGTATCGAGCAATTGACGCGTACTCTGGCACAGGGTGCATATACTCATCCAGATGATATCGATATTCCAGCGCAAACCAAATTGAATGTCCAGCTACGTGAAAAGCCAGTTGAGCTTAACAATCGCACGCTGGCACAGAAGTATGCAAATACCTCATCTAATCGAGCTGCTGCAAATAGTGCTTATTCCTGGCTGATCGCTCATCCCTTACCCAATTCTCGCGTAAGTTCAAATTACGGTGGTCGTACCATGGGTGGCCGTGCTGAAAATCACTCAGGTCTTGATCTTGCAGCGCCAAGTGGTACACCAATTTATGCCACAGGCCCAGGTATTGTAACCAAATCAGGTTGGGGTACGGGTTATGGTCAATATGTTGAAATCAATCATGGCAATGGCTATTTAACACGTTATGCTCATGCTTCACGTCTTATTGCACGTGTGGGAGAACAGGTACAGGCAGGTGATCATATTGCCAACGTTGGCTGTACTGGCCGCTGTACCGGTCCACACTTGCATTATGAAGTTGTAAAAGACGGTCAACGTAAAAACCCATCTACTTATTTGGCTATGTTACCTTAAGTATAGACCTGAATTTCTATTAGGCTCTTTATACATAAGCATCTCTCCAATAAGCATTTCAAAGCGATTAAGCTAAGGCTCTTCAACCCACATTGAAGGTTTCTTCAGATAATCGCTTTTAAGTCTGATATTATCACCAACTATTATAATGAATGTATAATAAATCTCCTATATTGACTATTTTTTGTTATGTTGTGTAATTAAACGTCACCAATCATTTAGTTCCTAAATAGTACTGCCAAATCGCATTCAGCCAGAGCCATACCTGCTGAGGTCTCAAATATGGTACATATAAGACATTAAATTAGGCTTTTAGGAACTGTAGATTATGGCGTTTTATGGCGATACAGACGCGCAAGAAACCCAAGAATGGCAAGATGCATTTGACTCTGTTTTGCAACACATGGGTACCGAGCGTGCAGCATTTTTATTAGAAAAACTTTATCAACGCGCAATTGCAAAGCATGTTCCTATTCAGCGTTTAAATACTCCCTACTTAAATACGATTTCGGTTGAAGAACAACCGGCAATGCCGGGCGACCAGGATATGGAACGCCGGATTCGTGCGCTGGTTCGCTGGAATGCCTTGGCAATGGTATTGCGCGCAAATAAAACCGGTGATGACCTCGGTGGTCACTTGGCCAGCTTTGCCTCTTCCGCAACTTTATATGATGTCGGTTTTAACCATTTTTTCCGTGCCAACAGTGACAGCTTTGGCGGCGACATGATCTATTATCAAGGTCACTGTGCCCCCGGTATTTACGCGCGTTCGTTTTTAGAAGGCCGTTTGACTGAAGATCATCTGAATAATTTCCGTCGTGAAGTCGGTGGCAAAGGTTTGCCATCTTATCCGCATCCTTATTTGATGCCGGATTATTGGCAGTTCCCAACGGTATCGATGGGTTTGGGCCCAATCATGTCGATTTATCAGGCGCATATTCAAAAGTACCTGATGAACCGTGGACTGATCAAAGAAGAAGATCGTAAGGTCTGGGCTTATTTGGGCGATGGCGAGATGGACGAGCCAGAAAGCCTCGGTGCAATCTCGCTGGCAGGTCGTGAAAAACTCGACAACCTGATCTGGGTGGTGAACTGTAACTTGCAACGTCTGGATGGTCCGGTACGTGGTAATGGCAAGATCATTCAGGAACTTGAGTCACTATTCCGCGGCGCAGGCTGGCGTGTGATTAAAGTGGTGTGGGGCCGTCATTGGGACCCATTACTGGATAAAGATAAATCTGGTGCACTCAAAGCCGTGATGGAAGAAGCGGTTGACGGCGACTTCCAGCGTTACCAGGTCAAAGGTGGGGCCTATGCACGTGAAAAGTTCTTTGGTAAATATCCAGAAGCCAAAGAACTGGTCAAGGATTTAAGCGATGAAGATATTGATAATCTGAACCGTGGTGGCCATGACCCGTACAAAGTCTTTGCTGCCTATGCTGAAGCTTGTACTGCCAAAGGTCAACCGACCGTGATTCTGGCGAAAACCGTCAAAGGTTATGGTTTGTCAGAAGAAATTGAAGCAGTCAATAAAACACACCAAATCAAGAAGATGCAAATCAACTCTTTGAAATACGTGCGTGACCGCTTCAACCTGCCATTTACCGATGAGCAATTGGAAGAAGTACCATTCTATCGTCCAAGCGAAAATTCGCCTGAGCTGAAATACATGAAAGCACGTCGTGAAGCATTGGGTGGTTATCTGCCTGCACGTCGGAAGGAAAGCGAGCAACTGGCGATTCCTGAACTTTCGGTATTTGATTCGGTCTTGGCGGGTTCAAATGGTAAAGAACAGTCGACCACGATGGTGATGGTACGTTTAATCTCTGCGCTTCTTAAAGAGAAAGCAATTAAAGACCGTGTTGTTCCGATTGTGCCAGATGAAGCACGTACTTTTGGTTTGGAGGGCATGTTCCGCCAGCTCGGTATCTATGCTGCGCATGGTCAGAAATATACGCCTGAAGACCAAGAACAGTTGATGCATTATCGTGAAGCCAAAGACGGACACATGTTGCAAGAAGGGATTAACGAAGCCGGTGCGATGAGTGCATGGGCGGCCTTAGGCACAAGTTATTCAACCAATAACCTGCCAATGATTCCGATGTACATGTACTACTCGATGTTTGGTTTCCAGCGTATCGGTGATATTGCATGGGCAGCCGGCGATGCACAGGCACAAGGTTTCTTGCTGGGTGCAACCGCAGGTCGTACTACACTGAACGGTGAAGGCTTGCAGCATCAGGATGGTCATTCACACATCTTGGCCAATACCATTCCAAACTGTGTCTCTTATGACCCATGTTTCGGTTATGAACTAGCAGTGATCGTGCATGATGGTTTACAACGTATGTATGTGAACCAGGAACGTGTGTTCTACTACCTGACTGTGATGAACGAAAACTACGAGCATCCGGAAATGCCAAAAGGTGTTGAAGAAGGTATCAAGCGTGGTATGTACTTACTGGAAGAAGATGAAAAAGCCACTGTTCAGTTACTGGGCTCAGGTGTAATCCTGCGTGAAGTGATCAAGGCGGCGAAGATTCTGCGTGAAGAATATCAAATTCATTCAAATGTCTACAGCGTAACCAGCTTCAATGAACTGGCACGTGATGGTATGGTATGTGAAGAATACAACCGCTTGCATCCGCTGGCTGAAGATGTGAAAGAAGCATGGGTATCGAAACAGCTCCGTGGTACTGAAGGTATCGTGGTGTCTGCAACTGATCATATGCGTGCTTATAGCGAACAGATCCGTGCTTATCTTCCAGATGGCCGTCCATTCGTAGCATTGGGTACTGACGGTTATGGCCGTTCAGATACACGTGCCAACTTGCGTAGTTACTTCGGTGTTGATGCTGCCCATATTGTGGTGGCAACCCTGAAAAAACTGGCAGATGAAGGTGAAGTTGATGCGCGTCTGGTAAAAGATGCGATCTCGACTTTCGAGCTTGATACAGATCGTCCAGTGGCTTGGGCACCTCAAGAAACCCCATCTGTACATGCTGTTGCTGACTACAAAGAGGAGAACTAAGCATGCAAATTACGACTCCTGATATTGGTGTAGACAAGGCAACAGTGGCCGAAATTCTGGTCAAAGTCGGTGATACGATCGCGATCGATGACAGCATTGTGTTACTTGAATCTGATAAAGCCTCTGTTGAAGTGCCTAGCACTTCAGCAGGCGTGGTAAAAAGCATTCTGGTGAGTCAGGGTGATGAAGTCGCTGAAGGCGCGGTACTGATTGAGCTACAAGCTGAAGACGGCAGTACTGATGTGGTCGAGCCACAGCAAGCAGATGCATCTGAAAAAACTTCAGAAAATACCCCGACTTCATTGCCGGATCAGGAAATCATGCAGGAACTGGCTTCGCATCAGCCAAAAGCTTCTGCTGCTCCTGAGGCGCAAGCAAACTCACAAGTGGTTGATGTTCAAATCCCCGATATTGGCGTAGAAAAAGCCACTGTAGGTGAAATCTTGGTCGCTGTCGGTGATGAAATTGAGGTAGATCAAAGTATCGTAGTGGTGGAATCAGACAAGGCGACTGTTGAAGTGCCAAGTACGGTTTCAGGCACGGTGGAATCCATCGAGATTAAAGAAGGCGATACCATTAAAGAAGGTGTAGTCATTCTGAAAGTGAAAACTTCAGGATCGACCCCGACTGTTGCAGCAGAAGCGCCAAAAGCTGAAGCTGCGCCAGTTCAAGATGCTAAAGCGGAGCCAGTGGCTCAAGCTGCAGCAGCACCTGCGGGTGATGTTGAAGTGATGGTGCCTGATCTGGGTGTAGACAAAGCAGCTGTGGCTGAAATTCTGGTTTCTGTCGGTGATACGGTTGAAAAAGACCAGAGCATCATCGTGGTGGAATCAGACAAGGCCACGGTTGAAGTGCCAAGCACAACTGCTGGGGTGATCAAGGCCATTCATGTTGAGCTGGGTCAAAATGTCTCTGAAGGCATTGCACTGATGACAATTCAAGCTGAAGCGCAAGCAGAGGCTGCACCTGTTGCGGCTAAAGCGGAAGCACCGAAAGCAGCTGTTGCACCAGTAGAGACCACCAAAGCAGCACCTGCGGCATCTTCTACTCCAGCGGTGGCGACCTCTGACAATGCCGACAAGCTGACCAAAGAGCAGAATGTTGCCAACTCGAAAGTTTATGCCGGCCCTGCTGTACGTAAACTGGCACGTGAACTGGGCGTAGTATTGTCAGAAGTTCAGGCTTCAGGTTCCAATGCTCGGGTGATGAAAGAAGATCTGAAGGCGTATGTCAAAGCGCGCCTGACTACGCCACAGGCAGCTCCTGTAGCCGCTGCTGCTCAAGCCGCAGGTCTACCAAAATTGCCAGACTTTAGTGCTTTTGGTGGTGTGGAAGAAAAAGCCTTGACGCGTTTGCAACAAGTGTCTATTCCGCAGTTGTCGCTGAATAATTTCATTCCGCAAGTGACCCAGTTTGATGCAGCCGATATTACTGAACTAGAAGCGTGGCGTAATGAGCTGAAAGGCAACTTCAAGAAAGAAGGCCTGAGCCTGACCATTATGGCCTTCATCATCAAAGCAGTTGCGCACTTGTTGAAAGAAGAGCGCGAGTTTGCTGGTCACTTGGCCGATGATGGCAAGTCAGTATTGCTACGTAACGAGATCCATATGGGGATCGCGGTGGCAACGCCAGATGGTTTAACGGTTCCGGTATTGCGTCATCCCGATCAGAAGTCGATTAAACAGATTGCCACTGAGCTGGGAAGCTTGGGTCAAAAAGCGCGTGACAAGAAATTGTCGCCGAAAGATCTGCAAGGGGCGAACTTTACCATTACCAGCCTGGGCTCAATTGGTGGTACGGCATTTACGCCACTGGTGAACTGGCCGCAAGTGGCAATTCTGGGAATTTCACCTGCCACCATGCAACCGGTCTGGAATGGTGAAGGTTTTGATCCACGCTTGATGCTACCATTGTCTTTGTCATACGATCACCGTGTGATTAATGGTGCAGATGCTGCGCGTTTCACCAACAAGCTGACCAAGCTGCTTAAAGATATCCGTACTTTATTGATCTAATCTAATCTGATCAGATCATTTCAATCATAGACCCTGCTTCGGCGGGGTTTATTTTTGCCACATTGAAAAATAATGGATTTGATTCTATACTTGGCGCACTTCATTGGGGAGTAGCCGCCTTTTGCGCAAAGCAGAAGGGTGATGGTCAACATATTTGTCCTGAACCGGACATGGTCATCATAGCAAAGAACCAAATGAGCTTCTCGAAGCTTTCTTTTGTTGGCAAGACCTTTGATTTACCACTCTGCAGATTTTGGCTAGCAGGAGCGGTGAGTCATTGGTATTGGATGCTAGCCAGAGAAAGACCTCATGTATGAATTCTTACTGTCGACCGCAATCGTGGCACTGGCTGAAATGGGTGATAAAACCCAACTGCTGGCTTTGCTGCTTGCCGCACGTTTTCGCAAACCCATTCCTATTTTAGTTGCTATTTTATTGGCGACGCTGATTAACCATGGCCTTTCTGCGGTATTGGGGCAATGGATCACCACGGTGATTGGGCCGGAAGTGTTGCTGTGGATTGTGTCGATTGGTTTTATTGCGATGGCGGCCTGGATGCTGATTCCGGATGAACTCGGAGATGAAAATGCCAGTATCAATAAATGGCAAAAATTCGGGGTATTTGCTGCAACCTTCATTTTGTTCTTTCTGGCAGAAATTGGCGATAAAACCCAGATTGCCACAGTCGCGCTGGCAGCACGTTTCGATAGTATATTCTGGGTGATGCTCGGTACCACTTTGGGGATGATGCTGGCCAATGCACCTGCGGTATTTCTAGGAGATAAACTGGCGAACAGGCTGCCGATCAGCCTGATTCATAAAATTGGCGCGGCCATTTTCCTGGTGATTGGTGTCGCCACTCTGCTTCAATATTATTTATTTTAAAAATACAGTAATAATTGCATGAATCCTGAGCTAAAAACTCAGGATTTTTTATGCCTAAAATAAGCTTAAAACTTTGATAAGTAGTGTGATATGGCCAGTTTTATTGATTGTAAGTTCAACTAAATACTTATATGTTATATGGGTATAAAACAGCACTTTTAAATTTAAATCGGGGAATATATACATGGTTTTTGAACGCACCACATCGCAGGTCCTGTTTGATAACGGGACACATAAATGCATCAGTTTTACCAGTCTGGTCAAAGGTGAAGGCGTTCAGGCAAACCAGTTTTTAATCATTGATAACGAGCGGGCGGCGGTACTCGATCCGGGTGGTGATCTCACCTATGTTCCGCTAACCATGGAACTGAATAAATACACCCGGTTGACCAATCTGGATTATGTCATGGCTTCGCATCAGGATCCTGACATCATTACTTCGATGCCACGCTGGCTGGTATATACCGATGCCAAAGTGGTGGCTTCCAAGCTCTGGGCGCGTTTCTTGCCACATTTAAACTCGGCTTTTATGAGTGACCGGATGAAAGGCAACTGGCTAGATCGGCTGGTCGAGCTCCCGGATCATGGTCAGATCATTCCTCTGGGTAAGGCCAATATTGTGGCGGTACCAGCGCATTTTCTGCATTCAGTCGGCAATTTCCAGTTTTATGATCCGATTGCCAAGATCCTGTTTTCGGGAGATATGGGCGCATCGATGGTCGATGATGCTGCCAAACCATTGGAAAACTTTGCGGCGCATATCCCAAAAATGAAAAGCTTTCATCAGCGTTATATGTGCAATAACAAGGTGATTCGTCTTTGGGTGAACATGGTGCGGGGCATGGATATCGAGATGATTGTGCCGCAGCATGGCACGCCTTTTATGGGTAAAGAGCAGATCACCCAGTTTCTGGACTGGATTGAAACGCTGCAATGTGGCACCGACCTGATGGACGAAACTGTTTTTACCTGTCCTGAATAGTTCACAGAAAAATAAAATTTTTCTTGTGTAGAAAAACAACATTTTTTATATTTCTTCTCCAAAAAACTTTTTTTTGATCATGAGAACTTATAAGAAATGTTATCTCAAGTTCCAACACCAGATGCATGTTTAAGCTGCGGGGCGTGCTGCGCCTATTTCAGGGTTTCGTTTTACTGGGCTGAAGGGATTCATATGCCTGAGCATTATACGGAACCTGTAACAGCAGTTTATTCATGTATGGCTGGAACCAATCAAAAAAATCCACGCTGTATTGCACTGGATGGCACCATCGGCCAGCAGGTCAGTTGCGGTATGTATGAGCTGCGCAGTTCATCCTGCAAAGAAGTACAGATCGCCGATGATCAATGCAATAAAGCCCGTTTGGCACATAATATGTTGCCTTTTATTCAGATTGAAAATGATGAAGCTGACAATGATGACAGTTTTGAATACGTCAGCTAAATCGACCCAAAGCAGAGTTTAGGCTCTGCTTTTTAGCTTTTCAAAGTATCGGGATTGAGTTCAAGCATCAGGCTAATGTGGTCAGTTCTTTTCTGATGTCGTATTTCTCAAATTGATTCACTGGAAAAAATCCAGCCCTCAAAACTATTTTAATGCAAAAATAATTTTGCAATTGCAATGAAATTTAAGTCGATATTTGTTTATAATAGTGCACGGAAATTACCAGTGAGACTGTTATGTTGACCATCGTTCAAGACGCGTTAACCTTCGATGATGTCCTATTACTCCCTGCCTATTCTACTGTTCTCCCAAAAGATGTCTCTCTAAAGACACGCCTGACCCGTGGCATTAACCTGAATATTCCTCTTGTGTCTGCAGCGATGGATACGGTGACTGAGTCCCGTATGGCAATTGCAATGGCGCAAAACGGTGGTATCGGTATTTTGCACAAGAACATGGATATCGCTGTTCAGGCTGCAGAAGTGCGCCGTGTGAAAAAATTCGAAGCGGGTATGGTCAAAGACCCGATTACAGTTACTCCTGAAACCACAGTACGTGAATTGATTGCTTTGACTCAAGCCAACAATATCAGTGGTGTACCAGTGGTGAAAGATGGCAAAGTGGTCGGTATTGTCACCGGTCGCGATACACGCTTTGAAACCAATCTTGAGCAGCCAGTCAGCAACATCATGACTGGTCAGGATCGTCTGGTAACAGTTCGCGAAGGCGAATCGAAAGAAAATATCCAAGCCTTATTACAGCAGCACCGTATTGAAAAAGTATTGGTGGTGAATGATCAGCAAGAGCTGAAAGGCTTGATTACGGTGACAGATTTCCGTAAAGCTGAACTTTATCCAAACAGCTGTAAAGATGATTTAGGTCGTCTACGTGTCGGTGCTGCAGTCGGTACCGGTGCAGAAACCCCAAGCCGTGTTGAAGCACTGGTTGAAGCTGGAGTCGATGCGATTGTTGTCGATACAGCACATGGTCATTCTGCGGGTGTGATCGAGCGCGTACGTTGGGTGAAAGCCAACTATCCACAAGTTCAGGTGATTGGCGGTAACATCGCAACTGGTGATGCTGCATTGGCCTTACTTGATGCAGGTGCGGATGCGGTTAAAGTCGGGATTGGTCCGGGTTCAATCTGTACCACACGTATTGTGGCCGGTATTGGTATGCCGCAAATTTCTGCAATCGATTCTGTGGCCAATGCGCTGAAAGATCAGATTCCTTTGATCGCGGATGGTGGTATCCGTTTCTCTGGCGATATGGCCAAAGCGATTGGTGCGGGTGCAAGTACCATTATGGTTGGTTCATTGATGGCCGGTACTGAAGAAGCACCGGGCGAAGTTGAATTCTTCCAGGGCCGTTACTACAAAGCCTACCGCGGTATGGGTTCGTTGGGTGCCATGGCGGGTGCAACCGGTTCGGCTGACCGTTACTTCCAGGACTCTAAAGCCGGTGCCGAGAAACTGGTTCCTGAAGGCATTGAAGGTCGCGTACCGTACAAAGGTCCAATGGGCAATATCGTGCATCAGATGATGGGCGGCCTACGTTCTTCGATGGGTTATACCGGTTCTGCCGTGATTGAAGACCTGCGTCAAAATGCCAAGTTTGTGAAAATCACTTCTGCCGGTATGTCGGAATCACATGTGCATGATGTGACCATTACCAAAGAAGCACCCAACTATCGCGTGGGTTAATCTCCTGTGATTTAAAATTTTTAAAAGCCGTCATGCAAATGACGGCTTTTTTATTTTGGTGTAAAGTGTGGCACAGGGAAAAAATGGGTGAGATCAATCATCCGCTAAGAAGTGAGATAAAGATGAGTTATTTTGGTACGGATGGTATTCGTGGAAAGTTTGGCGAATTGCCGATTACCCCTGAGTTTGCCCTGAAATTGGGGTTTGCAGCCGGTAAGGTTTTAAAGCGTCATAGTAAAAAAGCCAAGCCCTTGGTGGTTTTGGGTAAAGATACCCGTTTGTCTGGCTATATCCTGGAAGCCGCCTTGCAGGCAGGTTTAAATGCGGCTGGCGTCTATGTTCATCTTTTAGGCCCACTGCCAACACCGGCGATTGCCCATTTGACCCGCGCCTTGCATGCCAGCCTGGGAATTGTAATTTCTGCTTCGCATAATCCGTATTTCGATAACGGTATTAAGTTTTTCTCGGCGGAAGGCAAGAAATTACCGGATGCCTTGCAAGAAGAAATCAATCAGGAACTCGAACAAGATTTCATCATTGAAGATACCGCGAGCCTGGGTAAAAGTATCCGGGTCAAAGATGCCAATGGTCGCTATATTGAATTCTGTAAATCGACTTTCCCCTATCATCTGGACTTGAATGAACTCACCATTGTGGTGGATTGTGCCAATGGTGCCGCCTATAACGTCGGGCCTGCTGTGTTCCGTGAGCTGGGCGCACGTGTGATTGCCATTCATAATGAACCGACCGGGTTAAATATCAATAAAGACTGTGGTTCGACTCATCCTGAAAGCTTGCAACAAGCCGTGATCCAGCATCAGGCCGACTTAGGTGTTGCTTTTGATGGCGATGCCGACCGTGTAGTTCTGGTGGATAAGTCTGGAAAGCTGATTGATGGCGACCATATTCTGTATATTCTTGCCACGCAAAGCTCGAAAAAGCCGGCAGGTATCGTCGGTACCTTAATGAGCAATATGGCACTGGAACTGGCACTGGAAAAAGCTCAAGTGCCATTATTACGTGCCAAAGTCGGCGACCGTTATGTGTTGCAAGGTCTGGAAGAAAACGGCTGGACGATTGGTGGCGAGCCTTCTGGGCATATTCTGACCTTGGACAAGAGCACCACCGGCGATGCGATTATTGCCGCCTTGCAAGTGCTGACAGTCATGGTTGAACAGAAGAAAGCCCTGCATGAGCTGGTGGCTGATTTTCAACTGTTGCCAAATGTCCTGGTCAATGTGCGTTTAGATGCCATGTTTGATCCTTATTCAGTACCGGCCTTGGCCGCTGAATTTGAAAAAGCCGAACAGCAGCTTAAAGGGCGTGGCCGCTTGTTGATTCGTAAATCAGGCACTGAACCGGTGATTCGTGTCATGGTTGAAGGCGAAGATTTAAGTGAAGTGACTGCACTGGCAAATTCATTAGCTGATGCTGTACGTGCCAATGCCGCTTAGAGGAAGAAAGAATGAGTGATCTGATCAAAGATCTGAGTGAGCTACGCCTGAATTATCAGAAAGGCGAGCTGCAAGAACAGCAGGTCAACCCGAATCCGCATATGCAGTTCTTGCAATGGTTTAACCATGCACTAGAAGCGAAGCTGCATGAACCCTATGCCATGTCATTGGCAACGGCGGATGCTCAAGGTCGTCCGCATGTGCGTACCGTATTACTGCGCGGGGCGACTGAAGCCGGCTATGACTTCTATACCAATTATGACAGCCAAAAAGGTTTGGATCTGGCCGAAAATCCGTATGCTGAATTATTGTTCTATTGGCAGGATCAGGAACGTCAGATTCGGGTGAGTGGTAAAGTCATCAAGATTTCTGAACAGGAGTCGACTGATTACTATCATAAACGCCCACGTGACAGCCAGATTGCTGCGCATATCAGCACCCCGCAAAGTGGGGTAATTGCCAGCCGTGAAGAGCTGCAACAGCGTTTCTGGGATTTGCATAATCAGGTGGCGAATCAGCAACAGCTGGATAAACCGGAGTTTTGGGGCGGTTATCGTCTCGAACCCGATTATTATGAATTCTGGCAGGGCCGTCCGAACCGTCTGCATGATCGTTTAAGCTATGAGAAAATTGACGGTGCATGGCAATTGCAACGCTTGATGCCTTGATTATGCCAAAAATCATGCCAAAACTTGACATCAAACAGCGCCCCTTTCTGACCCGTCCTGAAAATTTTCAGGGTGTTCCAGCATTTGTGGCTGAAATTCTGGCCCGTCGTGGGGTGGAGTCCGGGCAGGAACTTGAGCTTAAACTAAAGCATCTGCTGGCACCGACCATGAAAGGCCTGACAGATGCGATTCAGTTGATCGATCAGGCAATTGATCGTGGGCAGAAAATCGTGATTGTCGGCGATTACGATGCCGATGGTGCAACCAGTACTGCACTCATGGTGCTGACTCTACGTGATATGGGGGCGAATGTCGAGTATCTGGTACCAGACCGTTTTAAATATGGCTATGGTCTGACTGCTGCCATTGCCGATCTGGCTTTCGTCAATTTCACGCCTGATCTGCTGATTACCGTGGACAATGGTATTTCCAGCCATGCAGGAGTGAAACAGGCGCAAGATCATGGTATGCAGGTGATTATTACCGATCATCACCTGACCACCAAGCCGACACCTGAAGCCGAAGCGGTGGTCAATCCGAATCAGCTGGGTTGTGATTTCCCCAGCAAAGCCTTGGCCGGGGTCGGGGTGGCGTTTTATGTGCTGGCCAATCTGTCGACCCATCGCAAAAAACTTGGAAAATCGACCACTCAAATTATTCATTATCTTGATCTGGTAGCACTCGGTACTTATGCCGATGTCGCCAGTCTGGACTATAACAACCGGATTCTGGTCGATGCGGGCTTGAAACGGATTCAGCAAGGGCAGTGCCGCGCGGGGATCAGTGCGCTACTGGATATTGCAAAACGTGATCCGGCAGGTCTAAAAGCACAAGATCTTGGTTTTGTCTTAGGGCCGCGAATTAATGCAGCCGGACGGATGGAAACCATGGACATCGGGATCGAGTGTCTATTGGCGCCGGATCTGGCAAACGCCTATCCACTGGCCGAACAGTTGAATCAACTGAATGTTGAACGCCGTCAGGTCGAAGCTAAAATCAAGCAGGACGCTTTAAACGAACTTGAGAAAATCCAGCTAGACGAAACTGAATTGCCGGCTGCATTAATCATGTTTGAACAGCATTGGCATCAAGGTGTCATTGGTATTGTGGCGGGGCGTTTAAAAGAGCAGTTTCATCGTCCGAGTATTGTCTTTGCCGCAGATGAAGATGGGAGACATATCAAGGGTTCGGCGCGTTCGATTGAAGGGATTCATATCCGTGATGCGATTGAACAGGTGGCGGAGCAATATCCACATTTAGTCAGTCATTTTGGCGGGCATGCAGCAGCAGCGGGTTTAACCCTGAAAAAAGAAAATTTTGCTGAATTTAAGCAGGTCTTTGAAGCACTGATTGCTACGATGGACGCGGATTTATTCACTGCGACTTTATGGACGGATGGGGAGCTATCCGCTTCGGCTTTCCAGATCGAAACAGTCGATATCCTGCAACATTTAAGTCCGTGGGGGCAAAAATTCCCTCCACCTATTTTTGAAGGGATCTTCAAGATTATGGACTATCGTTGGCTCAAAGATGTACATCTTAAATTACGCGTGGCGTTGGAAAATGGGCAGGTGATTGATGCGATCGCCTTCAATGCAGCGGATAAATATGAATTTGACCCGATGAAAGATACGCGTTTGGTCTATGAGCTGGATAAAAATGTCTTTAATGGTAATGTCAGCTTGCAGATGCGGATTATCCATTTAGAACAATAGGCCATAAAAAACCGCTCAAGTGAGCGGTTTTTTGACTTTTAATCGGAATGACTAGAAGCGGTATGCACCACGTACACCGAAGATATCAGTATTGTCACCAAAATCAATTGAGCCTTCTAAGCTAACTTGTTGGTTAAAGAATTTCTTGGCACGAATAGTAAAAACATCCTTACCTTCTAGATCTGAGTCAGAGAATCCTAAGCCAACACTGAAAGTTTTGTCGAGGTATAGGTCTGCACCTAAATTATATGCATCGATATCACCGAAGCTTGCACCACCTTCAAAATTCATGTCGTATTGGCCGACTTGAGTCACATATTTAGCACGTAAAGTTGGGTCAATTTCATCATCTGCATCATCTTGAGAGATACCAACAAGACCAAGCGCGACTAATAAGCCGGGTACAGGTAAATAACCAACTTCAGCGGTATAACCTGTTTGATCCCCGAAATCGTTATCAGAATGAGATATATCAGCACTTAGGTAGAAATCGGAATTTGGAACAAAGTATTCAATACCTGCATCAATGCCAAACGTGTCTGAATCATCTTGATAGCTTAATGCACCATTTACATTGCTGGCACGGTTTAAGAATGCAGCTTCATTTAGAGGCGAATTTTTGACTTGGACCGAGTTGAAGTAGTAAGTCCCATCGATAGCAAAACCTACATCTGAACCACCTTGGTCACGATCAATAAGATCAATAGAAGCCCCAACTTCAGTTTGGTAAGCATGTGCAGTTCCCAGGCCAGCAAGAAGTGCTGTAGCAAGAGCAAGTTTCTTAAACATTTAGATTTTCTCTCTTTGTTATAAAAATATGACTGTATTATTAACAGTTGTAACAAATTGTACAGTTTATATTCGCCCAGTCAATGTGCAAAAAATACCTAAATGCTGATTAAAAGTGCAATAAAAAAACCCATCCGAGGATGGGTTTTTTTATAAATGGCTAATCTGTGGTTTTAGATTAGAAGCGGTATTTCGCTGCTACACCAAATTTGTTGTAATCATTGTTGCCTACTTCACCAAAACCAACTCGACCTTCCAGGCTCACTTGCTGGTTAATGAATTTACGAGCACTGATCCCGAACTCATTGGTATCTGTAGGGCCAAGATCTTTACTTGCGTAATCTACACCAACACTGAGTGTCTTATCGATAAAGTAGTCTGCTGCCAGATTGTATTCATCTAGATCACCAAAGCCTGCGCCAGCTTCCAGGTTGATATCTTTACCATTACTAAGTGTAGTCACATATTTAGCACGTAATGTTGGATCTACGCCGTCATCATAGTCATTATCATAACCTTTTAAACCGGCAGCAATTAATAGGCCCGGTGCTGGAAGGTAACCGATTTCAGCGCCATAAACGGTTTCATCAAAGTTTTCATAATCATCACGACCAATATTACCGCTTAGGTAGAAATCTGAATTTGGTACAAAGTATTCAGCACCTACGCCGTAACGATGACGGTCATTATTACCAACTTCATCATACTGATATTGAGCACTTACATTGCTGGCACGATCAAGGAATGCTGCTTCTGCTAATGGGGCATTACGTGTTTGAACTGGATTGAAGTAATATGTACCATCAACACCGAAAGAACCGTTAGTTCCGCCGACATCTTGATCAACTACTCCTGCTGATGCACCGATTTCCGTTTGGTAGGCATGTGCTGCTGTACCAGTCAAAGCCATCGCTGAAAGTAGTGCCGAAGCAATCGCTAATTTTTTCATGGTTACTACCCCTCAAATCTTTAGTTAAAAACATTACACTTTTTGTTACAACTTTCAGTCTAGAGCAATTCCAAAGATCGTCAATCAAAGGAAAGTTACAGTAATGTGAATAGCGTAATCTTATGTAACATTTACCAAATAAGTAACTGAATAATAAAATTAAATTTATAATGTAGTGTTTTATTAAAACTGTGTAGATATTGTGGAATGTATTGAATTTGCTAATTTTTTATTCAATTTAGTGAGATTTTTCCAAACCTGAAATCAATTGGAAAAGTATCTTTTGACGGTAAATTCCAGACCTTAAATCCAATCAGGCTCCAGAGCAAAAAGACCCTTAATAGCCAATTGAGTCGTCAAATTTACCTGTCGAAAATAGAGCGCTAAATTGTGATGACATTCGAGCTTTGCACCGGATAGATCACACTAAAATAGCAGAAATAGACTGTGCTATAATCTCGGGCTAAATAATTTGTGCCTAATTTTGATTGAGAGTAATTCACGTGGAAATTAATCCGTATCTAAACCAATTAAAAGACTTAAACGAACGTGGTCAAACACTACGGGGGTATCTTTGACTACGATCTGAAAAAAGAGCGTTTAGAAGAAGTCCTGCGTGAATTAGAAGATCCCACCATCTGGAATGACCAGAGTCGTGCCCAGGCCATGGCCAAAGAAAAAGGCGAACTTGAGAACGTATTAAATGTGCTGGATGGTTTGACCACACAGCTTGAAGATGCGCAGGCCTTGCTTGATCTGGCAGTGGAAGCGGATGATGAAGGCTTACTGGAAGATGTACAGGCTGAACTGACTACAGCTGAAGAAGAACTGGCTAAACTTGAATTCCGTCGTATGTTCAACAATCCGATGGATCCTAATCCTTGTTATTTAGAAATTCAGGCCGGTTCGGGTGGTACTGAAGCGCAGGACTGGGCATCGATGCTCATGCGGATGTACCTGCGCTGGATTGAACGCCATGGCTTTAAAGCAGAAATCATGGAAGAATCGGACGGCGATGTCGCAGGGCTTAAATCAGCGACGATTCGTGTAGACGGTGAATATGCCTATGGCTGGTTACGTACCGAGTCAGGCGTACATCGTTTAGTGCGTAAATCGCCATTTGACTCGGGCAACCGTCGTCATACCTCATTCTCGGCTGTGTTTGTTTCGCCTGAAGTCGATGACAATATTGAGATCGAAATTAATCCGGCAGATGTGCGTACCGATACCTATCGTGCATCGGGTGCCGGTGGTCAGCATATTAACAAAACGGATTCTGCGGTTCGTTTAACGCATGCACCGACCGGGATTGTAGTGGCCTGTCAGAACCAGCGTTCACAGCATGCCAACCGCGACCATGCCTGGAAGCAGTTACGCGCCAAACTTTATGAACGTGAAATGCAAATTCGTAATGATGCTGCAAAAGCGCTGGAAGATACCAAGTCTGATATCGGCTGGGGAAGCCAGATTCGTTCATACGTTCTGGATGATTCACGTATTAAAGACTTACGTACCAGTGTCGAAAGTTCCAATACCGGCGCGGTTCTGGATGGCGATCTGGATAAATTTATCGAAGCAAGCTTGAAACAGGGCTTGTAAGAAGTCGTTTAAATAGTTGGCGTAACCAAGTTAGTACAGACTGTGACTCTTATATCTAAATTTATCGATATATAAATCGATAAAATGCGATATAATCGGTTTAGATGCTGAAACAAGTTTTTTTACGCCACAGATTGTGATGTACCTATGGATCTTGATCTAATTTTTAAAGCTTTAGCCAATCCGATACGCCGGCAGATTCTGGAATGGTTGAAATCGCCAGAACAATATCTGTCTGTGGAAGAGTGTGGCGGCTTTCAACGTGGGGTCTGTGCAGGGCAGATTGAAAAGTTAGGACAAGTCTCTCAGTCCACCATGTCCAATCATTTGTCTGTCTTGCAGCAGGCCGGTTTAATCACCGCGACCAAGCATGGACAATGGTCTTATTTCTCGCGTAATGAAGCTTTGATTCAGCAATATATCGACTATATGCAACAACACCTTTAATCCAACAGGTGGGAGTACCGATGGCTGAATTAAATTCTCCTTTAACGCTTGGCGCGTTAGAACTTAAAAACCGTGTCATCATGGCGCCGCTTACGCGTAGTCGTGCAACTGACGACCGCGTACCAACGCCAATGATGGCCGAATACTATGTACAACGTGCAAGTGCCGGTTTAATCATTTCTGAAGCCACGGTGATTTCTGAAGAAGCCAATGGTTACCGCAATACTCCTGGTCTCTTTACTGATGCGCAGGTAGCAGGCTGGCAGCAGGTGACTCAAGCGGTGCATGACAAAGGTGGCCTGATTGTGGCGCAGCTGTGGCATGTGGGTCGTGTGTCTGATCCAGAACTGTTAAATGGTGAAACGCCAGTATCGGCGAGCAGTGTACAACAGGCCGGTCATGTCAGTTTATTGCGTCCAAAACGTCCTTATGTGTTGCCGCGTGCGCTGGAAATTTCAGAAATTCATGCCATTACCGAACAATATAAACAGGCGGCAATTTGCGCCAAAGCTGCCGGTTTTGATGGGGTTGAACTGCATGCCGCCAATGGTTATCTGATTGACCAGTTCCTGCAAACCAAGACCAACCAGCGTGAAGATGAATACGGTGGTTCAGTCGAAAACCGTGCCCGTTTCCTGCTGGAAGTCATGGATGCACTGATTGATGTCTGGGGTGCAGGCCGTGTCGGAATTCATTTGGCACCGCGTGGCGATGAACACGATATGGGCGACAATGATCCACGTGAAACCTTTGGTTATGTGATGGAACAGTTGGGCAAGCGCCAGATCGCGTTCTTCTTTACCCGTGAATATCTGGCGGAAGACAGTATCTCGGAGTATATGAAACAGCGTTCAAACGGCGTGCCGTATATGGCCAATATGCGTTTAAGTCGTGACGATGCGATTGAATTGCTGGCTTCAGGCAAAGCAGATGCGGTAGCTTTTGGTAAGGCTTATATTGCCAATCCGGATTTATACGAGCGCCTACTCGAAGATGCACCGCTAAATGAACTAAAGTTGGAAAATATGATCGGAACCAATGTCGCAGAAGGCTATATTGATTATCCGACATTGGCTGAAGCAGACGCTTTAACTACTGTAGAATAATCTAAAAATGAGCCACATCGATTAACATGTCGATGTGGCTCTGTTATATTTTGTCGATTGAATCTGTTTCGAGGCGCATTTGGCTACTCCATTTTGGTATAACGCAGCGTTAGCTCTGATTAAACCCTTATATCAATCGCGTATTCGTAAACGTGCGACCGATCCTGAACAATTACAACAAGAACTGACAGAACGTTTCGGCCCATTTCAGCCGCCCAAAAATCTGCATGCCATCTGGTTTCATGTGGTCTCGGTCGGTGAGACCAATGCTGCCCAGCCTCTCATCGAACATTATTTAAAATCGGGTCATCCGGTGCTGGTCACCAATACCACCAAAACCGGTCAGGCACGGGCCAAATCACTTTTTTTAAAAGCACCTTATCTGGATTTATTTCAAGCGGTCTATTTACCTGCTGATCAGAAAGTACTGATTGGTGATTTTTATCAGCAGTATCAGCCAAAACTATTATTGCTGATGGAAACCGAGCTTTGGCCGAATCTGCTGGATCAGGCACCAGAGTTTGATGTGCCCAGTATATTATTGAATGCGCGTCTTTCGGAAAAGTCAGCCAAGGGCTATGCCAGGGTTAAAGGTCTGACCCGGAGCATGCTACAGCAGTTAAGTCAGCTTTTGGCACAGGATACTGCCACCCAGCAGCGTTATATCGAGTTGGGAATCACCGCCGAAAAAACCCAGGTTTTGGGCAATATCAAATTTGATATTACTGCACCACAAAGTTTTGTAGAACATGCTGCAAACTTGAAGCAAGCATGGCAACTGGCAGGTCGCAAAATTATGATACTGGCCAGTACCCATGCGCCTGAAGAAAAAGAAATTCTAAGCGCTTTAAAATCGGCTTTAGATAGCAACCCAAAACTTTTATGTATCGTCGTACCCCGTCATCCGGAACGTTTTGATGAGGTGTTTCAGGCTGCACAGAGTTTAAATTTAATAACTCAGCGCCGTAGTTTGGCCCAGAACATTGAAGCAGATACCCAGGTTTATCTGGCGGACTCGATGGGGGAAATGTGGCTCTGGTATGCTTTGAGTCAAGCCTGTTATGTTGGTGGCTCGCTGAATGAGCCGGGTGGTGGGCATAATATTCTGGAGCCGATTGCCTTGAATGTACCGACTGTTTTAGGCAAAAACTATTTTAATTTTCAGACCATTGTCGATGAATTCGTTCAAGCAGATGCAGTAGAAGTTGTGCAGGATGCGCAGCAGGCGGCAGAGGTATTGCTGGAACTTTTGCAAGATCAAATCAAGGCACAACGTTTAAATACAGCAGCGCAGAGAATTATGCAGTTAAATACGGGATCGCTTGCCAAGCATATTCAGGTGATTGATCAGTATCTTTAATTGATATTGATAAGTAACAGATATTGGATTTACCAAGACGGCAAGGATGCCGTCGTTAGGCTGTGTGGATTGAAGTTTTTTCAATATTTCTAAGCTGGCTTATCTAGCCTACTTTTCAAAGATGAAAAGTAGCAAAAATCTTTTGTATCACTGAAGGGATGTCCTTATCCCTCAGGGATACGCGCGACATCCATGTCGCCACCCTCTAGCGGATAGAGGTCATTCAACAGTTCTTCGGTATAAAATCTTCTATGAATATTGTCCTTCTTGACCATCGACAAACACAATCGGATCTCTGGACGATTTCATCGAAACGTCAACTGGAACATTTACAGCAGCATGTGCAGATTCAAGTTGGAGATACCTTAAAAGTGGGAGTACTGGAAGGTCAGCGCTATCTCACCGAGATTGTCGAGATTTCTGAAAAAGCAGTGCGACTAAAACCGCTTCAAGAAGATGCTATTCCAAAAAAATTACCCGTAACTTTAATTGTGGCCTTGCCACGGCCGAAAGTGCTGCGCCGTCTGATCATGGACAGTGTCACTTTGGGCGTGGAAAAAATCATTTTACTGCATAGTTATCGCGTCGATAAAAGCTACTGGCAAACCCCATTTTTACAGCAGTTAAATCATTATATCGAGCTGGGACTGGAACAGGCCGGGGATACAATAGCTCCGAAAATCGAGCTGTATAAACGTTTTAAACCTTTTGTTGAAGATATTTTGCCAGGCTTGATTACGGCTGACCGACCCGCTTATGTGGCACATCCTTATGCCAAACAATCCATGCCTTTTGCGATTCCGCATCCTTGTACGATGATCATCGGCCCGGAAGGCGGATTCATTCCGTATGAAGTAGATTTACTGGTTAAAAACGGCTGTCAGGCTGTGAGTCTGGGCAACCGTATTCTCCGCACTGAAACCGTGATTCCCTATGTCCTAGGTCGTCTGTTTAGCACGAGCTGAGGCATCTTCATTGCCTTCGCCGCGATAGACTTTGACTTCCTGTACCGGATAAGGAATTGAAATATGATGTTCGGCAAACGCCTGAATCACGCGTTCCTGCACCGCACTGATTGAGGTTCCTGTGCCTGTCTCAGTGGTATCGACCCACCAGAGCGCTTTTAAGGTAATGGAAAAATCAGCCAGCGCCGTGACATTGACACTAAAGCCCGGCTGACTGAGGATGGTCGGGTCTTTATCTAAAATGGCGGTAATCAGGTCTTTGGCTTTCTGGATATCATCTTCATAGCCAATGCCCACTACAAACTCACAGCGACGGCGGGTATAGGCCGTGTTTACCGTCACGGCACTGGTATAGACCGTGGCATTGGGAATCACGATACGGCGGCCATCCGGTGAACGCAAAAAAGTCGCACGAATCTGGATATCTTCGACTGTGCCTTCCATGCCATTGACGATAATATCATCGCCAATCTTGAATGGTTCACCGAGTAAAATCAGCACACCAGAAAGCAGGTTCTGGAAAATATCCTTGAAGGCAAAACCAATGGCGACTGAACCAATCCCGAGGGCACTCATGAGCTGACCCGGGGTAAAGCCAGGCACGGCAATGACCAGACCAATCAAAACACCAAAGAAAATAATAAAGGTACTGCCGACACGGTTCAGGACCAATACCAGATTCTGGCGGGTATAAGAGCGGTTCTCTAAGGTTTTGCGCACAAAAAACTTAAACAGTTTTGACAATAGCCAGAAAATGACAATGACCACCAGCGCAATACCGAAATAAGGCACGCGCTCCCAGAAACCTTCCATGATCTTGTCAATGGTGCTATAGGCATCGTTGTACTTGGCAGTATGTTCAATCACGGTCTGGGTGGTTTTTTCAGTTGCCTGATGCAACAACTCCGTGGTGCCCTCAGTGACCTGGCTTAAGGTATTATTTTGCTCTGCCACAAAAATTCCATCATTTAAATTTTGCCTATTTTGCCTGATGTTGAGCAAAAAATTAAGAAGCGCTATCCGCCAGGAATGGATATTTCCTAAAAATAAGCAGACGGCTGTTAAAAATATTGTGTGGTTTTTTGCATGATCTCAGGCGGGATATGTGGCTGTTCTCCACCGCTCATATAACCCAATAAAGCCAGCGACCCAGATAGGCTCAGTAGTATCAGGACAATCATCAGCCAGGCCAGCATCTTTTCCCAGAGCAGGGTCATCCGCGCAGGACCGTAGTCATTTATGCCGCGATCTCCCGAACCAAAAACGATATAAAGCCATACAAAAATGTTCACCAAGGGCAGCAACAGCAGCAGCGCCCACCAGCCACTGCGGTTCATGTCATGCAAACGGCGAACGGTCACCACTAAAGCGAAATAGGCATAGACCAGAATCATGATCAGCACGCCGATACCGGCCAAGCCTTGTAGTGAAAGCAGCCAGTTAGAATCCATTGAATGGACTGCAATATTCACAATATCAATACTTAAGCCCAGCGCAATACTGCTAAACAGGAAGATGAAATGTAGAAATGCTGACCACGCAATAAAACTCAGACGCCCGAAACGGCCTTTTATCGACAAGGGATGATCCGTTGCCACTAAAGCGGGAGGGGTGAAATAGGGAGATTCTGGCGATTTCATAAATATGATCCTGAACTGAACAAGACGAAATAAGAGCGAGAGCTAAATTCTATTTTTTAAAGGGCATTGCTACAGATCATACACAGTTATGCAGAATATTCTGTACTGTAAGTTGTGCTTTATTTTGTTTGAATTTGAATAAATAATCTACGACGAAAGCAGGATTGCCGGATTCGAAATAAGCAGGCCATACTGCCGTTATGCATAAAAAACAATCAACGACACAGCATTAACCTCTCGTGATGAGATAGAACAAAATCAAGGAAGTGACATATGCAAGAGATCTATCCAGTACCCGAAGATTTTAAAAAAACAGCACGCACGCTTGAAGACCAGTATTTCGAACGTTATCAACATTCCATCGAGCAGCCAGAAGCATTCTGGACAGAACAGGCACAACGTCTGGACTGGATCAAGCCTTTTACCCAAGTCAAAAATACCAGTTTCGATCCCGACAATTTTAAAATTGAATGGTTTGCTGATGGTCAGCTCAATGTCAGCGCCAACTGTCTGGACCGTCATCTGAAAGAACATCCCTATAAGCCGGCCATTATCTGGGAAGGGGATCATCCTTCACGGCACAAGATTATTTCTTTTGCCGAGTTGCATGACGAAACCTGCCGTTTCGCCAATGTGCTGAAAAAAAATGGCATTGCTAAAGGCGACCGGGTGATGCTGTACATGCCCATGGTCTCTGAAGCCGCGATTGCCATGCTGGCCTGCGCGCGCATCGGGGCGGTGCATTGCGTGGTATTTGGTGGGTTTTCACCGGATTCTCTGGCCAGCCGGATTGAAGACTGTCAGGCCAAAATGGTGATTACGGCCGATTCCGGTATGCGCGGCGGGAAACCGATTCCGCTGAAAGCCAATGTTGATGAAGCCCTGAAACTGGCTGGTACAGACTCCATTCAAAATGTAATAGTGGTGCATCGCACCGGCAACCCGATTGAAATGCAAGAGGGGCGCGACCTGTGGTATCACATGGAAATCATGTCGGTGAATGACATTTGCCCACCGGAACCGATGAATGCCGAAGATCCGCTATTTATCCTGTATACCTCAGGTTCGACCGGCAAGCCCAAGGGCGTGATGCATACCACGGGCGGTTATTTGACTTATGTGAATTGCAGTTTCCGCGAAGTGTTTGACATCAAACAGGATGATATCTTTTGGTGTACCGCAGATGTCGGCTGGATTACCGGACATTCCTATGTGCTGTATGGCCCCCTGTCGAATGGCACCACGACTCTTATGTTCGAGGGTGTTCCGCAGTATCCGAGCTGGGCGCGTACCGGACACATTGTCGATAAGCATAACGTCACCATTCTCTATACCGCACCGACAGCCATCCGCGCCATGATGCGTGAAGGCGATGCCTTTGTGCGGGAAAGTGACCGCAGCAGCCTGAGAATTTTAGGTTCGGTGGGTGAGCCGATCAATCCTGAAGCCTGGAACTGGTATTACACCGTGGTCGGTGAAAGTCGCTGTCCCGTCATTGATACCTGGTGGCAGACGGAAACCGGCGGTTTTATGATTACGCCATTGCCAGGCGCGACTGATTTGAAACCGGGTTCTGCAACACGGCCTTTCTTTGGGGTACAACCTGCGATTGTCGATGCAGATGGCAAGGAGCTGGAAGGCGAAGCTGAAGGCAATCTGGTGATTAAAGATTCCTGGCCGGGCCAGATGCGAACCATCTGGGGTGATCCGGAACGTTTTATCGAAGCCTATTTCTCGACTTATCCGGGTACTTATTTTACCGGAGATGGCGCGCGTCGCGATAAAGACGGTTATTACTGGATTACTGGCCGGGTCGATGATGTGCTGAATGTGTCCGGACACCGTTTAGGCACAGCTGAAGTTGAAAGTGCGTTGGTGGCCCATGAAGCAGTGGCTGAGGCTGCTGTGGTGGGTATGCCGCATGACATTAAAGGGCAGGGAATTTGTGCCTTTGTCACCTTACAGGCCGACGTGACCAGTTCAGATGAATTGCGTGCTGAACTGGTGAGCTGGGTGCGCAAGATTTTGGGGCCAGTGGCGACACCCGATGCACTGTACTGGGCACCCGCTTTGCCCAAAACCCGTTCAGGGAAAATCATGCGCCGGATCTTGAGAAAGATTGCAGCCAATGAGCTGGATAGCCTGGGCGATACCTCGACATTGGCTGAACCACAAGTGGTGGATCATCTGATTGCAGAAGTACAAGCCAATCCTCGTTAAATAGCTAAAGTCCACAAGCAAAATACCGGCTGCACGCAGCCGGTATTTTTAGATCAGGAATAAGCTCTGCATGCTTTCGAATATAGCGCAACGTCTTGATCTGCTAAGCTGCCCACATGCTGAACATGAGTTAAAATAATGAATGTACGATCACCATATTTAGATCAATCTCCTGTCGATATTGCCCAGAAACTGGCAGAACAATTTGCCCAAACTGCCGCAGTGCGAGACAAGCAGGGCGGTAATCCCAAGCATGAACGAGACCTGATCCGTAACAGTGGTCTGCTCGGCTTGTCTATTCCTGTTGCCTATGGTGGACAGGGTGCAGACTGGCGGACAATTTTTAAAACCATTCAGACCCTGGCGCAGGTCGATAGCTCTCTGGCGCATATTTATGGATTTCATCATTTATTGATTGCCACCGTACAGCTATTTTCCCAACCCGAGCAATATGGCAAATGGTTTGCACAGACTGCGCAAAATAATTTGTTCTGGGGCAATACTCTCAATCCGCTGGATCGTCGTACCACGGCAACTCAAGTCTCAGAGCATGAATATATTTTCCATGGTGATAAAAGCTTTTGTTCTGGTTCGATCGATTCGGATATGTTGCTGTGTTCAGGTTATAACGAAGCAGGAAAATTGCTGATTGGCGTGATTCCTACCCAGCGACAGGGTGTGAGCTTTCTAGGCGACTGGAACAATATGGGCCAGCGCCAGACTGACAGCGGCACCAGTCATTTTGAACAGGTCAACATTCACCGGGATGAATTGCTGCTCAATCCGGGGCCACTGAGTACGCCGTATTCCAGTTTACGTCCATTGATTGCGCAGCTGATATTTGTGCATATGTTTCTCGGTGTCGCCGAAGGGGCTTTTGAAGTTGCCAAACAGACCGTACAAACCCAAAAAGCCTGGTCAAAATCCTTGGCTGAACATGCAGTGAATGATCCTTTTACCCAAAAGCATTTTGCCGAGTTTTATGTGCAGCTGGAAAGCGTGCGTTTATTGGCAGATCAAGCCATTCAGACCTTGCAGAAAGCTTGGAATATCGGCCCTGATCTGACTGCCGAGCAGCGTGGTGAAGTCTCGATTGCGATTGCCACCGCCAAAATTGCCGCGACCAATAGCTCTTTATATATCACCCAGAATATTTTTCAGGTCATGGGTGCACGGGCAACGACTGCGCAACTGAATCTGGACCGGTTCTGGCGTAATGTTCGGACTCAAACCTTGCATGATCCGGTGGATTATAAATATCAGGAAGTGGGGGAATGGGTGCTGACCGGAAAAGTGCCTGATCCAAGTTTTTATTCCTGATCCTAATAATAAAACAGCCTCTATATGAGAAGCTGTTTTATTATTTTTAAGATGACGGGTCTTTTTTAAAGCTGCTTAAAAGCCTCGATTGCCCGGACACGGGAAGATTTTAAATCCACAAGCGGTTTTGGATAGTCCAGTTCACGGTCAGGGTTTTTGGCGTAGGGTTCATGAATGCTTTTGGCATCCAGATGCGCCAGTTCAGGCACCCACTGACGGATATAATCCCCATTCGGGTCGAACTTCTGTGACTGGCTGACCGGATTGAAAATCCGGAAATAAGGCACCGCATCCATACCCGTCGAAGCACACCATTGCCATCCGCCATTATTGGCTGCCAGATCACCATCAATCAGCTGCTGCATGAACCAGCTTTCTCCCAAACGCCAATCGATCAGCAGGTTTTTGCACAGGAACATTGCGGTAATCATGCGCACCCGATTATGCATCCAGCCGGTGGCCAGTAGCTGCCGCATCCCGGCATCTACAATCGGGATCCCGGTTTGGCCCTGTTGCCAGGCTGCCAAATCTTCAGGTGCATGCCGCCACTGGATTTTATCGGTATTTTCTTTAAACGGGCGATGTCTGGAAACGCGGGGAAAATCGAACAGGGTATGCTGATAAAACTCACGCCACAGCAGTTCATCCAGCCAGGTTTGTTGACCGAGATCATCGATCTGGAAATAGCCATGATGTTGTTTAAACAGCGCCTGAATGCACTGGCGGATCGAGAGAATGCCGATATTTAAATAAGGCGAGAGTTGACTGGTGCCATTAAGCGCTGGAATATCACGATCTGTTTGATAGCTGCTTAAGCGGTCTTTGATAAAATCATCCAGCATCTGTAGGGCATGAGTTTCATCTACGGGCCAAAGTTTTTCAGAATTTTCTATTGAATAGCGACCCGCAAACTTTTCCAGATCAAAATGTGTCAGCTCTGCAGGCAATTCGAGCAAGTCCTGAGACGCAATCACAGGATAAGCAGAAGGCACATCGAGAATCAGCCGCTCATAGCATTTTTTCTTAAAGGCACTATAGACTTGATAGGGTTGATTGGACTGATTGCGGATACTCGCCAATGGAAAGAGGGTACGATCATGATACAGCTCGACCCGAATCTGCTGCTGTTCCAGTCGTTGCTGAACCTTGAAATCACGCTGTAGTTCATTGACCCCAACTTCAATATGTGCATGCACGCTATCAATCTGCAAGTTTTGGCAGAGTGCTAACATCTCATCAGCAAGATTACGCCACAAGCCGACTTCTCGCACAATTAAAGGAATATTCAGTTGTTCTAGTTGCTGTTTGAAAACCTGTAGCCGTCGCAGATAAAAATCGATTTTGATCGGCGCATCTTGATGTAACTGCCATTGCTCAGGAGAAAGCACCACCAAAGCCACACAGGGGCCTTGTTGAGTGGCATGCCACAAAGCGGCATGGTCTTGAATTCGAAGGTCTTGGCGAAACCAGATCAGATGCATGGTACTTTCTTAAATCAGGGAGTTAGCCTGCATTTTAGGCAATCTGCTACCGATGGAATAGTATTAAAATATTAATATGATAGGAGACTGATTTTTGCACGTACCAGTCTCTTTATACCATTAAGCTTTGGCTTGATAAATATTTTCCAGAGTATCCACCAAAGTACGGGTCATCTGGTCAATTTCATAATTCACTGTATCGCCCACCTGGATGTGCTTCCAGGTGGTCAGACGCAAGGTTTCTGGAATCAGGTCAATCGAAATTTCACTGTGGGCACGATCGACACGGTTCACGGTCAGGCTGCAGCCATTTAGCCCAATAAAGCCTTTTAGGAAGAAGTACTTGATATTACCCTCTGGAATCTGTAAATCGATATGCAGGGTTTCACCGCGAGCTTCAACCTGGATGACCTTAGCCCTGCCTTCAATATGACCATACAGATTATGTCCACCGTTTTCTGCACCGACTTTGGCAGAGCGTTCAATATTCACTTCATCACCAATTTTTAAGGCTTTCAAGGTGGTAAGCGCCAAGGTGACATTGGAAATATCAAAATGAATCTGTTTCTGCGCCCGGTCAATCGTGGTCACCGTGAGACAGACACCATTTACTGCCACACTGGCGCCAATAAACACATCTGCAAAAAAGCCGTGCTGATCACTGACCAATAGGGTAATAAAACCATCGCCTTTGCGAATCTCGATGACCTGTTCCAGGCCTTGAACAATACCGGTATACATAGTTAAAACGTCTATTCTTGCAATTGCATCCCATTGTAGGCAGGAAAGCTAAATCCGGCTAGCGCTTTACTGGACTGCTTGGTTTCTGTCCGGATAAAAAAACCCTCAAGCCGAGCCTTGAGGGGGAAATAGAGAATGTGCCGTCATTATTATAATATTTGGGCATAAGCACCACTTAGATTTAAGCAGATTTAGCCTGCACAACCTGCTGTTATTGTGCTTCTAGCTCACGCACCAATGGCAACACCTTTTCTCCAAAATATTCGACTTCTTCAACACAGTGCAAGAAACCGGAAAGCACCAGATCGACTCCAATATTTTTTAAAACTACAATACGTTCAGCAATTTGCTGCGGTGTGCCAATTAAATTGGTCTTGAAACCGTCGTTATACTGGACTAAATCTTCAAAACTTGATTTTGCCCAGTTGCCTTCGCCTTCAGTTGTCGAGGCACCGGCTTCACGTGTCGCTTCAGCAAAATTTTTCACTGCTTTGATATTGGCCTTATCAATAATTTCCTGTAACACCGCTTTGGCTTGTTCTTCAGTATCACGTGCGATGATAAAGGCATTGACCCCAATTTTTACAGTGTGATTATTGGCCCGGGCTTTTTCGCGAATATCATCAATCTGTTTTTTCAGCTCTTCAGGGGTGTTGCCATTGGTGAAATACCAGTCTGAAACACGTGAAGCCATATCGCGCGCCGCACGTGAACTGCCACCCTGAAAAATCTCGACCGGTTTATCCGGGAGCGGTTGTGGGCGTAAGGTATAGTCTTTAAATTGATAGAACTTGCCATCAAAATTAAAGTGATCCGTATTCCAGATTCCGCGCAAACTGCGAATAAACTCTTCTGAACGGGCATAACGCTGGTCATGCTCTGGCCATTCTTCACCAATCGCATCAAACTCGCCCCGGAACCAGCCACTGACCACGTTAATTGCAATCCGGCCATTGCTGAGCTGGTTAATGCTGGCCAATTGTTTTGCCGCAAGCGCAGGTTTCCACGGCCCGGGTAAAATTGCTGCAATTAACTTGATCTTGCTGGTTTGTGCGAGCAAGGCATGACTGAAGCTGACAGATTCATGCTGGTTTTCTGCACCATAGCTTGACGCAAAACGAATCTGGGTCAGGCCATATTCAAAACCGCTTTTTTCTGCTGCTTGTGCCAGACGCACGTTATATTCATAGCTCCAGTCGGTACGCTGTTCGATGGTACTGACGACAAAACCGCCACTGACATTCGGAACCCAATACGCAAATTTGATGTCTTGCTGTATTTGCTGTTGTGACATATTTCAACCCTCGAAGTGAAAATCGCTGATCAAGCAACTTGCGTTTGCGCTGATTTTTTACTGTGCAAGCGGGATTCTGCTGCATCCAGACTTGGTACAGCCGCAGAGGGCAACACTTCTTCTTGTTCGATTTGTTTATTGATGCTCAAGTTCTGGTTGGCCTGTTGGGTTTTTGCTTTAATGACTTCGGCACGTTGTCCTTTGGCCGGTGCCCATTCCAGAATAGGCAGGGCACGTGCTACTGCCAGGGTAATACGATCGCGGAGCAATTCACTGTGAATGGTATATTCAGGAGTGAAATCACGATCAGTCGCATACACGCCAATCGGTAAAGTCTGAGCCTGGAAGAAGCTGAATAATGGACGTAATTGATGTTCGAGCACCAGCGCATGTCGGTCACTACCACCTGAAGCTGCTAAAAGTACCGGTACATCGACCAGTGCAGTCTGCTCGACAAAATCAAAGAAATGTTTAAACAAGCCGGTAAATGAAGCGCGATATACGGGTGTACCAACAATCAGCGCATCTGCAGCTTCGACTGCGGCCAGATCATCCTGAACGCGCTGCGGTAATTGATTACGATAAATCGCACCACCCAGGAGCGAACCAATTTCACTAAATTTAATAAAATGTACATGAATTGGTGTCGCTTCACCCAGTTCATCAATAATGGCCTGAACCAAGGCTTCTGTTTTAGACGGATGATTTAAACCACCCGATACGGCAACAATATTTAAGGGTTTTTGCGCATTAAAATTAGACATGTTTAGAACCTGAAAAATAGGAGTAATCTCGGAATGTCCTTATTAATCCCGATTCAGTGCCGGGCTGTAAAATAACGAAAAGCTGAAAAGTTATCTGATTTTTCGATATATGAAAAAAGCCTGGTTTATAAGCATTAATTTTAATATAAGTTTTTGATATGTAGATTTATATTGAATATAGCTAAGCTTTTTAATTTAGGAATACGTTATATATAAAAAAGTGATGAGAATTAAATAATTATTGAAATACCGCGAAAAATGGTGATTTTGAAGAAAAACTGCATATTATTTTAAAAATTGTAGAGTCTTGCATATCCTTAACCGGGTTGTGTGGTTAGAATAGGGTCTACCGTGCCAAGATCTCTCTCACGTTGCCTATGAATATTTTAATCGTTGATGATCATCCACTATTTCGTCATGCCTTGATTCAGGCTGTACGTTATAGCCTGCCACAAGCCCAGATTCATGAAACTGCGGCAGTCAATGAATTTTATGAACGTCTAGAAAATGGCCCCGAGCCTGATCTTGTGCTGCTGGATTTAAATTTGCCAGGCGCATCAGGTTTTTCTGCCTTGGTACACGTCCGCGCGCAATATCCGTCGCTGCCGATCATTGTCGTGTCTGCACATGAAGAAGTCAGCATTATCCAGCGTGCCATTGCGCATGGTGCCATGGGCTATATTCCAAAATCTGCCCATCCAAGCCATATTGGTGAAGCGATTCGCGAAGTGCTGGAAGGCGAGATCTGGTTGCCGCCAAATCTGCCAGCCAACATGAACTTTGACCCGCGTGCTGCCGATGAAACTGCCTTGGCGGAACGGATCCAGTCTTTGACCCCACAACAGTTCCGGGTATTGATGATGGTGGCCGAAGGCTTGCTGAATAAGCAGATTGCTTATGAACTGGACGTATCAGAAGCGACCATTAAAGCGCATGTGACTGCAATTTTCCGTAAGCTTGGCGTACAAAACCGGACACAAGCGGTATTGGCCATTAATGCACTGAATATTGAAGACCGAAAAATGTAAGTTCTGTATATCCGCATGGAAAAAGACCTCCCTGGAGGTCTTTTTTATCTGAATAATTCAGTGAAAAAGCATGCATATTAAGCAATATAATCCTGCTTGCGGGTGAAATCATCGCAGAATAACGGATTTAAAGCACATTGCAATTCATCGATCTGATCTTCGGTGACATAACCCTTGGATTTCAGATATTCTGCCACGCGATCATCTCGCAGGCTCAGGAAAGTCGCATCATAAACGCCCAGATCGACAAAGAGTGCAGCCGTTTCCAGACTGTTAAAACGGTCCAGATAGACTTCATTGTCATACATCAGGAAGATGTGATCATCGCGCGTGTTCGGATCGACATGTAAACGCTGCGCCAGCTCATGCGGGCAGGTTTTGATAAATAGTAAATCAGACAGCTCGTCAAACTGGCTGGTATCCAGACAGTTGTCTTCGTTTTTGACTTTACCCAACCAGGCCTTAAACACCAGGACGGCACCACCACGCAGCAACATGCTCCAGATCTGATGACGAGTTTGCGCCGGCAGATCCGCTGTTTCAGCTTCTAAAGACTGAAGCAATTTGTCTTCCTGCTCGGCAATCCGTTCAAACAGACCCAGTCCTTGCGGCTTGTAAGCATAAGGTTCAAAGACATCAAAATGTAATTCATCAAAGACTTGCAGTGCCAGAGGGACTGCACTCTGATACAGCGTTTCCAGTGCCTGATACTGTGCATCATTCAGCTTGCTGTATTTAAAGATCTGTGCCCAGTCAATACTTGGCAATAAGGCATTGGCGCCATATTGACGGTGAAACTGCTGGGCCTGATTCAGGCCATGGTTTTGATCTATGTTCATGTGAAGAACTCCGATATGCAGAAAGATCAGCTACCCAAATAATCAAGGCATGTATGAGATGGAAACTGATCGTTTCTTATTCCTCTATTTTTAGAGCCAAGCATAGCTGATAAAAAATACGACTAAAGTTATAGTGCTGGAAAATTACCCTTTAATTATGAGTTAAAACAAATAGATAATTAATTGTAAATAAGTGTACTGCTGTACAGGTACAGATTGGTCATTTTTTGCCATGGTGAATTAGAAAATGAACATTTTGGTCAATTTATTCGGCTGTATTTTCGGCATATTTGCTGCTTTTAGCACATTAGAATAAATTTTATGCAAGCTAGGTGATTTTCTGTGGCAGTTGAGTATAAAAAATGCCCATTTTAAGCTTTAAAATGGGCATTCATGAATGCAATACAATCTTAGGAATCAGAAATTTTCAGTCCGGATAACCATGATCGTAAGGATGCAGGTTTCAGTGGTTTTTTCAGCAATACAATATTCAGCTCTTTCAGGCGCTGTGGCAATTCTGGATCGGAATCGGCAGTAATCAGCGCCACCGGAACATCATTGCGGCGCTGTTCCAGAATAAAGTCTAAACCGATCTTGTTCTGATTGAGATGCTGATCGACCAGCCAGACCTGAATATTTTCCTGCTGAATCAGCCTCAATGCCTGCTCTGGTTCGGTGGCTTTAAAGACTTGATAACCCCATTTGCTCAACAAGGTCGCCATCCCTTCCAGAATGGTTTCATCATTATCCAGACACAGGATTTTAAACGCCTTGGTTTTTAGTGGTACGGCCTGAACAGGTGCAGCGACGACTTTGGGTGCTGCGATGACAGGCACTTCAATCATAAAACAGGAGCCTTTGCCCAGCGCCGAATACACATGCACAGGATAATCCAGCATGCTGGTCATGCGTTGTACGATGGCCAGACCCAGTCCAAGGCCCTGTTCACCCCATGGAGAGGTATGGCCGCAACGTTCAAACTCCTGAAACAGCTTGATACGTTGTTCTTCGGCAATCCCCGGTCCGGTATCCCAGACGCCAATGCGGATATGATTCGGTTTGGTACTGGAGCGTAAGACCCCGACCATCACTTTACCTTTGGCGGTATAACGCAGCGCATTACTGACAAAGTTCTGGATAATCCGGCGAATCCACTGTGGATCGGTATCAATCCAGAACTGCGCATCATGTACACTGAATTGAATGCCACGTTGTGCCGCAATGGATTTAAACTGCAGTTCCAGATCACTGAGCAGGTCATGTAGCGGATAGGCCTGACGTTTCGGCTGAATGGTACCGCCTTCCAGTCGGGCAATATCCAGTAGCGCAGACAGCATGCTTTCTGCACCATGCAGGGCACGATCTAGTTGCTGCAAGGTCTTGCGGTCTTCGTCATTTTGCACGCTTTGTTCCAAGGCAGTACTGAACAGACGCGCCGCATGCATCGGCTGCAACAGGTCATGACTGGCGGCGGCAATAAAGCGGCTTTTCGACATATTGGCTTTGTCGGCCTGTTCACGCGCCAGTTGCTGTTCGGACAAGGCATCTGCCAGCTGTTGGGTACGATCCTGAACCCGGGCTTCCAAGACGGCTTCATTTTCACGGAAGGCAGTAATATCGGCAAAAGTTGTAACGAAACCACCCCCTTCGATCGGATTACCACGCATCTGAATGACCCGGCCATCTTTACGAATCCGTTCAAATTCATGGGCACTGCCGACCTGCATCCAGTGAATACGCTTGCGGACATGTTCTTCGACCGAACCCGGCCCACATTCACCACGTTCGGCGTTATAACGGATCAGATCTGCGATTGGACAGCCGACATAGACAATATCGGTCGGATAATCGAACAGTTTCAGATACTGATTATTCCAGGCCACCAGACACATGTTTTCATCGACTACGCTGACCCCTTGGGTCATGTGATCAATCATGGTCATGATCAGATTCTGGTTAAAACGTTGCCATTGCGAGGCCTGATCGAGAATGTTGGCGACCTGACCCAAGGCCAGGCCATTATTGACCATGGCCGTGGTCAGCAGGGTACGTGCCGAAGCTGCCCCGATGGTACCGGCCAGATATTGTTCGGTAAAACGCCACCACATGCCATTGGCGCTGCTATTTTCATTCAGTTCGACACTGTTTTGGGTACAAAATTGCTGAAAAGCGCGGGTAGTGGGCCCTTCACCGGTAATGCGCTTGGCCAGGGTAATCAGATCGCCGACTTTTAAACGCGCCACATCCTGATGCGAATAACTGACTTCAGTTGAGGGACTCTGCGATGGCAGTGGCTTGGTTTCATAATAGAAGAAACTTTCAGCCTGAATCTGTTCGGCAATACTCGGACGGAAAATCCGCGAGATCCAAATATATAGGATTGTATTCAGGCCCAGTGCCCAGACCACCCCATGCGTCAGCGGATCAAACGATTCGAAACCGATCAGCGCTTCAGGACGTAACCAGTTCCAGCCAAAAGGGCCGTTAGTGAGCAGATTTTGGCTAAAGCGGTGATAGGCTTCTGGCAGGCTGCGCAGAATGGTGGGAAATAGCAGGGTATAGGACCACAAGGCAAAACCGGTCAACAGACCCGCATATACGCCCTGCTTACTACCACCGCGCCAGTAGAGGCCACCGATCAGGGCAGGGGCGAATTGTGCTACGGCACTAAAGGCCAACAGGCCAAAAACAGAAAGCTGATCAATATCATTAAAGAAGTTGAAGAACAGGAAGCCCATCAACATCACGCCCAGAATACAGATCCGGCGGGTAAATTTCAGTACCAGCGGCAAGCGTTTATCATGTCGGGAAATCAGTTTTAAACGCCATAGCGCTGGCATGATCAGATCATTACTGAGCATGATGGAAAGTGCCACAGAAGACACCAGCAGCATCCCGGTAGATGCGGAAAAGCCGCCCAAGAATGCCAATAAAGTGAGCCAGTCCTGATTATAGCTGAGGGGTAAGGACAGGACCGCCACATCTGGAATTGCCAGATATTGCGGCGCCGCATGCAATGCCCAGCTGGCAATCGGAATAATCGCCAGCGTGGTCAGAATCAGATAAACCGCAAACCAGCGCCGTGCACCGCGGATATGTTTTTCATCACGCAGCTCCACCACTGCCACATGGAACTGGCGTGGCAGGCAGATAACTGCCAGGGCTGCCAGCAAGGTCTGAACCCAGAAACTTTGCGGAACCCCAAACAGCTGGACATCACGGAAGGTGGTACTGATATCTGTGCTGATCTGTGCCATATTTCCTGGTGCTTCAAACATAAAGAAACAGGCGACTGCCAGCAGGGCAAAGAGCTTGACAAAGGATTCAAAGGCCACGGCCAGCATCAGACCGCCATGCTGTTCAGTATTGGCAATCTGCCGGGTGCCAAAGATCATCGCCAGAATGGCCAGTACACCGGTCAAAAACAGCACCCCATTGGTGGTGTTGGCAATTCCGGCAGATGGTTCCAGAATGACTGCGGCACTCAGGGCAATGGCGCGTAGCTGTAAAGCCAGATAAGGCACAATCGCGACCACTGCCAGAATGGTGACCAGCGATGCCAGCGGGCCACTTTTACCATAGCGCGCCGCGACAAAGTCCGCGATTGAGGAAATCGCATGATGCTGTCGTACCCGTCCTAATCGGCGCCAGATATCATAACCGACGGCAACGAATAACAGCGGGCCAAGATAGATCGGCAGGAAAATAATGCCTTCCCGTACTGCAGCACCTGTGGCGCCATAAAAGGTCCAGGATGAACAGTACACCCCTAAAGTTAAACTAAACAATAGCATGCGCCCACGGGTACTCAGCCGGCTGGCATGTTTTTCCCCGTAAAAAGCGCAGATAAAGAGCAATGCGATATAGAGGGCAAGTACCCCTATGATGAGCCAACTGTTCATATAGCCTGATGTGTGCTGAGCATGCCGCTATGATAGCGCATCATGAACGCTGCAGTTTAAATTGGTCATTTTTTAACGACCAAAGTCTAAATTACAATAACATAGGATTCTTGTTAAGTTGTAATAGTGATAATTCGAATTAAAAATAGTCGGCCCAAGGTTGGGCTTCAGGAGAGTAATTATGGATGAGGTACAAGTAGATCGCATTCTACAAAATCCAAAATTCAAAGAAATGGTTGCCAAGAAAAGTCGTCTTAGCTGGACGCTTACGGCAATCATGTTATTCGTTTATGTCGGCTTCATGCTTTTGGTCGGCTATAACAAAGAGTTTCTATTGTCTTCACTTTCAGGTGGTGTGACCACGTGGGGTATTCCACTCGGTCTGGGCATCATTGTTTTGTCATTCATTTTGTGTGGCGTGTATTCCTACATTGCCAATAACAAACTGGATCAATTGACCGAAGAAGCAATCCGTGAAGTTGAAGCAATCGCTCATGAAAAAGGACCACGTTAAGATGAAATGGAATTCTCTTATTGCCCTGGCGACCACCCTTATGGCTTCAGGTATGGCTTTCGCTGGTCCTGACTTGGGTGCAGCAGAACAGCAACCAACCAACTGGCCTGCAATTATCATGTTTGTGATTTTTGTTGGGGCAACATTGCTTATTACCAAATGGGCAGCGAAACAAACCACCAGCACCACAGATTTCTATACGGCCGGTGGCGGTATTTCTGGTTTCCAGAATGGCCTGGCCATTGCCGGTGACTATATGTCAGCAGCATCATTCCTGGGTATTTCCGCGATGGTGTTCCTGTCAGGCTTTGATGGCTTGCTGTATTCACTGGGCTTTATGGTCGGTTGGCCGATCGTATTGTTCCTGGTGGCAGAACGTCTGCGTAACCTGGGTAAATACAACCTGTCAGACGTAGTATCTTTCCGCTTGCAGGAAAAACCGGTACGTACCTTGGCTGCTTTAAGTTCACTGGTTGTGGTGGCGTTCTACCTGATTGCACAGATGGTGGGTGCAGGTCAGCTGATCAAACTTCTATTCGGTCTGAACTATAACATTGCAGTCGTGATCGTTGGCTTGTTGATGATGGCCTACGTAATTTTCGGCGGTATGTTGGCAACCACCTGGGTACAGATCATCAAGGCGGTCATGTTGCTGTCTGGTGCGACCTTTATGGCATTCATGGTCATGAAAGGCGTGGGCTTCAGCTTTACCAACATGTTTGAACAGGCGATTGGTGTTTATTCAAAAGTACATGACTTGAGCCTGACAGATGCGACCAAGATCATGGGTCCGGGTAGTCTGGCGTCTAATCCGATTGATGCGATTTCTTTAGGTCTGGCATTGATGTTTGGTACAGCAGGTCTTCCACATATCCTGATGCGTTTCTTCACGGTAAAAGATGCCAAAGAAGCGCGTAAATCAGTCGTGGTTGCTACAGGTTTTATTGGTTATTTCTACCTGCTCACTTTCATCATTGGTTTCGGTGCGATTCTGTATGTATCGAACAACCCGCAATTCCTTGATGTTGCAAAAATGGCGGTGACTGGCAAGCTGGAGCTTGTTGGTGGTAACAATATGGCGGCGGTGCACCTGTCTGATGCAGTGGGCGGCGACCTGTTCATGGGCTTCATTTCTGCAGTTGCATTTGCCACGATTCTTGCAGTCGTTGCTGGTTTGACTCTGTCAGGTGCCTCAGCTATTTCGCATGACTTGTATGCCAACGTGTTGAAGAAAGGCCAAACTACGCCTGCCTCTGAACTACGTATGTCTAAGATTGCGACTTTAGGTCTTGCGATCTTTGCAATGATTCTCGGGATTCTATTCGAGAAACAAAACGTAGCCTTCATGGTCGGTCTGGCATTCTCGGTTGCAGCATGTGCCAACTTCCCGGTACTGGTATTGTCTATGTTCTGGAAAGGCTTGACGACACGTGGTGCAGTGATTGGTGGTGTTGCAGGTCTGGTAACCGCAGTAACCTTGATTGTGCTGTCTAAAGCAGTATGGGTCGATACTTTGGGTATTTCTGATACGCCAGTAAACCCGTTCAATGGTCCTGCAATCTTCGCGATGCCATTGTCATTCTTCTGCTGCTGGTTGTTCTCTGTGACGGATAATTCGGCACAGGCTCAGGCAGAACGCAAAGCCTTTGATGCGCAGTTTGTACGCTCACAAACTGGTATTGGTATCTCAGGCGCATCAGATCACTAAGATTTGATATCCTGCAAAAAAAGTCCCGTAAGGGACTTTTTTTATGCCCTTATGCTCCAAATTTTTTAGAGCAAGCGCCGTACTGAATTTGGGTGCGCTAGATTTTACTTTGATTTTTTCAATCTTTGCATATAAATCGTACAGCTATATACTGCTTTAATCATGCTATGTTAAGCCTGATAAAATAACAATACATGCGTGCATGACTAGACAAACAAGAAGGGCAGTATGAAGCAATCTTTGCAGCAGTTCTGGCACAGTTTTACCCATCTGCCCTCAGCATGGCTGCTTTGTTTACAATTGCTGATTTTGATCTTGTCCATGTTGAGTTATGAAAACCTGCCCTATCGGGCAATCACCTGGATGCTCGGTGTCCTGGTGTTACTGGTCATTGCCAAGGTCATTCGCCAGACGCCGATGTTTACCATTTTAGGACTCAGCTTTGTGGCCGGCGCAATTCTATTTTCTTCACTGATTGTTTTGGGCCTGCGCTATACCTGGGTCTATGTGACGGCGAATCTGTTTGAAGCCAGTGCATATTTTAGTGCTGCTTATGGCCTGTTGCGTTATATGTTTCATGACCGCTATCTTACCAAAGATGAACTCTTTGCAGCTGGAGCGGTATTTACCTTACTGGCCTGGGGCTTTGCTTTTCTTTATAGTGTCTGCCAGTTATGGGTGCCTTATAGCTTTTCAGATCCTGACTTGCAAGCCCATCAGCCTTGGCTAGATTTGATCTTTCTCAGCTTTAGTGTCCAGTCCGCCACGGGCTTGTCGGATGTGATGCCGGTCAGTCCGCTGGCACGGATGCTGGCAATTATCCAGATGTTTGTCGGGGTGATGTATCTGGCGCTGATTGTATCCCGCTTAATTGCCTTGCAATATATCGCACGTCTACCTCATAAAAAGAACGTGAAAAATAGAGAAAACCCGCCTGAGTAATGAAGTTCATCCTTTTATTGTATTGGTTACAGTAACTTAACGGCTTTATTTTGTGTAACATCCTAAAATAGCAGGAGATCTAGCTTCCATAGACTGAATCTGTCTGATCATTTTGACCTTACCAATAATTATTTGACGCTGTTTGTCGATCCAATTTTTAAAAAATGGAGGAGGTATGCCTTCCACAAAACCATCCTGGTTTGCCAATATCAATCCAAATGTTTTTATTAGTACTGTCGCCATTATTGCGATATTTTTAGCGTTGGTCGTATTTGCACCCGATGCTTTTTCAGTTTTCACCCAGCAACTGAACCAGTGGATTACCACCTCCTTTAGCTGGTTCTATGTATTGTCGGTGGCGATATTTCTCATCCTTCTGGTTTATATTGCCCTATCGGATATGGGCAAAATCAAACTGGGACCCGACCATAGCCAGCCGAAATATAGCAGTGCCTCCTGGTTTGCGATGTTATTCACCGCAGGAATGGGGATTGGACTGATGTTCTTTGGCGTGGCCGAACCGGTGATGCATTATGTCACGCCACCTGCCGGTGAACCGGAAACTGTACTGGCTGCACAACAATCTATGCGGGTCACCTTTTTCCACTGGGGCTTACATGCCTGGGCTATTTATACGCTTGTTGGCCTATCCTTGGCTTATTTTGCTTACCGGCATCAATTGCCTTTAAAAATCCGTTCGGCCTTGTATCCACTGATTGGTCAAAAGATCTATGGTCCGATTGGAGATGGCGTCGATACCTTTGCCACCATTGGTACGGTATTTGGTGTGGCCACCACGCTTGGTTTCGGGGTGACCCAAATCAATTCAGGTTTGAACTATTTGTTTGGCATTGAACAGGCACCCAGTACTCAGGTCATTTTGATTATTGTGGTCAGTGCCATGGCGGCGACTTCCGTATTTTTTGGATTAGACAAAGGAATTAAACGTTTATCTGAACTAAATTTGGTACTTGCACTGCTGTTGCTGATTTTTGTCTTTGTGGCAGGTCCGAGTATTTATCTGTTACAGACGACTATTCAGAATGCCGGCCAGTATGTCTCTAATCTGTTTAGTATGACCTTTAATCTGTATGCCTACCAGCCAAGTGGCTGGATTGGGGGCTGGACCATCATGTACTGGGCCTGGTGGATTTCCTGGTCGCCATTTGTCGGGATGTTTATTGCCCGGGTCTCGGAAGGGCGCAGTATTCGTGAATTTATCGTGGGTGTATTGCTGATTCCAACTGGATTTACCTTGATCTGGATGGGCTTTATGGGCAATGCCGCACTGTACAGCATTATGCACGAAGCTAATACCAGCTTGCTAGAAGCAGTTCAGCGTGATTCATCTGTGGCTCTATTCGAATTTTTAGCTAATCTACCCTTCAGTTCAGTGACCAGTATCATTGCGACTTTACTGGTGATGCTGTTCTTTGTGACTTCTGCCGATTCAGGAGCATTGGTGACTGATTATCTGACAGCAAAAAGTGAAAATTCACCGACCTGGCAGCGTCTGTTCTGGACCGTACTCATGGCTTTACTGGCTATCATCCTTTTACTGGCAGGAGGCTTAGAGGCTTTGCAATCGGCCACGATCATGAGTGCTTTGCCATTTACCTTCATTATGCTGCTGATGTGCTGGGGATTAATCAAAGCCTTACATCTGGATGTCACCAAAATGCATGCGCTGCAAGCCGCACGGATTACCCCGCGTGCGATCCAGAATCCGCGCAGCTGGCAACAGCGATTAGGCCTGATTATGCATTATCCGCACACTCAGGAAGAGGTGCAGCAGTATATTCAAAATACAGTGAATAAGGCATTTCTCAGCTTTCAGAGTGAATTGAAACGGCGCCGATTACACGTGACGATTAGTCCGCTAGAAGACGGTATACAGCTCCGTGTTGATCATCAGGATGAAATTAATTTTATCTATCAGGTCAATGCGACCCAGACTTTAAGTCCAAGCTTTATGTCTGAACTGGAGAATGCGGGCGTAGATTCCTATCAGGCAGAAGTCTTTTTAAGAGAAGGCGGGCAGGGCTATGATGTGATGGAATGGACGCAAGAAGATCTATTACAGGACATCATTGACCAATATGAACGTCATTTACACTTCTTAAGTCTGGTACGTACGCCTGAGTAAACGGAGTCATAAAACAATAAAAAAGGACGCAATATGCGTCCTTTTTTAATTCAGAATCTAATCAGAAATTAGAAACGGAATTTAGCATTTACGCCGATCGTTTGGGTATCACGAACTTGAGCAGTTTGCGCAAGATTTGCTTCGTAGTTAGCATTTACATAAGATGCGCCAACTGCAACAGCAGGAGTGATGAAGTAGTTTACGTTCGCACCCCAAGCTTTGTCTGGAGAACCAGCATAGCTAGATTCCATATAAGATGCGCCAACGCTTAACTGTGGGTTAAGGAAAAGCGTAGTACCTAGGTTGTAGGCAGTGTCTTCACCATAAACTAAACCAGATTCAAAACCAATTGACATGTTTGTACCGTCAATCGCGCCTACGTATTTAGTACGTGCAGTGATTGCGTCTTGGTCTTCATTAATTGTTGCAGATTCAAGAGCAGCTTTAGCAACGCCATTAGAAACGATGTTGAAAGCGTCATAAGAAGTCTGGTCAGCAACACTGGTATAACCCACAGCAACCAAGAAGTTAGGGATTAGTAATGCACCTAGTTCTAATGCATAACGGTCACCATTGCCGTCTGCTTTACCCGCTTTGTTATCCGCGATGGTATGGCTATAAGAAGCGCTTGCATAAACAGGCACAACTTTAGTTGGGATATAAGTTTCACCTTTCACGCCGTAAGTATGATTTACAGTACGTGAACGTCCAGCTTCTTCTTGACCATTTTCGCCATAGCTATACGCTAGAGCAACATTAGATGCTTGGTTTAGGAAAGCAGCTTCAGCTAAAGGACCTTTAGAAGCATCTACATCTTTAAAGTAATAAGTACCTTGAACAGCGCCAGTGAAGTCTTTGTCATTTGCAGTGTTATCGATGTACTCTGACTGACCTTGAACTTCGAATTGATATGCTTGAGCACCGGTCATCGCTAATAATACAGCAGTGGCTAAACCTAGTTTTTTCATGATATTTACCATTTTGTTACAAAAGATGTACAACATAGAACGTATTGTATTGTAACAATTTATTAAGTCAATCCGCTTTGAATTTAGTATTTTTTCGTCTTAAAATAATGTATTAGTTTTGTGTAATATTCATCTATTTAGCTTGAAATTGAATTTTATGTAAAATTTGTTTTATAACAAAAAGCTAGAGCTTAAAAATAGAACACTACGTCAAAGATTAAGAAGAAAATGTGTGGATATTGTTATTCATTAATTAAATTGATTATTGATTTTTTATCGTAAAATTCAATTTATGTTTTAAGGATAAATTCATAAATATGTCAAAAAATATAAGATGAATTATATAATTCATCACGCTTTATTATAAATTGTACAAATTTAATGCAGAATTTCTCTAGAATTGTAATAGGTGTCTCTTTTTTGAACCAAAATGTGATGCTTTTTAATCTCGACTAGGCCAATCGGCTTTACATTGTTAATAGATTTTTACATAATATCAGTATCAGGTTAAAGTTCATGTTTCATCATGATTTAGCGTGATCCTCCACAATTTTTGTTTTATTGGTCCAGCTTTCCCCAAGGTTGGGCTTTTTTTTATCCGCATTTTTTATTTACTTTCTATTCATCTTCTAAGATAGAAACTGTTCTGTAGCAATGAACTTCAGCAATAAAAATAGTAAAAATAAAGCACTAAAATGGTGCATATTAATTCATTAATAGATGACCTAAAAATATAAGCACTAAAAAAAACCCCAGTTTTCATAGAAAACTGGGGTTTTTTCGCCAAAATTTGCGGGTAAACTAAAATATCTGCTGAGGAATAATTTAACTCGCCCTAATGCGGTGCATTATGCACCCAATTGTTGCATGTGTAAATAGTGCGGAAAGCAAGTTTTGATATTTTTTTTAATGCTTAAAAGTCCTGTATTTGTGTTGTATTTTTTGTAGGATAAAACCCATAAAACTTTAGCCTGAATTTAAAAAGTAGCGCTTTTAAAAATTAAAATCAAAAAAATATAGAAAAAACATTAACTAAGTTAAATAACTACTTTAAGAGTATTTCATTTTATTTGTATGATAATCGCTCTATACAGCATTCTTTTGGTATTGGGGCGTAATAAAACAGCATGAACACCTTACGCTCAGGCTGGATCAGTAAACGTTTATACTGGGCCATGTCGATCATTATTTTAAGTCTGCTTTGTATCTGCATTCCCTTGATCGTCAGTAGTGGTCAAAATTATTTAAAATCGGTACAGACCTATCAACAGTTAGATGCACTACAACAGGTCGCTGATCTGGCCAATCGAATCTCCCGTGAGCGTGCTCCTGCCAATAAAGCCATGTCCAGTTCGGCAGAAGATTTTGCGCAGCATCAACAAGAATTAATGATTTACCGTCAGCAGGTGGATCAGCAGTTTTCCCAGACCGCTGAGGTATTGGCAGAATCCGGTTTCAACGATCTGAGGCAGCAACTTTTAAAGGTCAAAATCAGTCTTGACCATGGACGTGCCCAGATCGATGCTTATACCCAGATGCCGCGTCAGCTGCGCAGTGCTCAGGAACTTGATCAGGCAATTCTGGCCATGTTTGCTGCATGGGACAGCTGTCGTGAAATTTTAAGAGGCGTGGTTATCGCTTCAGATAGCTCGTCGACTCATCTCTATCGTTATATTAGCCAGATTTTATTTTTATCCGATTTACGTGATCAGGCCGGTCGTGTGGCTTCGAGTATTATAGCGCATGTGACTTTTGCTACGCCTCTTCCCACGCAAAATATCACCCGTTCTTTACAGACTCAGCATCAGGTGCATTATCTTTGGGCATTGATTGAAACCATTCAACCGGCTGAAGACAAGACAGATGAATTTATCCGTTTACATCGCCGGGTAGAAACTGATTTTATTCAGCAAGGTCTGCCGATTGTTTCTGAACTGATCAATGATAGTGTGGAGAAACGTACCTATCATTTGACTGGAACCCAACTGACTGAAGCCATTGTCGATAAATTTTCGACCGTGGTTGACCTGCAAAGCTATCTGCTTCAGTACAGCAGAGAAGTGGCCATTCAGGAAATGAACAGCAATATGCAGCGTTTGATCTGGAGTGTACTGGTATCGCTGATTTCATTGCTGACCGCGATTTCAACCATGATTTTTGCACGTAAACAGGTTTTTCTGCCGCTAATTCAGGCACGCCGCATGTTGTTGAGTTTGTCTAAAAACTTGGGTCGTCAGAAAATTGATATGCGGCTGCGTGAAGTGAATCATTCTGATTCTTTATTCGCTGCCATTCAGAAATTGCAACAGATGTTGCAAGAACGTGATGCGCTAGAGTTCCGTTTAAAGAATATTGCCCATTCCGATTCTTTGACCGGATTATCCAACCGTTTCGCGCTAGAAGAATATATTCGTTTTATGGAAAATCAGCCGGGTCAATTGAGCCAAACCTGTTTGATGATTATCGATATTGATCATTTTAAACAGGTGAATGATCGGTATGGGCATATTGTGGGTGATCAGGTGATTCAACTGGTGGCCGAACGTTTAAAGGCCAATGTTCGGGCGACGGATTTGCTGGTGCGTTATGGGGGCGATGAATTTCTGGTGCTGATTGAAAATATCCAGATGCAGCAGGCATTGATTGTGGCAGATAACATTCGGGCTGAAGTGGCTGAGCGTCATATTTTGACTGCAGCAGGAGACGAGATTCAGATTTCGGTCAGTATCGGGGTGGCGATTGGGGCTGTTTCCTGGATGGCTTTGTTGTCAAATGCCGATGATGCTTTGTTTAAAGCCAAAGCGAAGGGACGGAATGTGGTGGCTGAGGTTTAGTCTAAAAGATTCCTTCTCTACTTTTGACTGCACAAAAGTAGCCAAATGCATTTGTTCGAATGATGCTAAGTCCCTTTAGCACAGTCAAACGGGCAACATCCATGTTGCCAGTCATGTGATTTAATTTGGATGATCTTTAGACTTAAGTTGGTCATGTTCATGCCAAATTATTTCCAATGCATCAGACTAAAAAGACGCATGAAAACTGGCAGCCAATTCATTCTTCAATAGATAAGTATTTTGATGCCTATGAAGGTTATATCTCATCTCATGATGCTAAAAAGGTAGATGATCAAATATTGGCACAATTGGCTGAAGAAATTCGTTCAATAGGATCATGAAAAATAAAAAGCCCTCCTTGATAAAAGAAGGGCTGATAAATCTTGGATAGCTTATTTCAACAACGCTTTCAAAAACTTACCCGTATGTGACGCTTTGACTTTTACCACCTGTTCAGGCGTTCCCTCAGCAACAATCATACCGCCTCCCGAACCACCTTCAGGGCCTAAGTCCACGACCCAATCGGCGGTTTTAATCACGTCTAGGTTATGCTCAATCACCACAATGGTATTACCCTTATCACGTAGCTGATGCAGGATGTCCAGCAGCTTGGCAATATCATGGAAATGCAGACCCGTGGTCGGTTCATCCAGAATATACAGGGTTTGACCGGTATCGCGTTTGGCCAGTTCACGTGCCAGTTTGACACGCTGCGCTTCACCACCGGAAAGCGTGGTCGCAGACTGACCCAGACGGATATAACCCAAACCTACCTGATGCAATGTTTCCAGACGACGGTGAATGACGGGAATGGCATCGAAGAAATGCATGGCATCCTCAACGGTCATCTGCAACACATCGGAAATATTCTTGCCCTTATAGTTCACTTCCAGCGTTTCACGGTTATAACGTTTGCCATGACAGGCATCGCAAGGCACATACATATCCGGCAGGAAATGCATCGCCACCTTGATCATGCCGTCGCCTTCACAGGCTTCACAGCGACCACCTTTCACGTTAAACGAGAAACGACCCGCGGCATAACCACGTGCTTTGGCTTCCGGAGTTTGTGAAAACAGTTCACGAATCGGGGTAAATAAACCGGTATAAGTGGCCGGATTGGAACGTGGGGTTCGTCCAATCGGACTCTGGTCAATATCGACGACTTTGTCGAGGAACTGCAAGCCATCAATCGATTCAAACTTTTCCGATGTTAAAGTGGTTGCACCATTCAGTTGGGTCGCCGCCAAAGGTAACAATGTCCGGTTAATCAAGGTCGACTTACCCGAACCCGATACCCCGGTAACACAAGTCATAATGCCCAAAGGAATGGTCAGATCGACTTTTTTCAGGTTATGCCCAGATGCACCCATCAGCTTGATCTGTTCTTCAGGTTTAGGTGGCTGAATCCGTTTTTTCGGCACTTCAATTTTTAACTTGCCAGACAAATATTGTCCGGTCAGCGAGTCAGGATTGGCCAGAATTTCATCATAAGTCCCTTCAGCAATCACATGTCCACCATGTACACCTGCACCCGGGCCAATATCAATAATATGATCGGCGGCACGAATTGCATCTTCATCATGCTCGACCACCAAGACGGTATTGCCCAAGTCTCGCAGACGGATCAGGGTTTGCAGCAGACGGTCATTGTCACGCTGATGCAGACCAATTGAGGGTTCATCCAGCACATACATCACGCCCATCAGGCCGGCACCAATCTGGGAAGCCAGACGAATACGCTGTGCTTCACCGCCCGACAATGTTTCGGCAGAACGCGACAGGCTGAGATAATTCAGACCGACTGAGACCAGGAAGTGCAGACGTTCACGGATTTCCTTGAAAATCTTGTCGGCGATTTCTCCGCGTGCGCCTTCTAGGTTAATGTCCTGATAATAGCTTTCGGCATCACCAATCGACATGCGGGTAATGTCGGCAATGGTCTTGTCCAGAATTTTCACATTCCGCGAGATTTCATTCAGCCGTGAACCATCACAGGCATCACAGGCAGCATTGGACAGATACTGCGCCAGATCATCACGCACATAATTACTTTCAGTTTCACGGTAGCGGCGTTCCAGATGCGGCAAAATCCCTTCAAACGGAATCACCCGATTATGACGACGGCCACGCTCATCGATATAACTTAGATCAATTTTTTCTTTGCCGGTGCCGTACAGGAATTTTTTCTTGGTGTCGGCATCCAGTTCATTCCACGGCGTTTCTAAAGAAAAACCAAAATGCTCGGCGACTTTCTGGATCATGCCGTAATAATAAGGACGCTGACGGTCCCAGCCACGAATCGCACCCTGACTGACACTGACTTCAGGATTGGGAATCAGTTTATCGGCACTAAAATGACTGCGGGTGCCGAGACCATCACAGACCGGACAGGCACCAAAAGGGTTATTGAACGAGAATAAACGCGGTTCCAGTTCTGCGACAGCGCGGTCACATTCCGGGCAGGAATGCTTGGCAGAAAATACCCGATCATCATGTTCATCCTTCATCCAGGATAAAATCGCAATATCGCCACCGAGGCGCAGTGCAGTTTCAAAACTTTCTGCAATACGGTTGCCCAGATCATCACGGACTTTAAAGCGGTCGACCACGACTTCAATGGTATGTTTTTTCTTTTTGTCCAGTTCTGGTGGCGGATCAATTTCCATAATCTCGCCATCGACGCGGGCACGGACAAAACCTTGACTCTGTAACTGCTCAAATAAGGCGGTATATTCACCTTTACGCTCACGCACCACCGGGGCAAGCAGCATCAAGGCTGTGCCTTCTTCCAGCACTTTGACTGTATCGACCATTTCCGTGACGGTTTGTGCCACCATCGGCAGGTCATGTTCTGGACAGAAGGGCGTACCGACACGTGCATACAGCAGACGTAAGTAGTCATAAATTTCGGTAATGGTACCCACGGTAGAACGCGGGTTATGGCTGGTCGATTTCTGTTCAATCGCGATGGCTGGACTGAGACCTTCAATCGAATCGACTTCCGGTTTTTCCATTTGTGAAAGGAACTGGCGTGCATAGGCAGACAGCGATTCCACATATCTGCGTTGACCTTCGGCATATAAGGTATCAAAGGCAAGCGAGGACTTACCTGAACCAGACAGTCCCGTAATCACCACAAACTTGTCGCGTGGTATATCAAGGTTCACATTTTTCAGGTTATGGGTACGTGCGCCTCGAATACGGATGTGGCTTTGGCTCATGCAAGGATCCTGGAATATTCATCAAAAACCCTTATATGATACCGGATGAAAAATGTTCAAGTGCAAATAAAAGTATTTTAAACGTCAAGTTATGTCGGTGATTGGTCAATTCATCACAATACCGAGAAATATCACAGTAGATCGCTTCACTGTTCAGAATGACTAGACGTGAGGGAAGTTCTTAACAAGCTGCTGCATAGCGGCGTTCAAAGATCGATTCAACATCCTCAAAGCAGGTGTCACGTGGTATATCATGATGCAGTCGCGCATAGAAATTAACTTCATTTTCCAGAATTTGCAAAAAGCCCTCATAGTCTTGTTCGAAAAAATCCAGGTCGAGCAAATCATTACGACGGGCCTGATGACAGCGGTACTTTTCAATAAATTTCAGCAGATGTTTCTGGATATGCGTGTTGGTATGGTAAATCAGGTAAGTTGCTGCTGAACCACAATCCAGACAGCCCTGTTCCAGATAAATTTCTTCATTATTCAACCAGCAACATTGCACCGTAAAAAATGCCCGAATCGCCTCGGTACCTAAAGTGTCCATATCTGATGCCTCTTTCTGGGACTAAACTATTAAATGATAATTATTCTCATTTATTATGCGGCAATGTGTGGCGAATAGCTAGGTTTAGCTTACTCGCCACTCAGCAGTTTTGTTGTTCTTTTCCCAGACTAAGCCGTTTTTATAATCAATTGATGACAATAGATCCGATTTTAATCGATAAGATAAAGACGCCCAATCTTCAACAGTAATACTGATCAGTTAAGGCGTTTAGAAATAGACTCTTTAATTTTTTAGTCGTCCAGGGCGGAGTCTTAAGGTTTTAAATCAAAAACTTGTAAATCAGTTGTTACTTTGGTTTCGCCCAGCGGATGACTTTTCCAACTATCAAATATAATCATGAATTTTAAAAAGAAAATGCCAGTCAATTTCTTAACTGACTGGCATTGTGGTTTTAAACAGGGCTTTTTTTGTGCATCTTATTGGTCTAGGCCAGGCCACTGGCGTTGCTCAAAGGCGCTGTCCCAGAATAACCATTCCAGACGGGCCGCATGCGTATAAGCTTGGTGCATTTTTTCCAGTGTATCGGCATCAACGCGCGCCGCAACACGGTCAATGGTCGCAATTACATTACGCACAGCCGTGTGGAATTCTTCGCCTGAATAGGTATCCACCCAGGCCTGATAAGGATTATTCGATGCAGAATTATCGACTATATCTTTGCCGACTTCTGCATAAATCCAGAAACATGGCAGTAACGAGGCCAGTACCACCGGGTAGCTTTCCGACCATGCAGTCGAAGTGAGATAAGAGGTATAATGATGGCAAGCCAGCGTCAGAGGAGTACTTTCGAACTGGTCTTTGCTAATGCCAAAATCCTGCATAAAACCGTCATGCAGGCTACGCTCCACCACAATCGCAATTTTGGCGGCTTCAGCAAACTGAATCACATCATCTGCCTCAAATGCTTTGGCGGCACAGACTGCCAGTGCACGGCCATAAGCCAATAAATAATGTGCATCCTGAATCACATAATGACTAAAGGCCTCACGGCTTAATGTGCCTTGTGCCAGTTGCTGATTAAAGGGCAGAGCCAGGGTCTTCTGATAAAGCCCTAGATTACGTTGCCATAGCTCTTGTGAAAAACTCATGCGGAAATCCTTCGCAGTTCAAGTTAAACCATGCAGCACTATAGCAAAGATCGGGCTGTTGAAAAGAACGGCAGATTTTAGAAACAGAAAATAAGATAAAACAGCTCAGGAAGTGCTTTGGTTTATGCGCTAAAAGTTTCATAATTAGCTTAACTTTTCCTATTCGTATTGCTGCTCTCTCGCAGCCATACATTTATTTAATTTATCCAAGGTCGTTGTGTATGTTGAAACATTTTGGTTTCTCGATTGCATTTTCGATCGTGTGTCTTGGTTTGTCTGCGTATTGGGGTTATACCCATGGTCCTGACGCAGGCCTGCAAACCATGCTCACAGCGCTGACCATTACCGCTATTCTGGCGATTATGGAAGTGTCGTTGTCCTTTGATAACGCGGTTGTCAATGCCTCAGTCCTACGGGGTTGGGATCATTTCTGGAAAATGCTGTTCCTGACAGTCGGTATTCTGATTGCAGTCTTCGGAATGCGTTTGATCTTCCCGGTGGTCATTGTTGCAGTGACTGCAGACCTGGGCTTTATGGAAGTGGTACGTCTGGCCCTGAATGATCCGAAAGAATATTCAGCACGTTTAATGGCACATCATCCCGAAATTGCAGCTTTTGGTGGTGCTTTCCTGTTGATGGTATTCCTGAACTTCTTCCTGGATGAAGAAAAAGACACGCACTGGTTCAGACGGGTGGAACGCCGTCTGTCCAATCTGGCCAATGTACCAGCGATGTCGGTGTTTATCGCACTGGTGGCCTTGTTAATCATGGCAGCCAATGTCGATGAAGCCAAGCGTCTGGCAGTGACTATGGCGGGAATCTGGGGCATCGTAATTTATATTGGGGTGCAGGTCTTGAGCCATATGCTCGGTGGTGAACCGGAAGTCGATGAAGAAGGCAATGCGATTCGTCATGATGAAAATGGCGTACCGACGGGTGTAGTGAAAGCCGGTATTGGTGGTTTCCTCTATTTAGAAGTCCTGGATGCCTCTTTTAGTTTTGATGGCGTGATCGGTGCCTTTGCGATTACCTCAGACGTGGTCATCATCATGCTGGGTCTGGCCATTGGTGCGATCTTTGTCCGTTCAATGACGATTTATCTGGTTGAACAGGGCACATTGGATGCCTATATTTACTTGGAACATGGTGCGCATTATGCCATCGGTGCACTGGCTTTTATCATGATTGCCAGCGGAACCGGTCTGCATGTACCAGAAGTGGTGACCGGTCTGATCGGTGTAGCCTTTATTGTCTGGGCAGTATTCGCCTCGATTCAATACAAAAAACGTCAGGCAGCTTTAGACAAATAAAGCGCTGTTCCTGAATAAAAAGCGTAGCTCCGGCTGCGCTTTTTTATTTTTAGATTGGCATCATCTTTATTTCAAATAAAATTCATGTCTTCTTCATGAGCTGAATGTCCTATAATCTGGGCTCCAGATTAATTAACCCAATCGCCATAATTTATGATGAATGCTTTAGAACGTCGTTCAACCTTTGCCCTGAGCAGTATTTTTGCACTGCGCATGCTGGGGTTGTTTATGATTATCCCGGTGTTTTCTGTGGCAGGGCAGGCATATCAATATGCAACGCCTGCACTGATCGGTTTGGCGGTCGGGGTCTATGGTTTGACTCAGGCCTTATTACAGATACCATTTAGCCTGATTGCAGACCGCTATAGCCGTAAGCCTTTGATTGTTTTAGGACTGCTGCTGTTTGCCTTGGGTGGTGCGATTGCAGCCATGTCTGACAGCATTTATGGCGTGATTATCGGTCGTGCCATTGCTGGTGGTGGCGCAGTATCCGCTGTCGTCATGGCCTTGCTGGCCGATGTCACGCGTGAAGAAAACCGCATGAAAGCCATGGCAATCATGGGCATGAGTATTGGTCTGTCTTTTGTGGTGGCATTTAGTCTCGGGCCTTGGCTGACAGGTCTGGTTGGCATTTCGGGATTGTTCTGGGTCACCACGGTGATGGGATTGGCTGCCATTGCCATGCTGTTTATGGTGCCTAAAGTCACGCGCCATCATAAAAACTTTCAACAGGGTTATCTGACCCAACTGAAACAGGTGCTCCAGATTGGCGATTTGAATCGTCTGCATGTATCTGTGTTTACCCTGCATTTATTGCTCACAGCCATGTTTATTTATGTGCCTTCGCAGCTGATCGAGTTTGCAGATCTGCCGCTTTCCAGTCATGGCTTGGTCTATTTACCCCTGTTGGTGCTAAGTCTGTTCTTTGCTTTTCCGAGTATCATTCTGGCAGAAAAATACCACAAAATGCGCGCGATTTTTCTGGTGGCGATTAGCGGTATTATTCTGGGTTTAATGGTGATGGTCTTTGGTTTTGAATCCAAATATATCTTGCTCATTGGCCTGGGCCTGTTCTTTATTGCCTTTAACGTGATGGAGGCCTTATTGCCTTCCTGGCTGTCTAAAGCTGCACCGATCCAGTCTAAAGCGACGGCAATGGGCGTGAATGCCAGCAGCCAGTTTTTGGGTGCCTTCTTTGGTGGGATGATCGGTGGTCAATTGTTGCTGCTCAATAATACCTTGATGGGCTGGAGTATCCTGACCGGGATTGCGATTGTTTGGCTGCTGATGAGTTTCGGGCTAGCTCAGCCACGCTATCTTTCATCACTGGTGCTGCGTTTGCCGGAAAGCAGACAAACTGACGAATGGACTTCTCAGCTTTTGGCGATTCGTGGTATTGAAGAAGTCGTGGTGATGGCTGAACAGCAAGTTGCCTATATAAAAGTCGATAAACAGCAGATTGATGATGCTTCGCGACAACAATTAACGCACTTGTTAGGTAAAGAGGTAGCCATTTAAGCATAACTCTTATAAAGTAAAATACAGAAATATATAGGAAGTAAACAGCAAATGCGTGGTGTAAATAAAGTCATTTTAGTGGGTACTTTGGGTAAAGATCCGGAAACCAAAACTTTTGCAAATGGTGGTTCTCTCACTCAATTTTCGATCGCCACTAGCGATTCGTGGACAGATAAAAGTACCGGTGAACGTAAAGAACAAACGGAATGGCACCGTATCGTGTTGCATAACCGTTTAGGCGAAATTGCGCAGCAATATCTGCGTAAAGGTTCTAAAGTATATATTGAAGGTTCATTACGTACCCGTCAGTGGACTGATCAAAATGGTCAGGAGCGCTATACAACGGAAATCCGTGGTGATCAAATGCAGATGCTGGACTCGAATCGTTCACAAGGCGAGCAGGGCGACAACAGTTTTAACCAGCCACGTTTTAATAACAATAATCAGGCGAGTAACAACCAAAGTAGCGGTTATGGCAATAATCCGCAGTCGGGTTATGGTTCAGCGCCGCAGCAAGGCGGTTTCAACAACAATCAGGGTGGCGGTTATGGCAACAATAACCCGAGTGGTTTTGCACCGAAATCTGCACCTGCACCAACAGCAGCGCCTGCAGCTGATTTAGATGATGATCTTCCGTTTTAACTTATCAGAACGGTAAATCTTCATCCAAGACCCACCTGAATCCGGTGGGTTTTTTATGTCTTGAATTTGCTTTGTTTAGTTTGGATAGAGCTCAGAGCTTTATGATTGCTAATCTAAGTTGCAAAAAATTATATTTCAACTGCTCGGCTTATGTTCAAAATTCTAGGCTCCATATTGAGCAAATCAATCAGATCAGTAATTCTCATAGAAATCTTAAATCTAAAAAAGCGATTATTTTTATAAAAACTTACGGTTTTACCTATTTAAGAAATTTTCGTATTCTATCTTCATCGAATGAACAATCTCACCAATATACGAGGAAAGGTCTCATGAGTTTAATCAATACTGAAATCAAACCATTCAACGCCACTGCTTACCACAAGGGTCAATTTGTGGAAGTGTCCGAGCAGGACATGAAAGGTAAATGGTCGGTTGTATTCTTCTATCCTGCTGACTTTACTTTTGTTTGTCCAACTGAATTAGGCGATCTTGCTGATCAATATGCTGAATTCCAGAAAATGGGCGTGGAAATTTATGGTGTATCAACCGATACACACTTCACCCATAAAGCTTGGCACGATACCTCTGACGTGATTGGTAAAATCCAGTACCCCATGATTGGCGATCCAACCTGGACTTTGGCGAAAAACTTTGAAGTATTGATTGAAGCTGAAGGTCTGGCAGATCGTGGTACTTTCGTGATCGATCCAGAAGGTAAAATCCAGATCGTTGAAATCAATGCCGGTGGTATTGGTCGTGATGCAGCTGAACTGCTTCGCAAAGTGAAAGCAGCGCAATATGTACACGCTCACCCAGGTGAAGTATGTCCTGCGAAATGGAAAGAAGGCGAAGCGACTCTTGCTCCTTCAATTGACTTAGTGGGTAAAATCTAATTCGCTAACTTACTTTCGAAGCAAAAAATCCAGCACTCAGTGCTGGATTTTTTTATTGGCTGCTCAACATGAAAGCGCAATTCAAATGGTATAGCCCTGATGGCCTTCTGCCCGGGCACGTAAGCCCTCGACCAGATGCTCAATCAGTTTTTCCATCACCAGACGCTGACCTTTGCGTGAGGCATAGACCAGTTGTACGGTTCCCATATTGGAACACCAGTCTGGCAGCAGATGGATCAGGCGACCAGCTTTGAGATCTGCTTCCACGGTTAACAAGGGTAGATCGGCAATACCCAGGCCATCCAGGGCAGAATAGTATACGCCGGCCAGATCATTGCTTTTGATGCGGGGTTCTAGGGGGATATCCATCTGTTCATGACTGTCGATACGATGCAGATGCCATTGATAGTGATTTCTTTGGGTGCCTAAAACAATGGTCGGAAAGTCATTGATCTCAGTGGGGTAGTTAATATGGCGATCTTTAAGCAGCTCCGGACTGGCCACCAGACAATGCGTGGTTTTAATCACATCACGGACGACAATACTGGAATCCTCATTGGCTTCAAAGTTGGTACGTATCGCCAGGTCAATCTCATCATGCAGGACATCGACACGCCGGCTGGTAATTTCCATTTCTAGCTGAACCTTGGGATAAGTCTTGAGGAATTCATTCAGCAGGCTGCGGATCTGGTAGCGCATCATCACCGAAGGACAACTCAGCTTGACCAGGCCTTGTGGTTCACTTTTCTGCTTGAGCAAGACATTACGGGCACATTCCACCTGTTGAATCAGCTTTTCGCATTCCTCAAAAAATTCCTGGCCCAGTGAGGTCACCTTAAAATGTCGGGTTGAGCGTTGAATCAGGGTGACATTGAAACGGGCTTCCAGCTCTAAAATACGTCGGCTGAGTTTGGATTTGGTGATTCCGGAGATGTCACTGGCTGCACTGAAGCCGCCATGCTTGACCACCAGATAAAAATAATAATAGTCATCAAAAGAATGCACCTTTCACCTCAATCGCCCTGCGTTCATACAATGCCTATCATAGGGGAAATCCGGGCCAGGCTAAACTGTTTCCAAGCCAGATTAATTTAATTGTTCCAACAAAAAGCGACCCGAAGGCCGCTTATTTTAGAGATGTGTATGGTTTATTTCTGTGCAGTATTCTGGCTATAGCTATTCATCAGGTTGCGGTAGTCAGGAATATGATTGCTGAATAAGCTGCCGAGACCTTCGATATCATTACGCCAGTCACGGTGCAGTTCACAAGCCAGACCAAACCAGGTCATCAGCTGTGCACCAGCCTGTGACATGCGGTTCCATGCAGCATCACGTGTCAGGTGATTAAAGGTACCAGATGCATCTGTCACGATGAATACGTCAAATTCTTCTTCAAGTGCAGACAGCGCCGGGAAGGCAACGCACACTTCAGTCACCACGCCAGCAATGATCAACTGTTTTTTACCCGTGGCTTTTACCGCTTTAACAAAATCTTCATTATCCCAGGCATTAATTTGCCCTGGACGAGCAATATAAGGTGCGTCCGGGAATAGCTCTTTCAGCTCAGGAACCAACGGACCATTTGGGCCTTGTTCGAAGCTAGTGGTCAAAATGGTCGGTAAATTGAAATATTTTGCTGCTGCCGCAAGCGCCAATACATTATTTTTGAATTTATCTGGGTCAATATCACGAACCAGTGACAACAAACCAGTCTGATGGTCTACAAGTAATACGGCTGCATTGTCTTTGTCTAAATGTCATAAGGTTTTGCCATTTCTCTGTTCCTCTCTATAAAATTAGCATCCCGTCTTGGATCAAACCCAGGCTGTTCCGGGACGTGGTGATTTTTATATTAGAGCTAAAAACAGGACAAAATAAGCCCAAATTCTGGGATAAATAATCTTAAAAATAGGATAATTAAAAATTTAGACCAAAATTTTAGTTTATTTGTGTTGAATTCGGGAAGTTAAAGCAAAGATTGTCTTATATATAAGATACTGTATTCCAGCTTAGGACTATCAGCGCATCTTGGCCCGGCATAAAATGGCGGCATGTTCATCCTATCTTAATAGGAGTTAAAAGATGAAAAAAGTGATTGGTGTTTACCGTAATCAAAACATGCATTGGGTCGGCGATGGCTTTCCGGTAAAAAATTTGTTCTCCTATGACCGTTTAGGTCAGGCGATTAGCCCGTTTTTATTACTGGATTATGCTGCGCCCTATCATTTTGATCCGACGACTGTACAACATGGCGTGGGTTCACATCCACATCGCGGTTTTGAAACAGTGACGTTAGCCTATCAGGGGGCAGTGACGCATCAAGATTCAAGTGGCGGTGGCGGCACGATTCAGGCGGGGGATGTGCAGTGGATGACCGCAGGCTCAGGTGTGGTCCATGAAGAATTTCATTCTCCAGATTTTGCCAAACATGGCGGTCTCTTTGAAATGGTACAGCTCTGGGTCAATCTGCCGGCCAAAGACAAGATGACCACACCACGTTATCAGGCGATCACTGCGGCAGCTATTCCGCGGATTGAAATGGATGAAGAGGCGGGGCATATCCGGGTGATTGCAGGTGAGTTTGCTGGTCATCAAGGTCCTGCTCACACCTTTAGTCCGATCAATGTCTGGGATGGTGAACTGAAAGCGGAATATGAAACCACATTACATATCCCTGCCGGGCATAATGCACTGTTAGTCGTGCTGAAGGGTGAGCTGGTGGTCAATGCGAGCCAGAAAGTCCTGGACAGCTCAATTATAATGTTTGCCCGTGATGGAGATCCGGCGATTCAGTTGCAAGCCTATCAGGATACCCAGTTTGTGTTACTGACAGGCGAGCCACTCAATGAGCCCATTCAAGGTTATGGCCCGTTTGTAATGAACAGCAAGGAAGAAATTATGCAGGCATTTCAAGAGTTTAATCAGGGTAAATTTGGTGAACTTGCGGTGCAGGCTGAATAGTACACCGAGCGGTTAAACAAAGAAGCCTCTGCTTTCGCAGAGGCTTTTATTTTATAAGGCGCTGTAGTTTCTTGTCGTTTTAAATAATTTACGCATAAACTCATCTTGGTGGAATCTGATGGGTTTATGGTTTTATTATGCTGTGAATCATAGGTTTTTCAAGGGCGTTTGTCAACCAAAGGTTATAAAAATGGTTAATTAAGATGTTTGTTTTTAAAGTGATTTTTCAGGTTATGTAGAAAAAATATGAATAAAATCCTGAGTTTGGTGAATTTTGTAACCTGTTTGAAAAAATAGTGAAAAGCAGATTTTATCCCGTCCAATTGCCTTTACGAAAAACATATATTCTGGAAGATTTTAATAACCTGTTTGATTGGCGGATGGTACATAATTTCTGTAGTTTTTCAATGATGGATGATCAGTTTGGATATCGCAGTAATTGGTAGTGGCATGGCCGGACTGGCAACAGCCAGAATTCTCCAGGATGCAGGACATCACATCACGATTTTTGAAGCACTTCCAGGTCGTGGCATGGACAGTCATAGCCTTGAATTTGAAGGGGGGCTGATTGATGCACCTTTACGTGTGATGAATCCTTATCTGTGGAAAAATACCCTGAGTCTGGCCACGCATCTGGGCATTAAAACTTATCCGGTGCGTACCTATATGGCCTGCAGCTGGTTATTTGAAGATAAAACTGAAACCTGGCTGACCACATCGCGTAGCCGTATCGGCAATATTCCAATTATCAATAACCGTAAAGGCTTGCAGCAGTACGGCTGGCGTCTGGTCAAGGGCCTGTTGCAGCTCAAAGTGGCATTAACCAAATTTTTTAAGTCGAAAAATCAGGACATCAGCCTGGCAGAATTTATCAATCGTAACGAGATTGAAGAAGTGTTCTGGCATGGCGCCGTAATGCCGGTACTGTATACCATTTGTACCTGCAATCCGAAAACCATTGGTGAATGGCCGGCGAAACCTTTATTGATTTTCCTGCGTCAATTGACTGATGGCGATGCCTTACTACGCCTGCAAGGCGGAACACCGGCGCTGGTCGACAAACTGGTTGAAGGTATTCATATTGAAGATGGTTCAGCGATTACACTGGTTCAAGAGCAGGGCGATCAGGTCAAAGTTGAAAATGCTGCCGGTTATTCAAAACTGTTTGATCGGGTTATTGTCGCGACGCCAACCACTAAAATTGAGCAATTCCTGGATCCAACCCAGTTTGCCAGCGAAATTGAATTATTGAAAAAATTCAAATTTGAACAGGGTGAACTGGTGATTCATACCGACTCCAGCGTGATGCCGCCAAAACGTAAAGACTGGGCCGTGCTGAGCTATATGATGGATCGTAAGTTTACCCGTCAGCAATTTACAGTGTGGCTCAACTCGATTGAACCTTCTCTGGTCGGCAAGTCGGCAGTGTTTCAGACCTGGCGTCCGGTGACCGAGATTGACCCGAAAAAGGTGATTACCTCGGTCATGCTGACGCGTGCGGTGGTCGATGCCAATACCGTGGCGCTGAACAAGGAATTACAGCAGCGTCATCTGGAAGCCAATCGCAAAGTCTTTTTCTGCGGTTCATGGTCATGTGACGGTTTGCCCATTCTAGAATCGGCTGTGACCTCAGCGATGAAGATTGCGGAAATTTTCGGTGCGCCTTTACCGTTTCAGGGTTTAAAACCTGTGGTCGAGGTTGCTCCGCAACTGGGTTATTAATTGATGCAATGGCTTCAGGCACTGCGTCAGCGCTTTCCTCAGCATAAATATGCAATTCATGCAGCGGCGCTGGGGGATCAGGCGCAATTGCCTTGGAGTAATTTGGGCTATTGGCAGGCAGGACAGCAGGATTATGTTGCTGCCTGTCGCACGCTGGCCGATCAGCTTGCGCAGTGTGTCAATTTGAATTCAAAAGATAAATTACTGGATCTGGGCTGTGGTCAGGGTGCAAGTTTATTGCACTGGCAACAGCACTACCGAGTGCAATATCTAGCCGGTGTCGAATTACAAGCGGCTTGCGTGGCCACTATTCAGCAACATCTGCCAGAACTGAATGCCATCTATCAGGCCTCGTTTCTGCGTTTAAACGAATTACAATTTTCCCAGCGTTTTAATGTGGTGCTGTGTCTGGATGCAGCTTATCACAGTCCGGTTCCGTTACTTTTGCAACAAATCAGCAGTGTTTTAAAGCCAAATGCACGAATTGGTTTTCATCATCTGGTGTTATCGGAACGTTGGCAAAATTTGAATTCATTTCAAAAGCGTAAATATCAGCTGTTACTGAAATCTGCCGATATAAATTTAAAAGAATTAATGTCTGTTGGTGCACTGTATGCGTGTCTGGATCGTTTTGAATTTAAAAATATTCAGATTCAGGATCTATCCGAGCCGGTATTTTCTGGCTTTGCGGATTATGTACAAAAAACTTTGAATTCAAAACAAGCCGGTCATCATATTCAAGGCTCAGGCTTGGATCATTTTAAAATTCAAATGACAGCAAAGCTATGTCAAAAATTATATCAGGAAGGGATCGTGAGATATGTGCAGGTAACGGCACAATCGAAGGACTAGAAACAGTCAAGAATACTTAGCTTAAAACATAAGGCTCAGAAACATCAAAGCCTCACTAAAAAGCGAGGCTAGGATATGGTGCCGGCACACGGATTCGAACTGTGGACCTACTGATTACAAGTCAGTTGCTCTACCAACTGAGCTATGCCGGCATGGTGGAGTGCATTTTACAGAAATTCATTCGCTACGCAAGCCAAAAAATAACCGTTCAAGCTATTTTGGTACGATTTACCGTTTTTCCGGTTCATTCTATCTAAACTGTCTTTTATCGAAAGATCAAGAAAACGCCCATATAGGCAGATATGGGCGAGGGTGAATGTACAGGGTTTGGCATGGGTCAATCGCTTAAAAGGGATTATCGCTTTTTTAGGATCTGGTCTAATTCTTGTGCACATTCCTCTAAAGTAAAGGCCATATCAAACTGCATTTGAGGTTTGAGTTCTTGAGCGAGGCTTCTCCACTGTTCGATGAGTCTCAGAGCTTTTTGAATTTTATGTTTATTGATGTCTTTGGCAATGGTTGGGGTATAACCGCCACGTTTTGCATTTTTGATCTGTTTTGCATAGTTTGCGCTGTTATTCATGTTCGCTCTCCGAATAGCAGTGTATCTATTTAGCTTTAAGTTTAAATGGCTCGATCAATCCTGTATTTCTTTCTATTTTATGGTTTTTATTCTCCTCTCAGCACCTCTGTAGGCAACATAACATAGCTTTGATGACAATAGAATTAAGCTATTTTTATGCCAGTTTTTAAATTGAACCTCGAAAAGCACGGAAGCTTAAGAAAAATTTAAATATGGTGGAATAATCGTCTTAGAACAGCCATATTCCTTAGGTCATAGTAACTTTAATCATGGTGGTGATGGATTGTTTAATGATTCTAAGCAGATGCGAATTTGAATTTCAGGCAATAAAAAAACCCGAATCATGTGATTCGGGTTTTTAAATTCTGGCGGTGAGAGAGGGATTCGAACCCTCGAAACGCTATAAACGTTTACACACTTTCCAGGCGTGCTCCTTCAGCCACTCGGACACCTCACCATAGGCCGAGGATAATAGCGAAAAAAACCAGCTGTGCCAAGCTGAAACAATTGATTTGCAGAAAAACTTTTAATGTGGTGCTATGATTCGCAAAAATGCTTGTTAAAAACGAAGACAATATATGCAAAGCACTGCACAAAAAGCAGCTCTCCCGGTGATTACACTGGCTGCGCTTGGGGTCGTTTTCGGAGATATTGGCACCAGTCCACTGTATGCACTGCGCCAATGCTTCCTCACCGCACATCTCGCCATTAGCGAGGCCTCTGTACTCGGTATCCTGTCGCTGATTTTCTGGTGCATGATGCTCACCATCAGCTTTAAATATGTCACGGTCATCATGCGTGCCGATAACAACGGCGAAGGCGGAATCATGTCATTATTGGCATTAAATCTGCGTACCACACGAATTGCCGATCAAAAGAAAATTTTCCTGATTGCCTTGGGTTTTATTGGTGCATCGCTATTCTTTGGTGACGGTATTATTACTCCGGCAATTTCTGTGCTGTCTGCCATTGAAGGCTTGAGTATTGCGACACCTATTTTCAATCAATGGCTGGTACCGCTATCGATTGGAATTCTGGCGGGGCTGTTTATGGTGCAGCGCCACGGTACAGCCACCATGGGGAAATTTTTCGGGCCTTTAACCATGCTCTGGTTCCTGTCCATTGGCGGTTTTGGTTTGTGGAGCATTATCCAGACCCCGTCTGTCCTCTGGATGGTGAATCCGTACTGGGCATATCACTTTGTGGTTGATCAGCCCTACGTGGCTTTCCTGACCATGGGCGCGGTGATTCTGACCATGACCGGGGGGGAAGCAATTTATGCCGATATGGGGCATTTCGGTCGTCTGCCAATTCGTCTGGCTTGGTTTATTATTGTCTTGCCCTGCTTATTGCTGAATTATGCCGGACAGGGCGCATTGTTGTTGCGCAGTCCAGAAGCGCTGGCCAATCCTTTCTATATGCTGCTGCCAGAATGGGCTTTATTCCCGATGATTGGACTGGCCACGGCTGCAGCGGTCATTGCCTCGCAGGCGGTGATTACCGGGGTATTTTCGATGGTCAATCAGGCCATTCAACTGCGTTATTTGCCGCGTCTATCGGTCAAGCATACCTCGGCAGTCGAACGTGGCCAGATTTATCTGCCCTTTATTAACTGGCTGCTGTTTATTTCGGTCTTGATCCTGATTTTACTGTTTGAAAATAGTGCCAATCTGGCCAGTGCTTATGGTGTTGCAGTGACCATGACCATGCTCTGCGGTACTATTCTGATCTCGATTCTGGCTTATGGTTTATGGCGTTGGCCGGTCTGGAAAGTGGCATTGTTTGCTGTGCCATTTTTGGCTCTGGATTTGGTCTTTGTAGCCTCAACTTCTTTAAAAATCACCTCGGGTGGCTGGGTGCCGATTCTGATTGGTGCCGTGCTGTTTACCATTTTGATGACCTGGAAAGATGGACGCGCTTTGGTTTTGAAGCGTCTGGAACAGGATGCCTTGCCGATTGATCTGTTTATTAAAAGTATCTCAATGGGGGAAGGTACCAAATATGTGCCAGGTGAGGCTATTTTCCTGACGGGTACACCAAATATTGTCCCGCATGCCATGCTGCATAATATCAAGCACAACAAAGTCTTGCATGAACGTAATATTATGCTCACGGTCATTACTCGTGATGTTCCCTTTGTAGCTAAGCAAGATCGGGTTGAACTGGAACAATTGAGTGAGCATTTTTATCGGGTATTTATCTATTATGGTTTTAAGGATCAGCCCAATATTCCAGTAGCTTTACAACAGGCTTATCGAAAATGGGGTTTTGAATATGATCTGATGCAGATCAGTTTCTTTATTTCACGTGAACGGATTATGCATACTGTGGGTGAGGGTATGGCACCGTGGCGGGAAAAACTGTTTATTTCCATGCAGCGCAATACCAGTCCGGTCAGTGATTTCTATCAGATTCCACCCAACCGTGTGGTCGAGCTGGGCACCCAGATTCAGATGTAAATAAAATTAAAAAGCATAAAAAACCAGAGACACACTCTGGTTTTTTATGGGAGAAACAGTAAATAACTGAGCTTCGGATTATTGCTCAAGTTCTACGGCAGCCGGCACTTCAGGTGCAGCATTCAAAGGCTGCTCCATCAGCACTGGTTCTGCATCGGCTTGAGCTGCAATTTCAGTTTGTGCATTCATTGCATTGGCTTCAACTACAGCAGCTTGCTGTTGCTCTTCAAGCACAGGCTGTTGTTCTGGCGCAGCCATAGATGTGGTTGCTTCGACTTCAGTACTGTTGGCCGGTTCAGCCAGATTGGCCGGCATGTCTGATTGATTCATACCCGGTTCTGCCACAGGAGGTTGTGGCGAAACCATGTCTGAATTACCTGGTGCCTGCATCATCGCTGGATCATTTGGCATCGCTGGCTGCGTATTTGGCATTGGTTGCTGTGGCGCAGCTGTACGCGGATCGACAAGGCGGATTTGACCAGAGTTGACTAGAGTTTCTAGAGAGCCTTCCTGACCATTTACCGTGGTACTAATTTTAGCTTTAGACAAGCTTTCAAGTGTTTCACCCGGTTGAACCGGTGGCTCGGCAAATGCGCCTGCGCTGATTACACTTGTGAATAATCCTAAACCTAATATTTTAGAGAGTTTGGAATTCATGATTGACACCACTGCTAATAATTGTACGAATTGGGATAGGCGCTTAGCTTTACATACTCATCCGGCAGCTCCAATCAAAGCTACTCAAAGACTGCGAAACCTCATTTAAAATGAAATAAAAAATAGACAGTTTGTTACAGCTTTCGTGGCTTTTAAGCCATTATTGTTTATTTGTTAAGCGAATGGCAGGGTCAAGATATACTTCATATACACAGCTTGTTAAGCTCGGGAAAAATCGGTATTGATCTAAAAAGTACGTGTAATAATGGCCAAGAAGCAGCGTAAATCCAAGAACTCTCTTTTTCAGTTTTTAAGTAAAAATAGTACTAAAGTCATTCTGGGTGTGGTGGCTTCGAGTAGTTTTGCCATCGCCTTTGGTCAGGAAAAAATCAGTCAATGGGTGTCTCTGCCATCTTCATCCGATTCCGCCTGTCTGACACAGTTTTATCGTGATGTTCCGCCGTATCTGATGAAAGACAGCCTGAAAAAAGACAGTTATTCACTGTGCTTTAATGGCTTTAACGTCGGTTATTCCGGTGTTTCGAAAACCCCACTTTGGGTGGCTGAAGCACTCACACCGGCACGCTTAAGCCAGAAAATTCCGCGTCAAGATAATTTTCATGAAGAGACCCAGGTTAAACCTGCGCATCGGGCGACGTTGGCGGATTATCGTGGTTCCGGTTATGATCGCGGGCATATGGCGCCAAATGCGGATATGCCCAATAAGGCTGCACAGTCAGACAGTTTCTCACTGGCCAATATGGTGCCGCAAGCACCGAAAAACAATCAGCAGGTCTGGCGTGAACTGGAAGAAGCGACCCGTGCCATTGTAACCAAACAGAAGCAGGATGTTTATGTAGTTACCGGGCCGGTATTTGCGGCGAAAAAACTAAAAACCATTGGTAATGGCGTGATTGTACCGACGGCGGTGTATAAGGCAGTTTACCTGCCGAAAACCGGTGCGATTGGTGCTTATTATGCGCCGAATGATAATTCGCTCAAAGTGCGTATTGTTAGTGTCTGTTATCTGGAAGAACAGCTCGGAATTAACCTGTTTCCACAATTGACCGAAGAGCAGAAGCGCAATACCTATCGTTTGCCATTGACGGCCAGGGCGGTCAAAGCCAATCAGAAAATCGAATATTCTAACTGGGATGCAGAAAGCCAGTGTGCGGAAGATGTCTCTAAAGAAAACTTGCAGGCACTGCAACGTGAGTTTAAATCTTCAGGTTCAAATACCTCGACGTCCTCAGCGACTGGTGGTGCAATCGATAACGACACCCAAAATACGATTGTAAAACAGCTGATAGATGCGCTATTGCAATATATTTTGCAGTTATTGAAATAAACTTGCTGAAAAAAGTGGGATTCGAGTAGCATCGATCTCACCCATTATTGAAAATAACAAAGACAGGTGGAGAGGATATGTTTAAAGCATTTGAAAATGGCAGTGAATCCCATGCCATTCATGATCTGACCTTGGAAAATGATCTGGATTGTGTCAGCCTGTATGGAAACTTGCAGATCACCAAGGATCAGGAAGGTCTTAAGGCTGCCAAGGTTTTGCAGGCTTTTGTAAATGATGTGGTGCAGCAACTGGAAAATACTGTAGATCTGCCAGAAAAGCTGCAGCGGGATGATCTGGACGAAATTGAAAATCCATTTTTATAAGATTTTTTCATTTGTTGGAGAATGTTCCATCTGGAACCAGACACAAAGCCCAATATTCCTATTGGGCTTTTTACTGTTTTTAGTCTCAGCATTGCAGCGTCTCAAGCTGTCTGAGCCAAAGATTCTAAGCGCCATTGTTGTGGCGTCAGCTGGGTCCATTGCTTAAATGCCCGCTGAAATGCACTCTGCTCGGAGTAACCAAGCAGCATGGAAATTTCCTGTAAGCTTAAATGCGGATCTTTCAGATATTGCATTGCCATCATAGAGCGGATTTCCTGCATGCATTGCTGATAGGTTTTACCCTGCTTTTGCAAATGTCGTTGTAACTGACGGACAGAGAATTTTATTTGCTGGGCAATATGTTCAATCTGGAACTGGTTTTTTTGCAGGCCCACCAGAATCGCCTGCTGTAACTGCTGGTCAACTTGGGTGGAATTGGGGAATTTTTCCAGTAAAGCTTCAGCTTGTTGTTTCAGAAGCTTTTGTAGGGTCTGATCACCCTGTTTTAAAGGCGTAGACAGCTCGCTGACCGGCATCAGGACTTGAGTCTTGGCTTGACCGAAACGAACCTTGCAGCGGAAATACTGTTCATACAATGCTATATTTTTGGGTGTTGGATGCTGAAAATGCACTTCATGCAGATGCAGATGATTATTATCCAGAATATTCGATTTAATAAATTCGATCATGAGTGCAATCGCGATTTCATCGGTCAGTTGCGTACTCATCTTAAAAGGAACCTCACCCCAGGCAATCGAAAGATGATCTCCTTGCCCCTGGATTTGTAGCGGGCTACCATCATAGATCAGGCGATGGTAGTCATGATAGCGCATGAAGGCTTCACCCAGCGTGTCACTGGAAAGTGCCAGATAACCGATAATCCCGAGATGTTTAGTCTCGACCAGTTGCGCAATTTCCAGGCCCAAAGCCGGGCGCTGCAGCTGTTGATCAAGTGTCGTCAGCAGATCACGCCACAGAGTAAAATCAAAGCGTTCCAGATTTTGAATGGCCAATAATTTCTCAGGGACTTCGAGCTGTTTCAGCTGATAATAGTCCAAAAGTAAATGTCCTAAACCACCGTATATCGAGCCTACGTAGTTTTTTAGAACCAGCATTTTTTAATTCTTTTATTTTGTCGTATTTTGTCAATCATATTGAATATTTTGGTCAATATCTAGTCTTTTACTTAGCCTATATTGAAAAATAGACCAAGAGGTAAAAGATCATGTGGAAAGGTTTTCTGGCAGGACTCGTCGTTGCCAATGGATTTGAATGGTTTGCGCATAAATATGTGTTACATGGAATTCACCGCCAAGGACAGAGCCGCTATAGTCCGGTTCCAGAAAGCATGTGTTCGCATTGGGAACATCACCGCATTGTGCGTAAAACGGAATTTTCCGATTTCGGTTATGTAGAAGGACTGAACAACTGGCGTACCCGCAATGAAATTGCTTCTCTTGCCGTGGTTGCTACAGTCTTTGGATTGACGTTTTATCCTTTTTCCAAAGGGATGACGCTGGCCGTATTATATAGTGCAGGCAATTATTATTATCGGCATCGTCGTGCCCATCTGGAGCCAGAATGGGCCAAAAAAAAGCTGCCTTGGCATTATGATCATCACATGAATAGTAATCAGGATGCCAACTGGTGTGTGACCAAACCCTGGTTCGACTATCTGCTGGGTACCCGGGTGATTTCCTCCGCAGATTTACAGGAGCAGAACCCTTTAGGTATGGTATTGCCTGCACCGATCTCGAAAAAACTGAACTATTGGGCAGACCGTTATTTTCCAGCCAAGTGGGCAGAAACTCCGGCTAAAATTGCTAAAAACCCTGCGACCAATCACTTAAATAGGCCATTAAATCGCTAAAACCCGGTTCTTGTCGTGATTTGTCAATAAAATGCAGATGTATTGTCAATATTGTCCTTTTGATTTGGCCTATATTCACGGTTGTTGGTGAGTGAAGCCACATACTTATATGTTTTAGGTGTAATGAATTATTTTGAATACCAAGCGCTGTGGTCTAATCTTGGTTTTTACAGGGAGTCGCGAGACTCCTTTTTTTTATTTAATTTTTACTTTTGAATATCGGTCAAAATAGAGCGATCTTGTTCATCCTCATACTGGGGTGAATATTGAAAGAAAATAACGTCCTTTATATTTAAGCTGCTCAGCACTGGAAAGCTTCGCCTTGTCCGGCGGCTATTGATCAATAACAATCCCTAAACATCATTTTGAACATACAAGTCCTTTTCTATTAACTCTTTTTTGTCGTGTTTGCTGTTCTACTTTAATCCACAGAACGATGGATATACTTTTTCAAAGCAGTCATCATTAGAGCAAACCCGGATGTACCACAGATGATGAGAATATTTTCCAAATGATTTATTGCCTAGGCTTATCCTGTAGAAATAAAAAAGAGCATCGTTGTGATGCTCTTTTTTTAAATAGGAATTCGTTTTTGAATTAAAGGCGCATTTCAATGCCTTGCGCTGCCATATAGGCTTTGGCTTCAGGAATGGTATGTTGACCAAAATGGAAAATTGACGCTGCCAGTACCGCATCAGCACCGCCATGAATAATCCCGTCTGCCAGATGTTGTAAATTTCCTACACCACCAGAGGCAATAGTCGGTACAGTGACGCGGTCATTGATGGCACGCATCAGGGCGATGTCATAACCGGCTTTGGTGCCGTCGGCATCCATTGAGGTAATCAGGAGTTCACCTGCGCCGTAATTGGCCATTTGTTCTGCCCATTCCAAGGCATCAATGCCGGTCGGTTTGCGGCCGCCGTGGGTGAAAATTTCCCATTTATCTTCGCCGGTTTTTTTGGCATCAATGGCGACCACGATACATTGTGCGCCAAAACGTTGTGATGCTTCCTGGACAAATTCCGGATTAAATACTGCTGCCGAGTTGATGCTGACTTTATCTGCACCAGCATTGAGCAGCAAACGGATATCTTCGACTTTACGCACACCGCCACCGACCGTCAGGGGGACGAAAACCGATTCAGCCATACGTTCTACAGTACGGTAAGTGGTGTCGCGTCCATGATGTGTAGCGGTAATATCAAGGAAAGTAATTTCATCGGCACCTTGTTCGTTATAACGACGTGCGACCTCAACTGGGTCACCTGCATCACGAATATCAAGGAATTGAACACCCTTGACCACACGACCATTATCAACGTCGAGGCAAGGAATAATACGTTTAGCTAGCATAAATTTTTCCAATTATTACAGCCGATTATGAAACTCACCCACGCAAGCGCTACACCTTGGCAGATGGAAACGGTATTCTAGCAAAATTATGTAAGTTTTTTCGCAGGTTTTCTATGTCGGTTTATACCACTTTGACTTTAAAGGAAGTTCAGGATTTTGCAGCGCCCTACGGTTTAAAGGCGGTTGATCTGATTCCGATTCAAGGCGGTATTCAAAATACCAACTATTTTTTGGTCTGCGAAGACGCACACTATGTGCTAACGGTGTTTGAGGATATGGATGAACAGGCGGCAGGGGAACTTGTGCCTGTATTACAACATTTGGGCAAAGCAGGCTTGGCCGTTCCGGTGCCTTTATCGCATTCAGGCAAGGCTATTCACAGTATTAAAGATAAACCGGCACAGATTGCACCGCGCCTGTTGGGTGAGCATCCCATGCCATCGACCGTGGCACAAGTTGAAGCGATTGCTATTGCTCAGGCAAAAATGCATGTGGCATTGCAGGACTTCAAATTAGAACGTAATTTCGTGCGTGATCATGCGTATTGGCTGGCAGTGTCCCAAGAAATCAAACCAAGTTTAAGTCCGGCCGATAAAATGTTGCTCGGCAAGCTTTTAGGCCTGTATGACGCTTTAACAGCAGTCTATCCAGATCGTCCACGTGGCTTTATTCATTCCGATCTGTTCCGGGACAATACCTTATTTGAGGGTGATCAACTCAACGGTATTCTGGATTTTTATGAACTGAATAAAGATGAATTTTTATTTGATATCGCGATTACTTTAAATGACTTTTGCACCAACTATCCGGATGTCACTTTAAACGAAGAAAAAGCCATTGCCTTTTTAAATGCCTATGAAAGCGTCCGCCCCTTAACAGCAGATGAAAAATCATGTTTAGAGTTGTACTTGGCCATGGCCGCAGGACGTTTCTGGATGATGCGTTTACAGGTGGCACAGCGTAACGCGGCACTGGGTCGTACTGGCGAAGATATTTTGCAAAAAAATCCAGTCGAGATGCGTAATATGTTGATTGAGCGATTAAAATTCGTTACAGCTTAAATATTTAAAATTTATAAAGACAAAAGGACAGGGGATATGCGCGATCAGGGGCGTTTAGTAGAGTGGTTTGATGACAAGGGTTATGGCTTTATTCAGCCCAATGATTCGGCCAAAGATCGCGTATTTCTGCATATCAAGGACTTTGCCAAGCAAGGTCCGCGTCCGATTGTCGGCTGTGCCTTAGATTACACGGTCATTTTAGATGAGCGCGGACGATACAAAGCACAGCAGGTCATGTATCTGAAAGCATCGCAAACCAAAACGTCTCAGGCTAAATTCAAACCCTCCAAGCAACAGCAGTCACAGAAATTACAACCGATGCAGATTGCCTGTGTGGTTTATATTCTGTTGCTGACCGCATTGACTTTGGGCGGTCTGCTCAGCGGACTGGTCTTGTTGCTGATCAGTTTGATGAATGCATTGAGTTACTGGTTGTATGCGCAGGACAAGGAAGCGGCGCAATCGGGTAAGCAACGTATTCCGGAAAATACCCTGCATCTGGTGGCTTTTTTAGGTGGTTGGCCAGCAGCCTGGTTAGCCCAGCAAAAACTGCGACATAAAACACAAAAACAACCGTTCCGGCAGATATATTTTTGTACTATAGCCTTTAACATCATTTTGATTATATGGCTAATTTCCCCATTTAACAGTTTAAATATTTAGGGGAAAGATCAGGAGGGGACGTGAACTATTCCATTGATAAAGACCCAAATCGCACACTGACTTTTGCACTGTACATTTTATATATTGTGGCCATTTTTAGTGCTGGCCTCTTGGCTGTCGTGGCGTTGATCATTAACTATGTCAAACGTCGCGATGTGCGTGGTTCAATTTTTGAAAGCCACTTCACCTGGCAGATCCGCAGTTTCTGGTGGTATCTGGTCTGGAATATCATTGCCTTTATTCCATTTTTGTTTCTGTTCTTTACTGGCGAAGATCCGAACCTGTTTGCAGGCGTGGCATTTGGCGCATCCGCTTTCTGTTTGTTAGTGGTGTTTCTGGCCTGGATCTGGATTGTGTATCGGGCGATTCGTGGCATCATGCGCTTGAATGACAATCGACCGATGTATAAATCCTAAATTTTATTGTAGAAAAAGCAGCCAAAGTGCTGCTTTTTTATGCCTCATGCAATAGAACGGATTCCATCTGTCTGCATAGGCTGAAAAAATTACCAACTCGCACCACTTTTATTCAAGCTTGCTCCATTTTAGGGAGCAATTCTTATCATCATTGAACATAATGACGAACATTGCTAAACATTTTTAATTTTATAAATTTACATTTTTAATATTTAAACTTTACTTTTTTGTTTTATAGATTTACTTTTTTAATAAATATAATTTACGTTTTTAATAAAATAAACTTACATTAATGTACATTTATTTTTTTAAATTTAACAGGTCAAATTATTTTATTGTCGGGCTCATTTTTAACTTAAGAATAAAAGCGACCACGACGGCGACGCATGCCTAAAACATGAATAGCACGCACCAGAACCGCATAAGAAACTGCATAACCAAAGCGCTGTTCAAATATTGGAACCAAATCACTAATATTTTGAAATTTTAAAGATCTTACAAACACTTGAAATTCATTCCAATCTTTAATATGGCCCGGTGCGCCGCGATTTTTTACAGGTTTCTGGACCAAGTCGCCAGTTTCTTCTTCAAGGCGGATCCATGCATCCAGAGTCACCCGAGAGATGCCAAATTCTTTACAGACAGCCACCTTGTAATCGGTCTTTTTATACATCTGAATGGCTGCAATTCGAGTTTCTAAATTGTACTTTGGCATTTTCTATCCTCACTCAATTTATTTATATTTTTATTATATGGCATAGTCATTGCAATTGAACAAATAACGAAAATAAATAATGTTCAGGTGACATCAATGGAAAAAGCACAAGTTGCTTTCAAAAAAATGTCTTTGTGGCAGGTCGTGATCATTGGTGTGGCATATATGACCCCGATGGTTGTTTTTGATACCTTTGGAATTGTTTCCGGCATCACTGAGGGACGTGTTCCACTCGCGTATATCCTTGCCTTAGGTGCCATGCTGTTAACGGCATTCAGCTATGCGCGCTTTAGTCGCCAGACAGAAAAACCGGGCTCGGCTTATACTTATACGGCGGAATCTTGCGGGCCGAAAGCCGGTTTCTTTGTTGGCTGGTGTGCCTTAATGGATTATATATTGCTGCCGCTCGTGAATGCTTTACTGGCCGGGATCTATTTGGGAGCCCTGATTCCAGGCGTGCCATATTGGGTGTGGGTCTGTATCTTTACCGGTTTGGTGACCCTGATTAACTGTTTCCGCATTAATATCTTGGCGAACTTAAGCCTGGTTTTTGTGGTGGCTCCCTTGATTTTAATGCTGCTGTTTATCTATCTGGTGATCAAGGGCATAGGTACGGAGCAAGGTTATCATCACGTCCTGACCATGACGCCATTATTGAACGGCGATAGCAGTATATTGCCGTTAATTGCCGGGGCATCAATTTTATGTTTCTCGTTTCTGGGCTTTGATGCCGTGACGACAATATCACACGAAACTAAAGACCCGAAAAAAAATACTCCACGTGCTGTAATGCTGACCACGTTGACAGGCGGGGTGATTTTCTTCTCGGCATCGTGGTTTATCCAGTTGTATTTCCCCAGCAATGTCCGCTTTAACAACCCCGATGAAGCATTGCCTGAAATTGTGATGTATGTCGGTGGGGCACTATTTCAGGCGGTGTTCCTCTGCGCGCAAATCATGAATACCTTTGCTTCAGGTTTGGCGACTCATGCCAGTGCCTCGCGTTTAATCCATATCATGGGACGTGACGGAATTTTCCATAAAGGCACATTCGGTCAAGTGCATAACAAGTTGGGTACACCACTTTATGCCGTGCTGTTCATTGGCTTAACTTCACTCCTCGCCATCAGCCTTGATCTTGCGACAGTGGTGAGTATGGTGAGTTTTGGTGCCCTGATTGCCTTTACTGCAGTGAATTTCTCGGTATTTGTAAAATTCTTTGTTCAGGACAAACAGCGTCAAGGCTTAAAAAATGTCTTCCTTAACTTGGTTTTGCCCCTGCTTTCGGTGGGCGTGATGTTGGGTTTATGGATCAACCTGGAAATGTCAGCTTTGATCTGTGGCTGTATTTGGCTCGCAGTAGGCGTGCTGCTCTATATGTATAAGCGTCTGCGTAAACAGAATATTGTGATTAGTAGTGCTTACTAAGATCGAATCAATTGTATTGAAGTAATAGTGAGAAGATGAAATGAATAAACCAAAATTTATTGAAGATGTCGAATTTAAAGCCAGTATTAATACACAGAGTGGCAAAGAGTGGAACTGGATTAATCCCAAACATGGCAATTTTGAACATCCTGCCAATTACTATGAAAGCTCACTCGAAACTGGGCATGCGTTTCCAGGTTTAAATGCCGATCTTGAATGTGATGTGGTGGTGATTGGTGGTGGGCTACTTGGAGCATCGACAGCACTCCATCTGTCTGAACATGGCATAGATACCATTTTGGTAGAAAAAAATCGCATTGGTGGCGCTGCTTCAGGACGTAATGGTGGACAGCTCACACCGGGGCTAGCGCGTTGGGAAGCGTCAGAAATGATTGAGCATTTCAGCTATGCAGATGCAAAAAAACTCTGGCACTTTAGCTCTACTGAAGCGATGTCTTTAATCGATGACATTGCAGCAAAATACCAACTTGAGCTACAGCGTAAACGTGGACATATTACCGCAGCAGTGCATGAAGGGCACTTGGTTGGTTTAACTCAAGGGGCAGATGCACGTAAATTTTTAGGTGAAGACCACACCAAAATTGTCGGTGAGCATGAGCTGAAACAGCATATTGCTTCAGAGAATTATTGTGGTGGTCTAATTGACTCGCTGGGGGGACATATCCATCCACTCGCACTGAACCGTGGACTGGTTTATGGCTTCTGCCAAAACGGTGGACAGGTGTTTGAACAAACTGAAGTGGTGTCAGTAGAAGAGCGTGAAGATGGGGTTTATGTCACGACCATAAGTGGCGTAATAAAAGCGCGTAAGAGTGTGGTCATGGGCGTACATCATGCTTCGTTTAAACTGCTGCAAAAGAACAATCGGACCACAATTCCATTTTATACTTATGTATGTACCACAGCGCCTTTAGAAGTAAATTTAAAAGAGCTATTGCCAACCGATGCGCCTGTCTACGACACCCAGTTCCAGATTGATTATTACCGGGGTGTGTCTCAAAACCGAATTTTATTTGGTGGTGAAGGGACAGGTTCGTGTTGGAGTCCTGAAAAAACCCATCAGTATTTGTTAGGTCGAATTCAGCATGTATTCCCACAATTAAAACAGGTTGAGCTGGATTTTGTCTGGAGTGGAACCACGGATCTGACCATGAATGGTGCAGCCGACAGCCGTAAATTTGGCCATAAATTCCCGATTTATGCCGTGCAAGGCTGGAGTGGGCATGGTGTGGCGCAAACGGTGCGTATCGGTAAAGCAATTGCAGATGATTTCTGTGGCAAGGCAGATGATTTCAATATGCTGACCACTATTCAGCATCAGGATATGTTGTTTGGTCGCACACTTGCCCCTGTGGTGATTCCAATTGCCAAAACTGCCTATGGACTGGGAGCATTGGTGAATCCGGGCAAGATGGTATCTTTCTAAAATTAAATACAAATATAAAAAATTCCCCTTTCTTAAAAGGGGAATTTAGGGGGATTAAAAAGAGGAAATTAAGTGATTTGTTCTTTTACTTTCCGCTTTAAAAACTTCGGTTTCCATTCACTGGCAATTACGCCCAGTACCACCATTAATCCGCCCAACAGTGCCAGTGCAGGTAGGCGTTCTCCTGCAAGTCGGCCAAAAAGCGCTGCCCATACCGGTTCACCGGCATAGATAATCGCTGCCTGTGATGCATCTACCCTACGTTGTGCCCAGTTCATGACCAGTTGAATCATCGCACTGGCAATGCCTAAACCGACTAAAATGCCTGCCAGATGCCAGTGAAATTCAGGTAGCTGAGATTCACCTAAAACAGGTGCAATCATAAAGCAGAACAAGGACGCAAAAATCAGTTGCAGCACTGTGACCCGGCGTACATTCACCTGCTCAGCAAAATAACTGATCAAAATAATCTCCAGGGCAATGGCAATGGAGCCAAGTAAAGTCAAAGTTTGTCCAAAACTGAGCTGAATTGCTGCAAAGCCATTACCAGTCAAAAACACTAACCCGATAAAGGCAAACAATGCCCCGATCCAGGTCATCACCTGTGGTTTTTGACCAAACAGCAGCCAGAGCAGGATTGGTACCAGTGGAACATACAAGGCGGTTAAAAAAGCAGACTCGCTGCTGCTAATCGTTTGCAATCCCACGGTTTGGGTGCCGTAACCGATGGCGATCATGACGCCAATCACCACGCCAGCAAACACCTCTTTCAGGTTCATGCCTTTTAGCGACTTCAGTGAAATCAGGGTGATGGCAAGCGCTGCCGCAGCGAAACGCAGGCCGACAAACATAATCGGACTACTAAAATTTAGCCCGTATTGCACAGTAATAAAACTGCCGCCCCAGATAATGGTGATCAGGATCAGGGCGAGTTGCGGCGCTTTTACCATCCAGCCGGAGTGATTTTTGGAAATAAGTGTAGACATGCCAGGAGATCAGAAAATTAAAAAATAAAAAAGAGGTCCGAAGACCTCTTTTACAGCAGGCTTAATTATAGCGCCTGTTGCTCATCTAGCAATAACTGTGCTTCACGCAAGCTTAATGTACCTTCGTAAATCGCACGGCCGGTAATTGCGCCCAAAATACCCGGTTGGTCTTTCAGATTACGTACGTCATCCAGATTGGTCACACCACCAGATGCAATCACAGGTAAACCTGAGTATTGCGCCAGATTCACGGTTTGCTCAATATTCACACCCTGCATCATGCCATCACGTGCGATGTCCGTATAGACAATGCTTGACACGCCAGCATCGGCAAAACGTTTCGCCAGGTCAGTGGCTTTAACATCAGTCACATTGGCCCAGCCATCTGTTGCCACCATGCCATTCATGGCATCAATCCCAACAATAATATGACCGGCAAATTTTCGACATGCTTCTTCAACAAATTCAGGATCCTGAACTGCTTTGGTGCCAATGATCACAAAAGAAACACCGGCTTGCAGATAATGCTCAATGGTTTCCAGAGAACGGATACCACCACCAATCTGGATCGGCAAATCAGGTTGAGATCGGACAATGGCTTCAACCACTGGCTTATGGATTGGTGTACCTGCGAAAGCACCGTTTAAATCTACTAAATGCAAGCGGCGAGCGCCTTCATTTACCCAATGCTGTGCTGTTGCGACCGGATCGTCTGAAAATACGGTATCGTCTTCCATACGACCTTGCTTTAAACGGACACATTTGCCATCTTTCAGGTCAATTGCAGGGATGATCAGCATGCTTTCGCTCCTTGCTTAATCTTTAGAATGAATTTGAGTGTATTCATCTTAGCAAATAAAGTCGAAATTTCTAACTCTTAAACGGTATGAATAAAGAAAACCTGTGCGTAGACAGGTAGCAGTGAGGTCATTTATTTTAATGGCATTAATGATTCATCTCTTGAATGGAGATCAGGTTTTCCATAACGGGTCGTGTACTGAGCTGGTCGATGATCGAAGCGGTAAGATCTGTTAAAGTCACAACCACCTCATCGATCGTGCTCATCACGGCTTTCATGCGTACATCAAGTTGCCAGAACCAATACGCCACTTAAACGCTTAAGCCGTCGATGAAGGACGGATTCTCAATTTCAATGAAGTATTGGGAATCTCTCTGGGTAATAAATCCCGACGTAGTAATTCTTCAAATACCAGCACGGGCGCGTAGGCATCTGCGGCTGCATAATCAATCTGTGCCGGGCTGAGCTTCTTGCTGGCCCAGTTCGAAGTACTAATCCGTTTCGATTTGGGGAAATTCAGTTGAAACAACAACGCCATGGCATTTTTTAATCCGACCGGATTATTTAAACCAAAAGCTTTAAAACATTTGGATAGTTCAATCACACTATTCAGTTCAATGCCTTTTTTACGGAACAGGTGCGCATCATTTTTCAGGCCAAAACCGACCTTGATCTGATCACGACTGGCAAAGATCGGTTTAAGAAAATCCCAGATCGCCGGACTCATTTGAAATAAATAGGCTTTGTCTAAAGTCGCCAGCTGAATCAAATGTGGCCCAGTGGAGACTTCACCGACTTTAAAGGTGGGCTTGGATTCAGAATCGAAACCCAGGACTGCATGGCTTTTTAGTTCCTGTTCAAGAGCATGACATTGTTCTAGGCTATTAATCACCTGAATCTGTTGCATCGGAAGATTTTGAAATACAGGAAAGGTCTGAATTTGTTCCTTGCTTGGTAAAGTGTCCAGCAGCTGTTGCATAGGCTTCAATCATGAAATGAATGCGTTCAGCTTAATCACTTTTCCAGCTCTAGGCAAAAATAAAGCCCATAAAGAATGGGCTTTATGCAAAATTTAACCAGGCTTAATCAGTGTGATAGCTACTCTGTTCCATCTGCGCCTGTTGAGCACGCGTCACATAGTCTTGATAAGCAGGGATTGCAATCGCGGCTAAAATACCGATTGGAAAAATAAGTACATAAATCAATCCCAACACCTTTTCCCAAGCTTTGGTGGTACGTCGCGGGCCGTATTGATTGCTTCTGTCATCACCTTTGGCAAAAATCAGATAAAGGATAAAAATCAGATTGAGTAGCGGAACCAAGATCAGCAGCGATAACCATCCAGTATGATTGCGGTCATGTAGACGGCGAATAGTAAAAACAAAACTAAAATAAAGCATGACCAAGTAAGCGAGTCCGATGAGAACAGTTGCAACCATGGATGAGCCTGCCAAGGCAGAGCTATCCATAAATAGGCCAGGTGAAAAAGCTGCAATGATCCCAATGATGATCAGGAGCGAAAAGGTCATTAGCATGTTCCAGCCGAGATAAGACAAGCGGCCAAAACGACCATTTGGGCTTAAAGCTGATTCATTGCTTGGATAGTGTGGATTCATTATTGTATTTCCCCTGAGTTTAATTATTTTTAAATATAATGAGTTACTTCAACATCATAACAATTTTAGTGACTAAAAAATAGTCAGAATCACTAGCAGTGAACTAATCTAAATGAATAAAAAAGCTCGCAATCTGCGAGCTTTTTAGGCGAAAGGAAAATCAGATTTTCCAGTCCACAAAGTTTTTCAGTAATTGCAAACCTGCGGTATGGCTCTTTTCCGGATGGAACTGGGTCGCGAACAGGTTTTCTTGATGAATCGCGGTACAGAACTCAATGCCATAGGTACAAGTAGCTGCCACCAAGTCTGAATCTTGTGGCTCTACATAGTAGCTATGTACAAAGTAGAAACGCGCATCCTGTTCGATATTGTTCCACATCGGATGATCGGGATCGGCCTGATGCACCTGGTTCCAGCCCATATGCGGCACTTTTAAACCCGCCATTTCCGGAAAATGCTTAACCGCACCTTCGAAAATACCCAGTGCATCAGTACCACCATTCTCTTCAGAATGTTGCATCAAGGCTTGCATGCCGACACAAATGGCCAATACGGGCTTGTTAAATACGGCATTGCGTACCACTTCATCAATCCCGGCTTCATGCATGCCTTGCATACAGTCACGCATGGCGCCCACACCCGGAAAGACAATTTTGTCTGCTTGCGCAATCAGTTTAGGATCATTGGTCACATCAACCGTGGCGCCGACATGTTCGAGTGCTTTTGCTGCAGAGTGCAAATTTCCCATGCCATAATCAAGAAGGGCAATACGGGTCATTACAGCGTTCCTTTGGTTGAAGCGACCGTGTTCGCAGCACGCGGATCCACTTCACAGGCCATACGCAGCGCACGCGCAAAAGCTTTAAATACGCTTTCGATCTGGTGATGGCTGTTTTTGCCTTTCAGGTTGTCGATATGCACGGTCATCAATGAATGATTGACAAAGCCCTGGAAGAATTCAGAGAATAAATCCACATCAAAACGGCCGATCATGGCACGGGTAAATGGAATATCCATAAACAGGCCTGGACGACCAGACAGATCCACCACAACACGGCTTAAAGATTCATCGAGTGGTGCATAAAAGTGACCGTAGCGTTTCAGGCCTTTTTTATCACCCAGCGCTTGTGCAAAAGCCTGACCCAGCGTAATACCGCAGTCTTCCACAGTATGATGGTCGTCGATTTCCAGATCGCCATCACAATGAATATCAATATCAAACAGACCATGACGCTTGATTTGATCAATCATATGATCTAAAAATGGAATACCCGTGTTTAAGGTGCCTTGACCAGTACCGTCGAGATTCAAACGAACTCGAATTTTGGTTTCGTTGGTATTTCTTACCACTTCACTGATACGATCTGTCATAGACACGTTCCTCAAATACGTCAAAATGATTGATGTAGAAAATATTTTCGCCGTGACGACGTCACCGCATATTAGATTGCTCAGGAGGGTTTATCAATGCCTATCACCGTACATGCTTATACTTCTTTAGAAAATGACGAAGTGCGCAGCCAGCTTGAGCGACTGTATGACACGAGCCCTGAATTTAGCGACGGGGCAGATGCCATGGAACAACTAGAGCAAAACCTTGCACAGTATACCTCAGTTTACAGTGCAGAATTTAATAGCAAAATTATTGGGGCAATCTGGTGCACCGGACAGGGGGAAAGCCGCATTCTGGAAAATATCGTGGTACATCCGGCCAACCGTGGCCGTGGCGTGGCAGAAAGGCTGGTGAGTGAGGTCTGCCGGATGGAAGAAGAAAAAGGTGTGAAAAACTTTGTGCCGGGTTGTGGTGCCATTCATCGTTGTCTGGCCAACCTGGAAAAAATCTGAAGATAGAGCAATATCAAGCAGCCGTTAGGCTGCTTTTTTATGTAAATAAGGGCTTAAATCTGTTTTATTGCTGAGGTCTTTGGTAAACACTGTTCGATTTATGACTCAAATTGACGCGAGTTGATGGAAAAGTAAACATTTGAAGAAAATTATTCTGTCTGCTCTTGACGATTTACAGCTGAAACTGTTTAATACGCGACATCGGCGTGATAGCTCAGTAGGTAGAGCAACGGATTGAAAATCCGTGTGTCCCCAGTTCGATCCTGGGTCTCGCCACCATATTTTAAAACGATTTCAAAGTTTTCAATCCCTGATCCCATCAGGGATTTTTTTTAGGCCAAAAATCAGCCACTCAAATATTTTTTTCATAATTTTGATTGACTAATGAGGCCAGATACGGCTTAATACACCGCATCGGCGTGATAGCTCAGTAGGTAGAGCAACGGATTGAAAATCCGTGTGTCCCCAGTTCGATCCTGGGTCTCGCCACCATATTCAAAAAATCCTCAAACTTTGTTTGGGGATTTTTTTTGCCTGCACCAAAGCCAGATCAGCATTCTTTTCTATTTTTCAGTTGTTTCAACTTCTTCTTTTTCGACGTTTCCTGCCTTTTTATGCATCATTGACCGTTTATCAAACTTAACAATAGGCACTGGCATTATTTGTAAGATTTAGCTTTGACGCTTTCCCTTTTCCAAACGAGGGTGAAAATGATGAATCTCCTAACACCAATTAAACTAGGCTTTCTTACGGCCTGTACGGCTTTTAGCCTACCGATATTAAGCTATGCTGCGCCTGCTGCTGATTCAGTGGTGTTGCCGACCCTGACCGTCATGGCGGAACCGGAACTACGCGCCGTGACTGAAAAAATGTTGCCTTATCAGGAACAGAACAGCCAGCGTAAGGCCCTGCAAATGCGCCTGATGAAAATTGAACGTGAAATTCAGGCCTATAGCGTGGACGGCGACATGGTTGCGAATATTGATGTGATGCGTGCACCTGCCGATCCTGATCTGGATAGCCTGCCTGTGGTGTTCCGTGAATATGTATTGGCCATCGCACAGGGCTTGCAGTCTTCAGACCCAAGAAATGGGGTGTATGTATTGCTGCAACCTTTTGGAATTAACCGCGATGCCACCAATGTGAATATTGTTCGCGAGCAATTCGATCCGAACCGGCTGAATCTGAGCCTGCCGTTTAATTCCCCATAATGTGCGCCTGTCGGTCTAGATAATTTTGTTTAACAAGCTTATTCAAGCTGTCATGCAACGAGATCGACAAAATAGGGTGCTGGAAAGGGTGGCTTTGTGAGAGGAGCAATTTCTGTCTAAGCTAGACATATTATTGGAAAAATCAAATGCCTTGAATTATGTTTAAAAAATAAGCATAGTGGATGTAAATCAACAAGATCTGACTGACAGAGCTGGAGCGTATACATGCCGCGTGTTTTTATGATTGTAGCCGCTGTGACACTGGCAATTTTTATTGGGCTGTTTTATCAGAATTCAGTTCAGCAAAAACATCAGGCCGAGCTGCTCGAATATGAAACCGTGCTCGAAGAAAAAACCGAGAGCATTGCGCAGCAGGCACAGGACTGGTCTAAACCGATTCAGATTGAGCTTGAGGATGATCGTCTGGATGGGGACTATGCCATCATGGCCGAATTTATGCTGGGTCAACTACGGGACAGTGCCGAGGAGCGCAATCAGTATCTACGCGACCTGAAAGCGGCCAACTGGCAGAATTTTCTGGATATTGACCGTCTGGCCAAGGATCAGGCACAAGACTATAAAGAAACCGAAGCCATGCTCAAGCAAGTGCATCAAATTGTGAACAGCTATCAGCAGCAAATTCAGCAGCGTGATGCCGAGCTGATCAATAAGGCACAGCAACTGGATATTAAAAACCGTTATCGCCAGCAGCTGACCGCGAACCTGCAAGCCGATCAACAGCAAAGTAATGCCCATGCGATCTTTGAGATTGAGAAACAAAGTCTGGCCAAGGCAGATGCCTTATTTGCCGTATTGAAAAAGCATAAATGGCAAAAGAAAAATAAAACTTTCATGTTTTATGAAGATAAAGCAGTGAAAGAGTTTAATGCGCTGTATAAAGAAATATTAAATCTGAATAAACAGATGCAACAGATTGCGACAGCAAACCAGAAAGCGGTTGAAAACAAGTTATAACCCTGTAGGCAATCACAGGATTGCCACATGACTGTCATCTGCTGTTCAAACTCAGTGCTTAAATTGAATGTGTCGCACAGATCACGACATAACATTTAAGCAGGTGAGTCATGCAAACAATTCAGGTTTTTGCTGATATTCAGCAGGTGTACGGTGAGTTTGTCGCAAATAAAATATGTCCAAAACTACAAAGTCTGAATAATGAGGGCAGGAGCCGATTTTTCTTGAATCAATATTTCAAGCTGATCGAGGACTGGCACTATACCGAACAGATTGTGATTCAGTTTAATCAGCAATATTTCAGTCTGGATCTGGAAGGCGCGCCGGATTTTATGGATCAGGAAAATTATATGCGCTGGCTACAATCAGAACTATTGCATTAATCCAGTCACCCTATTCATTCTCTGGCTAAACTCAAGCTGTCGATCGAGGCAGCTTTTTTATTTTCCAGATTTGGTCTGCATCTTGCTGCTGTATTGGCACAGCGTAAATAAGCGCTGATTCCAATTCCGGCCTGAACCAGCTATGCTGAAATGAATAAAACCGTCGCTATAAGCATGACAGGCGGCGCATGCATGAGATGGAGGGCGATATTGATGCAAGAACTGATTTGTTATAAGCAACTTCCGGTCTGGACAGAAAAGAGTATTCCTCAGGGCTTCAAGAATCAGCACAATACCAAAGCCGGGACTTGGGCCAAACTGACACTACTTAAAGGTGAGTTGCGTTTTGCCATGCTGGAAGCATCCGGTGCGGTGCAATCTGAACATGTATTTACACCAGAACAGCAACCGCCATTTATTGAACCTGAGGCTTGGCACAAGATTGTTTCTGCCAGCGAGGATATCGAATGCCAGCTGCGTTTTTATTGCCGGCCTGAAGATTACTTCATCAAAAAATATCAGTTGAATCCTACCCATTCTGAAGTACTGGCTGCCATGCCCTATTTAAAGGGTGGCCGTGCGCTGGACGTCGGTTGCGGTACAGGACGTAATGCACTGTATTTAAGTCAGAATGGTTTTAATGTCGAAGCCTGGGATGTCAATGAAAACAGTTTGCAGACCTTAAGACAGATTGTGCAGACGGAGCACATTGATCACTTGCAGATCCAGCGCCGTGATCTCAACACAGATACCAGTATTACAGGCCAGTATGACTTCATTTACTGTACCGTGGTGATGATGTTCCTCGAGGCGAAAACCATTGCACCCTTGATTGCGCAGATGCAGCAGGCCACCGTGCCGGGTGGTTATAACCTGATTGTTTGTGCGATGGATACGCCAGAGATTCAGGTACAGCCCGATTTTCCATTTAGCTTTAAGCCGGGCGAGTTGCGAGGATATTATGAGGACTGGAAGATTGTGAAATACAATGAAAATATTGGTGAGCTGCATCGGGTGGATGCACAAGGCCAACGGATTAAACAGCATTTTGCGACCATGTTAGCGCAAAAGGTCGAATAAGTGCTTTAAGCTGCTGTTAAACTCTTGAATTAAAATGAGAGTGTTCAAAACAAAAAAAGATGTCGTAATGACATCTTTTTTATGCTTTTAAAAAGCTTAAGCCGCTTTTTTAAACCAAGAGAACCAGCCTTTTTTCTCAGCTTTTACTTCTGCTTGAGCAGCTTCGGCTTTCTCAGTAGTCGCGTCTTTTACTTCAGCAGCAGTTTCAACAGTTGCGTCTTTTGCTTCTGCTACTTCTGTTTTTGCAGCTTCAACTTGTTGTTCTGCGGTTGCTTGTGCAGTTTCTACTTGAGCAGTTGTTTCAGCTTTTACTGTTTCAACTTTCGCTTCAGTTACTTGTTTTGCATCTGTAGCAGTGGCTTGAGCAGCTTCAACTTTTGCTTGCACAGGCGCAACCGCTTCTGTAGCAACAGTTTGAACTGTAGTGGTTGTAGCAGCAGGTGCTACTTGAGCTTCAGTTGCCATTGCAGATGCAGAAGTTGCTACGATTGCAGTCGCAAGCATTGTTTTAAGCATGTTCATATAAACCCCTTAAGGAAGTAGGAAAAAAGAGGCTTGATCATACACAGATAAAATTTAAGCGATTCATAATTAAGATTTTAATGGTGGAAAAATAAACCAATTTTACAAAGGGATAACATTCTAGTTTAAATAAAAAAGCTCCGAAGAGCTTTAACTAATGACATAAAGCTTTGGTCGAGGTTTAGATTCTTCATATTTAATTAAAGAATCAAATGTTAGTTCATTAAAGTCTTTTTCAGATATACGAATTTCATCGAGCATTTTCTGCTTACTAAATTTTGGATCTGAAGCTAATGTTAAAATTAATTTAGGAAGCATTACGCTTTCATCACGGTGAGTTTCGTTAGGCTCATTAATGTGATAACCTAAGGTATTAATTTTCATAGAGTTACTTCGATAAAACCAATCTGTTATACGTTGCAATTTATGCGATTTATAATTTATAGCCTTTAAAGATGTTCGCCATACTTTCTTATAGTCGATCATATTTTCAATCGTTAAATAAGAAGGAACTGTACTTAAAAAACCTTCAGTAGGCATTAAAAATTCTGAAGCAAACTTATCTGCTTCAGTTTCTAAAATGCGATTGTCTACTTCATTGCAGACATATTTATTATGTGTGTGCATAACGGTGTGGCCTAATTCATGCGCACAATCGAATCTTACCCGTTCGGCAGATTTTGTATCATTCAAAAAAATAAACGGTGAGCCTGATTCATCATCAAAAAAAGAAAGGGCATCAATTTCTTTTTTTTGTATAAAAAAACCCCGCACTAAGCGGGGTTTATTTTTATCTGAGTATTTAAGAATTAAACACGTTCGATAATTGTCGCAATACCTTGACCCAAACCAATACACATGGTCGCAAGACCAATTTGCGTATCTTGCTGTTCCATCACGTTAAGCAAAGACGTGGTAATACGCGCACCAGAACAACCGAGTGGGTGACCCAACGCAATCGCACCACCGTTATGGTTTACGATGTCCTGTTTGTCATAAATGCCTAAGCCTTTAAGAACAGACAGACCTTGTGCAGCAAAGGCTTCGTTCAATTCAAAAGTCTGAATATCAGAAATGGCAAGGCCAGCACGTTTCAAGGCTTTTTGCGTTGCCGGAACCGGGCCATAACCCATGATCGCAGCATCACAACCTGCAACTGCCATAGAGCGGATCACGGCACGTGGCTTAAGACCTAAGGCTTGTGCACGCTCATAAGACATGAGCAACATTGCAGAAGCACCATCAGACAAGGCTGAAGAGGTTGCCGCAGTCACTGTACCGCCTTTCGGATCGAACACTGGACGTAAAGCACGGAATGACTCGATGTTGGCATCCGGACGGATCACTTCATCGATATCACATAGAACTTTATAACCATCAGCGTTGTGACCTTCAATGCCCACAATCTCGTTCTGGAACAGACCATTTTCAGTCGCAGCCCAGGCACGGCGATGTGATTCCACACCAAAGGCATCCTGTTCTTCACGGCTAATGCCATTCATACGACCCAGCATTTCCGCAGTCAAGCCCATCATATTTGATGCTTTGGCATAATGCTTAGACGCTTCCGGGTTCAGGTCGATACCGTGCATCATGCCAACGTGACCCATGTGCTCGACACCACCAATGATGAAGATATCACCCTGATTGGTGGCAATTTGCGCAGCCGCAGTATGAATCGCCTGCATAGACGAACCACACAAACGGTTCACGGTTTGACCAGCCACAGTTTTCGGCAAGTCTGCCAGTAATGCGATATTACGGGCAATGTTCATCCCTTGTTCCAGAGTCTGGTTGACACAGCCCCAGATCACGTCTTCAACTTCATTCGGGTCGAATTCGTTACGTACCATCAGGGCACGGACAAGTTCAGCAGACAGGCTGTCCGCACGTACATTGCGGAACATACCGTTTTTGGTTTTACCCATTGCTGAACGTACGCCATCGACGATGACAACGTCACGTGGATTTAAAGTAGCCATTCACGTTGCTCCTTAACCGTAGAATTTTTTGTTGTTAGCAGCCATTTCACGCAACATTTCTGGCGCTTCATAAGCTTTACCAAGGTGCGCATACTTATTGCAAAGCGCAACATACTCAGCTACACCGGTTTGATCGATGTAACGGCATGGACCACCACGAAATGGAGGGAAACCGACACCCATGATCATTGCCATATCTGCTTCAGAAGCAGTCGCGACAATGTTGTCTTCCAGGCAACGAACCGTTTCGTTACAGAAAGCCAGCATCATACGGTCAATGATTTCCTGAGCATCAAATTCACGTTTTTCCACAGTTGCAACAGAGGCCACAAGCTCATATGCAGTTGGATCAACCACTTTGGCTTTTTTGCCTTTACGGTCAAGCTCATACTTGTAGAAACCCACGTCGTTCTTTTGACCCAGACGTTTGTTCTCATACATGGTTTGAATCGAACCTTTGAAGTCCGGTTTCATACGATCCGGGAAGCCTTCAGCCATCACTTCTGCACCATGCACGCCAGTATCAATACCGACCACGTCCATCAGGTAAGCAGGGCCCATCGGCCAGCCGAATTTTTCCATCACTTTATCGATTTGCTGGAAATCAGCACCATCTTTAAGCAATAGGTCAAATGCACCGAAGTAAGGGAACAATACGCGGTTGACCAGGAAGCCCGGGCAGTCATTCACCACGATTGGTGTTTTACCCATTTTCTGAGCAAGTACCACAGTCGTTGCAATGGCTTCGTCAGAGGTCTTCGCGCCACGGATCACTTCAACCAAAGGCATCATATGTACCGGGTTAAAGAAGTGCATCCCCACGAAGTTCTCAGGACGTTGCAGGCTTTCAGCCAGACGCGTGATCGAAATCGTAGACGTATTTGAAGCAATGATGGTGTTCTCACGTACTGATTTTTCAGTATCAGCAAGTACAGCAGCTTTGATTTTAGGGTTTTCAGTTACCGCTTCAATCACGATATCCACTTCTTTAAACTCTTCCAGGCTTAAAGTCGGACGGATACGTGCAAGCGTTTCACCCATTTTCGCTGGTGTCATTTTTTTGCGTTCAACCTGTTTGGTCAACAGTTTGTTCGCTTCAGACATACCCAATGCAAGCTGTGGATTACCAATATCTTTCATGATGATTGGTGTGCCTTTGCTCGCCGCCTGATAAGCAATACCACCACCCATGATCCCAGCGCCAAGTACCGCCGCCTGGTTTACCGGATGCGCACCTTTTTCGTAGCGCTTCGAGGTTTTTTTCACGATCTGGTCGTTCAGGAACAAACCGATCAATGCACCTGCTTGTGGCGTAACTGCAGCTTTGGCAAAGCCTTCAGCTTCAACTTTTAACGCGTCATCACGATGCAGGCTCGCACCGGCCTGTAATGAATCAAGCAGTAATTTTGGCGCCGGATATTGAGCCGGATTGGCCTTGGCCAAAACCATGCCTTTCGATGAGTTAAACGCCATCATCTGTTCAATCGGGCTGAGTTTAACCGGATCCAGTTTTTCCTGACGCTTGGTTCTCCAGTCTAAACGGCCATGAATCGCCTGTTTGACCAGATCAAGTGCAGCATCTTTAAGTTTGTCAGCAGCAACCACCGCATCTACAGCACCGTCTTTTAGTGCAGCAGCAGGCTTTTTCGGGTTGGCCATGGCCATCCATTCTACAGCATTGTCGATACCGATCAGACGGCTTAAACGCACTGTACCACCGAAGCCCGGGAAAATGCCCAGCTTGATTTCAGGCAGACCGACTTGCGCCTGTTCTGACATGACACGGTAGTCACACACCAGACACATTTCAAAACCACCACCCAGTGCCATACCATTAATGGCCGCCACTTTAGGAATGTCGAGATCTTCGAAGCTGTTGAAAATTTCATGTACCGGCATCGCCCAGTCAACAATCGCTTGTTCACCCTGAGCAAAGTTATCGCCGAATTCTGTGATATCGGCACCGACAATAAATGTAGATTTGCCTGAAGTGACAATCAGACCTTGAATATCGGCATGGGAGACGGCTTCAATAGCAGCCTTGAAATCTTCAATCGTTGCACGGTTGAATTTGTTAACAGACTCACCTTGTAAGTCAAAGCGGAATTCTGCAATCCCGTCCTCTAGCATTTGGACGGTAATGGCATTGCCAGCGTGGATCATGCCCTGATCTCCTTTATTTTGGAGGACTTCTAAGTTGATGTTGTGAAGCAAATGCGCATATCCCGCGCACTTTTAGACTTCGCTAATCTTACGATAACTATATCCAAAAAGAACATAACAAGTTGTATCAAGCCGTGACGCAAGGGTCATCAATTTTTGCCGAATCGATTCCATCTGCGCTGTATTTTTGTTGCCGTTTTTGACCACAGCCTGAACTAAAGATTCTGTTTCAATTCATTATTTTTTATCGATTAGCCTGATTGATATGGAGCAGGGTGGACAATATTCAAGGGCAGGCTTTGCTGCTATTTGGTCAATTCAGTCAATTATCGGCCTGTGGAACAAGGAAAATCAGGGCTGAATCTCGCTCAGTACATGGCGTGCAGGCATGTATAGATATTTTCGGATCAGCCGCAATAAAACTGCAGTTGATTGTTTTAGTCGAGGGTTTTCTGAGGATTTCAGCCCCAGCATGCCTATGTTGATGCTAGGCCTGAAATAACAGTGCTTCTGTTGGATATGACCTCTGTCATCTGGCACAGAATTGTTTATGATGATTAGGCACATAGATATGGGGATCTCGATGCAGGTATTTCGTTCCAAAAAAGACTGGTGGCTGGTCGCTTTTCTGATCTGTATGAGTGGCCTGTTACTGCAACTGCTGCTGACCATGCAGGCCAAAGGCACCCTGCAGCAATATCCACTGCACACTGCCATCTACATTCTGACCATTATTATTCTGTGGTGGCCGCTGTGGAGTACGCGCTATGTGCTGGAAAATGGGGTGTTGAGCATTAAAAGCCTGTGGTTGAGCTGGCAGATTCCGTTGAGCGCCATCCAGTCCATTCAGCCGACGGATCATTCCATTATTGCACCGGCCTTGTCCTTAAAGCGTCTGCGGATTGACTATACGGAAGACGGCGTGCAGAAATTTGTATTGGTTTCACCTAAAGATCCGACCACTTTTAGACAAGCGATTCAAGCAAATAAACCGGATATTGAGTCTGCATGATTTAAGCTTTTACTTGCTCAGGCAGAACCACAAATTGTCCATCGACACAGTCCAGATGCAGACTGAACTGCTCGGGCTGGCTTAAAAAATACAGCGCCAGAACCGGTTCCAGTTCGGTACGCAGCTTGCGGCCCAAATGCCGGGCGCCGTAACGAATATCATGCCCTTGATAAAAATAGGCTTTGGCTGCATCCGATAAATGTACTTGTCGGTTTTGATGTTGCAGGCGTTTATTGAGTTTTTCCAGTTCAATTTCGACCAGACGCGGCAGGGCATCATGCTGTACCGCCTGATAATGCAGGCTGCGGTCAATCCGGTTTAGAAATTCAGGATCGAATTTACGCTGCATGACTTTTTCAATAATGCGCTGGGTGGGTACATGTTTCAGGCACAGTGCCTGCATTTGCTGTGGCAGGTAGCTGAGTTTATCCAGATATTGCTGTGCCGCCTGTGCGCCGACATTGCTGGTCATAAAAATCATGCAGTTACGAAAATCAATAGTTTTGGTTCCGGCTGTCAGGGTCAATCGGCCAGTATCCAGCACATTCATCAAACCGCGAATCACCTCGTTACTGGCTTTTTCCAGCTCATCAAACAGCATGATGCCGGGACGGGTATGACTGCCGGCAATCGCCGTTTCATCAAACAGGCTGTGACCTTCTTTAGAACCGACATAACCTGGCGGCGCACCGGTGAGTGCCGCGGCATAATGTTCCTGTGCCAGAGTGTTCATGTCAATCCGGCAGAAAGCATCCGGACGACCATAAATCGCTTCGGCAATCAGACGCACGGTTTCAGTTTTACCCACGCCGGTTGGGCCGAGCATCAAGGTGACCGAGAGTGGACGCTCCGGACTGGAGAAATCGGCCTTGACCACATGCAGCATTTTTTCAATTTCATTCAGTGCGGCATCCTGTCCAATCATCCGTTCACGCAGCAATTGCATCACGTGATTCGGCTCGAAATGAAAACGCGGTTTGCCAATCCGGCGATCACGCTCAGAGGGGTGATGGGTGGAGCTGGATGGTTGAACAATATGGATGCCCGATTGCTGCATGGTCATGCGAATCATCTCAAAACTAGACCCTTTGAGCATAGCAAAGTTAAAGGTTGAAATTTAGAGCTTTTAGCAATCAGATCATGCGGAGAAAGCTATAGATTGCAAAGATGGCTGAGCTATAGTTTTAAATTGGGTGTCAAGTTGAGGGGAATTTTGTGTTTTCGCTTGAAAATAACCGAATAATCATCACATATATCTGCAGATTGCATGTAAAAAATAGGCTTTAGGTGAACGAAAACGCACGTCCTCATATCGAGAAAATTCTGGCCAATATGACCAGCCTGCCCGGGGTCTACCGGATGTATGGCAAAGACGGCGAACTGTTGTATGTGGGGAAAGCCAAAAATCTAAAAAACCGGGTCTCCAGCTATTTTGTCAAAACGCTGGATCATCCCAAAACCCAGGCCTTGGTGGCGCGGATTTATGATATTCAGACCTTGGTGGTGCGCTCTGAAACCGAAGCCTTGTTGCTGGAACAGAACCTGATCAAGCTGCATCATCCGCCGTATAACATCATGCTGCGCGATGATAAATCTTATGTCTATATCTTTGTTTCCGCAGATAAACCTTATCCACGACTGGCCAGTGGGCGCGGCAAGGGCAAGCATCAGGTCGGCAAGTTTTTTGGGCCTTATCCGAGTGCCTATACCGCCCGGGATACCTTGGTGGTGCTGCAAAAACTGTTTAATGTGCGTTCCTGTGAAAACAGCTTTTTTGCCAACCGAACCCGTCCTTGTCTGCAATACCAGATCAAGCGCTGTTCTGCGCCCTGTGTCGGATTTATCTCTCCGGAAGACTACAAAGCAGATGTGGATAACTCGATTCGCTTTTTGCAGGGCGATACCAAGGAGCTGAATCAGGAACTGATCGCAAAAATGGAAGCGGCAGCCGAAGCTCTGGAATTTGAAAAAGCCGTGTTCTATCGCGATCGGATGGCACTGTTAAGAGATGTACAGTCACAGCAGGCGATTTATAAGCTCAAAGGCGAAGCCGATATCCTGTCGATTGCTTATCAGGCCGGGGTGACCTGTGTGCAGATCATGCATGTGCGCAACGGTAAAATGCTCGGCGGAAAAAGCTATTTCCCGGATATGCTCAGTGATGATCTGGGGCAGATGCTGGCCGATTTTATTGCCAATTTCTATTTTCAGGTGGCGGATGAAATTCCGGCCGAGCTGATTGTCAATGTCGAAGTGGCCGATCGCAAGGAACTGGAAGCTGCCTTGTCGCAGCATTTTGACAAGAAAATCCAGATCAAGTCCAAGGTACGAGAAACCCGCGCGGAATGGCTGGAACTGGCACAAATGAATGTACAGCATGCGATTCAGGGCAAGCTGGCCAATCATTTTGAGCTGAATGACCGTTTCCATCAGCTGGAACAGGTGGTCGGCCGCCCGGTGGACCGGATCGAATGTTTTGATATTTCGCATACCATGGGTGAAGACACTATCGCATCTTGTGTGGTATTTGATAGTGGTGGGGTACGTAAACGTGATTATCGTCAGTTTTCCATCCATGACATTCAGGCGGGCGATGACTATGCCGCCATGCGTCAGGCTTTGACCCGTCGTTATAAAAAAGCCATGCTGCCAGATTTACTCCTGATTGATGGCGGCAAGGGGCAACTGCATATGGCGATGGAAGTGATGCAGGAACTAGGGCTGGAGGCCTTTATGGTCGGTGTGTCCAAAGGCGAGGGGCGTAAACCCGGTCTGGAAACCCTGCACTTTACCGATGGTCGCAAGATTCAGTTGCCAGAAGATCATAAGGCACTCCATTTGATTCAGCAGGTGCGGGATGAAGCGCATCGCTTTGCGATTACCAAGCACCGCGCCAAACGCGATAAAAAACGCGGTTCATCGGTATTAGAAGTCATTCCGGGCCTTGGGCCAAAACGCCGTCGTGACCTGTTGACCCATTTTGGCGGGATTCAGGGCGTACTGAAAGCCTCAGAAAGAGATCTGCAACTGGTGCCGGGATTGGGTTCAGTCATGGCGCGGATGATCTATAAAGTGCTGCATGAATAATTATCAAGCCCAATGCAAGGGCAAAAGAGCACATTGACGCACGGGTCATTGATCATTCACAGCAGAGCAAGCTTGACTCAATATACTGAGGATCAAGACTCACTGAGGGATCAACATGTCTTTGCAGGCGCTTTATGCACAAATTTCCGAACAGGAATGGGTGGAATTTCCATCAGGATGGTTACAGGGGCGCACCCTGTATGGTGGTCTGGCTGCAGCAATGATGATGCAAAAAGCGGTTATTCAGATCAATGATCCGGCCAAACATCTGCTCAGTTGCAGCGTCACCTTTGTTGGGCCGATCCAACAGGCGAAAGTGCGACTAAGTGCTGAAATTTTGCGGGAAGGTAAGTCGGTCGCCACCATCGAAGTGCGTCTATGGCAAGACGAGGTAGTACAAAGTATTCTGATTGCCAGTTTTGGTATCTCGCGTGACTCGGAAATTCAGGTGCAGCAAGAAGAACAGGCACCTGACTATGCTGCACCAGAGCAGCTGTTGCAGATTCCTGCTGGTTATGGCCTGCCAGAATGTTATGACCATTTTGAAATCGCCTGGGCGGACGTCAATCTGCCTTGTAGTGCCAGCTCACGTCCGGACTTTGGCGGCTGGTGCCGTTTTCATCCTGAAAAGCATAGCAATCGTGAATTCCTGATCGCTGACCTGATGGCAATTTTCGACATCTGGCCACCTGGTGTACTGCCGATGTTTAAAAGTATGGCACCCGCGAGTAGTCTGACCTGGAGCGTGACTTATGTGCATCCGCTTCAGCATCAACTGCATGATTGGTTTAAATATAAAGTATTTACGAATCATGCTGCGGATGGTTATGCAACCGAGCATGCCTATCTCTGGGATGCAGAAAATCGCCTGATTGCGATGGCAAGACAAACAGTGACGGTGTTTGCCTAGTGACACTGACAGCCAATTCGTATAAAGTGAAGCCTATTAATGATGGATCAAACCTCTAAAAAAGTGTGCATTTTCATCGTACATGAGGGGAACAATTGGCGGTGTCTATGACTACAGGTCGTATCCTGAATATTCCAAATATCTTGACCTTGGCGCGTATCGCTCTTATTCCGGTATTTTTATTGGTGGCTTACTGGCCGCCTGCAATGGGCTTTGAAGCCAACCATTCCGACATGACACGGCATATTATTTTGACCACAATTTTTGTAGTGGCTGCAGTGACGGACTGGTTTGATGGCTATCTGGCTCGAACTTTAAACCAGACCTCTGCTTTTGGCCGTTTTCTCGATCCGGTCGCAGATAAATTGATGGTCGCAGCTGCGCTGATTGTATTGGTGCAATGGCAACCTTCGATGTCGATGGCTTTTGCTGCGATTGTGATTATTTCACGTGAAATTACTGTTTCAGCATTACGTGAATGGATGGCAGAACTGGGTGCACGAACCAATGTTGCAGTATCAACCGTGGGTAAATACAAAACGGCTTTTCAGATGATTGCGATTACCGTGTTTTTGCTGAACTGGCCACCACTGGAAATGCTGGCCTATGCCTTATTGTACACAGCAGTCATCCTGACTTTATGGTCGATGTTTATTTATCTGAAAGCGGCTTGGCCCTATTTGAAACAGCCTTAAGCAAAATTAAAAAATAAGCTCCTTGAAAGGGGCTTTTTTTATGCTCCGAAATTATCAAAATTTGATAAATCACAGGCAAAAAAATACCCAGCCTTTGGGGGAAGAACTGGGATGAAATCGGGGTATTTGTTGCTTATTGTTATAGTTATTCAAAGATATCTCATCTTCTTAGAGCTCATTATAAAGAGACCATTTTACAAAATCATATGACTTCTTGTAGCAGATTGTTGTGTTTTGTGATCAGTCTGTATGTAGGATTTACAATCTATAATTTTGATACAAATATGAATGTTTTTCAGCAGGATAGTGGCTGACTATTGGCGGGGGATAGGCTAGGTAAAAATGCTTTTTAATCCTTCAGCTTTTGTCTAAAAAGTACAGAATACCGGCCGCCGCCCAATTAAAACCCTGAATTCAAGACATCAATAACTTAGCTTGCTGCTATTACTCTGTTCTTGAAATTTGAAAGCGCTATTGGAAAGAAAGATTTATAATTTCAGAAATGAAAAAGAGCCTCAAAAGAGACTCTTTTAGATTAAAGCCTACGCGCAGCATAGCTGCTTGTCTTGCGTTCGGGTGGAGCAGCGCTCCACTAATCCTCACTCAGGCTTTAGCCCTTCAGCTTTTTCCAAAGTTTCGTCATTGCTAAAGAACTTTTCACGTTGTTCTTCTAGAAACTTTTTCGCGTCCGGTTCAAATACGTTTAAACGCTTTTCATTAATCAGCGTAGTCTGGTGTTTGAGCCATTCCTGCCAAGCCTGTTTAGACACATGGTCAAACAGTTCCTGACCCTTGGGGCCTGGGAAGGGTGCAAAGTCCAGGCCTTCCATTTCTTGTTGATACTTACGGCAAAATACTTGTCGAGACATATCAATACTCCGAATTTAAGCTAAAAAAGTTAAGCGTAAAGATTTTCTAAGCGAGTATAAGCACGGGCAATAGCAGCTTCGACTTGCGCAGGTGCAGTTCCACCAATATGGTTACGTGCATTCACAGATGCTTCAAGTGTTAACGCTTTTTCAAATACATCGGCCTGAATCAGGTCAGAGAACTGTTGAAGTTGCTCAAGTGTCAGCTCAGACAAATCTTTCGACTCTGCAACACCCAGTGCTACAGCTTTGCCGACAATTTCGTGCGCATCACGGAATGCCACGCCATTTTTCACCAGGTAATCTGCCAGATCAGTCGCAGTAGAGAAACCACGTAGCGCTGCTTCGCGCATTTCAGCAATGTTTGGAACCAGTGCAGGAATCATGTCGGCAAATGCCATCAATGAGCCACGTACCGTATCGATCGCATCAAACAAGGGTTCTTTGTCTTCCTGATTGTCTTTGTTGTACGCCAGCGGCTGGCCTTTCATCAGGGTCAGCAGGCTCATCAGGTCGCCATAGACACGGCCGGTTTTACCACGTACCAGTTCAGGCACATCCGGGTTTTTCTTCTGTGGCATGATTGAAGAGCCTGTACAGAAACGATCTGGAATATTCACGAATTTGAACTGAGCAGATGTCCATAGAATCAGTTCTTCAGACATACGAGACAAGTGCATCATAATTAACGATGCAGCGGCATTAAATTCAATTGCAAAATCACGATCCGATACTGCGTCTAAAGAGTTTTCAGCAACGGCTTCAAAACCTAACAGCTCAGCGGTGTAAGCACGCTCAATCGGGTAGGTGGTTCCTGCAAGTGCAGCAGAACCCAGTGGCATACGGTTGACACGTTTACGGCAATCAATCAGACGCTCAGAGTCGCGTACCAGCATTTCAAACCAGGCCATTAAGTGATGACCAAAAGTCACCGGCTGAGCGGTTTGTAAATGGGTGAAGCCCGGCATGATGGTATCGGTATTTTTAGCCGCCAAGCTTAAAATACCTTTTTGTAATTTTTCGAGTAATTTTAAAATCGCATCAATTTCATCACGTACATAAAGACGAATGTCAGTTGCGACCTGATCATTACGGCTACGGCCAGTGTGTAATTTCTTGCCTGTGATGCCAATACGCTGAGTCAGGCGCGACTCAATGTTCATGTGCACATCTTCTAGGTCAATGCGCCATTCGAACTTACCTGCTTCAATATCGGCTTGAATGGCAGTCAGACCTTCGATGATGTCATCGCGTTCCTGTGCCGTCAGTACGCCTACTTTGGCCAGCATGGTTGCATGGGCAATCGAGCCTGCAATATCCTGTTTATAAAAACGTTGGTCAAATTGAACAGATGCTGTAAATTCAGCAACAAAAGCATCAGTCGCTTCAGAGAAACGACCACCCCACATACCCGAAGTCTGGGCTTGTGATGGATTAGAGGAATTAGAAGATGTGGTCATGTCGGCTCAATCAGATTAAAAGCAGTAGAACGAAAAAGAGTATAACAAATTCAAAGCCCATTGCCGAAGTCACATCTGCTCAATCTTTCGCATCGATAAACGGGCAAACACAAAGTTCCTATTTTTTTAGCCAGATTGGCAATCTTCGCTATTTGCTGGAACTGTTTGTCGGCGGCAATATTCTGGCCATGATTCTAGCGCTCGCAGAAGCACAGTCGTGGCAAGCTTTAAATGCGATGTATCTGCTGCAATATATGCTGTATATCAACTGGGTACTGTTATGTTTTGCAGCACTGGTGGAATTATTCCATCAGGCCTTTCAGCATATGGGGATTAAGCTGGCGCTCATTTCCGGTTTTTTGCTACTACAGGCCATTGTGGTGCTGACCACCATCAGTCTGAATGTTGTGATACATTTTGGAATGAATTTTAATTTTCAGGGCTTAAACCTGGCAATTGCCCTGGATCAGGTTGGGTTACATCTCAGTTTGGGTGTTTTGCTCGGTATGTTTTGTTTTCGCTACCTGTATTTGCGTGAACAATGGGAACAGCAGCAGCATAGTGAACTGAATGCCCGGATTCAGGCCATGCAAGCGCGGATTCAACCGCATTTTCTGTTCAATAGTATGAACAGTGTGATTAGCCTGATCAGCATCGATCCGGATAAAGCCGAACATATGCTGCTGAATCTGTCCCGCTTATTTCGTGCCAGTTTTCAGGAGTTGAAACTGGTCAGTCTGCAAGAGGAAATTGATCTGTGCCAGCGCTATCTGGAGATTGAGCAGATCCGTTTGGGTGAACGCCTGCAAATCGAATGGAAGTTAGAAAACAAAGACTTATACTCACAAGTACAAATCCCATTATTAACTTTACAACCCTTGTTAGAAAATAGTATTTTCCATGGAGTTGAAAAAATTCTCACAAAGAGTACGATAAGCATATTGGTTGAAATATTGCAAAATCAAATTAATATCATTATTACTAACCCTTATACGCAGGATAATAAAACTTTAAAAAAGGGGCATGGTATTGCAATAGAAAATGTCAGACAGCGTCTGCAAGCTTATTACGGACCCAGTATGACCTTTCAAACCTTTGCCGGCGAAGGGATGTTTACGACGGTAGTGCGATATCAATATAAATAAAAATAAATCAAAGAAATCGCAGTTAGCTTTATCATGTATTTGATCATGTTAACTGGGTAAGGAGGAGCAATGGACATCCTGATTTGTGATGATGAGCCTTTGGCTGTCGAGCGATTATCACGTTTAGTCTCTCAGCTGGGGCATGATGTGGTGGCGACTGCAAGTCATGGTCGTCAAGCGATTGATCTGGCTCACCAATACGAACCCGATGTCATACTATTAGATATTCAAATGCCTGAAATGAATGGCCTTGCTTGTGCGCAGTATTTGCGTCAGCTGGACCCGATGCCGGCAATTATCTTTTGTACGGCCTATGACCAACATGCGCTGGATGCATTTAAATCAAATGCCGAAGGCTACTTGCTTAAACCCGTGATGCAACAGGAATTGGCACAGGTTTTGGAGCACTTAACTAAACTTACCCAAGCTCAGATGAGCCAACTAAAACAAAAAGAAAATATGGACGAAATCAATATCAGCCGCCAGCAGATTGCGGCAAAGACCTATCGTGGTGTCGAATTGGTGCCAGTTGAAAATATCTATTATTTTCTGGCGGATCAGAAATATGTCACTGTACGTCATAAAAACGGCAGTGTACTGATTGATGAAACCTTAAAGGAGCTAGAGCAGGAGTTTGGGAACCAGTTTATCCGGATTCACCGTAATGCCTTGATCTCGGTGAATTATCTGGATGGTCTGGAAGTGGTCAGTTCAGGTCAGTATCAGGTGCGTTGTCGTGAGCTGGACGACCGTTTAGCGGTCAGTCGGCGACATTTGCCATTTTTAAGGGATCGGATTCAAAAGCTATAGCAGGAATCAATGAGAGCATTCAGTTGAAACTTGTATAAATTCACTTGCATTTTAAAGTGAGCAGGTTAAGTTTAGACTATTGTTCTCATTTACTGTTATTGAAATTTATGAAGACCCTAAAAATTGCAACTCGACAAAGTCCACTTGCGCTTTGGCAAGCGGAACATATCCGTGCGCGCCTACAAGATTTGCACGCTGGTTTGCAGGTCGAGTTAGTCACTTTTGTTACACAGGGCGATAAAATCCTAGATACGCCGCTGGCCAAAATTGGTGGTAAAGGTCTATTTGTAAAAGAATTAGAAGCTGCTTTACTCGATGGTCGTGCCGATCTGGCCGTACATTCCATGAAGGATGTACCGATGGCATTGCCGGAAGGGCTGAGCCTTGCGGTGATCTGTGAGCGTGAAGATCCACTGGATGCCTTTGTCTCGAATACCTATGCCAGCTTTGATGAATTGCCACAGGGCGCCAAAGTGGGCACTTCCAGTTTGCGCCGTAAAACCCAGATTTTAAAACAGCGTCCTGATCTCGAAATCATTGATTTGCGCGGGAATGTCGGTACACGTTTGTCCAAGCTGGATGCCGGTCAGTATGATGCGATTATTCTGGCCAGTGCCGGTTTGAAACGTTTAGGTCTGGCAGAACGTATTCGTCATACTCTGACTCCTGAAATCAGTCTACCGGCCGTAGGTCAAGGTGCACTGGGGCTGGAATGCCGTACCCATGATCAGGCGGTACTGGACTTGATTCAGCCATTATTACATGCAGAAACGGATGCCTGCGTGCGTGCTGAGCGTGCCTTTAATGCCTATCTGGAAGGCGGATGTCAGGTGCCGATTGCCGGCTATGCCACGCTCCAGAATGATGTGATTTCAATCGAAGGTCGCGTTGGCAGTGTTGATGGAACGGTTTTGCTGCGTGCACAGCACACTGGAAAAATTGCAGAAGCTGAACAGTTAGGGGTGGAATTGGCCAAAAATTTACTCGATCAAGGTGCAGGCGAGTTGCTGAAAGCACTTTATTCAAACTGATGTTACTGATTAATACCCGTCCGAGTGAGCGTGCTGCGAGTTTGACTCAGCAGTTACAGGCAGCGCAGATTTCTGTACTAGAATTGCCTTTGCTGGAATTGCATGCACAGCCTTATTCCGACGAGCTGTTACGCTTGTATCGCCAGCTGGATCAGGCCAAAATCATTGTGGTGGTCAGTCCGACTGCCGCCCAGATTGGCATGCAATATTTACAGCAAGCGGAAATTATCTTATCGCGCTTGGCAGATGTGCAATGGGTGGCGGTGGGTAAAGCCACTGAGCAGGCGCTGGCTGGTTATGGTATTCAAAGTCATGTGCCTGAACTTGAAACTTCGGAAGGCATGTTGCAATTACCCGTGTTAAGGCAACTGCCTGCTGGCTCAGCTGTGGCCTTCTGGCGCGGAGAAGGTGGTCGTCAATTTATGATGGATCATCTGCGCGCAAATAATATCAAAATTTTGAATTTTATTTTATATCGGCGGCAATGCCCCGCAAGCACAGCAATGATTTTGGCAGAAAACCTGGCATTGCTTGAAGCGCAGCAGCGCTTTGCCGTGCTAATCAGCAGTGAAGCAAGCTGGTTAAACTGGCTGACATTAATGCAGGATAATTCGGATTTAATGCATCAGGCCCGTTATTTGGTTTTGGGGCCGCGTTTGGCCACTCTTCTTGGGGAATATCAACAGCAGCATCAGGCAGGGTTTGAATTTGTGCAAATTGATGATTTAGAGGCGAATACGATCTTGCAAAAAATGAGGCTGATACTAGGGAACGCATGAAGAAACTATTTATTGTATTTTTCATTTTGAGTGTGGTGTGGCTCATCAAACTCAGCTATGACCTTTATGTTCTCAATGCAGCGCAGACTGAACTTCATCAAGGTGTTAAACAGTTGCACCAGCAAAATGCCAATCTCAATGATCAGTTTGTGGCATTAAAACGCCAGTTTACCGCCCAGCAGCAAAATGCAGGCGCTCCCTCAGCTCAGGCAGCAGCTGCAGTGCTAACTGCTGACACGCAGAATGATATTGCTCTCGTACAACAGCAGCTGGATCTGATTGAATTTGCACTACAACAGCAACAATATGCCACCGCCATTGAAAAACTAAACCACCTGCAGAATGAGTTGGATGAGTATGTCTTGGCGCCCGCCTTGGTCAGTAGTCTGCAGCAAGTGATTGCGAAAGATCAGGACATGCTGAAAAAATTCGTCAATAGTCGCTTGGTGCAGCAAAATAAATTAAAAGAAGTATTGATGCAGATGGATGCTGAAATTGAAAAAGAAATTCAGGCTCCGCATCTTCAAAGTTTGGAAACTCAACGCTCTTTCTGGCAGCGCTGGATTCAGATCGAAGCTGCAGAGCAGCCGAGTACCGTATTAATGCAACGGCATCTGGTATTGAAAGAAGCTCAGTTGCGCTTGCTCATTGCACAAAATACGTTGCAGCAAGATCAATCTGTCGCCTTTCAGCAAGCGTTGAATGCGGTGATTGATGTCTTGGAGCAATTACCGGATGCACGTAGTCAGTACTGGATTCAGCAGTTGCATCAAATCAAGGCCACACCGGTCACTCCAACGCCTTTATTAAATACACGCACCTTAGTTGGCTAATTGCTTATGAAACAGATTTTGCTGGCCTATTTATTTATCTGCCTACTGGGTATAGCGGGGCTGAGCATCCTGAGTTATGGGCATGGGGCCGGCTATGTCTATTTATATTGGCGTGAGTGGCAGTTACAAACTAGCCTGTGGTTTTTGGCGGCCTCACTGGTCACGTTCAGTTTTTTGATCCATTGCCTCTGGTACGCGATCAAACAGTATCGCAGCCGTGAACAGCGTAAAAATGAAACCGTATTTAGTTTTGCCCATTTACATCCTTATGAACAACTGGCTGTAATCTGGTTATTAAATGCAGCTCAGGATCAACGGGATTTTATTCAGCAGTCTTTTAGCAAGTCGGGCTTACTCAAACATATTATTGATGCACGATTATCTTGGGGGCAACAGCAATATACAGATGCCTTGACTGCTTTAAATCAGTCTAACCCGATGGCATTTGAGTTGGCAGAATTGCAGCGAATTGAAATTTATTTATCGCAACAGCAAGGTGAGCAAGCACTGACCCATTTAGAATTTTTAAATCAGCATGAATTATCACCATGGTTAATACAGGTGAAACCAGCCTATGAACAGCGACTCACCACATTATGGGGCGTATTTGCCATACAGTTTCCCTGGTTATATTTACGCTCGACTAAATATGGACATTTAGAACAAGAAGTAAAAAAAATATGGCTTGAACAATTATTATTGGCCTATGATCAAGCCACACAAGATGATTTAATTTATTTACAACAGCGTTATTTAGATTTAAAAAAGCAAGTATTTGATCGTGACTGTACAGTCAAGTTATTATGGTTGAAATTATTATTCAGAATACCTGAAATGAGTGCCGAACATGAAACAATGGCAATTCATTTATTAGAGCAACAATTTAATCAGGACGTATTTTATTTGTGGTTTCAACAGCAATTGTTACGGCAGAATCCGGATTATGATCATATTGCACAGCAGATTTCGCATTGGGAAACCAAGTATCCGGCATTACCGATTTTGAGTTTTGCAAAATGGCATGTGTTACAGGCCACCGGTTATACAGAGGAAGCCCAGCATTTGCTTGACTTATATCCTGATGATATTCGTATGAGTTATTTGAGAATTAAAGCGGCCTTACAAGACCGTGAAGACTTGCTCCAGCAGTTAAATGCAGTATTTGAATCCAATGTAAACTTTATCGAAATTAAAATTTGAGAATCATCATGTCAGAATTACAACAATATCCAGTGGTTTATGCACAGAGCGTGGCATGGGGAGATATGGATGCATTGGGTCATGTGAATAATGCCATGTATTATCGTTACATAGAAAATGCACGTCTGGCTTATCTGGATGCATTGGATTTACTGAATGAATCGGTCTCTACGGTGGTCTCTTCAAATCAGTGCCGTTATTTAAAACCGGTGGTTTTTCCAGATCATTTAAAAATTGCAGCACGTATTGAAGAGATTCGAAATAGTGCATTCCGCATGCATTATTTATTATGGAGTGAAAAACAGCAAAGTATAGTAGCAACTTCTGAAGCGGTTATTGTTTGTATTGATCAAAAAACCCTGCAGAAAACTCAAATTCCAGAACATATCCGAAAGAAAATCGAAGCACTTGAATTAACAGCCGGACATGAAATCTAAAAAATGAATTGATTATTTAATTTTGTCATTATTTCTAAACTTTATTGTTATTGATTTAAATATTTATATTGAATGTTTTATTTAATATAAATATGATGGGGTATTATTTAACAAAACAAATAATATTATTTAATCGGAGAGCATTATGCCAGATATTACTCATTTATCAGTAGAAGAGTTAAAGCGTTTACAAGCCGAAGCAGAATCACTGATTGCTTCAAAAAAAGACCAAGAGATCGAAGATGCTTATCAGCAAATCTTGGCCGTTGCTGACAAAGTAGGTATGACGGTTGAACAGTTACTTGAATTTGGCGCGTCTAAACGCAAGAAATCATCACGTAAATCGGTAGAGCCACGTTATCGTAGCAAAAGCAACCCAGATGACACCTGGACGGGTCGTGGCAAGCAGCCGCGCTGGTTGGTGGCAGAGCTGGACAAAGGTGCCAAGCTTGAAGATTTCTTGATCTAAGCCTCGATTTGATCTCGTCATTAGGCTGTCATACAGACAGTCTAAGATTGCTGAACCAAGCATGATTGCTTGGTTTTTTTATATCTATGAATTGGCGTTGGGAAAAAAGTGTGCATAATGTGTCTGTATAAGGAAAACATTATAAATGGGGATTTAGACTTGAGATATTGGTCGTGGTGGGATGAGCAATAAACCTAAAACTTTAAGATGGTTCATCCTTGCTCTTGTGGCGTTTTTTGTCTTTGTGATCCTGCAAGTGCCAGCTGCCTGGTTGATTTCAAAATTTTATAAAAATAATCAGGCCTTGCACAATGTAAACGGGAATATCTGGCAGGGCAGTGCTGACTGGAAAAAAGGTAATTTGCGGGGCAGCCTGAACTGGAAAGTACGGCCATTGGACTTGCTGTTGCTGCGAGTTGGGGCAGATGTTGAATTGCATAGCGGCAATACTCAGCTTTCAGGGGTCATGGGCTATGGGCTGAATAAAGCCTTGATCGTCAAAAATCTTGAGGGTCAGCTCGCGCCGGAAACCTTAAAAAAAGTGGCAGACTGGCAATGGCCAGCGACTGCTATTCAGTTTAAAGAGGTGGATTTTAAATATAAACAGGAACAAGGCTTCAGTCAGGTGACCGGGCAAATGCAATGGGCGGGTGGTGAGCTGATTTATAGCTTTGCCCAGCGTCAGGAACGTATGAATGTACCGGCCATGACCGGACAACTGGCAGATGAGAGCGGACAGCTCTTACTCGACGTTCGGGATAACCGAGAGCAACGTATGCTGAATATAAAGCTTGATCCCAGTCTGATGCTCGATATCCAGCTTACCCAGCGCTTTTTAATGAATGCACCCTCCTATGAAGGTAAAGCTGGCCTGGATACTTATGTGATTAGTACCCGCCAACCCCTAATGGGAGGCTTGAACTAATGGCCATTTCTCTTGGCGATCTAAAAAATATCGATCTGAAACAGGCCAATCGTGTTGCGCCTGTCGTGTTGCTGTTGTTGATTCTATATTTATGCTGGAAACTGGCGGCCATGTTCTGGTTGCTGATTGCACCACCTCAAGCTATGCAGCTGGATCGGGTGGAACTGGGTTCACAACAGGCGCAAATCCCCAATATCAGTGCATTTTCGCTGTTTCAGGAAAGTGGACAAACAGCGGCAGGAGCAGAAGCTGCCAATATTCTTTTGCAAGGCGTGGTGGTTGCCAGTCCAAGCTATAACTCTTCTGCGGTGCTGAAAGTCAATGATCAGGTGGATCGTTATCGCGTTGGAGAAATGCTGGGCAGTAGTGGTTTTGAGCTGGCCGAGGTCTATTGGGATCGGGTCATTCTGCGCAGAGCAACCGGTGCCACTCATGAAGTGTTATTCAAGGGTCTGGAAAATGGCTTAAATCAGCCTATTGTGCCGGCCGCACCACGATCTAATTCGCTGTCTGCCCCGTATACAGATACCAGTAATACGGCTGAAACACAGAACTCGCCTTCAGCGCAAAATGAAATTGGTCGCGCAATCCAGCAGATGCAGGAAAACAAAGACCAGTATTTACAGAATATGGGGGTCAGTGCATCGGATGGGGGCTTTGAAATCACCTCCCGCACACCGGCTGCACTGCGTAATCGGCTCGGTTTAAGACCTGGAGACCGGATTTTGTCTTTAAACGGCCAGACGTTGAGCCAGGGACAAACCGAGGCGCAATTACTGGAACAGGCTCGACGTGAAGGTCAGGTCAAACTCGAAATAAAACGTGGTGATCAGGTGATGACCATACAACAAGATTTGAAGTGATGTGTCATCACGCATAGGGTTAGGAAACACGAAAGTTTATGGCTTTATTTAATAATAATCGATCAGCATGGGCATTCTGTGTGGCGGCACCAGTCATCGCAATGATCAGTACGGCGGGCTATGCACAAACCTGGAAAATCAACCTGCGGGATGCTGACCTGACTGCTTTCATCAATGAAGTGGCCGACATTACCGGCAAGAACTTCGCGGTCGATCCGCGGGTGCGTGGCAATGTGACGGTGATTTCCAATAAAGCGCTGAATAAAAATGAAGTCTATGACCTGTTTTTAGGGGTGCTGAATGTCAATGGCGTGGTGGCAATTCCTTCGGGCAATACCATCAAGCTGGTACCGGACAGCAATGTCAAAAGCTCGGGCATTCCCTATGATGCCAGAAGCCGTGCCAGTGGCGACCAGATCGTGACTCGGGTGTTGTGGCTGGAAAATACCAATCCGAATGACCTGATTCCAGCGCTGCGCCCCTTGATGCCACAATTTGCACATCTGGCAGCAGTGCCGGGCACCAATGCGCTGATTGTGTCGGATCGTGCCAATAATATTTATCAGCTGGAAACCATCATTCGTAATCTGGATGGTACCGGCCAAAATGATATTGAAGCGGTCAGTCTGCAATCGAGTCAGGCCGAGGAAATGATCGAACTGATCGAGTCCATGACGGCCACGGGTGCCGCCAAAGATGTTCGCGGTTCACGGGTGCGTGTCATCGCCGATACCCGGACTAACCGGATTATTATTAAGGGTGATCCCACGACACGTAAGCGCGTGCGTCAAATTATTGAAACTCTGGATGTGCCAGCGGCAGACCGTCTGGGCGGTTTGAAAGTCTTTCGTCTGAAATATGCCAGTGCCAAAAATCTTGCAGAGATCTTGCAGGGGCTGGTGACCGGGCAGGCGGTGAGCAGTAATGCAAACGCTAGTGGTAGCTCTTCGAGTTCATCTTTGCTCAATTCTGGCAGTAATTTAAATAATAGTAGTAACAGCAGCAATAACAGTAGTAATACTTCCTCCGGTATTCAGTTGAATACGGGTATGAATACCGAGCCGGGCGGAATTAGCAGCTTTAGCGCAAACGGGGTCAGTATTATTGCAGATGCCACACAGAACTCTTTGGTGGTAAAGGCCGATCCGCAATTGATGCGGGAAATCGAATCAGCAATTAATCAGCTGGATATTCGCCGTCAACAGGTACTGATTGAAGCTGCCATTATCGAAGTAGAAGGTACAGATGCCGATCAGCTTGGGGTGCAATGGGCCTTGGGAGATATCAGTAGCGGTATTGGGCTGATTAACTTTGATAATTTTGGTACCAGTCTAAAAAATGTGGCAGCCGGCTATCTCACCGGCGGTGGTGCAGGTGCTGCAAGTACCGTGGGAGCTGGGACTTCGTTGGTGCTCGGCGATTATCGTGAAGGCAGTGATGGTTCACGCCGTCTGTATGGTGCGCTGATTCAAGCCCTGAAAGAAACCACCAAATCGAATCTGTTGTCTACGCCGTCCATTGTGACCATGGACAATGAAGAGGCCTATATTGTGGTCGGTGAGAACGTTCCATTTGTCACCGGTTCGGTATCTACAGGAGTGTCTGGTGTAGCCAATCCCTATACCACCATTGAGCGTAAAGATGTCGGGGTCACCTTAAAGGTAGTACCGCATATTGGCGAAGATGGCACAGTGCGTTTAGAAGTCGAACAGGAAGTCTCGGATGTCAAAGCCAGCAAAGGCCAAGCACAGGATCTGGTAACCAGCAAACGTGCGATCAAAACCTCGATTCTGGCTGAACATGGGCAAACCATTGTGCTGGGGGGGCTGATTTCGGACAACACCAGTTATGGCCGTCAGGCGGTTCCAGGTCTGGGAGCCATTCCAGGGATTGGACGTTTATTCCGTTCTGAAGGGAAATCCAACCAGAAACGCAATCTGCTGATCTTTATCCATCCGACCATTGTGGGGGATAAAAATGAAGTCAGTAAACTGACCCAGAAACGCTATAGTCAACTCTACAGCCTGCAACTGGCACTGGATTCTGACGGGAACTTTGCCAAGCTGCCGGATCAGGTCGATGATGTCTATCAACAGCGTATTCCGGTCTCAAAAACCCCGCTGCAAAATTCGCCTTATCAAACTGTGCCCACTGCACCAGTACCCGCTCGGCCGGCCGCTGCTGTAGTGACGCCTATGGCGATCGAGCCGGCATTGCAGTCACAATCGGTACAACAAGTCGAAAAGAGTCAAAATACCGTGACCACCACCACACTGCGACCGAAAAGCTAGCTGATGTAGCATGGACAGTCAGCATGTTATGATAATGTCAAAGAGAAAAGAGAAGTAACTTTCATGACTTGGAAAATACACGCGATTACAGGCGACTTGACAGGGCAAGAGATTAGTATTGACCGCGATATGCTGGTGGGGCGTCATCAGGCCGCAGACATTGTATTGCAGGCTGCAGAAATCTCTCGCAAGCATGCTGCATTTTTACTGAAAGATGACGCACTCTGGGTGCAGGATTTGGGTTCATCTAATGGCACTTTTGTCAATGATGTGCAGATTGTGCAGGAAACCTTGCTCAAGCAGGATGATATTGTTCAGTTTGCCAGCCTGAAATTTTCCGTGCTGGCACCTGTCGCTGCAATAGAAGTCGCACCAGAAGTTGAAGCGACGGCAGAAAAAGTCGTGGAACAGGTGGAAGTGACAGAGCCAAGCCCTGCACAGCAAATGAATGAACAGGGTATACCGGAACTGACACAGCGAGATGCCTCAGTCCAGCTGACCCGAGATGGTATGCCAACCCATGTTGGGATTCCAAAACCAGCGCCGATTCCTGAAGGCGTCGATCTTGCTGTAGTGAAACCAGAACCTACGCGAATGCCGGTTGAGCAGCCTGTGTCACGGGTAGAGCAGGAAAAAGAAACCCAGAAAAATGTGTCTGTTGGTTTGATTTCAGTGATTGTATTGATTATTTTGGCAATTATGGCTTGGGTAATGTTTAAATAAGCCGATGATTGGTTACAATCAAGGCATGCACAGCGCATGCCTTTTTTGTGGCTGCGAATAATATAAAAGAGGGTCGGGATGTCTATTGCACAATTAGAACAGCGTGAACTGATCTTGTTTGATCTGGATGGTACTTTGGTTGATTCGGCGCATGACCTGTATCGTGCCATGAATATGAGCCTGAATGTGTTGCAATTGCCTTTGGTCACGGAAGAGCAGGTTCGTACCTGGGTGGGCAAGGGCACCTCGATATTTTGTGAAAGTGTATTGCTACATCTGGTCGGTGAAGTTACACCCGCACAGCATCAGGAGCTGCTGAATACTTTTCTGGATATTTATAATGTCGATCCTTGTGTCGACACCGTTCCATTTCCCGGGATTCTGAAGTTTCTCGACTGGGCCAAAGCGCAGGGCAAAACCCTGATCTGCGTCACCAATAAGCCGGAGCTTCCTGCTTGTGCTATTTTAGAGACATTGGATATGGCACATTATTTTGCCGAGACCATTGGTGGCGACCGTTTTAGCGAGCGTAAACCGCATCCGCGTCAATTATTACACTGTGTCGAACAGTATGGTGTAACGAAAGAACAGGTGTTGCTGATCGGGGATTCTTCCAATGATGTGGAGGCTGCACGTCGCGCCGGGATTGATTGTATTGTGGTGAGCTACGGCTATAATCACGGTGAAAATATAGCAGACTGTCATCCTCAAGAAATTGTAGATGATCTACGTGAATTGCTTGCTTAATTAGGGTGTTAGGAAAATAAAATGAATAGTGATCAGGTTTTTCGATGGCGTCGCTCAGTTCAAGTCTATTTATACACTGAGTAAACCCAATTTAAAGAGAAAAACCGCATGACCACACAAGCACAATTCCAGCAACTTGCTGCACAAGGCTATAACCTGATTCCAGTGTACCGTCAGCGTCTGGCTGATACGGATACCCCACTTTCTATTTTCGCGCGTCTTAAGCAGCATCAGCAGGCTTATCTGTTTGAATCTGTCGAAGGTGGAGAAAACTGGGCACGCTATTCGATTATTGGGCTGGGCGAATCTACGGTATTTTCCTGTAATGCCGGTGAACTGACGGTACAGCATGCGGACGGCTCGATTGAAAAGCAGCACTGTGCAGATCCTTTTCACTATATTCGTGACTTTCAGGCTCAGTTTAAAGTGCCGACCCAACAGGACTTACCTGCATTGCCAAGCTTCACTGGCGGTCTGGTGGGCTACTTTGGTTATGATGCCGTGCGTTATATTGAACCCAAACTCAAAAATGTGCCTGAAGCAGATCCGGTTGGCTTGCCTGATATCTGGATGATGTTGTCTAAAACCGTCATTGTCTTTGACAATTTAAAAGATACCTTATTTCTGATTGTGCATGCCGATGCAGCTGACCCGATTGCTTATGAAAAAGCACATGAACAATTAAATGAATTAGAAAATATTCTGGCAACACCGATTAGCCTGAAAGCTGAAAAACATAGTCCACCACATTTTGAATCTCTAACCGGACATGACAACTTTATTGCCTCGGTTGAAAAGGTCAAAGAATATATTCGTGCTGGCGATGTGATGCAGGTGGTGCCCGGGCATCGTATGGTGTCAGATTTCGATGGTGATCCCTTACAGGTCTATCGTGCGCTACGTCATCTGAATCCTTCGCCGTATCTGTTTCTGGTACAAGGGCAAACCTTGGAAAACAATACACCGTTCCATATTGTCGGTTCATCACCAGAAATTTTATCGCGTTTGGAAAATGGCATTGCCACAGTGCGTCCTTTAGCAGGCACACGACCACGTGGCAAAACCAAGGAAGAAGATCTGGCCCTTGAGCAAGACTTGCTCTCTGATGAAAAAGAAATTGCCGAACATGTCATGCTGATTGACTTGGGGCGCAATGACGTCGGACGCATTGCAAAAATTGGTAAAGTTCAAGTGACTGATCAAATGGTGATCGAACGTTATTCGCATGTCATGCATATTGTCTCGAATGTACAGGGTGAAGTGCGTGACGATGTCGATGCCTTGGATGTTTTCAAGGCAACTTTCCCTGCCGGTACGCTTTCAGGTGCACCAAAAATTCGTGCCATGGAAATTATTGACGAAGTTGAGCCGGTAAAACGTGGAATTTTTGGTGGCGCTGTCGGTTATTTAGGCTGGCATGGTGAAATGGACATGTCGATTGCGATTCGTACCTGTGTGATCCGTGAAAATAAGGTCTATGTTCAGGCCGGAGCAGGGCTGGTTGCCGACTCAAATCCCGAATCTGAATGGAATGAAACCCAAATAAAAGCTCGCGCAGTGATCAAAGCGGTTGAATTATCATCAAATGGTTTGATTTTATGAGTTTTTGGGGTTTTTTTTGAAAAAAACACTTGCATGGTTTGTGAGTTTTGCTAAACTGCACACCGTTCCGATACGAAACGTACGAAACACTAAGAAACGCCGGCATAGCTCAGTTGGTAGAGCAACTGACTTGTAATCAGTAGGTCCACAGTTCGAATCCGTGTGCCGGCACCATCTTAGAGAGTTTCAAGGGTTGAGTAAAGAACAGCACTGATGTAAGTGTAAAATGGTGAGGTTCCCGAGCGGTCAAAGGGGGCGGACTGTAACTCCGCTACGAAAGTTTCGAAGGTTCGAATCCTTCCCTCACCACCAATTTTAATACTTCAATAAGTGGTTTGTACCAACATCGTGCGGGAGTAGCTCAGTTGGTAGAGCGGTAGCCTTCCAAGCTGCATGTCGCGAGTTCGACCCTCGTCTCCCGCTCCATTGAAGTGCTAATATTTGCTCTTATAGCTCAGTGGTAGAGCACTCCCTTGGTAAGGGAGAGGTCTCGAGTTCAAATCTCGATAAGAGCTCCAGATTACAGTTTAGCAATTTTTATTGCACAATATTCCAGAAGCAGGCTATTTAGTCTGCTTTTCAAGTATTTGGTATTTGGTTTTTTAAAACGACATGTCGGAACTGGGTTTTACTCAGAATTGTGTTCGACGTAAACGAGGAGTATTAACATGGCTAAGGCTAAGTTTGAACGTAATAAGCCACACGTTAACGTGGGCACAATTGGTCACGTCGACCATGGTAAAA
>NZ_WURP01000069.1:0-509 GCF_009829025.1 Acinetobacter sp. 18QD2AZ41W | reverse complement strand
AGAAGTATTCCCCTATATCACTACGGAGCCAAGCCATCGTGTCATAGGAACGCATCAGAGTGTAATCCTGCGTCTGTTTTAGTTAGGGCTTACATCACCCCCTGAACGCGCCTAAAACCGCTTATATTGCCTTTTGTACATCGCAAGGGCGGAACGCCCAATATACTCACGTACGGCTCAAAACTACTTATATCGCTGCCTGCTTTGTTCAGATCCCCCAGTAACAGGCTTAAAATCACCGCTTAAATGCTGTCGTCACAAATCCTTCCACCCATTTAAACGGACGGAATTAACTATTTGGAATGTTTAATAACGAAAGGTACTTATTTTGTTTACATGTTGCAGTTATAATAAGTGTATTGCACGGGGTTTAATCCTGAATATTATGTCGAGGTGTTACTCACATAATCTTTCGTTATTAATTATTTCCAGTAATTAATAACCGTGCATCCAATATATTTAAGTAGACCCCTATTTACAATCCTAAATTGACACCATTTAGGATTTTT
>NZ_WURP01000068.1:0-511 GCF_009829025.1 Acinetobacter sp. 18QD2AZ41W | reverse complement strand
AGAAGTATTCCCCTATATCACTACGGAGCCAAGCCATCGTGTCATAGGAACGCATCAGAGTGTAATCCTGCGTCTGTCTTAGTTAGGGCTTACATCACCCCCTGAACGCGTCTAAAACCGCTTATATTGCCTTTTGCACATCGCAAGGGCGGAACGCCCAATATACTCACGTGCGGCTCAAAACTACTTATACCGCTGCCTGCTTTGTTCAGATCCCCCAGTAACAGGCTAAAAATCACCGCTTAAATGCTGTCGTCACTAATCCTTCCACCCATTTAACCGAACGGAATATTAATTAAGATATGTTTTAACAACGAAAGGGACTTATTTTGTTTACACAGTGCAGTTATAATGAATCTATTGCACGGGGTTTAATCCTGATTATTATGTAGAGTTTCCAGCTCACATAATCTTTCGTTATTAATTACTAGTAATAATTAATAACCGTGCATCCAATATATTTAAGTAGACCCCTATTTACAATCCTAAATTGACACCATTTAGGATTTTT
>NZ_WURP01000067.1:0-532 GCF_009829025.1 Acinetobacter sp. 18QD2AZ41W | reverse complement strand
ATATGAATCCTTTCCATGGTCGGCATTTTCAGGGCGAAATCATTCTTTGGGCTGTGCGCTGGTATTGTAAATATGGCATTAGCTATCGTGAACTGCAGGAAATGCTGGCCGAACGGGGTGTGAATGTTGATCACACGACTATTTACCGTTGGGTTCAACGTTATGCTCCTGAAATAGAAAAACGTTTACGCTGGTATTGGCGTAATCCTACAGATCTGAGCTCGTGGCATATTGATGAAACCTATGTAAAAGTGAATGGACGATGGTCTTATCTGTATCGTGCAGTCGATCAACGTGGCGATACCATTGATTTTTATCTTTCTTCTAGACGTAATACCAAATCAGCATATTGTTTTCTTGGAAAAATTTTAAATAATGTGAAGAAGTGGCAAATTCCACAAGTGATCAACACGGATAAAGCACCCACATATGGACGTGCTTTATCACGGTTAAAACGGGAAGGTAAATGTCCACCAGACCTTGAGCACAGGCAGATTAAGTATAAAAATAACGTGATTGAATGTGATCATGG
>NZ_WURP01000066.1:0-549 GCF_009829025.1 Acinetobacter sp. 18QD2AZ41W | reverse complement strand
CGTTTTGCCGGCGTGACCAACGCCCGGTGCCGACTGTTGGGTGCGAACACCCCGTGGAAGCGGGTTAGGTTGACTCTGGGCTTCGGTACCAGGGCGGCCAGCCTTGCAATGAAATCCAATGGTTCGAAAATGACGTGCGTGGTGCCGTCCCGGTACGGCGTCTTGAGCTGGTAGCGCACGTTGCCGCCTCGTGTTAACGACAGCCGCTTCTCGGATACCGCCGGGCGGCTGATGTACCGGCACAGCCGTTCGAGCTTCTTGCGTTCATCGGCCCTGGCCGCCACGCCGGCGTGCAGGCTGAACCCGGCTACCTTGCCAATCCCGTCACCGAACGGATCACCACTGGTCGGCAGAGTTTGCAAAGTGAACACCTTTCGCCCCGCCTGTGAACCGACAGCGATACGGTAAGTGATCGAGTGCCCCAGCAGGGGTGTCATCGGGTCGTCATCCACCGCATCCGAGGCCAGATAGCTGTTTTCGACATCCCGTTCCAGCAGGCCTTGCCGTTCCAGATAGCGACCCACCCGGTGGGCGATGGTGTGCGTCAGC
>NZ_WURP01000065.1:0-591 GCF_009829025.1 Acinetobacter sp. 18QD2AZ41W | reverse complement strand
TCTACGTAAAGCAGCCGCTTTTTTCGCCCAGGCGGAGCTCGACCGCCCACACAAATAATGGTGGATTTTATCCATAACAATAAGGCGTTATATGGTGTTGAGGCGATTTGTAGAATTTTACCGATCGCACCTTCAACCTATTACCGGACTCTAGATCTCTGTGAAAATCCAGAACATCGAGCAAAGCGAGATTTACATGACTTGCATCATGCTGAGGAGATTAAACGAATTTGGAAGGAAAGTTCAGGTCGATATGGTGTACGTAAAGTCTGGCAAAAACTGAAACGTGAAGGCTATATTATTGCGCGCTGTACAGTTGCTCGATTGATGCAAAAGCTAGGAATACAAGGTGTTTGGCGTGGTAAGAATAAACAGACCACCCGTAGCCGAGATGACCAAAAACGAGCAGATGATTTAGTGAAACGTAATTTTAGTGCTGATCGACCTGACCAATTATGGGTCAGTGACTTTACGTATATTCAAACCAATTCTGGCTGGGTCTACACCGCATTTATTATTGATGTGTTCTCACGAGCAATTGTTGGATGGAAAGTATCTACACGGATGAATACAGATATGGTGCTCGATGCA
>NZ_WURP01000064.1:0-688 GCF_009829025.1 Acinetobacter sp. 18QD2AZ41W | reverse complement strand
TTTCCCCATTCAGACATCTCCGGATCACAGGATATTTGCCGCCTCCCCGGAGCTTTTCGCAGGCTATCACGTCTTTCTTCGCCTCTGACTGCCAAGGCATCCACCACATGCACTTAATTACTTGACTATACAACCCCAAACAGTCGTTTATCCTTACAAGTAGGATAAGCAACAGAGTTCGTCTTGCGACTTACTCATACAGTTGGCGTTTCGTAGATTTAACTACAGTACAGCTTCAATTAGATTCATATACCAAAACGCTTGATTCAGTTAATTTCGCTAGTAACTCATCAATCTCTCAATTAAGAACAAGTTCTTAATTTTGATTTCAACGAGTATGAACAAATTATTTCAACTCAAATATATTCTGTTAATGATTTTTCCAGCCTTCGTCAGGTCAGGAAACTGTGATAAATCACAGAGATTATCAAGTGCGCGTATCATAACGCTTGTACTTGCTAATCTCTAGGATCTAATCACCTGATCGCTTAGGAACTAAACAACTTCATCACTGTATGATTACATACTGCGCGAAGCGTAGCTTCTTGCTTAAATTTCAAGTAAAAGCAGTGCTTTTATGATCTTGAAATTTGGTGGAGACTAGGAGAGTCGAACTCCTGACCTCCTGCGTGCAAAGCAGGCGCTCTACCAACTAAGCTAAGTCCCCAGCTTATCAATAAGTCAATGT
>NZ_WURP01000063.1:0-705 GCF_009829025.1 Acinetobacter sp. 18QD2AZ41W | reverse complement strand
ACATTGACTTATTGATAAGCTGGGGACTTAGCTTAGTTGGTAGAGCGCCTGCTTTGCACGCAGGAGGTCAGGAGTTCGACTCTCCTAGTCTCCACCAAATTTCAAGACAAGAAAAGCATGCTTTTCCTTGAAATTTAAGCAAGAAGCTACGCTTCGCGCAGGCTTTAATCAAACGAAGCTTGAGCTGAGTGTTAAACACTCAGATAAGTGTTTAGATCCTAGAGATTAACAAGTACAAGCGTTATGATACGCGCACTTGATAATCTCTGTGATTTATCACAGCGTCTAGACCTGACGAAGGCTAGATCAATCATTAACAGAATATATTTGAGTTGAAATAAATTGTTTAAGGCTCAGAACTAAATTGACATTTAAATATGACACGCAAGTGACATAGTTGAATGAAGATGAAGAACTGAGAAACTAGCGATTAACTGAATCAAGCGTTTTGGTATATGAATCTAATTGAAGCTGTACAGTGCTTAAATGCACAAACGCCAACTGTATGATTGACCGAGTGATTGGTTAATCTGTTGCTCATCCTGCTTGTAAGGATGAACGACTGTTTGGGGTTGTATAGTCAAGTAATTAAGTGCATGTGGTGGATGCCTTGGCAGTCAGAGGCGATGAAAGACGTGATAGCCTGCGAAAAGCTCCGGGGAGGCGGCAAATATCCTGTGATCCGGAGATGTCTGAATGGGGAAA
>NZ_WURP01000062.1:0-733 GCF_009829025.1 Acinetobacter sp. 18QD2AZ41W | reverse complement strand
AGGAGTACAACCCTTGCGCAGTATACTGCTCAGGGAGCAATAGCGGTGATCGCAGCCCAATTCGATGGATAATCTTTCTCGGATTCAATCAATAATTGAACCGCTCTTTCTCTGATTTCAGGGGTATATTTTACTTTTTTCATCGGGACATTCTCTCAGAAAGCTTGGTCTCCGACAAACCCGGTACGGTTCAAAAATCTTCCATTGATTTATTTATATCTGTTAAACCAGTCGCATTATGAAATGTAATATAAGTAGAAATTTCAGTATAAATGGTCATGATCTTTTCTAAATTTGAATATCTAAGCGTCTTCATTAATCAACCTTATTGATTATTAGTTTCTTCTTTTAAAGCTCTTTGTACTGTTGCTATCCCTACTTTAAACTTTTCTGCAACACCTCTAAATGTTGAATTTTCTTCAGCCATTGCTTTTCGTATTTCAACATAGTCAACCTTCCGCTTTCTTCCCTTATATAAGCCCTTCGCTTTGGCTTTTGCAATTCCTTCCTTTTGACGCTCACGGATCATGGAGCGTTCAAACTCTGCAAATGCAGCAAGCATCTGAAACATGAGTTTATTTATTGCCGATTGTGCTACATCATGACTGAAGGTCAAATTCTCTTTATGAAAAATAATGGTTATACCACGATCATTCAGACTATTCACAATTTCGTTCAGATCATTTGTATTACGTGCCAGACGATCAATACTATGAACATGCACCGTATCACC
>NZ_WURP01000061.1:0-763 GCF_009829025.1 Acinetobacter sp. 18QD2AZ41W | reverse complement strand
GGCACTGTTGCAAATAGTCGGTGGTGATAAACTTATCATCCCCTTTTGCTGATGGAGCTGCACATGAACCCATTCAAAGGCCGGCATTTTCAGCGTGACATCATTCTGTGGGCCGTACGCTGGTACTGCAAATACGGCATCAGTTACCGTGAGCTGCAGGAGATGCTGGCTGAACGCGGAGTGAATGTCGATCACTCCACGATTTACCGCTGGGTTCAGCGTTATGCGCCTGAAATGGAAAAACGGCTGCGCTGGTACTGGCGTAACCCTTCCGATCTTTGCCCGTGGCACATGGATGAAACCTACGTGAAGGTCAATGGCCGCTGGGCGTATCTGTACCGGGCCGTCGACAGCCGGGGCCGCACTGTCGATTTTTATCTCTCCTCCCGTCGTAACAGCAAAGCTGCATACCGGTTTCTGGGTAAAATCCTCAACAACGTGAAGAAGTGGCAGATCCCGCGATTCATCAACACGGATAAAGCGCCCGCCTATGGTCGCGCGCTTGCTCTGCTCAAACGCGAAGGCCGGTGCCCGTCTGACGTTGAACACCGACAGATTAAGTACCGGAACAACGTGATTGAATGCGATCATGGCAAACTGAAACGGATAATCGGCGCCACGCTGGGATTTAAATCCATGAAGACGGCTTACGCCACCATCAAAGGTATTGAGGTGATGCGTGCACTACGCAAAGGCCAGGCCTCAGCATTTTATTATGGTGATCCCCTGGGCGAAATGCGCCTGGTAAGCAGAGTTTTTGAAA
>NZ_WURP01000060.1:0-836 GCF_009829025.1 Acinetobacter sp. 18QD2AZ41W | reverse complement strand
ACAGACGCAGGATTACACTCTGATGCGTTCCTATGACACGATGGCTTGGCTCCGTAGTGATATAGGGGAATACTTCTCTAAGCGACCGTAATAGTTGCTTAAGGGTAAGTATTTCCTAATCTTCTCCAACTTCCACCATAATGATAATTCACTACATAGGTGCGAAAATGAAAATTTCAGAAAAACTCGAACAACTGAAAAACGATAAATTAGAAACAGCAAAGCAGCTCAAAGAGGACATCAAAGATTTAAAAATAACTTCAATGAGTGACATGAAAGAACAGAAAGCATTGCTAAATATCTGGGCAGATATAAACAACCAGATTGAAGAAATGGAGCTAATGATAGAAGGATTGGCAAGATTAAGCCGGTAAAATTAAATTATTGAATAAAGATAGGTTTTTATAAAAATCATAAGAATCTGTCAAAAAAAAAGATATGGTGTCTGACTTGTTAATATAGAGACAAGCCCAGTGGTCACGTAATTTAATATCAAACACAACCCCCCACATAGGCGAGCCTTCATGTGTGGGGGTGGGAATTGGTGTATATCAGTTCGCAAAGCTCTGTTTTTACCGCTTTGAATCAACAGGGAGCCTGTAATCAGGGAAAAGAAGGTTTTGTAATTCTAATTATGTCAGTTCGGATGCACTCCGCATCCTCTGTAAATACCTGGATAACTCAAGCAAGGATACACAAAGGGTACTTTGTGCCTTGTTAGGGATACCCTAAGACCCTTAAAACAATAAAATAAGCAAAAAAAATCCTAAATGGTGTCAATTTAGGATTGTAAATAGGGGTCTACTTAAATATATTGGATGCACGGTTATTAATTA
>NZ_WURP01000005.1:0-208541 GCF_009829025.1 Acinetobacter sp. 18QD2AZ41W | reverse complement strand
AAAATATAGAAATCAAAAGAGCTTAAAGGAGGATTTTAAGTATTTAAAACCAATTTTTCAAATGAGGACACGCCCTAGATCTATTGGGTTAATCAGAGATCTGATCCCTTATCTATAATTCACTCAAAAACACAAAAAATCGATTTTAGATTTGTACCTTTATTAATCAAAATCTGTTTCATGATCATCAAAATGATGACTTAAAAACGCATGCTTCACAGAAAATAAAAAAATTATGACATTTTAAGCAGCCAATAATTCAATGCCTTTAATTGACCAATTTTAATCAAGTTTTTAGAGATGAGATTCATTATGAAATTTGCTGAACTTAACCAAGTTGCTACCTCGTCATATGAGAATCAAGATCACAATTATTTTTTACTTTTCCCGAATTCCCACTTAGACTAGAGCACACTTTTGTCAGATCTGCTTTTGCCCTATGACCATTCAAGAATTAAGAAGATACCTGCGTAAAACACGTCGTCATCTTTCTAAATTTGAGCAAAGGCAAGCTGCACAAAAAGTTTTAAATCGCCTTATACGTAGCCCGCAATTTATTCATGCCAAGCACATCGGCATTTATCTGCATGCTTTTGGTGAGATTCATACCCACACCATTATTGAACGCTGCTTTAAACTGGGCAAACAGGTCTATCTGCCTGCGATTTGCGACATGAATCAACAGCTGGTCTGGATCCGAATCAGCCAGCATCAATATCGCAACAAGCGCTTTGCCTATCATCGGCTGGGAATGCGGGAGCCAATGACGACACGTGGTACTCATGTTTCTAAGCTGGATTTATTGATCATGCCGCTGCTGGCCTGTGATCATTCAGGGACACGCATTGGGATGGGTGGCGGTTTTTATGATCGAACCCTGGCTTCTGCGCCCGGGCTTCCATTCCGTCTGGGACTGGCGCATGACTTTCAACTGCTTAGCCAGTCCTTAAAACGGGAAAAATGGGACCAACCCTTGGATGCTCTTATTACCCCGACAGTTTTTTTAGCTTTCAAACGTTAATTTTTCAATTTTCCTGTTGTGAACTACTTTAAAATCACATAATTAGTCATTTTTCATACAATTTAATCTTAACGCCCCTTGTATTTTTTAAATTACCCATCACTATTAAAACATGGCAACACCGTTGTCACTCATTAGGAGTGCTCATGTCTGAAATTATTATGAATCAAGAAACCTTAGAGCCTCAGGTTCCAAGTGTACTACCCCTTTTGGCGCTGCGTGATGTGGTGGTTTATCCGCATATGCAAATTGCGCTGTTTGTCGGTCGTGAAAAATCGATCAATGCAGTTGATGTGGCTCGTAACAGTGACAATCTAGTATTTGTAGTTGCGCAAAAAGATTCGCTTACAGAAGAAATTGATCACGACAATTTATATCAATACGGTACTGTCGCGAAGATTGTGCAAGTTGTGAATCACGAAAATGATGAAAACTGTATCAAAGTCCTGATTGAAGGACTGCACCGTGCCAAACTGAAAACCATCATTGACGAAAGTGAGTATCTGACAGCAGAACATGAACTCAGCCCAATGACCGTTACGGTGGATGAAGACACTCAAGCCGTGCGCTTACAAGAATTACGTGCGCTTTTTGCTCAATATGCAGAAGCGAAACTTCGTAATGCGCGTGAACTGATCACCGCAGCCAACAAAATTGAAGACCTGTTACAGTTATTATTCTTCGTGGCGACCCGTGTTCCATTGAATATTGATGTCAAACAAAAATTCCTGGAACATGATGAATTCGAAGCGCATTTAACTGAGCTGATGACTTATCTATTGCAACAATCTGAAGAACAGCAGATTGAGCAAACCCTGCATGACTCTGTTAAACGTCAGATGGAAAAGAACCAGCGCGAATACTTCCTGAATGAAAAAATGAAAGTCATTCAGCGCGAGCTTTCTGATATGAACGGCGGCGCGGAAGATGATGTCGCTGAAATTGAAAAACGTCTTGCTGAAGCTGATTTGCCTGAGCATGTACGTAAAAAAGCAGAAGCTGAATTCCGTAAACTCAAAGCGATGCAGCCTGCTTCAAGTGAAGCTGCTGTGGTACGCAACTATCTGGAAGTGATTCTGGATACACCGTGGAATAAAGCCAGCAAAGTCAGCATTAACCTGAACAAAGCACAGGAAATTCTGGATGCAGACCACTATGGTCTGGACGATGTCAAAGATCGTATTGTGGAATATCTTGCGGTTCAGTCACGTGTGAAAAAATTGCGTGGCCCGATTCTGTGTTTAGTCGGCCCTCCGGGTGTTGGTAAAACCTCACTGGGTGAGTCGATTGCCAAAGCAACTGGTCGTGAATTTGTACGTATGGCCCTTGGTGGTGTACGTGACGAAGCCGAGATTCGTGGTCATCGTCGTACCTATATCGGTGCGATGCCAGGTAAAATCGTGCAGTCATTGACTAAAGTTGGGGTGAAAAACCCGTTGTTCCTGCTCGATGAAATCGACAAGATGGTGCAAGATTACCGTGGTGATCCGGCGTCTGCGATGCTCGAAGTCCTCGATCCATCACAGAACAACAAGTTCAGTGATCACTACCTGGATCTAGATCTGGATCTGTCTGAAGTAATGTTTATCTGTACCGCAAACAGCATGAACATTCCTGAAGCCTTGCTGGATCGTATGGAAGTGATTCGTCTTCCGGGTTATACCGAAGAAGAAAAAGTCAATATTGCAGATCGTTATCTGGTACCAAAAGCCATTAAAAATAATGGCCTGCGTGCTAAAGAGTTAACTGTGCATGAAGAAGCGATTCGTGACATCGTGCGCCGTTATACCCGTGAAGCCGGTGTACGTAGCCTTGAGCGTGAAGTATCCAAAATTGCACGTAAAGTGGTCAAAGAAGCGGTGAGCAAAAAAGCCAAAAACCTTCAAATTGAAGTGACAGCAGGCAATCTTCCAGATTACTTGGGCGCACATAAATTTGACTATGGTATGGCGGAAGAAGAAGCACAAATCGGCCGTGTCAATGGTCTGGCCTGGACTTCGGTGGGTGGCGAATTGCTGACCATTGAGGTTGCAGCCGTTCCAGGTAAAGGCAAGTTCATTACCACCGGTTCTCTTGGCGATGTCATGAAAGAATCGATTACCGCTGCCATGACTGTGGTGCGTACCCGTGCAGATGAGCTTGGCATCGAAGCGTCCCGCTTTGAAGAAACCGATGTGCACGTACATTTACCGGAAGGTGCGACACCGAAAGATGGTCCATCCGCAGGTTTGGCATTGACCACTGCATTGGTATCTGCGTTTACCGGGATTCCGATTCGTCCGGATATCGCGATGACAGGTGAAACCAGTCTGGGTGGTCGTGCGTTACGTATTGGCGGTTTGAAAGAGAAACTTCTTGCAGCCCATCGTGGTGGCATCAAGCTGGTCTTCATTCCACAGGAAAACGTACGTGATTTGGCGGAAATTCCTGAAAATGTAAAAGATGGTTTAGAGATTAAAGCCGTGAAATCGATTGATGAGATTTTACCGCTGGCCCTCATCTCTTTGCCAAAAGCCTTGGTGAAAGCACCGATTGTAAAAACCAAAGAAGAAGCGAAAGCAGCCCGTCATTAAGATGAGCTGATTTGCCAAAACCCTGCTCCGGCAGGGTTTTTTATTGTGTAAAGAAATTGATTAAGGTTGCAAGGCCATCTCTACCAGCCCATCAATCACATAGGTCATCTTTTTCAGATCCAGTTTATCCAAGGTGTCCAGCTCAGTATTATAATAAGGGTTACGATAATGCGCCGTATCGGTAATTAACATGGTCGAATAATTGAATTTGGCATAATTCAGATAACCAGAAAAATTCATATCCTGAGCAAAAGTTGGACTAATAAAACGTTGACATTCCAGACGGTTAAGACTTTGCATGGCAGTACAATAATCTCCGGTCATGCCAGTCGAGGCCAAATGACCAATCGCGGCAATAAAGTTCCCATGATCTGGATAAATCCATTTCAACCCCACCGGATAAGTCTGCACCAGATTTTCATCAAAATAGCCAATTGAATCCAGAATCACCACACCTTTCAGCTTCTGCTTTTTTTTCTTGAGCGACTTGGCATGAATATAGCTGCCCATATGTTCTGTCTTGAAAAAAGGCGGCTCTTCCAAGGTATAAAAAGCAAATTCGATCTCATGTTTGAGCTTGGATTTTTGCAAGGCCAATAATCTTGCGGTTTCCAGTAAACCTGCCACTCCCGAAGCATTATTGTCAGCACCATATCGATCACTAAAGACATCATAATGCGTGCCCATGACCATTTTGGTTTTGGCCTGAGCATTTAAATGGCAAATGACATTTCGATAGCTTAGGCTATTAACTACATAGACCTGAAACTGACAGGGAATGCCAAAACGCTGCATCTGTCCTTTAATCCATGCAGACACTCGGTTCAGTTCTTTAACATTCTTGTAATTTCGAAATTCATCGACACTCATGATCTGGCTGAAAAATAATTCCAGATGAGAAATTTGAGCGCGTGTGTTGGTATTGGCGGTACTGAGACTTGAGCCGATTAGACCGGTGACCAACAGCAGCAAAGTACAACATCCTTTTATGATGACCTTAGTCCGCATTTATTATTATCCATTCCTTTATCAAGCGGAGACTTGAACTCAGGACATTAAAGCAGCACTAAATCCTTCATTTCAATTTCAATTTGTTTCCTGACTCAACTTCGTGTTGTTTGATCGTTATAATGAAGTATCCAATTATTGATCTGTCTGTATGAAAATCCGTATCCTGACCATTGGTCAAAAAATGCCAGCATGGGTGCTGACTGGTTTTGAAGATTATTTCAAACGTATTCAGCCCTTTGTACAGACCCAGATTATTGAACTGCCCATGGCCAAGCGCGGCAAAAATGATTCTGAAGCGGATATCCTGAAATATCGAAATATTGAGGGTGACAGCATTTTAAATGCACTCAAGCAGAACGAAATTCTGATCGCGCTAGAAGTGGGTGGACGTGAGTTCAGTACCGAAAAACTGGCTGAAACCATGAAAGGCTGGATGCTGGAAGGCAATGATGTGGTACTGGCGATTGGCGGGCCAGATGGTCATTCGGAAGCAGTACGTAAAGCTGCTGCATGGCATTGGTCCCTGTCTAAGCTCACACTCCCCCATCCCATGGTTCGGGTGATGCTGATTGAACAACTGTACCGTGCAATGACCATTAACCATAATCATCCCTACCATCGTGCAGGTTAATGACGTTGCTGAAGCGTTCTGTTTATGCAACGTTTTGTTGAATAATTCCTCCTGCTTTTTTCGCTATTTTTAATGCATTATTGAGACATCTTCTAGATGTGGTTTGACTTATGAACTTACAAACGTTGCCCGGCTTATTTATTTCTCATGGCTCTCCTATGCTGGCGCTGAATCCTGAGCAAGTGGGTCCTGCCTTGCATCGTTTAAGCGAAAACCTGCCACGCCCGGAAGCGATTATTATCATGTCAGCGCACTGGGAAAGTGAGGCACTGGAAGTCAGTAGCGGTATTCGACCAGAGACCTGGCATGATTTCCGTGGTTTCCCGCCAGAGCTGTATCAATTACGCTATCCTGCACCGGGAAATCCTGAACTGGCCGAGCAGATCTTGGGTTTGCTGGCCAATGCCGGTTTTGCCGCACATGCCAATAGTACTCGTCCACGTGATCATGGCGTGTGGATGCCGCTGCTGCATATGTATCCGGATGCGGATATTCCAGTGGTTGAAATTTCCTTGCCCATGTCGATGAGTGCCGATGAAATCTATAAAATTGGTCAAAGTCTGGCACCGCTACGTGAGCAGCAAATCCTGCTGATTGGTTCAGGCAGTATCACGCATAACCTACGTGAACTGTCTTGGGATGGAACGGCGGCTGATGTACCGGTATGGGCATCAGATTTCCGCAATTTTGTCGTCCATAAACTGGCCCATAGCGATTATGATGCGATACTGGACTGGTCCAATATTCCACACATGGCGCGTAATCATCCAACACTGGAGCATTTTGCCCCGATCTTCTTTGCGATGGGGACCGGAAGCCGTTTTAGTCTGGTACATAGCAGTTTTAGCATGGGTTCTCTGGGCATGGATGTTTACCGCTTCGATTAATCTTGATTGAAAACTCAAAATTTTAACTTTTAAATTTGGATACATTTTGCAACCAAAATCTGCGATATGTATCCATATCTTTTAGAAATGCATCCGTTATCATTTCAATTCTTTGTTCTTTATTATAAATCCATGAAATTAAACTTTATTGTACTGGCATTATTACCTTTAACTTTTGCAGCCTGTCAGTCTGGTGATATTCAGCAGGCTGGAGATCGTACAGTGGCTACCCTACAACAAAAAAGTGCAAATCAGCTTCTTTCTGCCTACCACTGGCAACTAGATCGCGGGCTGGAACGGCCAATCGTGCTCAGTTTCGATGCTCAAGGCCGCCTGAGCGCCGTGACGGGCTGCAATGGACTCAGTACAAACTGGTCAGTGAAAGATAATATTATCAGCACCAGCGAAGTCATAGGAACCGAAATGGCCTGCGATACCGCACTGATGCAACAGGAACGCTTTGTCAGCCAGCTTTTACAAAAACGTGCAATTCCTTTTGCGCTCAATACCACGAACCTTGACCAGCCGACCCTAACGCTTTCCGCTGCCGATGGTCAAAAATATGAATTTACCGGGAAAATGACTCCGGAAACCAGATATCAGGGGCAAGCTGAAACAATTTTTCTGGAAATTTCCCCAGATACCAAATCATGTACCGGTGTGGCTCAGCAAAGCTGCTTGCAAGTCAAACAGGTTAAATATGATCAAAACGGTCTGAAGACCCAGGTCGATAAGGACTGGACATTATTCTATGACCAGATTGAAGGTTTTCAGCATTCACCGAATGAACGCCAGATTATTCGGCTAAAACGTTTTGAAATTAAGAACCCTGCGGCAGATCAATCTAAATATGCTTATATTTATGACATGGCAGTCGAGCGCGAAGCCGTGAAAGGTTCATTATAAAATATCTATCCATAAAAAAACCGAGGCTATGGCCTCGGTTTTTTTAAAGCGACACTCAATCAGACTTAGAATACGCCTTGAGCAAGCATTGCATCAGCCACTTTTACGAAACCTGCAATGTTGGCACCGTCTACATAGTTCACGGTACCGTCTTCTTTGGTACCGAATTTTACGCAGTTACGGTGAATTTCTTTCATGATCGCATGTAAGCGCTCATCAACTTCCTCAAAGGTCCAGCCTAAACGCAATGCATTTTGCGACATTTCCAGACCAGAAGTGGCAACACCACCTGCATTTGATGCTTTACCTGGCGCATAAAGCGTTTTCGCTTCAACGAATTTCTCTACAGCAGCCAAGGTTGAAGGCATGTTTGCACCTTCAGCGACACAGATCACGCCATTTGCGAGAAGCTTTTCAGCATCCTCCGCATCCAGTTCGTTTTGAGTCGCGCATGGCAGTGCGATATCACATGGAATACCCCAAGGACGTTGTCCTTCCAGATATTCAAAACCATGTTTAGAGGCAAATTCTGAAATACGACCCCGTTTTACGTTTTTAAGTTCCATCACTTCAGCAAGCAATGCTTCAGTGAAACCGTCTTTGACGTGAACCGTACCCGCAGAGTCAGAAAGTGAAACCACTTTCGCGCCCAGATACAACGCTTTGTCAGCAGCATATTGCGCAACGTTACCAGAACCTGAAATTGCGACAACTTTGTCTTTGAAGCTTTCGCCACGAGACTTGAGCATTTCCTCAGCGAAATACACAGTACCGTAACCCGTTGCTTCCGGACGCGCCAATGAACCACCGAAGGTTAAACCTTTACCGGTGAATACACATGCAGTGTCGTTACTTAATTTTTTCATCATGCCGGCCATATAGCCCACTTCACGACCGCCCACACCAATATCACCTGCAGGGATATCTGTGTTCGCACCCAGGTGACGATATAGCTCGATCATTAAAGCTTGGCAGAAACGCATGATTTCGCCTTCTGATTTGCCTTTAGGGTCAAAATCAGAACCGCCTTTACCACCACCCATAGGAAGTGTGGTTAAAGCATTTTTAAATGTTTGCTCAAAGCCTAAGAATTTTAGGATTGAAAGATTCACTGAAGGGTGGAAACGCATACCACCTTTAAATGGACCGATCGCTGAGTTGTATTGTACGCGGAACGCACGGTTTACCTGAGTTTGACCTTGGTCATCTACCCAAGAAACTCGGAACTGGATCGCACGTTCTGGCTCAACTAGACGTTCTAGCAAACCATGTGCTGCGTATTGTGGATTCTTTTGAATGAATGGCCACAAACTGGTCATCACTTCTTCGACAGCTTGAAGAAATTCTGGTTGGTGTGCATCACGTGATTTTACGTAATCTAGGAACTCATTAAGTGTGTTGTATTTCAACGCTTAATCCTCAGCAGAAAATGGATCAAAATTGGTCAAATTTACAATCAATGTTAAATTTTGGCGCAAAATATTAAATATCTTTTGTAACTAATCTACAATACTTTTTTTGAAAATACTTTAAAATTAATTTGATAACAAATATTTATATTGATTATGAATATTTTTTCTATGTCAGGAAATGCCAATTGAATCAAGGCTTAGATTCAGATTTATGCTTAATAATAAAGCATAACTTGACCTTTAATTGCGCACGACTTAGGAGTTTAAAAATATGTTAAAATGCATAACTCGACATATTTTGTTTCACTTACTGCAAAGCTCAGCATGAGCAGCTCTGGTTATTCATGAATTCGCCAATTTCTCTGGTCCAATCGATTGATGCTTTACTCCCTCAAACCCAATGTGGACTCTGTGGTCATCGTGACGGATGTTTACCTTATGCCCAGTCGATTGCTGAGGGTGAAAATGCCAATAAATGTGTGCCAGGCGGACAGCCTGTTGCCGATGCTTTGGCTGCATTATTAAATCGTCCTGAACTTGTGGCAGAAGAAAGTGTCTGGCCCATTCAAGCCGACGGTCGCCCGCAGCGCATCAAAGCCGTAATTCGTGAAGATGAATGTATAGGCTGTACCAAATGTATTAGCGCCTGCCCGGTCGATGCGATTATTGGCGCCGGCAAACTGATGCATACAATTCTGACCGATCTGTGTACTGGCTGCGAACTGTGCATTCCACCGTGTCCGGTTGACTGTATCGATCTGGTCGAAGACCCACAGCCTTTGCCGACTGAAGCACAGCGTATTGCTGAGCAGGACGATTTACGTCAGCGCTATTATGCGCATATCCAGCGTGAAGAAAAACGCCGTACTGACCGCAAGGGCCCAGTCGTCCGTGCAGAAATCAATACTGCCCTGTTTGCCCAGTTCTCTGCTTTAAATGAGCAGCTTCCTGTGATTGAAGTTGTGAATAAGCCGGCGAATACTCCGATTACGCTAGATTCTAAAACCACGATTGAACTGGCAAAACTACGCACCCAAATTAAAAAGCTGGAAAAACAGCTTTCGGTTCGTGAAGATGCCAGCAAACGCCTGCAACTGACAGAATTAGCTGAAAAATTACAGACCTTACAGGGATAAGTACATGACCACTGCGAGCACAAAACCTGTAAAAAACATGACCAAAAAACAGATTCAGACCTTTTTTGAACGCCTGCGTGAACAGCGCCCCAATCCGAAAACCGAGCTGAATTATGCCAATCCCTTTGAATTACTGGTCGCCGTGACTCTGTCTGCCCAAGCCACCGATGTCAGCGTGAATAAGGCCACGGACAAACTGTTTCCAGTCGCCAATACACCGGAAACGATTTATGCGCTTGGTGTGGATGGTTTAAAGGAATATATCAAGACTATTGGTTTATATAACTCAAAAGCAGTCAACGTAATTAAAGCCTGTGAGATGCTGATTCAGAAGCACAACAGCGTGGTACCGGATAATCGTGCGGATCTGGAAGCCTTGCCGGGTGTGGGACGCAAAACGGCCAATGTGGTGCTGAATACTGCCTTTGGTCAACCGACCATGGCGGTGGATACACATATTTTCCGGGTTGGTAACCGTACCGGGCTGGCTACAGGTAAAAATGTGCTTGAAGTTGAGCATCGACTGGTCAAAGTGATTCCGAAAGAATTTATCATTGATTCTCATCACTGGCTGATTTTACATGGCCGTTATTGCTGTATTGCCCGTAAACCGAAATGTCATGAATGTGTGGTCGCCGATGTGTGTAACTGGCCTGATCGTTTTGAATTTGGTGCAGCACGCGCAATTGCAGTGAAGAATATCGCTATTTCTGAATAGAATTGCAGAACTAAACTAAGACCGAAAAAAAGGTGATCAATACCTCACCTTTTCTACAATTTTCAGCATACCGCTTTTATTTAAAACTGGACTCAGCTTCCACTGAAGCATGCCGAATTATTTATTCTGATCGTGTTCAGCCTGTTCCTGTTCTTTTTTGCGCTGTTCAAGCTCCGCCTGCAATTTCGGGTGCAACTGGCGTTGTGGATGCTTGGCTGCATTTTCTGCACGTTCTTCCTGACGTACTTTATTCAGTATTTTAAAACTCATATAGAACAGACCCATCAACACTGCCAGAAATATAACCATTAATACCAACACGCCAAATTTCATAGCCATAGCACCTGTTCAAATACGCAATAAAAAAGAGCCCTAATATGACTTAGGGCTCTTCGATTGTCAAAATCATCGTTAGCCGATTATTTTGCTTGATCCAGAATCGCGAAAAGCTCAGTCTGAACCTGATCGATTGGACGCAGACCGTTTAACTTGTTGTAAGTCGGTGCATTTTCACCTGATGCTGCACGGCCCTGATAGAAGCCCACCAGTTGCTCAGTTTCAGTATGGTAAGAACCTAAACGCTTACGAATTGTCGCTTCCAGATCATCTGGACGCTGAACCAGATCTTCACCCGTTTCGTCATCTTTACCTTCCACTTTTGGCGGGTTATAAACGATGTGATACACACGGCCAGATGCCGGGTGCTGACGACGGCCAGAAAGACGTTGTACGATCTCTTCATCTGGAACATCGATTTCAATCACGTGATCGATGTTGATACCTTCGTTTTCTAAAGCTTCTGCTTGAGGAATGGTACGCGGGAAACCATCAAAAATACAGCCATTTACACAATCAGGTTGCGCAATACGCTCTTTGACCAGACCAATGATCAACTCATCAGAAACCAAACCGCCATTGTCCATGACACTTTTAGCTTGTAGACCTAATTCAGTTCCTTCACGAATTGCAGCACGGAGCATATCACCGGTTGAAATTTGTGGGATATTGTAGCGCTTACAGATCAACTGAGCTTGTGTACCTTTACCTGCTCCAGGTGGTCCGAGTAAGATAATGCGCATATATAAACATCCTCATTTAAACAATATGTATGACGCCACGACCACAATCGCCCGATTGTGTCCCCCGGCATCTCATTATAAGAAAGCCACAAACAAATGGATTAAACCCGCGACAAAACCGGTTACCCCACCCAATAAAATCAGAATCCATTCATCTTCCTGAAATGCAGGACGTAAAAGATTCTGAAACTCCTTCGGAGTCAACTCGCGTATGCGGTCTCTAAACATTTGATAGATTTTCTGTGCACGGCTCGCATTAAATGCTGGGTCGCATACAGGCACCATCGTAATTTCAATCGAGCGATCGATCAAGTCCGTCTTGAGTTTTGCATACTCTTTTGGCCCTAAAGACAGCTGTAAAGAGGTCCGAACCAGGGGTGTTTCCATAATTTCATTAATATGACGTTTGACAATGCGGCGGGTTTTGTCTTTTTTCCCGCCATACATCATCTCGGTCATGATCGATTTTAACGTAATCAGATCTTCTGTGACTACACTTGCGAAAACATCAGAGACTTCATCCTGACGTTTCATAAATGCACCTTGTATGTTATAGGTGCCAATACGCGGAATGACAGGTTTAATCCATGGAAACTTGCGACTTGTGGTACGGCTAAAGAATTGCGGGTACTTTACCGGATGCGGATAGAGCGGGTTGAATACCATCCAGATCGCAATCCAGTTAGTCAAAAAGCCCCAGATGGCAGCCCAGAACGGGACAGTCCAGTGCCAAGGCACCACGAACCAGACAATCATCTGGAAAATACCAAAGAACATGCCGATGAGTGCACTGATATGCCAAATAAAATTGATTTCTTTTTGGCCCACTTTCAGGAACATGCGCACCATTAACCGACGGTCACCTTCCATCTGGCTGACCACCATTTCACGCATATCGACAAGTGACTCGACGTTCATGGTCAGCTCGGTCACCAATTCACGCAAAATTGCCGGCATTTGTTTTTGTGCCTGTGCATAAATTCTGCGTTTGATGGCAAAAGGCAGGTTTTCCCAAAGGACTGCATTACGATCCATCATCACTTCATCAATCAGATGTTCAAGTTCAAAACCAACCTGTTCACCAATGATCCGTGCCATATCATCTGGATCCATGGCCTCTAAAAATTCGCGGATGGAACCTAGTTTAGACAAAGTGTTATCGGTAATAATGCCTGAAATACGGCCAGCTTTGCGTGGCACGATCCCCTGCCAGCCGACAGGTACAGGACCGAGATGGACACCCCAAAAATTGATCGGATAAAACACCATTTTCAGTGCCATCCAGACGTGAGCCCACGTTACAAATGCGGTCACCGGAATAATGCTGAGCACGGCCCAAAAATCCGGGCGATTCACAAAGGTTTGCCACAATTCGTTGACGTACTCAAGCATGCATAAGTTCCATATTTAATTTTTTGTTCACAGAATACACATATTTATAAGGTCAAATATTTTGTCTATAAACCGATACTTAAAGTATAGGAAAATTGTAGTCGCGGTTCAGTTTCGGCCACCACACGACCATTTCGATCTTCAAATTTCTCTCCGGCACCAATGCCGACACTAAAACTGCTGATTCGCTCTGAACTCAACAAAACATAGGCCAAATCAATTCCAGCACCTAAGCGGGCCTTGTATTCATTGTCGACGCGTTTGCTTTCAATATGACCCGCATAGCCTCCGACATAATACCCATTTTTATCCTTGCCGGTCAGATGCGCAGGATAACGAAAGCCTACTTGTCCCCCTATCGTTCGATCATCATCCAGAAAAACCCCACCTTTCACATAAGCAATCCCATAAGGATTAACCCATTCAGTATTTAAATGTACCAGCTTCCGGGTAAAACCAGCCCCAACATTAAAGGCTTTTGCCTGAGTCGCTTCTACTTTATCTGCAGTATTATTGATTTGATCATGTGCATAGGCCCCGTTCGCCCACAATGCAAACGCCAACAAAGGGTAAACCTTGTTCATTCCTTCACCATCTTCCTTAATTATAGTTTTTGGTATAGTCCTATTTTTATTCGATTTTACTGTATCAGAATTATCACAACTCTTATATACAGCACTTTACAATTTTCATGTCTGCAAAGTCAAAGCTTAAAGGAACTGATCGTAATGGCAGTTTTTCATTATCAAATCAAGTCCAGTTGCGTTAGAATATTCCACTTTGATTCTTTCCTCCTTTCCTCAGGTCTCAAGTCGATCGCGTATGAAGCAGCACTTTCCTTTAAAAAATGCACAACAAGAAAAGCGCATCTATCGTAGTCGAGTATGGATTTCTGTTGGAATCGTCATCTTTTTTATGCTGCTGCTGGTCAGCCGCTATGCTTATTTACAACTCTTTAATTTCGAGACCTTCAGTACCGCTTCTGACCAAAACCGGATTCGTCTGCAACCTCTGCCTCCAGCGCGCGGTTATATTTATGACCGTAACGGCGTATTGCTGGCCGATAACTACCCGGTTTTTACCGCAACTTTAAGCCGCGCCGATGTGCAGGATATTGACCAGACTTTGGAACGTCTGAAGCCTATTCTGGAGCTGACCGAAGAAGATATTGAACGCTTCCAAAGCCGGATCAAAACAGCACGTAGAACCGAACGGGTTTCGATCAAGCTCAACCTGAATGAAAATGATATTGCCCGTTTTAGCGAGGTCAAATATCAGTTTCCGGGCGTGAATATTGAAACCCAGATGACCCGCTATTATCCGCATGGCGACCTGTTTGCCCATGTGATTGGTTATGTGGGCCGGATTAATGACAAAGAACTCAAAGCCATTGACAAGGATCTGTATGCCGGGACCAACCTGATCGGGAAAATTGGGGTAGAAAAATCCTATGAAGAACTTCTGCATGGGGTGCCAGGAAATGAATCGGTAGAAGCGGATGCTTTTGGTAATGTGCTACGGCATTTGGGCCGTAAGGATCCGGTGCGCGGTAATGATCTGTTCTTGTCACTGGATTATGGTTTGCAGGTGGTGGCTTCAGAGCAACTGGCTGGACGCCGTGGTGCGATTGTGGCGATGAATCCGAAAACTGGGGAAATTCTGGCGCTGGTTTCCAGCCCAAGTTTCAATCCAAATCTGTTTGTGACCGGTATCAGTCATAAAGATTATAGTGATCTGCGTGATAATCTGGATCAACCTTTATACAACCGCGCCGTGCAAGGGGTTTATCCTCCTGGTTCAACCATTAAACCGATGTTTGCATTGGGCGGCCTGCATTATGGTCTGGTGGACTGGGATACCACTATTTCTGATCCGGGCTATTTCAGTCTGCCGGGCGATAGTCACCGCTTCCGTGACCATAAAAAATCCGGGCATGGCGCAGTCAACATGCACAAAGCTCAGGTCGTTTCTTGTGATACTTATTTCTATGTCATGTCCTACCGCATGGGCATTGAGAAAATGAACACCTGGATGCGTCAGTTTGGTTTTGGTGAAAAAACCGGCGTGGATTTACCAAGTGAAAGCTCAGGACTGTACCCGAACCCGGAATGGAAGATGCGTACCCGTAACGCCAAATGGTTACGAGGTGAAACTATTTCGGTGAGTATCGGTCAGGGGGCTTTCACTTCAACGCCGTTACAACTGGCCATGGCAACTGCCATTACCGCCAACCATGGCAATAAAGTCATTCCGCATGTGTTACGTGAAAGTCGCGGTGCCAAAACGTTCAAGGTACATAATGGTACCCACGGCAAAATCGATTTTAATGGTCAGGAAGAAGACTGGATCAAGATGCGTGATGCCATGGTCGACGTGATTCAATCTGGTACAGGCCGAGGCATCAAAAGTGGCTTACAATATTCCATTGCAGGTAAAACTGGTACAGCTCAGGTGAAGAGTATTGCTCAAGGCAAGCGTTATAATGAATCCTTATTGACCGACCGTCAGCTGGATCATGGCCTGTTTGTCGGTTTTGCACCTGCTGAAAATCCTGAAATTGCGATTGCGGTCATTCTGGAAAATGGTCGTGGCGGTAGTGCAGCCACTGTGCTGGCTCGTCCGATTTTTGATTACTGGTTGCTGCATAAAGATAAGAAGCCGGTACGCCCGCAAGGTCATCAGCTCAGTGGTGGTCTGATGACAGCCGGAATCAAGCCTGCTGAATTGCCAAGTGGTGCAGGCATGTTGAGTCAAGATGCAGCAACTGTAGCTCCAGCCAATATTCAGCCACCAGATCCTGCCACCAATCCATCTGCAAATGCAGCTGCTCCAGCTGTAGCGCCTCCTGCTCCCACACCGGTAGAACGAGACTAAAATGAAAAACCAACTTCGAATTATTGGGGGTGACTGGAAACGTCGTCAACTACCTTTTGCCAGCATTGAGGGTTTACGCCCGACGCCTGATCGAGTACGCGAAACCCTGTTTAACTGGCTTATGTGGGACGTACAAAATGCACAGGTTTTGGACATTTGTGCAGGATCTGGTGCCTTGGCTTTTGAAGCCTTATCGCGTGGTGCGGCCTCAGTCGTCATGATTGAACCGGATCATACTCAGGCACAATTCCTGACCCAGAATCTTGAACTATTACAAGTCACCAAAGCACGCGCCCAATTGAAAATAGCAACGGCGCAGCAAGCTTTAACCAGCCTGCAAACACAATTTGATCTGGTTTTTCTCGATCCACCGTATAGCCTGAACTTATGGGAAGAGCTGGCATTACAGGCGGATCATCTGGTGAAAAATAATGCTTATATTTATGTGGAAGCAGACCGTGATCTACAGTTGCTTAAATTACCAGCGTCATGGCGACTCATTAAAAATACCAAAGCCGGCACAGTGCGTGCAGGGCTTTATCAAAAAAGTGTTTCTTAAATAAAGTTACAATTAAGACCCATTAAAAAAGGATTCCGCGGTGGAATCCTTTTTTGTCAATAATAGTCAAACTGAAAGATGCGAGAATCATTTTAGTCACGATCACGGCGCCAATCACGGTTGTCACCTCTGTCACGCTTCCAATCCCGATGATCTCTATGCTCCCGATTTTTCCAGTCACGATCCTTGTGGTCTCGATCATAATGTCCGTTGCGATCCCGGTGATCACGAGAACCATCATCCCATGGATCAACCACACAACCAGTTAATGACACTGCCAATACAGAAAGTAAAATCGCTTTTTTAATCATGTCCCTAATCTCTTTACTGCACCCTATCAGTATCAGGCGAGTTCATGGAGACTAAACGAACTCATTGTTGCTCTGTTGTAGTGATTTATGCATTTTTTATGCAGGAATAAAAAACTCATTCCTTATTTTCGTTTTAATATTTTACGCACATTTGAACTTTAATTTGCATAAATACAGCTAACTAAAAGCTTGGCTTTTGCCCTGATCTTTAGAATACTGCTGCCTTTCCTTCTGACCTTACCTTTATGACCTGGCTGTTATTTATTCTTGGTGCAATGGTCGCTGGTTTCGTACAGGGGCTGACCGGTTTTGCCTTTGCCCTGATTGCCATGTCATTCTGGGTCTGGGTATTGGCTCCGCAACTGGCAGCGCCCTTGCTGGTATTTGCTTCCATCTGGAGTCATTTAATTTCACTGACGCAGGAACAGAAGCCCCCAATATTATCTAAACAGTGGCTACTGCCTTATTTAGTGGCTGGTCTGATTGGCGTACCGCTCGGCACTTACCTGCTGCACATCATCCAAGCTGATACATTTAAATTGGTTTTGGGCATTTTTCTGGTGCTCTGGTCTCCGCTGATGCTGCTCAATCCACAAATCAAAACCATTCAGCGCTCGGGAAAAATAGCCGACAGTAGTATCGGATTGATGGGTGGAATATTAGGTGGACTCGGTGGTTTCTGCGGAGCTGTCCCTTCAGCATGGGTGATGTTGAAACAACTCCCGAAAGCCCAGCAACGCTATATCTTGAGGCATTTTAATTTTGCAGTTCAGGTCTTCGCACTCGGTACCTATCTATGGCAAGGTATGATCGATCAAAGTCATTTACCCTATATGGCAGTGTTAATAATTTTTGTCAGTATTCCGGCCATTTTAGGGGCAAAACTCTTCTATAAAATTTCTGAACTGCTGTTTAAACGTATTATCCTAAGTTTGCTGTTCAGCGCCGGCTGTTTTCTTATAGCGTCCCAATTCATTTAAGCCCAATCTCATGCAGAGTTGGTTTACTTTGCCTCAGGCTTGAATCCGCTGACATAACTGCTATGTTAGGGCCAATATTTCGTAATATAGATCATCATTATGCAGATTCGTGATCAGATTGTTCTCGTTACCGGCGGAGCACGTGGCTTGGGTTTGGCGATTACTCAAGCCCTATTGGCAGAAGGTGCTCGCGTCGTCGTCAATTATCATAGCAGTCAGCAAACCGCCGAACAGCTTGCGCAGCAGTATCCCGAGCAGGTCTTTATTTATCAGGCCGATGTCACTCAGGCTGATCAGGTACGGACTTTATTTACTGCGGCAAAAAACCATTTCGGGGAAGCGATTCATGCGGTCGTCAATAATGCGCTGATTCAGTTTGAATTTAATGGGGATGATCGTCCTAAGGTTGAAGATTTAACTTGGGAGACCATGTCGCGTCAATTCAGTGGTGCAGTACAGGCCGCCCTCAATACCACGCAAGCCGCACTGGACGATATGAAGCATGCGGGTTTTGGCCGGATCGTCAATATCGGCACAAACTTGGTGCAAAATCCGGTGGTTCCTTATCATGACTATACCGCAGCAAAAGCGGCTTTATTGGCCTTTACTCGCACTACGGCGCAGGATTTGGGACAATATGGTATTAATGTCAATATGCTCTCTGGCGGTCTGTTACAAACCACAGATGCCAGTAAAGCCACACCAGACTTTGTTTTTGATCTAATTGCTCAATCAACTCCTTTACGCCGCGTGATTACACCAGAAGAGTTTGCTGCTGCAATCCTGATGTTTTTATCGCCTTATTCACGTGCAGTAACCGGACAAAACCTGATTGTGGATGGTGGCTTGGTTAAAGGTTAGATGTTTAGAGAATAGACCGGGATTTTTAGATTCTATTGTTCTATTTTTTGACCATCTGGTAGATTAAAAAGGTTTTGTGACCGGGTTTTACTTCTACAATACGGTGTTCCCATAAAACCTTTTGTCTATTTTCTATGAAATTTATCACGACATTGCTCAGTACCTTATTGCTGGCAAGTTGTATGTCTAGCGATCTGAAAAAATCGGAACAGCTGCTGCAAAATTTCCAGTGCTCCCAGATCGAGATGTCACAGATGTCGCATACCAGCATGACCGATTATTATCAGCATTCGCTCTATAGCACAAAATCCAAGGCCGAAGCGTATATCGAGCATTATCACCAAGGTGAAAAGTTATTTGATATTCCCTTATCGGAAGTTGTGCAACAGCAATATGAGCTGTATAAAAGTGCCTGTCAAAGCCTCGGTGGAATTTTACCCGCTTCTGAAAACTAAGTAGTATTTGTCTGATATTCTTAATTCTTAGGCAATAAAAAAGCAGGGAAAATACCCTGCTCTTTTTACAACGCAATTTTAATTCTGATAATAACGCTGATCGACACTGAAACATTCAGGGAATTTTGGCTGAATATCTGCATAAAATGCCATGATTTCCGCCATATCTTTTTCATAATCCCCTGTCGGATAAACAATTTTACCTACGCCAGTTTTTTTCTTGGCATAGTCCATATAAGCCAAAGCAATCGGCACACCCGCATTGATCGCAACATGATAAAAACCGGTCTTCCACTGTTCCTGTTTGGCACGTGTCGCTTCTGGTGTGACCAGCATGACCAGTTTGGGATGGGTCTTAAATAAATCCGTCATCACCTGTACCATGCTCGGACGCGGCTCACCCGGCTGCTTAGGTCGACGGTCAATCCCGATTCCGCCCATCGCCCGTACAAAAGGCCCCAATGGAAATTTCATATAACTGTCTTTAATGGTTAAGCGAACATTCACACCTAACGCTTTCAAAGCCAGACGCGCATAGAGTGCATCCCAGTTACTGGTATGAGGAGCAGCAATCATGACACATTGCTCTAAATCTAATGGCCAGTGATTATCAATTTCCCAACCCATCATGTTCAGACTTTGTTCTGCTAACTTCTCAAACACCTTATGCACCAGTTCTATTCAAATCTGCGCAGATTCTAGCAATCTAAGCAAATATAGATAGTGCAAATTGCACAACAAATAACCAATTAATCTATATTTGTATAATTAGATTTTTCAAATAAAAAATGAATTAAACACTTATACATTTCAACTTAATTTACCCATCAAGCTGCTCTCAGATTTGACTCTCTCGCTCCATCAACGATGATTGTGAAATAAATTCAAGAGCTTATTCACTAAAATGCTCCTAACCTCCTCATTTTGGGATATGGCAAAACATCACGTCTTTTTATACTTCCCTGACATTATAATTTCAGCAAGATTCTGATGAAAAAGACTTTAATTTGTCTTGCTTTAACGGGGTTAATCACGGCATGTGGCGGTTCGGACAATGATTAAGCCATATGAAAATATTCTTCGACAGCACTCAATTAAAAATTTCGGAAGCCCAAAATCCAGATGAAAGTGCAATTTTTACGAAAATTACCCTTCATAATTCGGGAATTATAGGTGCCTGGAGCTCAGGTTCGGGTAAACAATTATTCGTTTTCAAGGCAAATCATACATATACGCTAGTTGATGCTATCGGGCATGATCAAGTCGAAGCTGGAGACACATCTTGTAGTGGAGCGGGAATCGAATATGGTAACTACCAGATCCGAGATAGTAAATTATTTGTAGATTGTTCAGATCATTGATACCAACGGTTGTACAGGTCTTTCCGAGACTCATGCACATTTAGGTTTGTTAGGTACAATTGATGCTATTATCCTCACATTGACGGGAAGTGGCGAAGGTGGTTTTACACTCTCTCGACTCAACTAAAATAAAATCAACTCAGATAATCCCATCAGAAGATGGCGTTATTTTAATCAATATGTTCAAACTGAATCGTACATCCCATTAATAAGTGCATCAGTTCGATTTGCGAACAACATTGGGTTTTTTCATAAATATTTTTAAAATACGTCCGTACCGAACTCAACGTAATGCCACACTGTTCTGCAATATCTTCTATTTTATAACCATTAATTAACAACTCGCATAAATCAAACTCTCTTTTGGAAAGCTGGTAACACTGTTGTAGGTAAGCTCTTGACAGGGAATAATGCTGGTTTTTATCTGTCATAAATAAGGCAATTTGATGCTGAGCAGACTGTAAATGTTGCATATTTCTTAATTTTTTAAATGGCACCACCGTCAGCATGAATTGTGAGCCTGCCCCATCACTCAACGCCAAGACTCCACCCACTTCAGTCTGAATGGTCGTATCTTCCAGTAAAGCACTTTCTAATAGCTGATCAAAACGTATCTGCTGAGCATAATTGGTTTTTAGACGGTTATGTATATCTAGATCCAGACATGAATTTTGATCAAGCATTTTTTGCGCAACAGGATTGGAATAACTTAAACACAGGTTTTGATCGAGTAGTACAATTCCGGTTTTTAAACTATCCAATACGGTATACAAGCTTAAATTATCTTGTTGAATCAAGTTGATTTGCCGGTGAATTTGCAAAGCCCGGCGTAAATGAATACTGATGCGTCTTAGAAAATCCAGCTCTGCCTGTTCAAAAGGCTGCACCTCAGGCGCACGATGAATACCCAGTACCGCCCAACGATAATTTCCCCGATCCAGCAATACGCCAGCCAGATAAGATACACCGCTAGGCTTTAAACACTTCTCATAGAACACATAGTGATCCGTACCCGGCTGTTCTGCATAGTGCTGACAGTTATGACTCAATGCATCGCCCATCTCGATCGCATTCCATAATGGCATATGCAGTTTCATATCAATCACTCTGATACGCTCATCCTGATAGGCAGCCAAACTTTCATTCGGGATATTGTGCGTATAGACAAAATCATAGCCTGGATTAAGCTGATCCAGACCGGTAAAAATTGCACTCTTACTTTTAGTATAGCTCACGATATCTTTGATCACGTCCAGCCATAAAGATGGCAATACAGCAGCGTCATAAATTTTTGCAATCAGATTATTTTCTTGTTCTAATTTCATTATCCCCTCCGCATTATCATTATTTTCTAATCATAGCGTTCAGAATTGGTTAATGAAACAGCATAAAGTGACTTTAAACTTGGCTAAAAATTCTTAAATCCTGCTCACTTATCAATAACTCTGGCCTGATTCACCTAATGAATCAAACTTTAACAAGATTGCTCTATTTATCTATACAGACTGCTTTTAATGTAATTAGCTAACAAATAAATCCATAGGATCAAAACAATGAAGAAATTTATATTCACCGCTGCGATGGCAGTCGCTATTTCATCAACGTTGACAGCATGTTCAAAACAGAATGACAATGAGCCGATGAACAATAATGCTCAATCCAGCCCAACCATGATGGAGCAAAATAACGCGAATACCAGTGTGAACCGTACTGATAGCGCAGAAACCTCGCTAGATTGGGCAGGTGAATACGAAGGTGTTTTTCCTTGTGCTGACTGTGAAGGGATTAAGGTCGAGTTACAGCTTAATTCAGATAAGACTTATGAACTGAGTGAAGAATATTTAGGGAAAGCTAATAATAATGAATTTGAGCTCAAAGGCAGTTTTAGTTTTGATCCTCAGGATCCATCACTCATCACATTAGATAACAAAGCTGAAAACCGTAAATTCTTTGTTGGCGAAAATTTTATCGAAGCACGTGATGTTGAATCAGGTAAAAAAATTGAGAGTAATTTAAATTATAAATTAGTTAAAAAGTCTTCATCATAATTTTGTAAAGAATAAAAAAATCCCCGCTATTGCGGGGATTTTTTTAAGATCGGATGATCAACATGAATTACATCATGCCGCCCATACCACCCATGCCGCCCATATCAGGCATTGCAGGCTTGTCTTCTGGAATATCCGTGATCATACATTCAGTTGTCAACATTAATGCAGCAACAGAAGCAGCATGCTCAAGTGCAGAACGCGTTACTTTTGCTGGGTCAAGAATACCCATTTCGAGCATATCGCCATAAACACCTGTTGCCGCGTTATAACCGAAGTTGCCTTCGCCATTTTTCACAGCATTGATCACCACTGAAGGCTCATCACCCGCATTCGATACGATTTGACGAAGCGGCGCTTCAATCGCACGACGTAGAATGTTGATACCTACATTTTGGTCATCATTCGCGCCAGTTACGTTATCCAATACTTTCGCTGCACGTACCAGTGCAACACCACCACCTGCAACCACACCTTCTTCAACCGCAGCACGCGTTGCATGAAGGGCATCGTCTACACGGTCTTTCTTCTCTTTCATTTCAACTTCAGTCGCAGCACCGATTTTGATCACTGCAACACCGCCTGCCAATTTAGCAACACGTTCTTGAAGTTTTTCTTTGTCATATTCAGACGTCGATTCTTCAATTTGCGCACGGATTTGCTGAACACGTTCAGAAATTTGACCTGCATTGCCCGCACCATCCACAATCACTGTGTTTTCTTTAGATACAGTCACTTTATGTGCAGTACCTAAATGTTCAAGTGCAGTTTGATCTAGCTGCATGCCAATTTCTTCAGAAATCACCGTACCGCCAGTCAAGATCGCGATGTCTTGCAGCATCGCTTTACGACGATCACCAAAACCAGGCGCTTTTACTGCACATACTTTGATGATGCCGCGCATGTTGTTGACAACCAAAGTTGCCAACGCTTCGCCTTCAACATCTTCAGCGATGATCAAAAGCGGTTTACCTGTTTTCGCAACTGCTTCAAGCACTGTGATCAACTCACGAATGTTGCTGATTTTTTTGTCAACCAGAAGAATGAACGGATTTTCAAGCTCCGCAGTTAGCGTGTCTTGCTTGTTTGCGAAGTATGGCGAGATGTAACCGCGGTCAAACTGCATACCCTCTACCACATCTAGAGAATCTTCAAAGCCTGAACCTTCTTCTACAGTGATGACGCCTTCTTTGCCCACTTTTTCCATTGCTTGCGCAATCAGTTTACCTACAGTGGTGTCAGAGTTTGCAGAGATCGAACCGACTTGTTCAATCGCTTTAGAATCAGACGCAGGTTGAGCAGTTGCTTTAATTTCAGCAACCAAAGATTTAACTGCAATATCAATACCGCGTTTCAGGTCCATTGGGTTCATACCCGCTGTCACTGACTTGATGCCTTCGTTCAAAATTGCTTGAGCCAATACAGTTGCAGTGGTTGTACCATCACCTGCGATGTCATTGGTTTTAGAAGACACTTCACGAACCAGCTGAGCACCCATATTTTCGAATTTATCTTTTAGGGTGATTTCTTTGGCAACCGTTACACCATCTTTGGTGATGTGCGGCGCACCGAAAGAACGGTCGATCACAACGTTACGGCCTTTAGGACCTAGTGTTACTTTCACTGCATCTGCAAGGATATTCACACCAGCAATCATTTTGCTGCGCGCTGAATCACCAAATTTTACGTCTTTAGCTGACATTTTTGACTCCAAATACTTTTAATATCTTTTAAATTCTGATGAATATAAGACGACTTTAAACGGAAATTAAGCAAATACCGCTAAAATGTCAGATTCTTTCATAATAAGAAGTTCTTCGCCGTCAACTTTCACAGTTGTACCCGCATACGTACCGAACAATACTTTATCGCCAACTTTTACATCTAGTGCACGTACACCATTGTCAGTGATTTGACCATTACCTACAGCAATGATTTCACCTTGAGCTGGTTTTTCTGCAGCAGAACCAGGAAGTAAAATACCGCCAGCTGTTTTAGTTTCTTCTTCAACACGACGAATAACAACGCGGTCATGTAATGGACGAATGTTGCTCATATTTAACTCCATCAGACTAAGTCTTTTTTAGATCACTGATGACGACTTAATTATTCCATGGGTCATCATCAAAAATTTTTGATGTCACTTTTATGGAGATGGAATAAAACGCTTCAAGGGCAAAAATGAAAAAAAATTGCTTTTTTTTAACGAATACTGATTTTTCGTCTATTTATTCAACATATCAGGCTTTAACAGAAAGGACTGGGTCACATCATCGAATAAATACTGGGAAATTTTTCCTGATGCATCAATCAGATTAAAACTATTTGGCTCTTTTTTATGTAGCCGATGCGAGGCTGAAGTACCTGCATGTACATCATAAACAGGATGATCTGCCCCTAACTCAAAGATCAGGTTCAAATCATAAACCGCAGGTTGATGCAGATGTCCATGCAAGACTGCAAACAGGCCATGTGCTGCCCAAGCTTCTAAAGCAATTTTGGCCATCAATGGACTATCCTTAAAACCGCGCTTATTTTGAAAAGGCACATAGAACGGTTGATGGCTGACAATAATTTTTAATTTGGAAGAAGGCGCTTGGCCTAATTTCCGATCAATACGCTGAATCTGCTCAAGCGATAAATGCCCTTTGGTGTGATAGCGGCGCCGGATTGAGTTCACCCCCACCAGATAAAAGTTGTCTGTTTCAAGTGTGGGTTCAAGTTCACCAAAAAAAAGCTGATAACGGGTAAATGGATTGAACAGCCGATTCCATAAATGATAGAGCGGAATATCATGATTACCCGGAATTACCAGATAAGGTGTCTCAAGCTGATCTAAAAACCGTTTACAGGCCAAAAACTGGCTTAAACGTGCGCGTTGGGTCAGATCACCACTGACGACGACCGCTTCCAGAGGATGAGTCTGACAGAACTGTCGAATTGCCTCTAAACACTCGGGTTTTTCTGTCCCAAAATGCAGATCAGACAGATGCAGGATCATGCGGCACCCTTACACTCAGGCTGTTTTTTAAAACAGAAATATTGAGGGGCGGCGCCATTTCTACGATTTCGCCATCAATCGCCACCATCAATTTCTTGGATCTAGATTCGATACGGACTTGATCGGCTGCAAAACTGTAAACATCCGAAGCCTGATCAATCTTGCCACGAACCAACTGATACACAAGCTTAAATAAAGTTAGCTTATCACTTTTAGAAACCACTACTCCTGCGACTTTACCCTGCTCTGCTGCTTTGGCAATCTGCATTTTCATATCTGCCAGTTGCAAGGGATTGTTGCCAAAAAAGATCAGGGGTGTTTTTACCGGATATTTCTTGTGATCTACCCAGATTTCCAGTTTCAGTTCCTTACGGTCGCGAATCAGCACATCCAGTGCGGAAGTATAGGCATGTAACGGCAATCGACCAAACCGCCGGTTATAATCTTCACGTTTTTTGATAAATAAGGGATACAGACCCAAACTGGCATTATTCAGATAAATATCCTGATTAATTTGGGCTACATTGATACGTTTAGATTGTCCCGTGGCAATCACTTTAGCGGCTTCAATTAAATCCAGGGGAATATCTAATAATCTGGCTACATAATTAAAAGTACCCAAGGGTAAAATTCCAACAGAAATTTGCGTATTCAATAAATGTTTGGCGACTGTATTTAAAGTACCATCCCCACCTGCTGCCACCACGATACCTGCTTCATCCGACGCTAAATGTCGTGTCAACACCTCCGCCATAACGTGATCAAATTGCTGTGAATCATTGATTTCATAAGCTTTAGTCTGATAACCTTGCGCTGAAAATATTTCAGTCAGTTGTTCATAGATCCCTTCTGGCCCTTGTATGCGAAAACCAGCATTATGATTATAAATAAGCGATAAGGGTTTAGATTGATTAGACATTTTTCGCACAACTTTATGAAGCCTATTGGCATTTTGTCCAATTCATAGACAATTAACAGTAGCTTTATGTAAAATTCAAATGGCAACCATTTATTTAATCAATAACGAATATGAGACGTGCTATAAAATTAATAAATTGATTTTATTAATAATTTTTAAAATAAATACTATTCATAATTAAAATAAATAACCGAGACAATTCAAATATTTAGTTTTATCTTATTGTTTTCATTATATTTACAAATAAAATAGCATTATATGCCAAAAGAAATCTAGTGCTTCTTTGGTCTTATTTTTTTTATCATTTTATGCTTTAATACAGCCACTTTTTTTCATATATCATCCGGGCAACATTTTTATTGCTCGGATTGTACTTTGTACATCCTTTTTGTACACATTTGAGATAGGCCTCACCATGACCCAAGTGAACGCACCAGAATTCGTTCGTCACCCTAAGCTTATTGCTTGGGTGGAAGAGATTGCTAAATTAACAAAACCAGCAAAAATTGAATGGTGTGACGGTAGCGCAGAAGAATATCAACGTTATATCGACTTGATGATCGCTAACGGCACAATGCAAGCACTGAATCAAGAAACTCATCCTGGTTCTTATCTTGCGAATTCTGATCCTTCTGACGTTGCTCGTGTTGAAGGTCGTACTTACATTTGCTCTGAAAACAAAGAAGACGCTGGCGCAACCAACAACTGGGAAGCACCTGCTGAAATGCGCGCTCGCCTCAACGGTTTGTTTGATGGTTCTATGAAAGGTCGTACTTTGTACGTTGTGCCTTTCTCTATGGGTCCTTTAGGTTCTCATATTGCACACATCGGTATCGAATTAACAGATTCTCCTTACGTTGCTGTAAGCATGTCTAAAATGGCTCGCATGGGTAAAGCTGTTTATGACGTTCTAGGTACTGATGGCGAATACGTTCCATGTGTACATACTGTGGGCGCTCCGCTAGAACAAGGCGAAAAAGACGTTGCATGGCCTTGCAACCCTGAAAAATACATCGTGCATTATCCAGAAACTCGTGAGATCTGGTCTTACGGTTCTGGTTACGGCGGTAACGCATTGCTTGGTAAAAAATGCCTGGCTTTACGTATTGCATCATTTATGGGTCGTCAACAAGGCTGGTTAGCTGAACACATGCTGATCCTTGGCGTGACCAATCCACAAGGCGAAAAACACTATATCGCAGCGGCATTCCCATCTGCATGTGGTAAAACAAACTTCGCGATGTTGATTCCACCAGCGGGCTACGAAGGCTGGAAAATTGAAACTGTAGGTGACGATATTGCTTGGATCAAACCAGGTGAAGATGGTCGCTTATATGCAATCAACCCTGAAGCTGGTTTCTTCGGTGTAGCACCGGGTACAAATACCAAGACCAACCCGAACTGTATGGCAACATTAACTAAAGATGTGATCTATACCAACGTTGCTGTAACTGACAACGGTGAAGTTTGGTGGGAAGGTCTTTCTAAAGAAGTACCTGCTAACCTGACCAACTGGAAAGGTCAACCTCACACTGGCGAAGAAAAAGCTGCGCATCCAAATGCTCGCTTCACTGTTGCTGCTGGTCAATGCCCTTCGATTGACGCTGACTGGGAAAATCCAGCAGGTGTTCCAATTTCTGCGTTCATCTTCGGTGGTCGCCGCGCGGACACAGTGCCTCTAATTTCAGAAGCATTTGACTGGGTTGATGGTGTTTACAAAGCTGCAACCATGGGCTCTGAAACCACTGCTGCTGCTGTTGGTCAACAAGGCATTGTTCGTCGTGACCCGTTCGCAATGCTGCCATTCGCTGGCTACAACATGGCGGATTACTTCACGCACTGGTTAGAAATGGGCGAGCAAGTGGGAGCGAAAGCTGCTGCTGCTGGCAACAAACTTCCTGGTATCTACAACGTGAACTGGTTCCGTCGTGATGCTGAAGGCAACTTCGTATGGCCTGGTTTCGGTCAAAACATGCGTGTTCTTGAGTGGATTATTGACCGTTGTGAAGGTCGTGCTGATGCTGTTGAAACACCAATCGGCCTAGTTCCTACTTACGAACAGTTGAACTGGAGTGGTTCTGACTTCACTAAAGAACAGTTTGACCTAGTAACTTCTCAAGATAAAGATCAATGGATCAAAGAACTTGAAAGCCACACTGAATTGTTCGACAAGCTGGGTGAGCGTTTACCAGAAGCGTTAAAAACTCGTCAAGCAGAACTTATTGCTGCGGTTAAATCTGCTTAATTGCTGATTTAATTTAAAAAGGTCGCGTAAGCGGCCTTTTTTATTGGCTGTTTAAACAATTGATCACAATTGATGAGAGCAGCAGCTTGAGCAAAATATGGCATACTTAGCCCAAGACTTCAGGAACTATAAATATGAAAAGAACAACAGTAATTTTGGCTGTGGCTGCAAGCAGTTTTGTACTGAGTGCATGTCAGACCACACCCCATCAATTCAATGGAAAAAGTGGCTATGAAATTCTGGAACGTTCAGACAATACAGCAACCCTGAGCTATACCCTCTCAGGACGGCCTAATCAGGATGAAAGAAAATTGCAGGCAGCCTGTCAACAGACTTTGGGCGGTTCAAAAACCTATAATATCCAGATTTTAAGCACCAATGAAATTTCTAATCCACTTGCGGAGCAGGAACAATATGGCCGCCAATTAGGTAATAGCCGCACGCAAATCAGCTTAAGCAATACCCCAGATCTATATAATAGCGAGAATCTCGGTGCACGCGAAGCCTTAGACGCCCGCCCAACCACGATGCGTGTCATTCGTTATACTTGTTCTTAATATCCGATATATTCAAAGCAATACAATAAAAAAAGGGCTTATTGCCCTTTTTATTTTTCAAATTCAAAGTGTTTTATAAAAATTGACATTACGAAATTCTGGTGATTCATCCAGGTCTGGCCAGGTCGTCGCGCTACGTTCATCCAGCTTTATATACTTTGGATGACTAAAATTTTTGACTCGACTGTCTGCTACCCATATTTCAGGTGCGAATTTTAAAAATTCATCCAGGAAGAAACGGTTGCATTGATCATAGAGCACATCTGCGGCTAACAGAATATCTAGCTGCTCTGCCTTATACAGATCATCCAGATATTCAAGCTCGACACTATTCAGCTCTGCATTGGCACGACATGCATCCAGACTGATCTGGTCGATATCACAGCAAATCACCCGTTTTGCGCCTGCCATTTTCGCTGCGATCGCCACTACACCCGAACCCGCACCAAAATCCAGTACCACCTTGTCTTTGACATGCTGTGGTTCAGCCAATAGCCATTGAGCCATAGACAAGCCAGACGCCCAACAAAAGATCCAATACGGCGTATCATTCCAGATACGACGAATCACTTCATCATCGAGTTTATCTGTTGGAAATACCGGTGGAATGAGCCATAAAGAAATAGGCGTATCGGGAAGCTGCTGCGCCTGTAATTCACAATGTGGAATCACATCATGTAAGGCTTTTAGCAGATGCTGAGGGGCTTTAGGCAATTGAAAGGTACAGCTCATTGGGTTTTCTTTTAATTTATATCTATATATTCAAAAAATCTCCCATAACCCCTCTTTAGGAAAGAGGGGAACTTCCATCTAAAAATTGATGATTAGCTTTCCTTCTTTGAAAAAGGAGGGTCAGGGAGGATTTAATTAACCAAGCGCTTTTTCAGCAGCTTCTACCGTTTGACGAATCAAAGTGGTGATGGTCATCGGGCCCACACCACCCGGAACCGGGGTATAAGCAGACGCAATTTCTTCAATGCCTTGCAACTGGATATCACCTACCCCACCGCCATCCCGTGGATGGAAACCTGCATCAACTACCACTGCACCTGGTTTGATCCAGTCTTTTTGAATCAATTCAGCTTTACCTACTGCACCGACAATAATGTCAGCTTGCTTAACAAAGCTTGCAAGATCTTGAGTACGTGAATGGCAAATGGTTACGGTTGCATTCGCTTCTAGCAGCATTGCCGCCATTGGTTTACCCAAAATTGCAGAACGACCTACAACCACCGCATGTTTACCCGCGATTTCGATGTTGTTTTCTTTCAAAATGGTCATAATCCCAGCAGGCGTCGCTGAACCATAGGCTGCTTCGCCCATTGCCATACGACCGTAGCCCAGACAAGTCACACCATCTACGTCTTTTTCAAGCGAAATTGCATCAAAACAGGCACGTTCATCAATTTGAGCCGGAACCGGGTGTTGAAGCAGAATCCCGTGCACATCTGGATTGGCATTTAACTTTTCAATTTCAGCCAATAATTCTTCAGTGGTGGTTTCTTTAGGAAGTTCCACTTTGAGTGAATCCATACCAACACGGCGGCAGGCATTACCTTTCATGCGAACATAAGTTGCAGATGCGCCATCGTCACCTACCAAAATCGTCGCAAGAATTGGAGTACGACCTGATTTTGCTTTCAGCGCTTCTACGCGAGTAAACAAGTCAGCTTCAATTTGCTTCGCCAATGCACGACCGTCTAGAACTAATGCCACGGCACTTCTCCCAAGTGTTGATATGAATCAATTTTGCACATTCTACATGAATAATTTAAATATTTTCCGCCAGATGATGTTTTTATGCGCATACAGATGAATACACTATTGTTTTTTTTTCTGAGCTTGATAATATACGCATCAACAAGACGCGGCGGGGTGGCAGAGTGGTCATGCAGCGGACTGCAACTCCGTGGACGCCGGTTCGATTCCGACCTCCGCCTCCATCTTGTTAAAGCCCGAGTGGTGAAATCGGTAGACACAGGGGATTTAAAATCCCCCGCCCACAAAGCGTGCCAGTTCGAGTCTGGCCTCGGGCACCATTCTTCTACTATAGAAAGATGGTGCAAATAAAGAACCCAGCGAAAGCTGGTTTTTTTATGCCTGTAATTTAGTAAATCAAAAAAATAAGTAAATTAAATTTCCATTTAAAGCATGATCATTAATTAAGCTACCCTGCTCTACTTTCTCAATATCATCCAGCAGTGCGCAAATATCCCTGCAAATCCTGTTCCAGTTTCTGCTGAAAATGAATCGGCTCAATAATTTTCACATAAGGCAACCAGTAACGCACCAAAGGCAATAACTGCATTTCGTGACGGATCTGGCAACTGACGAACAACTCTCCAGCCTCGGTTTCCTGCTCGATCTGCTGTTCTGGAAATAAATGGCGTTCTTTAAAAAATACCGCAACTTCAGGTTGCACCTTGATTAAAACCTGCTGTTTTTGCCGCCCAAACCAGATGCTGTCTTCATCTGCCAACATTTTCAGCACTTCAGGATCATGCTCAAAGCTCTCCTCCTCAGAAACCAGGTTGAGCTGTTGCAACTGGCTCAAGCGATAGGTGCGCAGCTTGTCGTGATCTACCCCCGCCAGATACCAGATGCCATGATGGTGAATCAAACGATAAGGCTGAATGATCCGCAATTGATCGGCATAAAGTAATTCAATCTGCTGACGTTTATAGATTGCACCTGCCAGCAGCTTGAAATGCTCGGCAAACTGTTTGGCATCTTCAAAATGATAGCCTTTGGCAGAAAAAACCAGATTGGCGCGATCATCCAGCAATTCACGTAAAAAGGACATATCTAGTGCGGGATACAGCTCACTGATCCCGGAAAGCTGGGCAAAGGTCTGAATATCCTGCAACTTGAACCGCCCCAAATAAGAGGGATCCAGATAATATCGTTTCTGTTGATCTTGGCGTAAAGGCAGATAAGAGTTTAATCGGTCAAAATCACGTTCAATGGTGCGGCTACTGACCTGAAATTCTGCAGCTAGCTCTGCAGCCCGGAGTTGATATCCGACATTTAATTTGGTCAAAATTCTGGCTAAACGCTCTGCAAGACGCTCATGTGTTGAAGCTGGGCGCTTCATAAATCCCCACTTAATACATTCACATGTACTTATTTATCGCTAGATACTTAATGATTATACTAAATACCAATAAGTGAATCATATTAGGATAAAGTCTAAGATATTCTTTTACCTCAGATCTTGACCCTTTATTCATCCCAAAAATACAAGACCTTATTTGGATTTTCTGGATGCTTTCTTGCTTAAAGGACGATTCTGGAGCGTTAATCTTTCCATATAACGCTCCAGATGCAGCATCGCTCGATACATTTTATGTAACTCTGCCCAACTCATGCTTCCGCGAATAATCATTTTATGAATACGATGCAATGCTTTTAAACTATGTTTTGAACTATATACTATTGGAATAATTTTCATCTTATTTTCCCTCTCACATTCATGTGAATGTTGAACCAATTAGTCGGAATTATCGATAGATGCAATTTACGTGGCATTCTTGACAGGTTGTGTCGAACAGTTAACATTTTTTAATTTTTATTCAAAATTTTATATATTTATTTGTAATAAGATTTTACTCAAAATTAAAAAAGCCAGTAAAATTACTGGCTTTTTTAAATCATTTATCTCGTATTAAATAATTTCAACCACAACTTTACCCACATGTTCTCCCGTATCCATTGCGGCATGGGCATCTTGAATTTGATCAAACTTAAACGTTTTATAGATCATCGGCAAACATTCGCCTTTTGCCCATAATGGTGCAATCTGCTCTTTCAGACCTTGTGCAATTTCCGCTTTTTCAGCGGTGCTTCGTGCTCGCATGGTCGAACCGGTAATGGTCAGACGTTTCATCATGATTTGTCCGAGTTTGACATCTTTAGCCTTGGCACCACCCAAGAAAGCGATATAGACCAGACGTCCATCACGGCGCAACAAATTTAAATTACGCTCTAAATAAGGCGCACCGACCATATCTAAAATGACATCGACGCCGCCATTGTCAGTTGCTTCATTAATCACTTGCTCAAAGTCCTGAGTTTTATAGTTAATAGCTGTGGTTAAATCAGAAATTGCTGCAACTTTTTCATCCGAACCGACAGTCGCAAAAGTTTTGATTCCGAGTGCTTTACATAACATTAAAGCAGTAGTGCCAATGCCGCTGCTCCCGCCATGAATCAGCACGGTTTCGCCTGCTTTGGCCTGCCCCATCTGGAACACATTGGCCCACACGGTAAAAAAGGTTTCAGGAATGGCTGCCGCCTGTGTAAAGCTTACACCTTCCGGAATATTCAAGGTCTGGCTTTCTGGTACGACACAATATTCTGCATAACCACCACCATTGGTTAGACCGCAGACTTGATCACCCACTTTAAATTTGGTGACATCGCCACCTACAGCTTCAACAATACCGGCAACTTCCAGACCAGGAACTGGGGTTACCCCTTTAGGCATCGGATATAAGCCTTGACGCTGCAAGATATCTGGACGGTTAATACCAAAAGCATGGACTTTCACCAGAACTTCATCTGCTTTGGCTTCGGGGATTGCAACCGTTTCATAAGCCAATTTATCGATATCGCCCGGTTCTGTAATAATGACCTGTTGCATGCTTGCTTGTGACATATATTTCCCTGCTTATTGAATATTCAAGATACTTGGCTTTATTTGAACATAGTTAAGCTGAGGAATGAAGCCAAGTCGGACTTATGTATAATCAAGTCACTATTCAAAAAATTGATAGGAGATGGATATGAGCGAGATCATTGAGTATAACGAGAATAATTACAGTAATTTTGAATGGTTCGAAGGTTTTGCAGTCATTCGCTTTTATGCCGAATGGTGTAAGCCTTGTATTCAGAATTTTCCGGTCTTTAATGAACTGGCAGCGCAATATGCTGAAAGCAAGCCCGAAATCAAATTTGGCAAAGTAAATATCGACCAATCTCCAGTATTAACCTTGCGCTATCATGTTTATGGTCTACCTTCTACGCTTATTTTTAAAAATGGCACAATCATTAAAAGGATTGCTGGCGCAAAAAGTCTAACGGAGATAAAGACGATTCTATCTCAATCCCTAACTGATTTTTCTGAATAATTGAAGCATACATATCTGAAGATAAACTGTAGAGAAAATTTCGTTTTTACCCCTCGGTAAAATCCGGACTTGGTAATTAACCACGGCTTTTATACTCTTTGACCATCCGATCACTGACATCTTCCGGATAACACAAAGGTGCATGCCCACCCGCCCGATTATATGCACTACGTTTACCACAGCGACTGCCATTACTGGCCGTATTGTAAGGACATGGACAATTCCCCGGATAACGATCAATCGACTGCTGGATAATTTTTTGCTTAATTGCATCTGTACTGGTCGCCTGTTTAGCGTCCACCCCAAAAGCCAAACACAACCCGATTAAAATAAATATTTTTTTCATAAACACCCCTCAATATTTGTATTATATCGAGAAGAAATTTAAGTGAAAGTTCAACATTCACACGGCTGCACATTATTTACATACTTAAAAGCATCCAAATAAAAAACCCGCTTTACAGCGGGTTTTTTAAATCGACTCAGTCTTATAATCGAACCAATTCTACAATTTTATCAGCAAGCTCTTCGACTGCTTCCATAATTAAAGTGGTGTCCGTACCTTCAGCAGTATCGGTAATCACCACCACACCTGTTTCACGAAGCAATGCAACTTGTGTAACATCAAGACCCGCTCTGGCAATTGCCACGATGCCTTGCTGAATCAATAAACTTTCAAGTGCCTGAGCATTTTCCAAAGCTTTTGCCGAGACAGTCAGCGCAGCAGGTTTTTGCCCCAAACGCGCAGCACGCACTTCAGCAGTCACGGGCTCATCATGTGCAGACCATTCAACTGATTCTTCCACCATACCTGCACCAATCGTCACGTTATTTAAACGATCAATAAAGATAAATGAACCGGTATAACGGCTGTCTTGATAACGGTCAAAGACCACGGGCGCATCAAATTCAACAGTCACATTGGCAATCGCATTCAGCTCAAGATTTTCGACCTGAACTTTCTCCAGTGTGTTGACGTTGGTACGGTAATGAATCGCTGTCACTTTTGCAGGAACAGTCTGTGTACCAATCTTAATGTTGTACAGCTTGCCAATCACCAGCGCTTGATCTGCCATCCACACCACAGTCGCTTGAACTGAACGAGAAATATTTGGAACCGCTTGATCGGCACGAATTAATACGTTACCACGTGAAATATCAATTTCATCGTTGAGCGTTAAAGTCACCGCTTGACCTGCAACAGCATGCTCAAGATTGCCATCAAAAGTAACGATTTCTTTTACTGTTGATGATTTACCTGATGGTAAAGCCGTTACGGTATCGCCAACGTTGATATCACCAAGTGCAATCGTGCCGCAGAAACCACGGAAATCGAGGTTTGGACGGTTGACATATTGCACAGGAAAACGAAAATCTGCTTTTGCCGAAGTACGGTTAATTTCTACCGACTCAAGCGTACCCATCAATGTTTCACCGGTGTACCACGGTGTATTGGCGGACTTGTTCACCACGTTATCGCCATTCAATGCAGAAATTGGCGTAAAGATGATGTTCGATGGTTTACGATCACCCAACTGCGCAACGAATGCTGCATATTCTGCCTGAATTTCATTGAAGCGGGCTTCAGAGAAGTCCACCAGGTCCATCTTGTTGATCGCAACAACAATATTTTTAATACCAAGTAAGCTTGCAATAAAGGTATGACGACGGGTTTGAGTTTGCACACCATAACGCGCATCAATCAAGATAATCGCAAGGTCGCAGGTCGATGCACCTGTTGCCATGTTACGGGTGTACTGCTCATGTCCCGGAGTATCGGCAATGATGAACTTACGCTTTTCAGTCGAGAAATAACGATAGGCGACATCAATGGTAATGCCCTGCTCACGTTCTGCCTGCAGACCATCTACCAGAAGTGCCAAGTCAGGTGCATCGCCTGTGGTACCGACTTTTTTCGAGTCACGGGTGACGGCTTGCAATTGATCTTCATAAATCAATTTTGAATCGTAAAGCAGTCGACCAATTAGAGTCGATTTACCATCATCTACGTTACCGCAAGTCAGGAAACGCAACAGGTCTTTATTTTCATGTTGTTTCAAATAGCCCAAAATATCTTGGCTAATCAGTTCTGATTGATGAGACATTGCCCAAAGCTCCACATATTCTTTAGAAATCGGTTTTTAATCCCTCTAAATCTCCCTGTATAAAAGGGAGACTTCCTCCACTTTTAAGCCCCTCTTTCTCAAAGAGGGGTTTGGGGAGATTTTTAGGGGGAGATTAAATTAGAAGTAGCCTTCCTGCTTCTTCTTCTCCATCGAGCCTGCTTCATCATGGTCAATCATACGACCCTGACGCTCAGAGCTGGTTGCCAAGAGCATTTCTTGGATAATTTCCGGCAAGGTATCTGCAGTTGATTCAACCGCACCTGTTAATGGATAACAACCTAAAGTACGGAAACGTACCGATTTCATTTGTGGAACTTCACCTTCTTTTAAAGGCATACGTTCGTCATCCACCATAATAAGTGTACCGCTACGCTCAACCACAGGACGTTCTGCAGCCAGGTAAAGTGGCACAAGTGGAATGCTTTCCAAATAGATGTATTGCCAGATATCCAACTCGGTCCAGTTTGATAACGGGAATACACGAATACTTTCACCTTGATTCACTTTACCGTTGTAAAGATTCCAAAGTTCAGGGCGTTGGTTTTTGGGATCCCAACGATGTTTATCATCACGGAATGAATAGACACGCTCTTTGGCACGAGATTTTTCTTCATCACGGCGCGCACCACCAAAAGCAGCATCAAACTTGTATTTATTTAAGGCTTGTTTTAAACCTTGGGTCTTCATGATGTCAGTATATTTTGAACTACCATGATCGAAAGGATTGATGCCTGCCTCGACTCCTTCTTTGTTTTGATGCACGATCAAATCAAAACCATGTTTTTTTGCCATGTTGTCACGGAAAGCAATCATGTCTTTAAATTTCCAACCCGTGTCTACATGCAGTAGCGGGAATGGAAGTTTGGCTGGATAAAACGCTTTCAGTGCAAGATGCAGCATGACTGCTGAATCTTTACCAATGGAATAAAGCATGACTGGATTTTCAAATTCAGCTGCTACTTCACGGATAATATGAATACTCTCAGCTTCAAGCTGTTTGAGATGAGTAAGTCTTTCCTCATTTAACGACATGGACAACACCAGCTTAGAAAAACGTGTACTTATGACACTTTTGAAAATTTATATTCATTATAGTGATTTACTTATCTTAGCCATTGCTTGTTTTATGATATTGATATATCAAAAGCTCATATAAAAATTCACTAATAACAAATATCAGTTTTTATGAATCAATAATGAACGTCACCACATCTGACTATTTTTGCTGTATTAATTTTTAAAATCACCCATAAAAGTATAGATAAATAATCTAAAGTAGTGGTTTCCAAGATGCTGAAAAATTAATAGAGTAGGCTAAATTCTCCCTTTGATATATTTTGCTTATGGCTTATAGCGCTTTTGATCTCTCCACTCTAAAAACTCGCCTGGAACAAGCAGAGCTTGCAGGTTACATTTATCAGCATCAGCAACACATTTTAGTCTTACAAGAACCTTTCAGTGAAGACGGCAAGCCTTTAAATATCTATTTGCAACATGAATTGACTGCCGACCAGATCGGATTACAGTTTGGTCTGCGTTTGCAAGAAGGTCATTGGGAATTCTTATTGGGTGTGACGTATAGCAACCAGAATGCAGCTTATGAAATCGGTGCGGGTAATCTTAAAGGTGATCAAAAAGCCTTTAACTTACTCTATGCATTTTACAATTACCCTAAAGCATTCTATCTGGTGGCATTGCCTTTAACCAGCAATAGCCAGATGCTGGAGCAGACTTTGGAACAGCAACTTTTCAGTCAGCCGGATCTGCATTTTCTGGATACTGCGATCAAGGTGAACCCGATGGGTGAACAGATCACATGGATAAAAAACTATATTCTGCAACAGACTCTGGATATGAAAGTCCGGATTCAGACTGCCTTACTCTAAGTCTTTAAGAAAGAAATATAGAGATACTAAGGCACAGTATTTCTATATTTCTCAGAAAAACCAATCCACATAACCTTAAAATTCATGTAAAACATTGAAGATAATTAATTTTTTAGCAAATTCTAAATGAACTTATAGTTTACTATTAACTTTAATAGTTCAACAATTATTAAATACATAATATATTCAATCCTTGTTTATAAGGTTTTTTGTTATTTTTTTGCATACAAAATTAACAATTACTGCTATCGTTATAGCATCAGAGGCTTCCTTACACTTTTCCTAAAACATAATTATAGAGATAAAAAATGTGGGAACTGTTTACTCATCCGTCAAATATCGTATTTAGTATCAGCCTGAGTCTGATGCTGATGTTTGCTGCACTGGAATGCATATTACTGCTGCTCGGTGGCGGCTCGCAGAATATGTTAGAACAGTTTTTGCCTGAAGACCCCCTGCAACCAGAAATTAATCCAGATCAACATCCCGGCTTTTTCACCAAAGTATTTGACTGGTTATATCTGGGACGTCTGCCTTTATTTATCTGGCTCATCATTTTTCTGACCAGTTATGGCCTGAGTGGCTTATTGATTCAGGGAATATTTGAACGCCTGACCAGCCAGCTCTTCAATGTATGGCTAATTTCCCCAGCCTGTCTGTTTCTGTGTATGCCGATAGTGCGCTGGCTTGCCATGGCTGCCAGCAAGCTTATGCCTCAAGATGAAACTTCTGCCATTTATAGTGACGAGCTTATTGGGCGTACCGCAATCATTATTCTGGGTGATGCCAAAGTCAACTCTCCTGCACAAGCCAAAGTCCGGGATCAGCATGGCCAGACCCATTATGTTTTAGTCGAACCAGAAACCAATCAAATTTTAAATCAAGGTCAGAATGTCGTACTGACCCATAAAACCAAAAATGGCTTTCAAGCCACTGCACTCTAATTTTATTCAGCCAGAACCAAACTGAGACTTTATAACAATGTTAACTTTTGATTTATATAATATTTTAATTATTTCTGGAATTATTTTTGCAGCACTGGTGACCTTCGGTCTCATCATTGCGCGTCTATACCGCCGGTCCAGTAAAGAAATCTCCTTTGTGCGTACCGGTTGGGGTGGTGAAAAAGTGATTTTGGGCGGAGGCGCAATCGTGCTCCCAGTCTTGCATGAAATTATTCAAGTCAATATGAACACTCTGCGTCTTGAAGTGCGCCGTGCAGATGATCAGGCACTGATTACCCGTGACCGTATGCGCGTGGACGTCATGGCCGAATTCTATGTGCGGGTCAAACCTACTGCTGATTCAATTGCAACAGCCGCACAAACGCTCGGGCAAAAGACCATGTCACCGAATGAATTAAAAAATCTGGTCGAAGGCAAATTTGTCGATTCACTGCGTGCAGTAGCAGCAGAAATGGCCATGGAAGAACTGCATGAAAAACGGGTCGACTTTGTACAAAAAGTACAGCAAGTGGTTTCAGAAGATTTGCATAAAAATGGTCTGGAACTGGAAACCGTTTCCCTGACTGGCCTGGATCAAACTGGATTTAAATATTTCAATCCACAAAATGCCTTTGATGCTGAAGGCCTGACCAAGCTCACTGAAACCATTGAAGATCGTCGTCGCAAGCGAAATCATATCGAGCAGGATACCGACCTGGCGATCAAAACTAAAAATCTGGAAGCAGAACAGGCGCGCCTGCAAATCATTCGTGAAGAAGAATATGCCAAGCTGCAACAGGAACGCGAAATTGCCATTCGCCGTGCCGAGCAACTGGCTGAAATTTCTGCTCAGGAAGCCGGTAAAAAACGTGAAGCAGAAGAAGCACAAATTGCTGCTGAACGAGAAGTCGACCTCAAGCGTATTTTAGCGGCCCGTGATGTAGAAAATGAGAATATCCAAAAAGCGCAGCTGATTCAAAAAGCCCAAGTCGAACAAAAGAAAACTATTGAGCTGGCCGAACAGGATCGTGCCATTGCCATTGCAGAAAAATCTCGCGCCGAATCTGAAGCCAAAGCGCAAGCCGATCAGGCACGTGCTCAAGCGGTAAAAGCGGAAGAAGAAGTCATCACTGTACGCCAAATCCAGCAGGCAGAGCGTCAAAAAGCGGTTGAGCTGGTCGCAGCCAAAGAACACGCAGAAAAAGATGCAATTGCGATTACGGTTGCCGCTGAAGCCGGAAAACAAGCCGCAGCAGATGATGCCGAAGCAGTACGTATTGCTGCTGAAGCTGAAGCCGAAAAGGTTCGTCTTAAGGCCAAAGGTGAAGCGGACGCAAAAATTCTACTGGCTCAGGCGATGGAAAAACAGTATCAGGTCGATGCAGAAGGTACCCGTGCAGTCAACGAAGCCAATAATGTGCTGTCACCTGAACAGGTCGAAATGCAGATTCGCCTAGCCATGTTGAAATACTTGCCTGAAATTATCCGGGAAAGTGTTAAACCGATGGAAAATATTGATGACATCAAGATTCTTCAGGTCAATGGCCTGCATGGCAGTCATGCCGGTTCCTGTCAGACAGATGCACATCATGAAAATGGCAATGTTGCCCTGTCAGATCAGGTGGTAAATAGCGCCCTGCGTTATCGCAGCCAAGCACCCTTAATTGACAGCCTAATGAATGAACTTGGTATTCAGGGTGGTGATATTAATGGTATGACCCAGAGTCTGAAGGCTAAAACTTAAAAATAGAATGAGATATAAAAAAGCTCCCAACTGGGAGCTTTTTAGTGCATGTTTAATCTATAAATCAAACCAAACCTTTATCTTTCAATACTTGCAACATGGTTGAACCAAGTTCCGCAGGACTGCGGGTATATGCCATACCCGCACGCTCAAAGGCAGCAAATTTTTCTTCAGCAGTTCCTTTACCACCTGAAATAATTGCACCCGCATGCCCCATACGCTTGCCTTTAGGTGCGGTAACACCTGCAATATAACCGACCACAGGCTTGGTGACATGAGCCTGAATATATTCCGCTGCCTCTTCTTCTGCGGTACCACCAATTTCACCAATCATAATAATGGCTTCAGTCTGAGGATCGTCCTGGAACAGTTTCAAGCAGTCAATCTGGTTCATGCCCGGAATCGGATCTCCCCCGATCCCGATACAAGTAGACTGACCCAGTCCAAGCTTGGTGGTCTGCGCTACGGCTTCATAGGTCAAAGTCCCTGAGCGCGAGATAATTCCAATTTTACCCGGCTGATGAATATGACCCGGCATGATCCCGATCTTACATTCACCCGGCGTAATAATGCCCGGACAGTTTGGCCCGATTAAACGCGTGCCATTACCATTGGTTTCCAGATAACGCTTGGCTTTAAGCATGTCGATGGTCGGTACACCTTCAGTGATCACCACAATTAACTCAATGCCCGAATCAACCGCTTCAACAATAGAATCCAGCACAAATGGTGCAGGAACATAAATCACCGAAGCATCTGCGCCAGTTTCTTTCACCGCTTCGCGCATGGTATTGAATACTGGTAATTCCAGATGGGTTTGACCACCCTTACCCGGTGTTACACCACCGACAACTTTGGTGCCGTAAGCCAAAGCCTGCTCAGAATGAAATGTGCCGTTTTTTCCTGTAAAGCCCTGTACCAATACTTTGGTGTCTTTATTCACTAATACGCTCATGATTGATACTCCTTAAGCTTTTACAGCAGCAACGATTTTTTCTGCAGCGTCAGCAAGACCATTTGCAGAAATCAATTTCAAACCTGATTCATCCAGTAATTTTGCACCCAGTTCCGCATTGTTGCCTTCGAGGCGAACAACCACAGGAACGGTCACATTTACTTCCTGAACCGCCGCAATAATTGCTTCTGCAATCATGTCACAACGTACAATTCCACCAAAAATATTAATCAACACACCCTGCACAGAGTGATCTGCCAAAATAATTTTAAAAGCTTCAATCACGCGCTCTTTGGTCGCACCACCACCGACATCGAGGAAGTTGGCAGGTTGACCACCATAAAGCTTGATAATATCCATGGTTGCCATCGCAAGACCGGCACCATTCACCATACAGCCAATGTTCCCTTCCAATGCCACATAGTTCAGATCAAATTCAGATGCTTTGAGTTCACGTTCATTTTCCTGAGACTTATCACGTAGCGCAGCCACTTCAGGCAAACGGTACAGTGCATTCGAATCAATCCCGATTTTGGCATCCACACACAGAATATCGCCATTTTCACGTACCGACAGCGGATTGATTTCAAAAAGTGCAAAATCATTGTCTACAAATGCCTGATAAGCAGCAGTCATGACTTTAACAAATTGATTAATTTGGCCATCTTTGAGTTTTAGGGCAAAAGCCACTTCGCGAGCCTGAAATGGCATGAGCCCCACTAAAGGATCAACTTCAACTTTAATAATTTTTTCAGGGGTTTCTTCGGCCACTTTCTCAATTTCAACACCGCCTTCAGTCGATGCCATAAAAGTAATGCGGCGGGTTGAACGATCGACCACCGCACCCAAATAAAGTTCGCGCTCAACAGGATAAACATCCTCAGATACTAAAATGCTATTTACCGGCTGACCATTGGCATCGGTCTGATAAGTTACCAGGTTTGAACCGATGATCTGGTTGGCATATTCAGCAGCCTCGGTAGCCGATTTAACGACTTTTACACCACCGGCCTTCCCACGACCACCTGCATGCACCTGAGCTTTCAGTACTGCGAACTTTCCACCTAACTGCTCAAAAGCATGTACCGTTTCATCGGCATTGGTGGCAAGTATCCCTTCCTGTACCGGCATACCATATTTTTTTAATAGCGCTTTTGCTTGATACTCATGTAAATTCATTCAATAACCTTTTATTACTTCTTTGCCTTGTTATAAACCCACCAGTACCCAGACGTCCGTCAAAGCAGTACCAGCATTTCTTAAAATCGTTATCTTTATTTTTAGATGATTGTTCCCATAAAAACAACCATGAAATGTAAAAAGAGCGACCTAAGCCGCTCTTTTTTTAATTTTATTTACGTTTGCGTTGAATCGCATGAATGGCACGACCATCGACCGCAAGTGCAGCTTCGTGTACCACTTCAGAGAAAGTTGGATGACCAAAAGTCATCAACTGTAGATCTTCAACTGAAGATACAAACTCAAGTGCAATCATACCTTGGTGTACGATGTCAGACGCAGCAGGTCCAATCACGTGCATACCCAATAGACGATCTGTTTTCGCATCAGCAACAAACTTCACAAAACCAGCATTTTCGCCAGCAGCCATTGCACGGCCGTTTGCCGCAAAACCGAATTGACCGGTTTTCACTTCGTGACCTTTGTCTTTGGCTTGCTGTTCTGTTAAACCAACCCACGCCGCTTCCGGATGGGTATAGATGACAGAAATAATCGTGTCGTAGTTGACTTGAGCGGCATGACCGTGAATACGTTCAACGGCCATTACGCCTTCTTCCATGGCTTTATGCGCAAGCATAGGACCACGAACCAAGTCACCAATTGCGTATACGCCGTCCACAGACGTTGCACACCAATCGTTCACTTCAACCAGACCACGCTCAGTCAGTTTAATGCCGCAATCATCCGCCAATAAACCTTCAGCATAAGCACGACGGCCTACACATACGATTAACTTGTCGAAAGTTTGAGTCTTGTCTTCACCGCCCTGAGTGTACTTCACAGTCACTTCAGAACCGTTCACTTCAGTACCAGAAACTTTCGCACCAACGCGAATATCAAGACCTTGCTTAGTCAACAGTTTTTGGTAGTCTTTTGCCAAGGCTTTATCAGCCATTGGTAAGAATGCATCCATTGCTTCAAATACAACAACTTCAGCACCCAGACGACGCCAAACTGAACCTAATTCAAGACCGATAACGCCCGCACCAATTACGCCTAATCGTTTAGGTACTTCTTGGAATTCAAGTGCGCCAGTTGAGTCAACAATAATGTTTTGATCAACAGGTGCAGATGGGATATTGATTGGCACAGAACCAGTCGCAAGAATCACGTATTTTGGTTCTAAAATTTGAGTTTCGCCTTCATGAGAAACGAACTCAACTTTTTTACCGGCAAGTAATTTACCTGTACCTTTTAACCATTCGATGCCGTTGCCTTTCAGCAAGCCATCAATACCCATGGTCAATTGGTCAACGATTTTGTCTTTACGCGCTAAAAGTTTAGCAAGATCAAATTTCACTTCACCCGTGGTAATACCGTGATCATCTAGATGCTGCACTGTATCTTCGTAACGGTGAGAAGAATCAAGCAAAGCTTTAGACGGGATACAACCCACGTTTAAGCAGGTGCCACCTAAAGATGGCTTGCCTTTATGAATACGTTTTTCGATACACGCAACTTTGAAACCAAGTTGAGCTGCACGAATTGCTGCTTCGTAGCCGCCCGGGCCACCACCAATTACGACTAAATCGAATTGAGACATGTTTATCTCCAAATAATCCCCTTTAATCTCCCTTCAAAAGGGAGACCTAAGCCCTCTTTTTAAAAAGGGATTAGGGAAGATTCTTAATAAATAAATTACAGATCAAGGATAAGACGCGCTGGCTCTTCTAACAATTCTTTGATTGTTACAAGGAAACCGACTGCTTCTTTACCATCGATTAGACGGTGGTCATAAGACAATGCAAGGTACATCATAGGCAAGATTTCTACTTGACCATTCACTGCCATCGGACGTTCCTGGATTTTATGCATACCCAGAATCGCAGTTTGTGGCGTGTTCAAGATCGGAGTAGATAACAATGAACCGAAAGTACCACCATTGGTAATCGTGAATGTACCGCCAGTCATGTCTTCGATGCCTAATTTGCCATCACGCGCTTTCGCAGCGTATGCACGAATACCGTTTTCAACTTCGGCATAGTTCATGCGGTCTGTATCACGAAGTACAGGAACCACCAGACCACGCTCAGATGAAACTGCAACACCAATGTCATAGTAACCGTGATAAACAATGTCATCGCCATCGATTGATGCGTTCACTGCCGGATAGCGTTTTAGCGCTTCAGTTGCTGCTTTAACAAAGAATGACATGAAGCCAAGACGTGCACCATGACGTTTTTCAAACGCATCTTTGTATTGAGCACGCATTTCCATGATTGGTTTCATGTTCACTTCGTTGAACGTGGTCAACATTGCAGTTTCTTGAGTCGCTGCAAGTAAACGTTCAGCAACACGCTTACGAAGACGTGTCATTGGAACACGTTTTTCGATACGTTCGCCCACAGCAACGCTTAATGGCGCAGCAGCAGGAGCAGCTGGTTTCGCTTGGTGGTTTGCCACATCTTCTTTGGTGATGCGACCGCCACGACCTGTACCCGCAACATCAGCTGCTGCAACACCAGATTCAGTCAATGCTTTACGCACTGCTGGCGCTTGGTCTTGTACTTGCTGACGTTCAACGATTGGTGAATTACCTGCTTCAGTATTCGCCGCAGCTTGTTCAACTTTCTCTTCAGACTGAACTGCTTGAGTTTGAGCAGCGCCAGAAACAGCACCTTCTTCAAACTGTGCAATGACTTCAGCTGAAAGTACAGTGTCGCCTTCATTTTTAATGATAGAGGCAATTGTACCGTCTGCAGGAGCAACAACTTCTAAAACAACTTTATCAGTCTCAATATCACAGATCACTTCATCACGTGATACTGCTTCACCTGGTTGTTTGTGCCAAGTTGCGATCGTACCGTCCGCAACTGACTCTGGGAATACCGGTGCTTTAATTTCGGTTGCCATTACTTAGAATCTCCTGGATTATTCAGCGTCGATCGCAAGCGCGTCGTTGATGAGCTGAGCTTGTTGTTTTGCATGCAAATATGGTGAACCACAAGCCGGTGCAGCAGATGCTTCACGGCCAGCGTAGCTAATACGGACTTGTTTACCCGCTTTCATCACATCGTCATATAGACGCGGAGCGATGAACAACCAAGCACCTTGGTTTTTAGGCTCTTCTTGTGCCCAAACCAGTTCTTTCACATTTGGATATTGTGCAAGGACTTCTGTCAGGCGTTTTTCTGGGTATGGATATAATTGTTCAATACGCACAATCGCAGTATTGTTCAATTCTTTTTCACGACGTTTTTCAATCAGGTCGTAATACACCTTACCACCACACAGAACCAGACGGGTTACATCTGACTTGTTGATGTTGTCCACTTCATCAATCACGGTCTGGAAGCTGCCGTTTGCAAGTTCTTCTAGCGTAGACGTTGCAAGTTTGTGACGAAGAAGAGACTTCGGTGAAGTCACGATCAATGGCTTACGGATTGGACGAATCGCTTGACGACGTAAAGCATGATAAATCTGTGCAGGTGTGGTCGGTGTGATCACTTGCATGTTGTCTTCAGCACATAGCTGTAAGAAACGCTCTAAACGTGCAGATGAATGTTCCGGACCCTGACCTTCAAAACCGTGTGGAAGAAGCATGGTCAACCCACAGACACGTTCCCATTTGGTTTCACCAGACGAGATGAACTGGTCAATCACAACCTGTGCACAGTTCGCGAAGTCACCGAATTGCGCTTCCCAAATGATCAAGCTCTTAGGAAGAGTCGTCGCATAACCATATTCAAATGCCAATACCGCCATTTCTGACAACAATGAGTCATAGATTGCAGTACGCGGCTGGTTTTCTTTCAGGTTACACAGCGGAAGATAAGTTGAACCATCGACCTGGTTATGCAGTTTTGCATGACGGTGCGAGAAGGTACCACGACCTACGTCTTCACCGGTTAAACGAAGCAAGTAACCATCATCTAGTACAGTTGCATACGCCAGAGTTTCAGCAGCACCCCAGTTCAGTGGCATTTCACCCGTTTGCATTTTCAGACGGTCATCGATCACTTTCGCAACCTGACGCTGCATCACGAAGCCTTCAGGAAGTTCGCGCATTTTCGCGCCAAGTTCTTTTAGACGCTCGATCGGGAAAGTCGTATCCCATTCGTCTGTGTAGTCATGACCCAAGTAAGGCGTCCAGTCCACAAACATTTTCTTGTTCGGTTCAAGTACCAGCGCATTGGCAACGTGATTACCCGCTTCCAGATCTGCACGGTAATTTTCAACCATTTGATCTGCATTTGCACGATCAAGAACACCCTGTTGTACCAGTTGATCCGCATAAAGCGTACGCGTGGTCGCTTTCTTGCTAATCACTTGATACATCATTGGTTGAGTTGCAGCCGGCTCATCCGCTTCGTTATGACCACGACGACGGTAGCAGAACATGTCAATCACAACGTCTTTACGGAAAGTATGACGGAAGTCATGTGCCAATTGTGAAATGAACACCACAGCTTCAGGATCATCCCCATTGACATGGAAGATCGGCGCCTGAATCATTTTCGCGATATCAGTACAGTATTCTGTAGAACGCGCATCACGTGGATCAGAAGTGGTGAAACCCACCTGGTTATTAATCACAATGTGCACTGTACCACCCACGGTATAACCGCGAGTTTGTGACATCTGGAAAGTTTCCTGGTTGACGCCCTGACCTGCAAATGCAGCATCACCATGTACGATTAATGGCAATACGTCATCGCCGCCAATGTCTTTACGACGTACTTGACGTGCACGTACCGAACCCTCAACCACAGGGCCAACGATTTCCAAATGTGACGGGTTAAACGCCAATGCCAAGTGAACTTCGCCACCTTGGGTCATCACGTTTGAAGAGAAGCCTTGATGGTACTTAACGTCACCAGAACCTTTCTTGTGAATCGATTTACCTTCAAATTCACCAAACAGGTCAGCCGGGTTTTTACCCATGATGTTAACCAGAAGGTTTAAACGGCCACGGTGAGGCATACCGATTACAACTTCTTTACAGCCAACAGAACCTGCACGCTGAATAATTTCGTTAACCATCGGGATGAATGATTCACCCCCTTCAACGCCAAAACGTTTTGCACCAACAAACTTATTACCTAGATATTTTTCCAGGCCTTCAGCTGCGGTTAAACGTTCAAGGACATGTTTCTTTTGTTCAGCATTAAAACCATATTGACCGCGTGCACTTTCCAGACGTTGTTGAATCCAACGTTTCTCTTTGGTGTCCACGATGTGCATGTATTCAGCACCGATTGAACCACAGTAAGTGGCTTCCATTGCCTGAACCATCTCAGCCAAAGTCGCTTCTTCTTTACCGATCGCCAGGTTGCCAGTATTGAATACCGTATCTAGGTCCGACTGAGTTAAACCATGCGCAGCAAGATCTAGATCAGGCACAACTTCACGTTTCGCCAAACCTAATGGATCCAGTTTTGCTTTCTGGTGACCACGATTACGGTATGCAGCAATCAGCTGTAACACGCCAATTTGGCGACGTTCATGCTCTGAGCTGACAGTTGATTGAACAACAGGCTGAATACGGCTTGAATTACGACCTAAAAGTAGGAATTGCTCACGTACATTACTGTGTGGTTGATCACCTTTTGGGAATTTACCGAAGTATTCTTGCCAGTCAGCACCTACTGAATCCGGAGCCGTCAAATACTGCTCATAAAGTTCTTCAATATACGCTGCACTATCAGCGCTAAGTTCAGTGTCAAGACGCAGAGCGTCAGCAACTTCTTGCATTTGTGGACCCATTTCCTATTGCAAAAACATTTTCAGGATGCTTTTTAAGCAAAACCCAGGATTATTAGCGTCAGATTGGTAATATGACACTAGTCCCCCATAAGGCATAAGCCATGAGGCGTTATCACCACACCAAGAAAATCTTGATATGTTTAATGAACAATAACACCCCTCAGCGGTATCATTACTCATTGAATACCCGATCGAAACCGGGCAATTTTTTGCAAATCGACTTAGAAAAAAACAAGTAGGAACAAAGATTTTTTCTAAAGCGACTCAAGCCTACCTTTATATACCAGTCCCTGGTTATGCAATGTTTAAAAAATGTACCTGAAATGGCATTTTCTAAAGATAGTCATAGGCTAAATGCTAACATGTTCTCAAGTTTTCAATTGATTTTTTTGACACATACCTTTCATAAATTGGCTAAATACAGTTCAGATATTTTACTCTAACCTATGGTGCTTTATCTCAAAAATAGATTCAATGTAGACTTAAGTCCTAAGCATTTCCGATAAATAAAAAGAGAGCAAACCTTTCAATCCACTCCCTCCTTAAATTTCCGTTATATAATAACATCGTTCTTGTTATTTTTCAGGTCAGTTTTACAGCTAAAAATCATAAATACCCCAAATAATTACATGTTCTTCTTCTATGGCACTTAACATCACCCGTCATTTCCTGACTACCTGACTCAACTTTATACATTTTAAGTATAGTATCTTTATTTTTATCTGATGATTTTTTATTTTGCTTCAATGGTTTGCACAAAAAAAAGCACACCTTGTGGTGTGCTTTTTTCCAAACTGCTATCAGCAGCCTATTAACCTGCCATATCTAAAAGCATATTACGGATGTGACCGATTGCTTTAGTTGGGTTCAAACCTTTAGGACACACAGATACACAGTTCATGATGCCTTTACAACGGAACAATGAGAATGGATCGTCAAGACGAGCCAAACGCTCTTGTGTTCCAGTATCACGCGAGTCAATGATGAAGCGGTAAGCGTTCAACAATGCTGAAGGACCTAGGAACTTGTCCGGATTCCACCAGAATGACGGGCATGAGGTTGAACAACATGCACATAGAATACATTCATACAGACCATCAAGATGCTCACGCTCTTCAGGAGACTGTAAACGTTCCTTTGGAGGCGCAGGCTGGTTGTTGATCAAGAATGGATGGATCTTGTTGTACTGATCGTAGAACTGGTTCATGTCAACCACCAGATCTTTCACTACAGGAAGACCAGGCAATGGACGAACAGTAATTTCATTTGGTAAATCGTTCAGGTTCCAAAGACACGCCAAACCATTTTTACCATTGATGTTTACACCATCAGAACCACAAATACCTTCACGACATGAACGACGGAACGTTAAAGATTCGTCTTGTACTTTTAATGCTAGAAGTGCATCAAGCAACATACGGTGCTTGTCAGTCAATTCCAGTTTAAAAGTCTGCATGTACGGTGCTTTATCCTTGTCAGGATCATAGCGGTAGATATGAAATGTACGAGTACCTCTACTCATCTGAATTCTCCTGATTAGAATGTACGTGGTTTAGGTGGAATCGCGTCAACCGACAATGGACGGTAACGAACTGGCTTGTACTCAAGACGGTTGTCCACAGAGAACCATAATGTGTGCTTCATCCACTCATCATCACGACGACCATATGGATAATCCGCATGATCCGGTGACAATTCGAAATCTACCACAGTATGCGCACCACGACATTCTTTACGCGCAGCAGCTGAAATTAAGGTCGCTTTTGCAACTTCATACAAGTTTTCAACTTCTAATGCTTCAACACGTGCAGTGTTAAATACTTTAGATTTGTCTTTCAAATGAATATTACGAACACGTGGCTCAATTGCAAGAATCTGCTTTACACCTTCCTCAAGTAGTGCCGATGTACGGAATACACCTGCATGATCTTGAACGATGTCACGAATCGCATCTGCAACTTCCTGAGCATTCTCACCTGTTGTGGATTCGTCAAGTTTACGAATACGCGCAACCGTTTGCTCAAGTACAGTTGTTGGTAGTGGCTCGTACTCATCACCGTGATGCTTAGTCACATAATCGATGATGTGTTTACCCGCAGCCTTACCAAATACCACCAAGTCAAGCAGTGAGTTGGTACCTAAACGGTTTGCACCATGTACAGATACACATGAACATTCACCAATTGCATAGAAACCTTTCACTGGCTTAGTGAAATCACGTTCGGCTGCATTGGTCGAATAAACATCGGTATCCTTGTTGTAATGTGCCGCCAGCGCTTCAGTTTCGCGCGACTCAGGCACAACAACCTGACCATGAATATTGGTTGGAATACCACCCATTTGGTAATGGATTGTTGGTACTACTGGAATTGGTTCTTTGGTGATATCCACGTTCGCGAATTTCTTGCCAATCTCGAATACCGATGGCAGACGCTTCATGATCGTATCCGCACCTAAATGCGTCATATCAAGCAGGATATAGTCACCTTTAGGACCACAACCACGACCTTCTTTGATTTCTTGGTCCATAGAACGTGATACGAAGTCACGTGGCGCCAAGTCTTTCAAAGTTGGAGCATAACGCTCCATGAACGGTTCGCCATCTTTGTTACGAAGGATTGCACCTTCACCACGACAGCCTTCAGTCAGCAATACGCCTGCACCCGCAACACCTGTAGGGTGGAACTGCCAGAATTCCATATCTTGCAATGGAATACCTGCACGCGCCGCCATGCCAAGACCGTCACCAGTATTGATATAGGCATTGGTAGATGCACGGTAAACACGACCCGCACCACCGGTAGCAAACAATGTGGCTTTACCTTGGAATACAGCAATTTTACCAGTTTCCTGGTCAATTGCAGTGACACCAAGTACGTCGCCTGCTTCGTTACGGATCAAATCAAGTGCGATCCATTCTACGAAGAATTGTGTACCCATTTTCACGTTGCTTTGATAAAGCGTGTGAAGAAGTGCGTGACCTGTACGGTCGGCAGCAGCACATGCACGTGGCACCGCTTTTTCACCGTAGTTCGCAGAGTGGCCACCGAATGGACGCTGGTAAATTGTACCATCAGCGTTACGGTCAAATGGCATACCCAAGTGTTCTAATTCGTATACCACTTGAGGTGCTTCACGCGTCATAAATTCGATTGCGTCTTGGTCACCTAACCAGTCCGAACCTTTTACTGTGTCGTAGAAATGGTAGTGCCAGTTATCTTCTTGCATATTACCAAGAGATGCACCAATACCACCCTGCGCTGCCACAGTGTGAGAACGGGTTGGGAAAACTTTGGTCAGTACCGCAACTTTCAAACCAGCTTGAGCAAGTTGGTAAGACGCACGCATACCTGAACCACCACCACCCACGATGACTGCATCGAAGGTTTCGTGTGGAATATTTGTGTAATCTTCTTTAGGGTTTATAGCGCCCATGATTGTTTCCTATCAATTCGCCCAAAAAATCTGGATCGCCCAGATTGCATATGCCAACACAGCAATAATCACTGCTGAAGTCAGTACAATACGCAAACCATTCGCAGAAGGACCCATTTGACGAGTCGTCACATAGTCTGTGAAAACTTGCCACATACCAATCCAAGCGTGTGCAACAAGAGATAAGACTGACAATAAAGATAGAATCTTCATTGGAGTTGTCATCATGAAGCCATACCATTGTTCATAGCTGAATCCACTGTTACACAGGATCCAACCCAAAATAACAACGGTATAAACAGCCAAAATAACAGCACTAACACGTTGGAGAAACCAATCGCGAGAACCTGAACCTGTTAAACCAGTAGCGCTTTTCATTAGAGTACGATCCATACAAATGCTGCAACAATACCGATTGCAGACAAGATTAATGCGATAGTAGATGCGACACGGCCACTTTCTAATTCTTCAGCAACGCCAATGTCAGCAAGTAAATGCTTAACACCCGCAATAAAGTGAAAAATCAAGCCGGCGACAAATACCCATACAATGAAGCGAACAATGAAACCATTCATGATTTCTTGAACTTGCGCAAAACCTTCAGGTGAAGACAGTGATTTGTCTAAAATCCAGAGAAGGACCGGTACGAGTAAGAATACGATAACACCTGAAAGACGGTGTAGAATTGATGCAATAGCCACGGGTGATTTTAAGTTTACTTCTAAAACTTGACCCATGGACAAATTGACAGGTCTGTTGCTTTTCACAGCGGGCATCCTGTAAGTAAAAACTCCATCCGGAGTTTGTTGGAATTAATTCGAAGGAAAGCTGGCATTCTTAGGCAAATACATGCCTAAAATCAAAACGACACTGAATTATAAAACGTCAACTATTAAAACACAAACAGATGGATTTGGCTTTTTCAAGAAAAACCCTTTAAATAAGAATCATTAACAACAACATATGAGGTTCTTTAGTGACTAAGAATCCACTAATTTTCATCTATATAATTGTTTTTAAATAATTAACTTGATCAATTTACTCTGTTATTCTTTTTAAAGCCAATTACCGCTATTTAGACTAAAGATGCACAGTTGCAGCACAAATCTTATTTAAAATCTCGATTTAATTTAAATGGAAATCAAGCTCATACAGGTAGTGCAGCAGTTATTAAGATGGGTCTGCTTTCAGGTATAATTATAACCTGAGCTTAAAGAGTCACTTAGACTGCACTCGATGATGGGTTTTTTGATCGCTTTAGAGGATTTGGATTCGAAAAATCACTCATTTATTTTTAGACTGGGGATCTTTGCTGCAAAGTTGGCCATTTATTAAGCTATTTTTTAATCAATTGAATCAAGTCAAAAATTTAATTAATTGCTTTTATTTATAATTCTGCATGTGCAAAGGAAATGAGTAAAAACTATGTAAGTTATGAGATTTATATAGTTTTAACAACTCCCAATAAGATCAGCGATACTTTTTCGCAGCATTTCTTAGTCTGAAAAAACGCTTACAAATAATTCAGGCCCTCTATTTTTTTCTGCACCTCTGTTTAAATTTGACTTATTATAGAGGTTTGATGCTGTGATTTTACTGAACTTTTTATACCAAGATGGTGTGACTAAGCCGCTGTGCAAGCGTCATTTTTTCATCCATAAGTATAATTGACAAAATTTCAGTACTCACTAATCTTATAGCAAATTTTTGATCCATCCGTTTTGTGCATTAAAAGATTGATAGACAACTCGGATATACATTCACCAGGACAGGAGATCTATTGAATGTCTGAAGCAACTGGCAAGAAAGCCGTTTTACAGCTTGATGGCAAAGAAATTGAACTACCAATTTACAGCGGCACATTGGGCCCAGATGTAATCGACGTTAAAGATGTGTTGGCTGCAGGTCACTTTACTTTTGATCCTGGTTTTATGGCAACAGCGGCGTGCGAGTCTAAAATCACCTTCATCGACGGTAACAAAGGTGTACTTTTACACCGTGGCTACCCAATTGATCAATTGGCGACTAAAGCTGATTACCTAGAAACTTGCTATTTACTTCTTAATGGCGAACTTCCGACTGCTGAGCAAAAAGAAGAATTCGACGCTAAAGTACGTAACCACACAATGGTTCACGACCAAGTTAGCCGCTTCTATAACGGTTTCCGTCGTGATGCGCATCCTATGGCGATTATGGTGGGTGTTGTTGGTGCGTTATCTGCGTTCTACCACAACAATCTGGACATCGAAAATGTTGATCACCGTGAAATCACAGCGATCCGTTTAATTGCGAAGATCCCTACTTTAGCGGCTTGGAGCTACAAGTACACAATCGGTCAACCGTTTGTTTACCCACGTAACGACTTGAACTACGCTGAAAACTTCCTTCACATGATGTTCGCGACTCCTGCTGATCGTGATTATAAAGTTGATCCGATTCTTGCAAAAGCAATGGATCGTATCTTCACGCTTCATGCTGACCATGAACAAAATGCCTCTACGTCTACAGTACGTTTAGCTGGTTCTACTGGTGCTAACCCGTATGCATGTATTGCTGCTGGTATCTCGGCACTTTGGGGCCCTGCTCATGGCGGCGCGAACGAAGCTGTTCTTAAGATGCTTGATGAAATCGGCTCTGTAGAAAACGTTGCTGGCTTCATGGAAAAAGTGAAGACTAAAGAAGTTAAACTGATGGGCTTCGGTCACCGAGTTTACAAAAACTTCGATCCACGCGCGAAAGTCATGAAAGAAACTTGTGACGAAGTTCTTGGTGCGCTTGGCATCAACGATCCACAACTTGCTTTGGCTATGGAACTTGAACGTATTGCGCTTTCTGACGAATACTTCATCAAACGTAACCTATACCCGAACGTAGACTTCTACTCAGGTATCATCCTTAAAGCGATTGGTATCCCGACAGAAATGTTTACTGTGATCTTCGCGCTTGCACGTACTGTTGGCTGGATCAGCCACTGGTTAGAAATGCACAGCGGTCCTTACAAGATCGGTCGTCCTCGTCAGCTTTATACTGGTGAAGTTCAACGCGATATCGCTCGTTAATTCGAACGGCGTTGCAAGACAGAAAAACCACCCTTTGGGGTGGTTTTTTTAGTGCTGACAAAATCCTACATATAGCCTCTTTAATCCATTTTAAAATGCATGAACCTCGACCATATTCATAGATTGAAAACTTGAACAGGATCTGTGCTTGATGTTGTTGTATGCCCTACCGTTTATTTTAAGATTCATCCGTTTTGAACAGTTTAAGTGCCGTAACTTAACGGCCGGTGAAATCAGAATCTGTCAGCAGGTATTTGGCAATCTGATTGACTATTCGGCAGTCAGAATCATGAATCACCCTTATTTACCCTGGCAATCCAGCCATGTGATTATGGCGCCCAGTGGTTATATCCATGCACGAAATTTAAATTATCGGGAAGACTATTCATGTGAAAGCTTGGCCTATCAAGCACTGTTTATTCATGAGATGACCCATATTTATCAATACCAACAGCAGATTAATGTGGTTTTAAAAGGCGCATTTCTACAAAGTGCTTATTTTTTAAGCTTAGGGAAATATAATCCTTACAAATATCAATTTAATCCCAACAAATCATTTTCACAGTATAATATTGAACAACAAGGTGATATTGCCCGAGATATTTTTCTTAAAAAAATACCCAATATTATTTTAGATAGCCAAACAATTGTTTGATATATAATCATTTTTATTCAAAATATCATCTTGATTTGGCATTTTTAAAATTAAGGCCATGAATAAATGATTTAAATCCTGAGATTTATTCATGTGCAGAAAACCTACATATTCTTTATTTTTGGATAATAACTTTTCATTTCAACATTCATTCTCGCAAAACAGCTCTAGCTTCTGGATTAAATTTCGATAAAATAACCCAAGTATGATATTTTAGCTCGCAGATCAAGATTTAACGATCATGTGATAAAGACGTTTTTTCTTTTGCCATTTGGCATTTTTTTAAGTATCAAAATGCACTCAGCTGGATAATTAGAATTATAAAAATCAGTGATTTAGTGTATTAACCTATAGGAATAGGATTTAATTGGAATGAAAAGTTTTAAAATTGCGATTGCTCAGCTCTCTCCACATGTGGGCAATTTGGATGCAAATACTCAAAAAATGATTGATCAGGCCAATCAGGCTAAAAAAGATAAGGCTGATCTGATTATCTTCCCTGAGCTTGCAATCTTGGGCTACCCTGCAGAAGATCTATTAATTCGTCCAAGTCTGGCCAAACGCACCAAAGCTGCTTTTGAAAAACTGACTGAAGTCAAAGATATTGTGATGGTCTTCGGTTTTGTAAATCAAACTGAAGATGGCCAGCGTTATAACTCAGCAGCCGTCATGAAAGATGGTGAGGTGCTGGGTATTTATAACAAACAGGTGTTGCCAAACTATGGTGTATTTGATGAAAAGCGTTATTTCAGTGAAGGTCATCAACATCTGGTATTTGAATATCTCGGACACAAATTTGGTGTGCTGATTTGTGAAGACGCATGGTCTTTAGCTACTGTACAGCAGCTGGCAAAACTCAATATCGAAACTGCTCTGGTACTGAATGCCTCTCCATATGAAGTGGGTAAACCACAACACCGTATCGAGACCATGGCAGCTCTGGTAAAACAATTGAATATCAATCTGGTCTATTGTAACCAGGTCGGTGGTCAGGATGATCTGATCTTTGACGGTACCAGCTTTGTGTTAAATAAATCTGGCGAAGTCGCGCTACAGGCCCCAAGTTTCCAGGAAAGCCTTTCTATCGCAGAATATGATGCTGAACAGCTTCAATTTAGCAAAGGTACAATTACACCTGCGCTGGACACCATGGCTGAGATCTATCAGAGCCTGGTGATGGCAACCCGTGATTATGTACAGCGTTCTGGCTTCCCCGGCGTGATTCTGGGCCTATCGGGTGGGATCGATTCTGCCCTGACCCTTGCGATTGCTGCAGATGCCATTGGTGCAGACAAAGTTCAGGCGGTCATGATGCCTTATACCTATACCGCGCAAATCAGCGTAGAAGATGCGGCTGAACAAGCAAAAAATATGGGGGTAACCTTTGGTATTGCCGAAATCAATCCGGTAGTAAACGGCTTTATGCAGGTACTCTTCCCGTTCTTTGGAAGCGCCCCGGCAGATGCGACTGAGGAAAACCTGCAAGCACGTTCGCGTGGCACCTTATTAATGGCGCTTTCCAACAAGTTCGGCAATCTGGTGCTTGCGACCGGAAATAAATCTGAACTGGCTGTAGGTTATTGCACACTGTATGGTGACATGGTCGGTGGCTATGCCGTCTTGAAAGATGTGTACAAAACCATTGTATTTGAACTGGCGAAATATCGTAACAGTATTTCAGAAACACCCGTGATTCCAGAACGTGTTATTACTCGTCCACCATCAGCAGAACTGCGTCCAGATCAGGTCGATCAAGACTCTTTACCTTCGTATGACATTCTGGATGCCATCCTGTATTCATATATCGAAGAAGACATGAGTCAAGACGATATTATTGACAAAGGTTTTGATGCCGAGGTGGTGAAAAAAGTCATCCGTCTGGTCGACATGAATGAATACAAGCGCCGCCAAGGTGCAATTGGACCACGAATCAGTTCACGTTCTTATGGGCGCGAACGTCGTTATCCAATCGTCAATGGCTGGAAAGCAGGTAACTAAGCCCTTTTCTTAGTTATTTAAATCGAATCGCCCGAGTGAATACTGGGGCGATTTTTTTATATCGACGCTAAAAGTAGAAAATTAATCAACAATCACAGAAAAATAATTTTGGAAATATCTGAAAATTTACTGGATGCTTCAAATAATTTTTATCATGCGCCATACTTTTTAAAAGACAAAAAAAGAGACCAAGCTGAGAGCTTGGTCTTTTAAAATGGTGGCTATGACGAGACTTGAACTTGTGACCCCCGCATTATGAGTGCGGTGCTCTAACCAACTGAGCTACATAGCCGTAAACTGTGTGCGCATTATCGTAATTTCAGGTGCTATCGTCAAGCATTTTAAAACACAAATGTTCAGTCTTTATGCAAATGAAGAATAAACTCTTAAACTTTAAACAATATTAGATTTTTTATTTGGTATTTCACATATTCTTATGAAGAACTTTAATGCTTGGAGCTTTCACCGATGTACAAAATTAACATACTGATTCTTTTGCTCAGCACTTTAGCAATCACCGCCTGCCAAGTGATTTCTCCTATTTTTGTCAACTACAATGGAGTACGTCGCGATGTGGCACAGTGGATTAATCATCAACAATTCATGAGCATGCAACAGAAACGCACCTTGGCGCAATTAAGTCGGGCTCAACAGCAAATCAAGCGTTATCCGGAATATGATCAGACTCAACGACTGGCCATTGCCAAAGAAAATCAGATTGCATTCTATTGTGCACGTTTGCATGTGAACGAACATAAAATCCAGCAACTGCAACAACAAATTTTCGCACCTGAGACGCATTCGATTTTAAATCAATATGAACAACTGGCACCACAAATCAAATTGGACCCGGCATCCACTCAATGTGATTGACAACCAGCTTGAATATTTCTATAAATCCATATAATTCAATTATTTAAAATCAATAAACCATGAAACTTAAAACTCAGAAACCTGCGTTTAACTGTTTAATCTATTAGACATTATACCTATGTATTTACTTGGTTTTATTTTTATACAATACAGGCTATGATCAAAGTATAAACAACTATTCGTACTCGGTTTAACGCGTCATCATTTTTATAACACTTAATTCCCAACAGGAGAATTCTAATGCCTTTTGAACATATTTTAGTTCCTATTGACGGTTCGGAAACATCTTATGCTGCCGTTGATAAAGCAGTCGAAGTTGCCAAAGCATTTAACAGTAAAGTGACAGTGGTACAGGTACTGACACTCGACCCTTATATTGCTGCGGAATATATCTCTGCAGCGCAAACCAACGACCTGATTGAACGTGCCCGCACCTCGATCTTAAAAACTCTGGATGAAGCTAAAGCAAAATTCTCTGGTGCAGGTGTTGAAGTAGATACCCAGCTACTTGAAGGCCAGGTGATTTATAGCGAGATTGTCAAAGCAGCGAAAGATTTAAATTCTGACCTGATCATAATTGGTTCACATGGCCGTACTGGCTTCAAGAAACTGTTCCTGGGCAGCGTAGCTCAAAGCATTCTAGGTCAGGCCGATATTCCAGTGATGGTTATTCGCAAGTAATCCGTGCATCAAACTTAAAATCCCCACTTTCTAAAAGCGGGGATTTTTTATATCTAGACCCAACCATCCCACTGATAGCGTTTTAAATCCACACGATCACCGTCAAGTACAATCCCTTCCTGTATCAGCTTTTGTTGCTGAATATTCTGGCCAGATGAATCAAGCTTGTTCAGACTGATTTTAGCTTGTGCATTGATCACCCGATACCAGGGAATGTCGGTATTTTCTTCCAGATGACTTAAAACCCGACCCACTAAACGTGCATGTTGAGGTAAACCGGCCAGTCTGGCAATCTGCCCATAGGTTGCAACTTTTGCATAAGGGATCTGACTGACCACAGTCAAAATCATCTCTGCCATTTCCTGACTGGCTGAACTTGTCTTGCTGCATTTCATCTGTTCAATAGTACCTTTAAATAAAAGATCACGCCCTGATCCCCCTATTAACAGCTATAGGAAAATAATCACGCCTGATTAAATGCTGATTCAAGCGATCTCATTTCACTATTAAACATAATCCAGTAGCGCTTTATCTTCTGGATTTTATCTTTAGAAATTATCTGGATTTTCCAGCCGTTTTACCTCTTGAACTTTGTCTGGATGATGTACGGTAGCAACACCATCGATATCTTTCTGATCAATCAGAATCTCTGGCTGAAAAATAGTGATGGTTTCATTTCCTTTGACATCTTCTCCGACAATATATTGAAAACCCTTACGGTTCAGCTTGTGGCACATACGCTGGTACCAGCCTTTAAAGCCCTGTGTGTCTTCCTCGGGATTATAGTAAAAAGCATTCATCACTGCAGGTAAGCCCAGACCACACACCAGACCCGACAAGAGCACCACAATAAAGGTATAGCCCACCAAGATACTGCTATAAGCCTCTAGCTGAGGAATATTGGCCACCGCCAGAATAAGCGCCAGGGAAATCCCGCCACGCACACCGCCCCAGGACAAAATCGTTAAACTGCCGTTATAGCTTTTTCGGCGTATTTTGGGGAACATGGCAAATGCCAAGTGATTGGCAGCAAAGCGGGCTAAATGTAAAATAATAAATGCCACAATCCCGCCCAAGACCAGACTGGTACTCAGGTCAAGAATAAACAACTCCAAACCAATCAGAGTAAACAGGAAGGAGTTAATAATCCCTTCAACCGTATGCCAGAAATGGTTCACGTCACCAATATCGGCATCGGCCAGAATTTCTTTCCATTTATTACCGACAATTAAGCCACCAATGACACAGGCAATCGGTGCTGAAGCATGGGCCAATAAAGCAATAAGATAAGAGCCACATGCCAATAAAGCAGTGGTCAGAATCAGTGACTCCATTTCATGCTTGCCACGCAAAATTCTTAATATTGCAAAGCCAAATCCCAGACCAATCAGTACGGCCACCACAATCTCATACAATAAAGTTTGCATGACAGCCAGTACCGTAAAGTTTTCGCCTTGCAGAACATTGAGCAAGGTCATAAATAAGGCGATACACATGGCATCATTAAATAACGATTCGCCTTCCAGCTTGACAATCAGATGATGCGGTGCACGAACTGAACTCAATACGCCTTTAATGCCGATCGGATCAGTCGCACCTAAAGCCGCACCAAGTAATAACAACACCAGTAAATCCACATGATTACCAATCAGGAACTGATAGCCATATAAAACTGCACCAAAGAACACCGCGCAAAAGACCAGCGCTAAACTTGCCAAAATACCAATCGGTCGCCAATGATTACGTAAATCTGAAACCTTAAACTTCAGTGCAGATGAGGTCAGAATAAAGCAGATCACCCCATTGATCAGAAAATCATAAAAATCGATGTTACGAACAGCCTGCTCGATATTGTCAATATTAATACTAAAGAATGGATTACCTTGTAATAAACTGGCGCCCCATTGCAAAATAAAAACAAAGATGGCCGAAACAATCGGAACACCGATCGCTTGCGGAAAACCTAAAACACGCTTATTAAACATAGTGGTGGCAATGGAAAGTGCAAAGACCACCGTGAGTAGCTGAAGAAAAAAGAAATTTCCCATTCGGTTTCCTAAAGTCGGGCGAGATGGAGCAATATGCGCCGAGCGGCATGGTCAAAATAGAGATTTGAATAGCAGAGCATTAATAAAAAGGCATTCTAGCAAAACAAGTTTAATCCTCTTTTTATCGAATTGAGTTAAGTTTCTTTTCAGTATTTCCGAGTGATGATTTAACATACAGATCAGCACTCGGCTTTTGCTTTCCCATCTTTCTATTTTGAATTTTTCTCCCATGCACCAAACTGTCAAAACCATTTTTCGTCTTTGTTTTGCGAGCGTGATTTTTCTGATCACCTTATCCTTATATTTTACCTGCTTCGCTAAAATTCAGGAGATTCTGCAGGCAGAACAGCATTATCAGCAGGCAACCCGTATTCCCTTGAAAAGTACAACTGGCGAACAGTATGTTTTGGTATCTAATAACCAGCGACCGGACAATGCCATTTTCATTCTGATTGCAGGAAATGGTTATGTAGCCAAAATCAATTGTGAGCATTACAGCGCTTTATGTAGTGATGAGGACAATCAATCACATACCCGTCAAATCCAGAGCGTCCACCTAATTAAAGCGGGAAATCTGTTTTATATTGAAAAAATTCAATTTAGAGATAGCCGGACTGGCAAAGTCACGGCTCTCGAATATACCAACCATGATATGCAGCAGTTCTATCAAAATGACATCAACAATCTCAAATATACGGTCTTTGCCATTGCCCTGTTTGCTTTGGCTGCCTTATTTGTCAGTATCAAGATATTAAGAAATTTCCGGCGTTTTCTGCATAAATAAAAAAGGATTGCCTGCTCCACAGCTGTCCCACAATTGAATTAAGTAGATTTTGGAGACGCGAGTGTGACAAGGAGGTCACACCTTAGCCATCACGACAGGCATGCTGTGTATGGCGAACAAAAGACTTTTGCCTACTTTTGACCTGTCAAAAGTAGGATTTCATGACGTCATAGATTCAAACTATAACCAAAGTTAAAATGATGAGACAGCAGTGGCACCTGCTCCTTTTTTATCTGGAAACAAGCTAAATATTTTGGTTAAAGGTATCGCAATTCGAAACCTGACCCGATTTCAAGCCGGTATTAAACCACTGTACGCGCTGCGCACTGCTGCCATGGGTAAAGCTGTCCGGTACCACCTGCCCGCGAGCACGTTTCTGTAAATAGTCATCACCAATTTTATGTGCGGCATCCATAGCTTCCTGCACATCTCCCTGTTCCAGAAACTGGGTGCGCTGATGATTATGGTAGGCCCAGACTCCAGCCAGACAGTCTGCCTGCAATTCTTGGCGCACTGAAAGCTGGTTACTCTGTACCTCGCTTGCCTGCTGACGTGCCTGCTGTACTTGAGAGGAAATCCCCAAAATCGTCTGGATATGATGACCTACTTCATGGGCCACCACATAAGCCTGCGCAAAATCTCCGGCCTGATCATTACGGGAGAGTTCGGTGGCATTCTGTTCCCCACTAATCCCCATCTGAGTACGCATATCTTTAAAGAATGCGGTATCGATATAAACTTTCTGGTCTGCCGGACAGTAGAAAGGTCCCATCGCCGCCTGAGCCGTACCACAACCCGAATTCACAATGCCATTGAACAAAACCAGTTTCGGGGGAACATACTGCTGATTTAACTGCTGCTGAAACACCTGAGTCCAGGTATCTTCAGTATCTGCCAGTACGGTGCCGACAAAATCAATCGACTCCTGCTGTTCCGGTGTCGGATTTTCCAGCCCCCGTGTTTCCGCCGTACCCGATACGCCTTGGGTGACCTGTTTGGTGGTTTGATAAGCTTGCTGTGGATCGACGCCGAAGAATTTCCAGGCCACAAAAGCCACAATCAACCCAATAATACTGATTCCGCCAGCTTTGGCACCACCACCGCGACGGTCTTCTACATTACTACTGACACGACGACCTTTCCAACGCATAGTTTTTTCCTTTTCTTCATCTGCTCAATTTGCAGATATTTTTGCATCTTAAGCTTTTGATGATTTGGGCCAGATTTTTTTAATCAGGCTGATGACCAGCATCACCAGCAGACCCGCTAAAATTCCCACGGCGAAATTAATTAAGGTCGGTGTCAGGGCACCTACAATATTTCCGATACTGGGAATATCCTGTACATAGCTAACACTATCTTCAGTAAAGTGGTGAATAACAGGAATAGCATGATTAATAATTCCCCCACCGACCAGGAACATCGCTGCAGTTCCAACAACTGATAAAATTTTCATCAGAATCGGGGCAAATGCCAACAAGCCGCGTCCTATTTGTTGTTTAAAATCTGACTGCTGCTCGGTCAGATGCAGACCGATATCATCCAGTTTGACAATCAGGGCAACAAAACCATAGACCCCGATGGTCATCACGATCGCGATCAGGCTTAAAACGGTAACTTTGGTCAGCATAGAGGCTGCTGCCACCGTCCCCAAGGTAATCACGATAATTTCAGCCGAAAGGATAAAGTCGGTGCGAATCGCGCCTTTGACTTTTTCATTTTCAAACTGGTGCAAATCTGTTTCAGTCTGGATCAGTTGCTCACGGGCCTGTTCAGCATCCTTGGCCTTCGGTGTATACAAGGTGTGTACGATTTTTTCCACGCCTTCATAACACAGAAACAAACCACCCAGCACCAATAAGGGGTTAATCAGCCAGCCGGCAATAAAGCTGATTAACAAGGCCAGCGGCACTAAAATCAGCTTATTGACAAAAGAACCTTTGGCCACTTTCCAGACTACTGGTAATTCACGATCTGCCCGTACGCCTGACACTTGCTGTGCATTTAAAGCCAGATCATCACCGAGGACGCCTGCTGTTTTTTTGGCTGCCATTTTGCTCATCACAGCCACATCATCCAAGACCGTCGCAATATCATCTAATAATAGTAATAAACTGCTCGCCATACTTATTATCCTTATCATATTTCAGTTTATTTTAATCAAAATTCTTAAAAATATTGTATTCACTTGTTTAATTAATAAGATTTTTTTAATACAGCTTTTTTTCTGGCTGACAATCAAAAACAGAATACCGTACAATATTGCCATTCGTTAAAATACAGCTGTAGTACTGACTACCCTTTGGAATAAATAATGAGTAATCAAGATAATCGTCCAGTGATCTTGACGGGCGACCGTCCTACCGGACAACTTCACCTCGGCCACTTTGTCGGTTCATTACGCTCTCGTGTAGGCCTGCAAGATTCTCACCATCAACACTTGTTACTTGCTGATGCTCAAGCACTCACCGATAATGCCGATAATTTTGAAAAAGTACGTCGTAACATTATTGAAGTGGCAACGGATTATCTGGCTGTCGGTATTGATCCAACTAAAACTACAATTTGTGTTCAGTCATGTTTACCTGCCTTAAACGAACTGACGATGCTTTACCTCAATTTCGTGACGGTGTCACGTTTAGAGCGTAACCCGACCATTAAATCTGAAATCCAGATGCGTGGTTTTGAGCGCGATATTCCAGCGGGTTTCTTATGCTACCCGGTGGCTCAGGCAGCAGACATTACGGCATTCAAGGCCACTGTTGTTCCTGTGGGTGAAGATCAGATTCCAATGATCGAACAGACCAATGAAATCGTGCGTCGTCTGAACCGTCAAATCGGTCATGACCTGTTACCAGAATGTAAAGCGCTACTGTCTAATGTCGGCCGCCTTCCTGGTTTTGATGGCAAGGCGAAAATGTCAAAATCTTTGGGCAATACCATTGTGCTGGATGCGACAGATAAAGATATTAAAAAAGCCGTCAACGCCATGTATACCGATCCGAATCATCTTCGTGTGGAAGACCCAGGTCAGGTTGAAGGCAATGTAGTATTCACTTATCTGGACGCCTTTGATCCAAATAAAGAAGAACTGGAAGAACTCAAAGCTCATTATCGTCGCGGTGGCTTGGGCGATGGTACGGTGAAAAAACGTCTGGAAGGCATTCTCAAAGAACTGATCGGTCCAATCCGTGAGCGCCGTATTGAACTGGCTAAAGACCCTGACTATATTATGGATATTTTAAAGACCGGAACAGATAAATGTCGTGATATTACCCAGGCGACTTTAGATGAAGTGAAAACCGGTTTAGGTGTATTCCGTTTCTAACATAAACTGATCACCTAAAGCTCTTCATATGAAGGGCTTTTTTATTGCGAGGTGTTTATGCACGATAAAGCAGCAAACTCGCCCATAGAATCTCCATAGTTTTAACCTTAATTAACATCTATTAACATGAATACTGCTGAGTCAAGCCTTATCGGGTCGTAATATAGCTACATACAGTAAGGAATCAGATTTAACTCTCTCCACAGTTAATCTTGATGTAGTTTGAAAAAAACATTCCTTTTTCTACGCAATGATCACCCCAATCATTGCGTTTTTTTTGTCTTTAATTTTTTAGTATAGCGATTTAAAGCATAAAAAAACCCGCCTAAGCGGGTTTTCTAAAATTCAGCACTTATGCATTTTTATGACGCATATGCGGGAACAAGATCACATCACGGATACTTGCTGCATTAGCAAAGATCATCACCAGACGGTCAATACCAATACCTTCACCGGCTGTTGGCGGTAGGCCATATTCCAGTGCTTCTACAAAGTCTGCATCATAATGCATCGCTTCATCATCACCCGCATCTTTTTCCGCAACCTGTGCCTGGAAACGTTCCGCCTGGTCGATTGGATCATTTAATTCCGAGAAGCCATTTGCCAGTTCACGACCACCAATAAAGAATTCAAAACGGTCGGTGATGTGCGGATTATCATCATTACGACGTGCCAATGGAGAAGTTTCCGCTGGATATTCCGTAATGAATGTTGGTTGACGCAGTTTGGTTTCAACTGTTTCTTCAAACACAATCGTTTGCAGTTTACCCAGACCAAAACCTGGCTTCACTTGCTCTTTCAATTCTTCTTGAAGGAATTTTGCCAGGAACTCACGGTCATTGACATTTTCCGGAGTAAATTGCGGGTTATTTTCCAGAATTGCATCAAACATTGAAATTTTCTTGAATGGCCCTTTGAAGCTATACACTTCATCACCATAAGGTACATCGGTCGAACCCAAGATATCCAGCGCCAGTTTTTCCAGCATCTGCTCGGTCAATTCCATCAGATCTTTATAATCTGCATAGGCTTGATAGAATTCAATCATGGTGAATTCTGGGTTGTGACGCGTAGATACCCCTTCGTTACGGAAGTTACGGTTAATTTCGAACACACGTTCAAAACCACCCACCACCAAACGTTTTAAATAAAGCTCTGGCGCAATACGCAAGAACAATGGCATATCTAGTGCATTATGATGCGTTTCAAACGGACGCGCAGAAGCACCGCCTGGGATCACATGCATCATTGGCGTTTCAACTTCCATATAACGTTTTTCAGTCAGGAAGGCACGAATACCTGCAACCACTTTGGCACGAATTTCAAACGTTTTACGGGTTTCTTCGTTCACGATCAGATCAAGATAACGTTTACGATACTTCACTTCAGTATCATTCAGACCGTGGAACTTGTCTGGCAGCGGACGCAATGATTTGGTTAATAATTCAAAATGTTCGATGTGTACATACAGATCGCCTTTGCCTGAACGACCGATATAACCTTCGATTGCAATAATGTCGCCAAGGTCTAGACCTTTGATGGTCGCAAGTACATCTGCAGCGAGTTCTTTACGGGCGACATAAAGCTGAATACGACCTGTCATGTCCTGGATCACAATAAATGAACCACGGTTTAACATCACACGACCGGCAACTTTGACGTAGACCTTTTCGCCTGCTTCAATTTCTTCTTTAGATTTATCAGCGAACTGGTCTTGTAAATCTTGGGCATAATGCTCACGCTTAAAGGTATTTGGCCATGGGCTTTTACCAGTTTCTTGTGCCTGAGCTTCGATTTGCTTTAACTTGGCATGACGCTGTGCAATTAAATCGTTTTCGGAAATGATTTGTTCAGAAGTCGATTGAGCGTTAGTTTGCGTCATCTCTGCCTCGAATAAGATTAGTTAAAAAATAGAAGTTGCATAGAATAGCAGAAATCCTACCCAAATCGTAGCTTAAACACTCTCAGGAAGCGGCTTTTCTTTGGAAAAATCCACTATCTTGGCATTTTCCCAACCTTATCCCGTCAATCTAATCCACTCTACCAATACAATTCAGCTCGATTTAGGACCGATTATGCGATTACTTAGATGAAAGTCCTAGTGTGTGACGAGGTAGAGCAAATCACTGCGCAGAAAAATGCTGGCTTAGACCAATAGCTAACTGCCTTGAATGTCCACACGTTCTACAATGATGCTCAGATTGAAGATGATGTGCCAATCAATAAATACCAATATGGCATGCCCCATAAAAATGAGTAAGATTATGTCTAAGATTTTGTTTTTACATGGCTTAGATTCCTCCAGAGAATCCACCAAGTTTCATGCAATTAATGTCGTGCATAAATATTGTATTGATGTCGATTATCGTAATCTGAGCTATAATTCGGTCACCAATTTTTATCATGAGATGATTGAAACCATCAAACCGGATATTCTGGTGGGTCATAATCTTGGCGGCTATTGGGCACTGAAAATGTCGCAGGCTTATCACCTTCCCTGTGTGGTGGCGAATCCCATTTTGCAACCCAATTTCAGAGATGATTATCCGGCAATTTGTCATGGCGATTTACAGCATGATATTCCGCAGTTTGCCTATCTAGAACTGGGCGATGAAATTCTGGATATGCATGCGGTTCAGGCACAGCTTGAAGACTATATGCAAATTCAGGCAGTTGATGGCGGCCATCATCGACTAGAACATCCTGAACAGATTAATACGCTGATTCAGGAAATTGAACATCATTTTATCAGACAATAAAAAAGCCCCGATATTGAGGTAATGCTGATCAGTTAAGGAGTTTAGAAATAGACTCTTTAACTTTTTAGTCATTCACGGCGGAGTCTTAACTTTATAAATCAAATACTTGAAAATAATTTGTTACTTTGGTTTCGCCCAAAGTAACCAAAGGCATTTGTCGTCCGCAAAACTCGTCAGCCACCATCGACTAGTAAATTTGTCGCAGAAACAATCATTTTTAAATCTAGTCCTGCCTCAAACAGTTGCGGATGACTTTTCTACTTGTCAAATATGATCATGAATTTAAAAAAGAAAATGCCAGTCAATTTCTTAACTGACCGGCATTACCGATATTGAGGAGCTTTTTTTTAAATCTACAATTTAGGCAACCGCAGCTTCAGGCTGAGATTTATCATCCAGTACTGACCAGATATCCAGACCTAATTCAGCATGCAAATCAGGAAGGTCAAGAAAGATACTTGCACCTAGTACTTCATGCTGACATTTGAGTGCCAATTCATTTACCGCTTTTAAAGTTCCGCCTGTTGCCAGAACATCATCAACAATGATAACTTTCTGAGACTGAACTTCCGCAGACATTTCTAAACGATCCAGACCATATTCCAGGCTATAACCGACACCCACGACTGGAGGCGGCAATTTTCCTGCTTTACGCACCAATAACAAGCCTTTTCCGGTACGTTGTGCCAACAGGCTCGCCAACACAAAACCACGTGCTTCCACTGCGATAAAGCTTTCTACTTCTGCTAGTTTGTCAGCAGGAATGCTGGCAATCAGGGCATCAGTCAATGGACCAATATTGCTCATGAAAAGTGGGGTCAAATCATAAAAGCAAATTCCTGGTTTTGGAAAATCTTGGACCGTACGAATGTGAGACCACAAAGAAGTAGATAAATTGCTCATGGGAGATCTTAAAAAAAGAAAAGGAATATGCGAATTTTAAACCTATTTCCAGCCAATGAACAAGCCGAGCTGTATAATAAAAACTCAATATTTAAGCACAAGTTATTGATTTTATTAAATTCATTTATTATAAAAATATTTAATCCAGACTTTACTGATTCTAAATTATATAAAAACCTCAGTTTTTACTGCACGACTTTGGTCTATAACGCCTCATTTAAGCTAAATTTTGCCACAGCAGCCGCTTCATCACTCCACAGCATTTGCCAGCAAAGCCGATTTGACTCATTTTCAGAGAAATACTGAATCCCAAAGTCATTCTGCTGCTAATTTCGCTGATTAAGCTTTTATTCACTTTACTTTCTGAATAGAACTGCGTAAAAATTTAGCCAAATATGTTCACTGTTAAAAAGTCATATTCTTTTAGAGTCTTGCCATTTTATGGATTTTAAGCTGACGGTTACACTTGCTCAGTTTTGGAGAGTTACATGAAAAAGTATCAATGCATCGTTTGTGGATGGATTTATGACGAGGCGGAAGGTTGGCCTCAAGACGGCATCGTGGCGGGAACCAAATGGGAAGATATCCCGGATGACTGGACCTGTCCAGATTGTGGCGTGTCTAAAGTCGATTTCGAAATGATCGAAGTCTGAGCACGCCCAGTTAAAGACCATGTCGATATGGTCTTTTTTTATGTCCTTTTTATCCTCATATAAAACAGCATGGAGAGCCCTACAGCATGGAAACGACTATGCATCCTATCGTTATTATTGGTTCAGGTATGGCAGGTTATGCTGTAGCACGTGAATTTCGCAAACTTAATCCAGAGCATGAACTGCTGATGATTTGCGCGGATGATGCGATAAATTATGCCAAACCTACCCTTTCCAATGCTTTGGTTGGCAAAAAAGCGCCTGAACAGATTGCATTGGGCGATGCTGCAAAAATGTCGGCACAACTGAATATGCGGATTGAACAGCAGACTTGGGTCAAAGCCATTCATCCGGAAGATCATCAGCTGGTACTTGAGAAAGATGGTCAGGAAAGCACACAGAATTATTCCAAACTGGTCTTGGCGGTCGGTGCCAACCCGGTACGTTTAGCCATTTCCGGTGATGCCAGTGATGACATTCATGTGGTGAATAATTTAAGTGACTATAAGACGTTCCGCAGCAATCTGGCGGCACGTGAAGATAAACGCGTGGTGATTTTAGGCGCAGGCCTGATTGGTTGCGAATTTGCCAATGACCTGCAAAATACCGAGCATCAGGTCACAGTGATCGATCTGGCACCTCAACCGCTGGGCCGTTTATTACCTGAACATGTTGCAACGGCCTTCCAGAAAAACCTTGAAGAAACCGGCATTCATTTCGTCTTGGGCACCACGGTCGAGAAGGTCTCTCGTGCTGAAAATGGTGACTATTTGGTCATGCTGGCCAATGGTCAGTCTCTCGTTGCTGATGTGGTTTTGTCTGCGGTAGGTCTACAGCCGAATATTTCTTTGGCCAAACAGGCAGATGTTCATACCAGTCGTGGAATTTTAACCACGGCGCAACTGGAAACCAATCATGCCGATATTTATGCCGTAGGTGACTGTGCTGAAGTGAATGGTACCTTATTGCCTTATGTCATGCCCATCATGCAACAGGCGCGCGCGCTGGCAAAAACCCTGAATGGCGAACATACGGCTGTACATTATCCGGCTATGCCTGTGGCAGTGAAAACGCCTGCTGCACCTTTAACTGTCCTGCCTGCACCAGTCGATGTTGAGCTCACCTGGGAAACTGAAGAGCTGGAAGATGGCATGCTGGCCAAAGCCATCGACGGTAACGGCACTTTACGTGGCTTTGTACTCTTGGGTGCAACTGCGGGCAAACAACGTCTGTCTTTGACCAAGCAGGTTCCTGACTTGATTCCTGCTGTGGTTTAGAGGTTTAATACTCAGGATATTTTTTAAACAAAATATCCTTTAATTAGGACAGCAATTATGCACAGCGCATTACAGTTTAATCTTTCTCCATATAGTTCTTTCATGCGTGAAACCAGAGTTGATCTGGGTAATGGTGTGGAATTACATGTCGAGGTGGGCGGAAATCCGGAACATCCTACGCTGCTCCTGATTATGGGACTGGGTGCGCAGGTACTGTACTGGCCTGACTTTTTTTGTAAATCATTGATTGATCAAGGTTTCCATCTGGTACGTTTTGATAATCGCGATATTGGCCTGTCTTCAAAAATCCATAACAAGGGCCCACGCTTGAACACCCTGAAAATGATGAGCCGTTTTGTGCTCGGTCTGGGCAATCAGGGGGCACCTTATGACCTGTATGATATGGCTGAAGATGTCAGTCTGCTGATTGAAAAAATGGGGCTGGATCAGGTTGATGTATTGGGTGCATCCATGGGTGGCATGATTGCCCAGATTCTGGCGGCACGCTATCCGGACAAAGTCAAAAAACTGGGTTTACTGTTTACCAGCAACAATCAGCCGCTGTTGCCACCGCCCTTTCCCAAGCAACTCTTTAGTTTGATTGACAAACCGGCTTCAACAGATGAAGATGGTATTGTAGATCATAGTCTAAAACTGTTTAACATCATCGGTTCGCCAGGTTATGTCAATCATCTGGAAGCGGTGCAGACCGCACGTAAATTATATAAACGAAGTTACTATCCTGCCGGTGTACTTCAACAGTTTTTAGCAATATTATGTACAGGTTCATTGCTGCAACTGAACAAGCAAATCAAGCAAGAGACCCTGGTGGTTCATGGTGCTCGTGATCGATTGCTGCCTCCCAGTCATGGCAAGGCCGTTGCAAAAGCGATTCCAGGGGCTAAATTTGAATTAATTGATGGAATGGGGCATGATATCCCACCGCATTTTATTCCATATCTTAGCGAATTATTTGCTGATCATTTTAAATCATAAACATTAGGACACTATGGCTGCACTACCCTCCTTAAGACAGCTGTCATACCTCGTAACACTGTCAGAGACGCTACATTTTACAGAAGCTGCTCGCCGCTCATTTGTCACCCAGTCAACTTTGTCTGGCGGCATTATGGAGCTGGAGCGTTTACTCGGTGGCGTACTTGTTGAACGCGACCGCCAGAATGTTCGTTTAACGCCTCTTGGTGAACAAGTGGTTGCACGCGCACGTGTTCTACTGGCTGATGCTCAGGACTTGATGCGCTTAAGTCGTGAGATGAGTGAACCCTTAACCGGTGATTTACATCTTGGCGTGATTCCTACGATTGCTCCCTTCCTGCTGTCACAGCTGCTAGAAGAAGTGCATAAACAATTACCAAAAATCCAGTTGCATCTGCATGAAGCACAAAGCGAGAAAATTGTAGAAAAACTGGAACATGGCAACCTGGATATGGTGGCCTTGGCGCTACCTTTCGATACACGTGGCCTGAAAGTGGCCGAGATTGCCAAAGAGAATCTGTATCTGGTTTATCAAAAATCAGACCAACACGCTGCACAAGCGAATTCTCTGGAAGATCTTGATCTGTCTCGCCTGATGTTACTTGAGGAAGGTCATTGCTTACGTGATCATGCCCTGAGTGCCTGCCCGATTGGTGAGCGTAAAAATGATCATCGTTTAAAAGCCAGCTCTTTGCCGACTTTAATCGAAATGGTCTCTGCAAATCTTGGTTTTACTTTATTGCCAGAAATTGCGATTTATACCAATATGATCAAAGCCAATCCTGAGATTCTGGTCAAGCCAATCAACTCTGCACCAAGCCGCACCCTGGCATTGGTGACACGTAAAAGTACACCGCTACAAAGCGAATTTGATGTGTTATTACAAATTTTCCAAAAAATCACTCAGCACAATGCTGCTTGAGCTAAAATTTTAGATGATTAAAAGGAGCACACCCGTTGCTCCTTTTTTTATATCTCAAAGTGGATATAGCCAACCATCATAGACCTGCTAATAAAGTCTCAAACTGACTGTTGCTGTCATCGGTTTTAATCTGCAATAAATGCTATTTAAGACGAAGATGAGGTGATTATCGTTAAATCCCTATTTTTTGGGATATTCATTTTATTTTGCTTCATCCACAGTATAGCCTTCTCTCAGAATCAACAGGATTGAGCTTATTGGCTGCCCTCTTGCCTGCACCGGTTTTAGTCATCGCTTCATCTACTGACCTGGACCTGTCCAAAACTCAGACTGTGCTACAACAACTGGGCTATCAACCAGATATGCTGCTATATGCAGACAATCTCCAATCTGCACAAGAGATGATTGCCGAACATCTGCCTAACTTGATTCTTTATCTCCTGACAGAAGCCTCACAGATTCATTTCATCGGCCAGATGAAACGGCATACCCCAAGTACACCTGTAGTTGCCGTACTCAAGAGTGAATCCACAGCACTCATTTATTCAGCAATCTTATCTGGTGCAAATAGCTATATCCAACCTCAGGCTTCATTCATCCAGTTTGCTGAAAGCCTGAAAACTGTCTTGCGCGGCGGTGCCTATATCCATGCTGAACTGGCAGAACATATCCTGTACCAGCTCACTGGGAAACCCTGTCTCAAGGTAACCGAATTGCAGCTCTTACGCTTACTCAGCCAGCAAAAACCCCCAGTAGACATACAGCACCAGCTCCAGCTGACTGATTATCAAATGTATGCCCAGGTCAAACAGATCTATCGCAAAATGCTGATATCCTCTGATTAAAACCCTTGAATGCTATTTTCTGGATAGAAAAGAGGCTGAATTTTCAGCCTCTTGAGAGCATTTATTTAAACAAGTCCAATAAAATGCGTTGAGCATTATGTGGCTTTTCACCTTCTTGCAGCTGTGCCCGCAGCCAGGTTCCATCCCCTTGTAATAACCAGGATTGCTGATTATCTTTCAGATAGTTAAGTAGCCCCTGTTGATAGATGCGTTTTTTCAACGCTTCATCTTCTACTGGGAAGCAGGCTTCGACCCGGTTAAACAGGTTACGATCCATCCAGTCTGCGCTTGAACAGTAAACCCGTGCATTACCGTTATTGCTGAAATAATACACGCGGGTATGTTCCAAGAAACGCCCGACAATCGAACGTACCCGAATATTTTCAGACAAACCTGGCAATCCCGGACGCAAACTACAAATCGAGCGGATAATCAGGTCAATTTGTACCCCCGCCTGAGAAGCTTCATAGAGTTTATTGATCAACTGCATCTCGGTCAGCGCATTAACTTTGACAATAATCTGCGCCGGCTTGCCTGCCTTGGCATTCACGATTTCATTATCAATATAATTAATGAGTTGGGTATGTAAGGTAAATGGCGCATGTAACAGCTTTTTCAGCTTGGCCATTTTTCCCATACCGGTCAGCTCCTGAAAGATACGGTGCACATCTTCACACAGGTCTTTATCCGTGGTGAGCAAACCATAATCGGTATAGATTCGCGCATTGCCGGCATGATAGTTGCCGGTTCCCAGATGCACATAGCGCACCAGTTTATTATTTTCCCGGCGTACCACCAGAATCATTTTGGCATGGGTTTTATAGCCAACGATGCCATAGACCACTACCGCACCGGCTTCTTGCAGGACATTGGCCACTTCGATATTGGATTCTTCATCGAAACGTGCACGCAATTCAATCACGGCCGTGACTTCCTTGCCATTGCGGGCAGCTTCCGCCAGCACCTGCACGATTTCAGAATCCGGGCCACTGCGGTACAGGGTCTGTTTGATCGCCAGCACTTGTGGATCACGTGCAGCTTCACGCAACAATGAAATGACCGGTGCAAAAGACTCAAACGGATGATGCAGCAAGATGTCCTGTTTTTGCATGGCACTAAAAATATTTTCAGATTTTTTCAGTACTTTGGGAATAATCGGGGTATGTGAATCATAGCGTAAATGCGGGCGCTTGAAATTAGACAGTAAGCGCGCCAGATTGACTGGGCCTGCGACTTTATAAAGCTGCTCTTCTTCCAGATCAAATTCATTCAGCAGATATTCATAAATATGCTGCGGACAGTTTTCTGTCACTTCCAGACGTACAGCACGGCCAAAACGGCGTGAACTGAGTTCGCCTTTAAGTGCCTTAGCCAAATCTTCAACATCTTCATTCAGGGCCAGATCGGCATTCCGCGTGACACGGAACTGATAGCAACCGGTCGCTGTCATGCCTGGGAACAGATCCGAAACATGTTCATGAATAATCGCGGACAGCATCACATGATGCTCTTTGCCATCGGTTAATTCATCTGGCAGACGTACCACGCGTGGTAACGAACGCGGCGCTGGCACCACAGCCAGATCAATCTGACGGCCAAAGGCATCTTTACCTTCGAGAGTCACAATAAAGTTCAGTGACTTATTCACCAGACGTGGAAACGGATGTGCAGGGTCTAGGCTAATTGGCGTCAGGACGGGCGCAACCTGTTCCTGAAAATATTTTTTCACCCAGGCCGATTGTGCCGGAGTCAGTTCACCACGGCGCAAGAAACAGATATCTTCCTCACGCAGTTTTGGCAAAATTTCTTCATTTAAAATACGGTACTGGCGTTCAATCGCAGTATGTGCAGTTTTGGAAATCTGTTCCAGCACCTGCTTTGGGGTCAGGCCATCCGGACTGCGACTTTCATTGTCCAAATCTAACTGTTCCATCATTCCTGCGACCCGAATCTCAAAAAATTCGTCCAGATTACGCGAGAAAATTAACAGGAAATTCATGCGTTCAAGCAAGGGATGTAAAGGATCGACAGCCTGTTCCAGGACGCGTAAATGGAAGTCTAAAATAGACAGTTCACGATTTATATAACGATCATTATATGTATATTCGGGCTGTGCTGAAGTAGTGCTGGCTGCCGTATTCATATCAAACCTATGCGGATTTAAAATTGTGCTTATCAGTTCAAGTATGCTTCAAATTGATGACAATTTCATAAAAAAAAGCCCAAAAACTGGGCTTTTTCTTTAAATAATTATTTAAGGCAATTCTGCATAACGCATATAACGCTGAATCATGCGCTTGCGTGCATTTAAGGCAGAGGAGTTGCGATGATCCTGAAAATATTTTGGATTGGTCAGAATGGCCGCCAGAAAGATCGCTTGATCCTGAGTCAGGCTTTGCGCAGTTTTGCCAAAATAATGTTTGGCTGCGGCTTCTACGCCATAGATATTGTCACCAAATTCAATCGAGTTTAAATAGACTTCCAGAATCCGCTGTTTCGACCACATGCGTTCCATCATCCAGGTGGCCACCGCTTCCTGGCCTTTACGTACAAATGAACGCTTATTAACCAGAAATAGGTTTTTCGCCAATTGCTGGGAAATGGTAGACCCCCCAGCCACCACCCGGCCCTGATCCCGGTTTTTATTCAGCGCAGTTTGAATGCCGTCCCAGTCAAAACCATGGTGATGAATGAATTTTCCATCTTCTGCAGTGACAATGGCACGTTTCAGATTCAGGCTGATCTCATCATAGGGACGCCATTGATGTTGAATGGCTTTGGAAGGTTCCGTCCAGTAATCAATCCGCATCATCATGGTGGTATTGACCGGATTGGTTCGCCACCAGGCCAGACTGGCAAAGATCCACAATTGAATCAGTAAAATCACACTGACGATGACTAATATCGTGCGGATCAGAAAGGCTTTCATGTCAGTGCGTTACTCCTGAAAATTTGATTTTTCGTGTTAAGCTTATTCGAAATATACAATCACAGCAAAAAAAATAGCATGTCTAAATACGCTCCCCCTGTCGTACACCGCAAACTTGAAATGCAGCTCTGGTGGATCACGGCCATTTTAATCGCGATTAATGTCGGATTATTTGGCTGGCAGGCCATCAATGGTATGGATATCAGCCAGCCGAGTACCCGAGATGCGATTCTCTGGGGTGCCGATTATGCACCTTTAACCTATTTAGCGGAACCCATGCGTTTGTTTAGCAGCATGTTTTTCCATTTTGGCCTGATTCACCTGATGTTGAATATGTGGGCCTTGTATATTTTTGGTAGTGTTGCCGAACAACTGTTTGGCCGGATGTATTTTATTGGCTTATACCTGTGTGCCGGCTTAATGGGCAGTTTGCTCAGTGGCTATATGAACATTCAGGACAGCTATGATCTGATTGCAGGGGGTGTGGCCAACCCAAGTTTATTGCCGGCGGTCAGTGCCGGTGCATCCGGTGCGGTGATGGGACTCGGCGCTTCACTGACGGTATTGGCCCTGTTGCCGATGCTGCCCCAGCAACGTTTTATTCTAGATAAAAAGACCTTGGTGATGGTGATGGGTCTGAACCTGGCCATGGGCTTTATGATCAGCGGAATCAACAATGCCGCACATATTGGTGGCATGTTGATGGGCGCTTTTTTAACCTTGCTGTGGTATGCCGGACAAAAAATGCAGCGTAGCCGCCTGATCAACCTGATCGCTTTAGTGATTGGTTTTGGCCTCTGTGTGCTGCTTTATCAACATAACTTGGCCTTGATCGAAGCAATTCGCCCACTGTGGCAAGAGATTCTCGACCTGATGCGACAACAATTGCAGCTTTAAATCATTGCCGCTTTAAATGCCAGCGAATTTAAAAAGCCATGGAGATGAATCTTACTGATTCATCTCGCGCAAGCTTTGTAAGGGCGGAATGTCCGACAGATAGCTCAGACGATGACGGCCAATCAGCGCACATAACACAGTCATGAAAATCGGCAGGATAATCCAGATTTCCCAGTGTGGCTGAATCATTAAATCCATACGATAACTGGCGATTGCGCTAATCACTTCGGCAAACAGACAGGAAACCACTCCGGCAAACAGTCCGATAAAACCAATTTCCAGACTCATCATGGTTTTCAGTTTTTGTTTGGAGCTGCCAAATGACCGTAGCAAGGCCACTTCACGTTTGCGTTCATCCATGAGCAGGTTCAGACAAGCCATCAGTACCAGAAAACCGGAGATACTAACCAGCACGGCCAGAATCGTCACGATCTGCACCAGTACATTCACAATACGCTTGATCTCTTCCAGAATCAGGCTGACATCAATAAACACCGTATTGGAAAATTGCTGGATCACAGACACCAGTTTTTCCTTATCTTGTTCCGGCACATAGAAACTGCCCAGATAACTTCCGGCATTGGCATCCATGCTATTCGGGGCAAAAATAAAGAAGAAATTCGGACTAAAACTTTCCCACTCGACCGTTCTTAAATTGATAACCTTCGCTTCCAGCACACCTTCGGGCAAACTGAAACTGAGCTTGTCGCCAATCTTGATGCCTAATTCTTCAGCAGTATTGGCTTCGACCGATACCGTGCCGACCTGTTGCAAAGCTGCGTCACCACGAATAATCACATTATCCTGTGGATAGCTGTCGGACTGGGTCAGGTTCAGCTCACGTTTTAAAGTATTATTGCTTTTGACTAATTCTGGAGCAAAAGGCTGATCATTTTTGGCCACCAGACGCCCACGAACGTTCGGATAAAGCGGTGTACTTTTCCAGCCATTTTGCTCAATTTGAGCTTTTAGATCTGGCATGTCAAACGGCGGCAAACCATACACAAACTGATTTGGTGTACCTTGCGGCAACTGTTGCTGCCAACGCTCTAATAGATCTGTGCGCAATACGGCTAATACTGTAATCAGACTGAGACCCAAGGCCAAAGCGGTAATCTGTAAGGCTGTTTGAGATGGTGTTCGTACATAGGCTGACAGATTCAATTTCTGATTGCGCAGCAGTTTTAAGATCAACCATACCGTCAGATACAACACTGCACATAACACAATAATCGCGCCAATCACCCAGGCAGTCAGGAGCAGATTTTCGGTTAAAATCACGCTAAAAATAATCAGGCTCAGCGTTCCGGTCAACAGCATCCATAGCATGGATTGCACTGATTTTTCCTGCTGGCGAATTACCCGAATTGGTGGCGTGTTCAACAGTTGCAATAGGCTCGGCATGACAAAGCCCAACAGCACCACCGCACTGGTCAGCATCGCGACTGGTAATGGCCCGAGCAGCATCGCCATAGCAGAGAATTCAATTTCTAAGTTGGGAATCAGTTGCAGCATTAACTGTAATAACCCATAACCCAGACCAATGCCGACCACCGTACCAATCGACATGGCAATCAGCAGTACTGTACCGAGCAAGGCCAGATAAGCCGATAAAATCTGCTGTTTGGTCGCACCGATACAACGCATCAAGGCAATATGATCTTGATTCTGCTGGACATAACGCTGCGCAGTGAGAGCAATCGCGATACCACATAATAGAATGGTCAGAATATTGGCCAGTTGCAGGAAGGTATCCAGGTTGGCAATCGGCTTCATTAAGCGGGTATTGCCCTCACTGGCATTGCGTAACCGGAGACTGCTTTGCTCTTCAAATTCCTGTCCCTGCACTTCTGCTGGCGTTTCAGCCGAGCCGTTTTCGGATTTGAGCTGCTGCTTAAATAAAGCTTCATATTCTTGCGTACTGTCTGGAGAACCCGCCATGAGCAAGCGATATTCAATCCGGCTACCCACCTGAATCGCATTGGTTCGCGCCACATCCGCCTGGGAGATAATCACCGTTGGTGAAAATCCGGAAAATCCAAGCTCCTGATTGGAGTCCTGTTCAATCTTGGCGGTAACTTTAAACGCCGCATCGGCAATATTCAGCTGATCGCCCAGTTTGACTTTGAGCAGGTCCATAGCCCGTGGACTGAGCCAGATTTCACCCGATTGAATCTTCGTTTTTGCAGGTTGCACCTGCAGCTCGCCACGCAAGGGAAAAGCCTGATCAATGGCTTTGACATTGACCATGACAAACTGTTCATCGGTATAGGCCATGGTGCTAAAGAAAGTGACTTCGGACTGCTGTAAATCCAGCTGTTTGGCCTGATCACGCCATTCTTTTGGTAGAGGCTCATTGTCCGAAAGCACCAGATCACCGGCCAGCATTTCTGCGGCCTGTAAGGCCACTGCATTCTGAATCTGTTCATTGCTAAACTTGAGCGCTGTTGTTGCACTAATCGCCAAAGTTAAGGCAATAATTAACAGATAAATTCCGGTACTTTTAAAACTTTGTGTGAGTAGAGGACGAAATAGAGGGTTCATCTCATCCTCCACTCGGATGTTCAATCAACTGGCCATTCAGCAGTTCAAAATGTCGCTGGCATTGCTGTGCCAGTTTACGGTCATGCGTCACCAGAACTAAAGTCGTACCCAGTTCCCGATTCAACTGAAACAAAAGCTGTTCAATTTCCTTGGCAGTTTCACCGTCGAGATTGCCTGTGGGTTCATCGGCAAAAATAATTTTCGGTTCACTGACCAGTGCCCGGGCAATCGCGACACGCTGCTGCTCCCCGCCAGACAGGACTTTCGGGGTTTGTTGTGCCTGCCGATCCAGACCAACTTTATGCAGTAGCGCCAAGGCTTTTTGTTCAGCTTCTGCATATTTGAAACTGGGCTGTAAACGCAGTGGCAGCATGACATTTTCAAGGGCAGTCAGATGTGGCAAGAGCTGAAAAGACTGAAACACAAACCCGATATTTTTCAGGCGCACCAACGCACGTTGTTCTTCATTCAAGGTAGAAACCGACTCGCCACTGACGATGAGCTGGCCTGAACTGGCCTGATCCAGCGTTGCCAGAATGCCTAGCAATGTGGATTTCCCCGAGCCGGAACGACCGGTAATTGCCACCTGCTCGCCTGCCATAATCTCCAGATCAAGATCCTCAAAAATAGTCAGCTGTTTTTGTGAAAGTTGTATCTTTTGTGTCAATTTCTGGGCAGAAATAATCGCCTGTGGCATGATGTTCGAATCGTTGCTACTTTGAATCATACGTGTCCTATATGAAAGATCTTAATCAGAAAACTCGGGTATTGTCTTACTTGTTTTTGCTCAGTCTGTGCCTGTTACCGCTCGGGGTATCAGCAAAGACGATTATGATTTTAGGTGATAGTTTAAGTGCTGGTTACGGTATTCAGCCACAACAAGGCTGGGTACATTTATTACAAAAACGTTTAGAGCAACAGTATCCGAAACAGCATAAAGTGGTCAATGCAAGTGTCAGTGGAGAAACCACCAGTGGAGCGCTGGCCAGACTGCTGAAACTGTTGCAGACACATCGTCCAGACCTTGTGGTGATTGAGTTGGGGGGTAATGACGGCTTACGCGGACAGCCGCCGCAAATGATTCAAAAAAATTTAGCCAGCCTGATTCAGCAAAGCCAGAAAGCCAAGGCCAAAGTCGTGGTATTTGGTATGAAGATGCCGCCTAATTATGGACAGGCCTATAGCAAGGCCTTTGAAAATAATTATAAGGTAGTGAGCCAGCAATATAAGGTGAAATTGTTACCGTTCTTTATGCAGGGTGTGGCCGGCAATAAAACCCTGATGCAAAAGGATCTGATTCATCCAAATGCCAAGGCACAAACCATCCTGCTAAATAATGCCTATCCATACATTAAAGGCGCTTTATAAAGCGCCTTTAAATTATTTTAGATTGTATTTAAATAAATTTTGCCTAAAAATCAAAGAACAATACTTCACCTGTTTCCAGTGAATATTCAGCACCGACCACTTTGAGTTGTCCTTGCCCAATCAGGTTTTCTAATACTGCTGAACCATGACGTAGTTGGTTAACCGATGCAAATACGTTAGAACGCACGGCATGCTTGGACAATTTTGCCAAGTCATTTTTCAGTTCAGTTTGCATTAAGGTTTCAACAGAAGGACGTACTCGATTTACAATCGACATCAGGTTTGCCGACGGCGGGCAATCTGGGCACATTAAGGTATCAATGGTGGCCTGGATCGCGCCACAATGACTATGACCTAAGACTACAACAATAGCGCAGTCATAGCGTTCCGCCGCAAATTCAACACTCCCGACCTGTGATGGTGCGACAATATTGCCTGCAACACGAATCACAAAAAGATCACCGAGACCCTGATCAAAAACCATTTCAGCCGGGACACGCGAATCTGAACAGCCCAGTACAATTGCAAATGGGTTCTGATCCTCTGCCATTTCTGCGCGCTGTTGGTGGCTCAGTTGTTTTGGATGCGAGGTATCACCGCTGACAAAACGTTGGTTCCCTTGTTTAAGACGTTCTAAAGCTTCTTGAGCTGTGAGCATTCTTTTCTATCACCGATGTTTTAGTTGCAATATTTTACTGCCAGTTTTTTTGAATGTCACTTGCAAAAAATCTTAGCTGCTTAAATTTTTAACATTTATCTAATTTCATTTCAGCAGGGGTTTTATGTGCAGCACATCACATTTTCAAATCATTCAATGCTGTTCAGCAAAAAACTAATGGGTGACAAGCGCCAGGATTGATTTAAAATAGAATGAAGAATAATGTTTTTATTTGACTGAAATAGCAAATTTACAACATGGAAGTATTTGAGCAATTTGCTCGCTGTGTATTTTTTGGGGAATGTGCCAATGAAGAAAATAATAAAGTTGCGCTCGAAAATAATCTGCTCGACCTTAGTCGCGTTTACGATGGCATTGCCGAGCTTTGCACATAGTCAATATATGTTTAGCCAGCCGAATGAAAAGCCTGCCAAAATATTACAACAACATCTGCTGCAGGAACGAACACAGGCTGGACTTCAATCCAAGACACTTAAAATCGGTGATGTGACCTGGAGCTACAGTGAAGGTGGTGCAAAGAACAAGCCTTCAATTCTGCTGATTCATGGTCTGGCAGGAACGCGAGATAACTGGAATCGGGTCGCACAGTTTCTGACTCCACATTATCATGTGATTATTCCTGACTTGCCGAGCAACGGCGATACCAAGGTTCCGGAGAATTTCGATGTTTCTGTGCCCAATGTGACTTTTCAGATGCGTTTATTCATTGAAACCTTAAATGTAGACGAGAATTTACATATTGCCGGACATTCCCTGGGGGGATCGATTGCCACGGTCTATGCCTCACAATATCCCTTCGATACGCAAAGCCTGTTTTTAATCAATAGTGCCGGCCTGTATAAAATGGGCAATACGCCCTATACCAAAGACCCGCAAGCCCTAAAAGACCTAATCGTCAGCAAGCCCGGTGATCTGCAAGATGTCTCCAGACAGCTGATGCAGAACCCGCCGGTGATTCCTTATCAGCTCCAGTATGCACAGGAAAAACTGCTGATTTCACGTTCTGAGCAGACCAGTAAATCGATTGATCAGGTCGTGATGCTGAACCGGATTTATACACCAGAAACCTTTGCCCGCCTGACCCGCACAGTTGAAGCACCGACCTTGATTTTATGGGGCAGACAGGACCGGATCATCAATGTCGAAGTGGTTAAAGAACTGCATGCCCTGTTGAAACGTGCCGAAACGCCGGTGATTCTGAACAATGTCGGGCATATGCCGATTCTGGAAGCAGAAAAACAGGTGGCACAACATTATTTGCCTTTTCTGGCCAAGACCCAGACCCTAAAAAACCCGCTTGCTGATAAACTCATTCCTTTAAATTAAGTTTCAGAGCCGTTATGCAGAAACACCCGATGATTGAGCAGTTGATCGATGCTCAACTTGATTTTCTCGATCAGGCATTTTCTCAATCTGAAACGATTCAAACTGAGTTTCATGCGTTTTATCTGTGGTTGCGTAAACAGAACCTGAAAGATCTATGGAGCTGTGATCTGATTCATCAGCTTTTACAAAAACAGATTCTGGATACTGCTGCCAGCAGCTTTCTGATTGAGCAGATTGCTGAGCATATCCGTTTTGCACTGGTACATCCGGCCAACGATACGACCAAAATTGCCGATGTGATTCCAGTCCTGACCGTGGATAAAATCGCACAATATGTTGCCAGTAAAAGTGGCCATCGTCAGCGTCTGATTAAGACCGTCGTGAATAATCCGGCATTTTCGGCCATGATCACGCAACTGATCCAGCATTCCATTCAGGATTATCTGGATAATTCTGTCATCGCTAAAAACGTGCCCGGGGTTTCCCGTTTTATGAAAATGGGCAAGTCGGTACTGGAAAATGTCACCGATACGGATCTGGACAGTACTATTGCGCGTTATCTGCAAAAGAATATTTTAAAACTGAGCCAGATGAGTGAACATGTGCTGAACCAGCACTTTGATGATGAAAAACTCTATCATTTTCAGGCCAATCTCTGGCATAAAATTAAAGATATGCCGGTATCGGTATTGAAAAATTATATTGAGCTTCAGGATTTAAATCAGACAGTCGGTTTAGGACATGAGATCTGGGATCATTTGCGTCAGACGGATTATCTAAAACAGCAAGTTCATGATGGAGTTCATACCTGGTATGTACGCAATCAGGAACATACTTTTGACAGCTTGCTGCGTGATCTGAATATTGATGAAGCCTTAATCCAGCATGAGTTACAGCAATTGTTGAACCCGATCATTCAACAGATGGTTTCACAAGGTCATTTACGTGAACGTACACGCAGATATCTGGAACAGTTTTATTATTCAGAAGATACTTTGAAGATTCTTAAAGTATAAAGCTTAAAAAGCCGCTCGAGAGCGGCTTTTTAAATTGTTTAGAAGTTATAGGTCAGTCCGACAAAGACTTCCTGACGATCCAGATAATAATCATTTGAAGCATTTACTAATTTTTTATCAAATAAATTATTGAGACCACCTCGAACAGTCACTTGATCGTTCACTTCATAATTCGCAGATAAGTTAAATACCGTATGTGGTTTTTGCATCACTACCGTATCTTCAATACTTGCCGTATATTGTTCACCGGTATATTGCGCTGCAAGTTCCAATGAAAGTGGATCAGTGGGAGTCCAGTTGAGTGCACTATAAACGGATAACTCGGGAATCGTTGAAAGATTTCTGCCAGTCACTAAGTTTTTTGATTCAAAATAATAGGTTGCATTGGTCTTCCAGCTTAAATTCTCTAAAAGTGGTAATGCCACACTTGCTTCCAAGCCCCGTACACGCGCTTTTTCAGCATTTTGATATTGTGTCCACCACACCCCATTAATTTCTCCTAAAGCACGATATTCAATTTTATTTTTAAAATCTGTGTGGAAATAAGTTAAACCGAGATCAAAATCATTTTGAGCAAAATTAAATCCAAGTTCATAGTTGGTACTTTCTTCAGGCTGCAGGTCTGCATTACCCGCCATATAACATCCGCCCGATACATAGCCTAAAGGTTTCAAGGATGTACATCCATTCCCCCCTGAACGCGTCGCTGCACCTGCAGTATTCTCTTTGAGTGAAGGAGCTCTAAAGCCCTGAGCAACACCACCTTTAATGGTCAATGCATCATTTGGTTGCACCACCAAGTAAGCACGTGGACTATTATGTGTGCCAAATTTATCGTGATGATCAAAACGGTTACCAAGGGTCAAATTGACTTGATCATTAAAAACAATTTTATCTTCAACGAACAATGCCCAGGTATCTCCTTCTAGCTCTGAACCATATTCTTTGCCGTCATAACTTGGAATAGCCAGCCCAATATTACGGGTATTAACCAGTTCTTCTGATTTCCATTGACCTCCCACTGTCGCAACATGCTCTACACCTAATTTAAACGGAATATTGAGATTAGCTTCTACAATGCTTTCCTTGGATTTTTGTGTGGTCGGCCCAGTCTCTGTCACCTGACTTTGATCATAATCATTGTAGTAAGCCGTAATTTTTGAATCACCGAAATCCCATTGAGCATCATGTGATAGAGACACTGAACGATGTTCTAACTCAGATGGGCCCCATGCTAATAAAGCCTGTTCTTTACCATCCACCACCTGAGGCGTGGTCGAGGCATTATTCTCTTGCAAGCCATAACCCAGCTCTAAAGATAAGCTATGAATATCGTTCGGCGTATAATCAAACTTTAAGTTCGCATTCTGATCACGACTACCCGATTGTCCGGTTGCTTTACTTCCTGCCATTCCGGGAAGATTACGGTCAGAGATTTGATAGCCTTGATCCGCTTCCTGTTCAGTGATCCCGACTGTCGCACGCATACCTAGTGTATCGGTTAAAGGGCCATATCCCACGAGTCCTGATTGAATGGTTCGCCCTAAATCCGAAGATGTCGTTGGCATGGTATGGTTTAAGGTCAATGAGCCACCCCATTCTGAAGGGATTTTTTTGGTAATGATGTTGATCACTCCACCCATCGCATCAGAGCCATATAAAGAAGACATGGGTCCACGTACAACCTCAATACGTTCAATCATTTCTGGTCTCACCCAGTTTAGATCTTGATGTCCTAGGTTTGCACGATAATTGGTATCTCGAGAAGAGCCGACACGTTTACCATCAATTAAGATCAGCGTGTAATTGTCAGGCATCCCGCGTAATTGTATTTTGGAACCTGCCCCATTTGAACTTAGGCCCCCTGTTACGCCGGGCACACGTTTCAAGATATCGGCCAGACTTGAAACAGGCTGTTTCTGTATGTCTTCTGCCGTAATGACACTAATTGAAGCTGGCGCAGATTTAACATCAACTGCCTGTCCACTCGCAGTCACCACAATCGTTTGTAATTTGGTCGCATCAGCCTGTACGATTCCCTCTTTTTCTTCAGTAACTTGGTCTTGCGCTTGGACTGAAACAGTCATTGCTGTAAATACTGCGAAAGCTAAAGTTGTTTTTAAGAAGGGCTTATTCATACCTTGCGCGTCCTAAGAGTTATGAAGAGATCATGTTTATTCGGTTGCGAAGTGTAACAGGGATTTCCACAAATGCAATTAATATTGATAATTATTATCATTAGCATTTATTGTTATTTTCATCATGATTTCTGATAGGAGCTTAAAAAGGCATAAAAAAAGCCGCTTAAGGCGGCTTTTTTATTCACGATAAATTAGAATTTGATATTCATACCAACAGTGTAACGACGTCCATCAAGTACAATATCATGGTCACCATTGGTAATTTCTTTATTGGCAATATTGTAAATACCAGCCATAAGACTTAATTTATCAGTTGCTTTAAATACGGCACCTGCATCAAAAGTACCATATCCTGGTGTTCCATTATCCATAGCAGTACGGCTTAAATAATCACTTGTTTTGCCACGATAATTATAGTCCATCCAAGTATTCCAAGTATCTGAAACCTCATAATCAAGACCGATGTTTAGCATATGTTTTGGCATTTTATTTAAAGGCTGACCTTTAAATTCACCACTTTTTTGCTCAGATTTTGTATAGGTATAACTTGTACTCGCATGCAAATTATCAAGTAAATCATAATCTAAAGTGAATTCAGCACCTTTCATTTCCGCTTCAGAAACGTTCTTCATTTGGCTTACAAATCGATATGGCTTGCCATTTGCAGAACATTTCCATAGTTCAACAGGAGAACTATTATCGGTCCCCGGTGTTTCACATAAACGATCTTCTACAATTTTGTCTTTAAAATCAGATTTAAAGACCATTAAACTGCTCGTTAAACCAAGTTCAGGGGCTGAATAGTTAAATCCAAATTCATAGCTGGTGCTTTTCTCTGGAGACAAATCAGGATTACCAATGATCACAGCACTGCCTTTTCCGGTTCTGCTACCAAATCCTTCTGAAATTTGGCTAATCGTTGGTTGTTTATAGCCTGTACTTACGCCACCTTTTAAGGTGAAAGTATCAGTTAAATGATAAACACCATAGACACGCGGTGTAATTTCACCACCAAAATATTCGTCTTTATTGTAGCGAGCGCCCACAGTTAAAGCGAAATTATCGGTAAGACTCCACTCATTTTCTGCGTATAAAGCAAATAACCATCGATCGAGAGCCGTCACCCCTGTAATACTGGCTAATCCATTGGTGGTATCGGTAATTTTTTCTTTTTGATATTGGCCACCCACTGTTAAAGCATGATTGCCCAAGAAAAAAGAACCTTGTGTATTAAAGACTTTTAGTTCTTCATTTTTTTTGTCGGCGACAGCACCACTATAAACTTTTTTAGTCGTTTCATCTTGATAATACGAATCGAGGGTAAAATTATCGTAGCGTGCTTTATGCGTTAAGGTATATAGATTTTTTTCGTTTTCATTAATTGATGCTTGAGTTGCAACACCCACACTTTTACCCAGTGTTGTTGTGTACTGTTGACCCATATAGTCATATCTCAAACCAATGTCGTTATGTTCATCGACATTCCAAACTAGTTCAGTACCAAGCTTTCTCACTTTCTTCTCAGATTCACTTGAACCAGATTTTTGCCCTTCTCCACCAATATAGTCACTTTCATCATTGCCTTGGAAATTACCATCTAGACTTAAAGATAATTTATCTTTAATTAATGGACCTGTGACATACATGCTCACGCCATAGCTATCATTTGCGTAATCATTATCAGATTTCGTATATTCAGGAGAAATACTTCCATGCCAATGACTAGAAGATGCTTTTTTAGTGATGATGTTGATCACACCACCCATGGCATCTGAACCATAAAGTGATGACATTGGACCACGCACGACTTCTACTCGTTCAATCATGTCAATTGGTGGTAAATATGCACCAATTTTCCCGCCGTCTGTACCATTGCCATTAACTGCTCTACCCGCACTTACTGGTCTGCCATCAACAAGGTACTTTGTATAAGCTGCGCCCATACCTCGAATGGTAATTTCTTTGTTGTTTCCGCCACCTTGAACGGATACACCTGGCATATTTTTTACAGCATCAATGACATCTGTATATGATTTTTTTTGTAATTCTTCTGCCGTAATGACTGAAATTGAAGCAGGTGCATCAGCAATATTTTGTTCAAAACCGCCCGCTGTGGTCACCACAATAGTTTGTAATTTAGTAGCTTCAGATTGTATTGCTGCCTTTTGTTCTTCAACTAACTGATTTTGTGCTTGTACTGAAGCTGCCAAAGCTGAAAGTATAGCAAAAGCTAAAGTCGATTTCATAAACGGCTTGTTCATATCCGAAGGTGCCCCACAGGTGAATTATGAAGAAATATTGCTTGAATTGTCACGCATTGTAATCAATATAATTCTAAATGCAATTGTTATCGATAATTATTATCATTAATTTTAATTATATAAAAAACCTCGAAAGTTCGAGGTTTTTTAGAATGCGATAAATGAACTATTCTATAGAACAGCTTATTTCATATACGCACCTTCAGATTGGCTATGATCCGTTTCATCAACGACATGCATCAATTCAGGAATATGCTGCTTTAGCGTGGTTTCTACCCCTTGTTTCAAGGTGATATCAATCGCTGAACAACCCTGGCAACCACCACCAAATTTAAGCACCGCCGTTAAGCCATGCTCTGGGTCTTCTTTGACTTCAACCAGGGCACAGTTACCGCCATGGCCTGCCAGACCCGGGTTAATTTCAGACTGCAATACATAGGTAATACGCTCTTCTACCGATGCATCTGGCCCCACACGTGGCACTTTAGAGTTTGGCGCACGGAAGGTCAGCTGACCACCAAAACGGTCTTTGTTGTAGTCAATCACGGCATCAAGTAAATACGGAATAGATGGCGAGTCGATAAAAGCAGGGAACTCAGGATATTCCTGCTTATAATCTGTCGGTACAACTTCATCAGGTGCACTATAAGCCATGCAACATTCAGCGCGAGGAGTACCCGGATGTTCTACAAAAACACGCACACCAATACCCGGGGTGTTCTGTTTATCCAGTAAATCCTTTAAATACTCTTGTGCTGTTGGTGTAATCAATAAGTTGGGAATTTCACCAACAACTGGAGTGCTGCTGTTCTCAGTCGACATAACAATAATTTCCTCAAGCTCAGACGGCTATTTTAACTGAAGATCGGGGGGAATTTTTAAAAATCAACTAAAATTGTCGGATTTATTATAAAAGTACAACTTTAGTGCAATTTTAATGGCATCATAATTGGCAAATAGGCACCATTAGAATTACTTTATATGCTTGATTTACCTTTTAATCACACCGTTACCATTATTCTGATCACCTGTATTGTGTCCTTTATTGCCTTCTCTAAAGAGACGGTGATGAATCGCCTGATTTTCTGGCCACCGGCACTGCAACGTGGACAATATGACCGCTTTATTAGCCATGGTTTTATTCACGCCGATGGAACTCACCTGCTATTCAATATGATTACCCTGTTCTTTTTTGGCAGTGTGATCGAGAGCTTTTATCGTCAGTATTTATATGATCTGGGTTTTATTCTGTTCTATCTGGGCGGTCTGATTGCAGCTATTATTCCAAGTTATCTGACCCATAAAAATAATCAGCGTTGGGCCAGCCTTGGTGCATCAGGTGCAGTCTCTGCAGTGCTGTTTGCCTATATTCTGTTTGAGCCGTGGAAGCTGATTTTTGTGTTCTTTATACCGGTTCCTGCGATTATTTTTGCCGTGCTCTATGTGGCCTATAGCATCTGGTCAGGCAAAAAAGGCAATAGCAACATTAATCATAGCGCGCATTTGTGGGGAGCAGCCTACGGCGTGATCATGACCATTATTCTGGAGCCACGCCTGATTCCGCATTTCCTGAATAAACTGATGCAGGTTCCGTTTTAATCAGGGTTATTGAAGGCTAGAGAAATAAGGCTACATATAAGATAAGCTTGATATTTCCGCTAAAAATAAATGAGAGCGCCATGGCTCTCTCATTTATTTGAAACATCTCGTAATATATTAAAAAGTCATGATGTCACTTATTGCCAATCTTGGAGTGAATTTTGCAGCGATAATGTATACATCTGTATATTAATTACTGTCATTTACGAGATATTTTGCATGTCCACTACACCAGACGGTCTTCAATTTCCGCTTCAGTCCAATCAACAAAAACCAAGTAGCTCAAAAACAGGACGCGCGATCATCGCAGCAGCTTTGGCCAATGTGAATCAGCACAGTGCTGCACAGGCACAATCAGAAAAAAACTGGCGCAAACAATATACCGTGCATTTTAAGCAACTGGTCGAGCAAGGGCTAAGCTCGCCTGAAGCCAGCCTGAAAATTGCTGAAGATGGTCTGGCACAGGCGCATCAGACCTTTGAATTTTACCGTGATGGCCAGAAGCATTTACTGAAAGATGCCCTCACCTTGCCCGCCGATCAACTACATAGCTTTAAATTGACGGGAAGCAGTCAGGCTGCACCAGAATGGTATGTGCCCTACCACGGCCAGAAGCTGCAAGGCGATGCCTTAGTGAAGCAGATTGAACGTTGGGAAAACCAAGGTATTATGGAAAGCAGCCATGCCAATGCCCTGCGTGAATGTGTGGCGCACCCAGAATGGTTTGATTTGTCAGATCGAACCATGGTGCTGTTTGGTGCTGCATCTGAAGCTGGCCCTTTGACCTGGCTGGCAAAATGGAAAGCCAATATTGTGGCGATTGACCTGCCCAACACCCGAGTCTGGGGCAAGATTATCGATACCATCAGCCAAGGCAATGCCACGCTGTATGCGCCCTGTACTGAAGCACTTGCAGAAGATACGCCTGACGATGTTCTAAAAGAAAAACTCGGTGCCAATCTTTTGACTCAGATTCCCGAGATTGCTAAATGGCTATTACAGTTTGAGCCGGATCTGGATCTGGCCGCAATTGCCTATCTGGATGGCGAGAAGCATGTGCGTGTTTCGATGGCGATGGATGCCATCATGAAATATGTCAGCGAACAAAAAGCCAATACCAGCCTGATGTATATGTGTACCCCGACCGATGTCTATGCGGTTCCAAGTGAAGTGATTGAAGCATCAAAAGTGAAATATGCGGAGCGCTCCAAAGCACAGACACTGATTTCCAAAGGTGTATCGACTGTAAGCCGCAAACACTTTTTTCAGAAAAATGCGCATGAGCTGATTCAATCTGGTGACCAGTCTTATGGGATTTGTGACTGTCTGGTGGTAGAACAAGGTCCAAACTATGCACTGGCCAAACGCATTCAACAATGGCGTGCTACTTTAGCTCGCGCTCAGGGTCAACGTGTCAGCATCAATATCGCTCCATCTACAACCACGTATTCAGTCACCAAGAATCCGCTATTAAAAGCCGCGTTCAACGGTGCCAGTCTGTTTGATGTCGAAGCTTTTGCACCTGAAACCACAAATGCACTGATGGCAGCCCTGTGGATTCATGATCTGCGTAATGCTACCTCTGTGGCCAATCCTGAAGTGAAGCTGAATCATCCACTGGAATTGATGATGCAGGGTGCGAATCATGGTGGTTTGTGGCGAGTGGCTTATCTGGCGCGAACTGCATTACCTTTTGCTGCCCTGTATGGTTTTGCGACAGAGAAGTTACCCAAGGGATTATTGAGTAAGCTTAAGAAGTAATTAATTTCCTTGACTCTACCCTTCTCCTAGAGTCAATATTATTTTTATTCAAAATTCTCCCCCTCTCCCCAACCCTCTCCAACCCTCTCCAAGGGAGAGGATTTTAAAAAACTTCATAAAAAAACGCTGCAAAAGCAGCGTTTTTTACTTATCTAATAATATTAGAAAACTTTAAGTAACAACCAGTACAAAGTACCTGATAAACAAATTGTGGCGGGTAAAGTGAAAACCCAGGCAGACAGAATGGTTTTCACCATCTGGAAGTTCAGACCTGACTTATTCGCCACCATGGTACCTGCAACCGCAGAGTTCAATACATGAGTGGTCGATACCGGCATCCCGAAACCATCCGCAGCCGCAATGGTCGACATCGCCACCAGTTCAGCAGACATCCCCTGACCATAGGTCATATGCTGCTTACCAATACGCTCACCGACTGTCACCACAATACGCTTCCAGCCAACCATAGTACCCAGACCCAGCGCCAGAGCAACGGCCACTTTCACCCAGGTCGGGATGTATTGCAAGAATGAATCCAGACTGTCACGGTATTGATCTACCGTTTTGTCCTGTTCAGCCGTCATTGCAGGTAAAGCTTCTGCTTTGTCCAAACGCTTGAAAGCCGTGGTACTTAGGTACATGTCATTCCGGAATTCTGAAACCTGTGCTTCAGGCACTTCCCTAATGCTGCTATAGCTACCGACTTTTTCACCTAAATGATCTGTGAGGCTCGCCAATGCAGGCACCACTTCAGGGGTGATTTCTTTGGTTTGGATATAAGTCGTGATGATCTGACGCGCTTTTTCATCTTCAATATCCGCATGGTCTGGATAAATCGCATTGGCCGTTTGCGCAGACAATTGCCCAAAAGTCTGGATATGCTGTTGATCTAGGTTTTTGTTGAGTGAGTACGCCATTGGTACACAGCCAATCAAAATCAACATGATCAGCCCCATGCCTTTTTGACCATCATTTGAACCGTGCGCAAAGCTGACACCGGTACAGGTAAAGATCAAAATGGCACGAATTAAAGGGGGTGGCGGTTTATTACCTTCAGGTGGCTGGAACAGCTCCACCTGTTTCTTAAAGATTTTTTTCACCAGCAAGAACAGCACAGCGGCAAATGCAAAACCGATTAAAGGCGAAAATAACAGCGCCTTACCGACTTTCATCACCTGCTCCATGTCTATACCCGATGCACCGCTACTCGCGTGCAGAATGTAGTTCATGATACCCACACCCAGAATCGAACCGATCAGGGTATGTGAGCTGGATGCAGGAATACCAAGAAACCATGTTCCCAGGTTCCAGACAATCGCAGCGATCAGCATGGCAAACACCATGGCAAAACCTGCTCCGGAGCCGACATTCATGATCAGCTCAACAGGTAACAGTGCAATAATACCGTAAGCCACCGCACCACTGGCCACCATAACCCCAAGGAAGTTACAGAAACCGGCCCACATTACAGCGACAGGCGCAGAAAGTGCATTGGTATAAATGACCGTGGCAACCGCATTGGCAGTATCGTGGAAGCCATTGACGAATTCAAAGCCCAGCGCAATAAACAATGCCGTCGCCAGGAGAATAATTGAATACAAACCCAGTGCAGGAACATGCGCTAAATCGGCAGACAATTGAAAACCGATATAAATAAGAGTAGAGATAATGACAGTTAGAAAAACTGGCATAAAGAATTTTGGTGTCGGCACGTGAACATTGGTCGACTTGTGCGAAGCCGACTCGTGTGCTGAATCTATGGGAGTTTGATTAGGATTCATGCAAGCAGGAATAGAGGATTCAAGAATTCCCCTATTGTTCAGTTAAATTGTGACAATTATATGACAAACTGCTGTCATATGAAGCAATAATTTAGATTTTCTTGCTGCTGTTCGTCCTGTTTAATCCCGAGTAAAACACTGCCGTTTGATTCAATAAATCATCAACTTAAGATAAAATTCCAGCTTTTCAGAACTCAAAAACGTGTCCTGTTTTTGCGCTTAAAGCTTTGAAACTCCCTCTACGCTTAAGATGACAATAATTTCTATGTACAGAGCATAGTCAATAAATATGACAATTTCATGAATAAAAGCATCAGCTTAATTTTTCAAATATATTTTTGCCAGTTTTAGCCAGATCCCATTTTAAAGCTGGATACTGCATAGACCGGATAACAAAAACCTGTCTTGTTCTAACTGACTTATCAAATTTTCATATCATGCATATCCATCATTCTGAGAAAGGAGGCGCAGAATTCAAGCATTAATTCTGCTAATATGGACGATGTTTTTTGATTTCTACTGAGAAAGTTTGAATGTCGACACTTGCCACCTTAAAAGAACTTCTTGCCAAGAAAATTTTAATTATCGATGGTGCGATGGGTACCATGATCCAGCGCCATAAACTGGAAGAAGCCGATTACCGTGGCGAGCGTTTTGCTGATTGGGCTTATGATCTGAAAGGCAATAACGACCTGCTCGTTTTGACACAACCACAAATCATTCAAGGTATTCATGAAGCTTACTTGGAAGCTGGCGCCGACATTATTGAAACCAATACCTTTAACGGTACGCGGGTTTCGATGTCTGACTATCATATGCAAGATCTGGTTCCCGAGATTAACCGTGAAGCCGCGCGTCTGGCCAAAGAAGCCTGTGCCAAATATTCAACCCCAGAAAAACCACGTTTTGTGGCAGGTGTGATTGGTCCGACATCACGTACCACGTCTATTTCTCCAAACGTCAACGATCCAGCCTTCCGCAACATCACTTTTGATGCCTTAAAAGTGGATTATATTGAATCAACCAAAGCGCTGATTGAAGGTGGTGTCGACATCATCCTGATTGAAACCGTATTCGATACTTTAAATGCCAAAGCTGCGATCTTTGCGGTGAAAGAAGTCTTTAAAGAATTGGGCTATGAACTGCCAATCATGATCTCAGGCACCATCACCGATGCATCTGGCCGTACCTTAACCGGTCAAACCGCAGAAGCGTTCTGGAACTCGATGCGTCATGCAGAACCGATCTCGATTGGTTTTAACTGTGCGCTTGGTGCAGATGCGATGCGTCCACACGTCAAAACCGTGTCGGATGTAGCGGATACTTTTGTTTCAGCACATCCTAACGCTGGCTTGCCAAATGCCTTCGGTGGATATGATGAAACACCGGAAGAAACTGCAGCTTTCATTAAAGAATTTGCGGAAAGCGGTCTGATCAATATTACCGGTGGTTGCTGTGGTACCACACCGGATCACATCCGCGCAATTGCACAAGCAGTGGAAGGCATTAGCCCGCGTCAAATTCCTGAGATTGCGCCAGCTTGTCGTTTAAGCGGTTTAGAACCATTTAACATCACCCCAGATTCACTGTTCGTGAACGTCGGTGAACGTACCAACGTCACTGGTTCGAAAAAATTCCTGCGTCTGATTCGTGAAGAAAACTTCGCCGAAGCACTCGATGTTGCCCGTCAGCAGGTTGAAGCCGGTGCACAAGTTATCGATATCAACATGGATGAAGGCATGCTGGATTCACAAGGTGCCATGGTGCACTTCCTGAATCTGATTGCGTCTGAGCCGGATATTTCACGTGTGCCGATCATGCTCGATTCTTCTAAATGGGAGATTATCGAAGCAGGTTTGAAATGCGTGCAAGGTAAAGCCGTGGTGAACTCGATTTCCTTAAAAGAAGGTTATGACGAGTTTGTCGAACGTGCCCGCCTGTGCCGTCAGTACGGTGCCGCAGTGATTGTGATGGCATTTGATGAAGATGGTCAGGCCGATACAGCCGCTCGCAAAAAAGAGATCTGTAAGCGCTCTTATGATGTGCTGGTCAATGAAGTGGGCTTCCCTGCTGAAGATATTATCTTTGACCCGAACGTGTTTGCGATTGCGACAGGGATTGTAGAACATAATAACTATGCGGTTGATTTCATTGAAGCGACTGGCTGGATTAAAGAAAATCTGCCCCATGCCATGATTTCAGGTGGTGTCTCTAACGTCTCGTTCTCATTCCGTGGTAATGAGCCAGTACGTGAAGCGATTCACTCAGTATTTTTGTACCATGCCATTCAAAAAGGCATGACCATGGGGATTGTGAATGCCGGCCAAATGGCGATTTATGATGACATTGATAAAGAATTAAAAGCTGCCGTTGAAGATGTGGTTCAAAACCAGAATCAAGGCGAAAGTGGTCAGGATGCAACAGAACGGCTGCTGGCTGTCGCTGAAAAATATCGTGGTCAAAGTGGTACGCAAAAAGCCGAAGAAAATCTTGAGTGGCGTAATGAATCTGTTGAGAAACGTCTTGAATATGCACTGGTCAAAGGCATCACAACGTATATCGATCAGGATACTGAAGAAGCGCGTTTAAAATCAACCCGTCCACTGGATGTGATTGAAGGCCCATTGATGGCAGGTATGAACGTGGTTGGCGACCTGTTTGGTGCCGGTAAAATGTTCTTGCCACAAGTGGTAAAATCTGCGCGTGTGATGAAGCAGGCAGTGGCTTGGCTGAATCCGTTTATTGAAGCTGAGAAAACCCAAGCTGAAGCCAAAGGTAAAATCCTGCTCGCGACGGTAAAAGGTGACGTACACGACATCGGTAAGAACATTGTCGGCGTGGTGCTGGGCTGTAACGGTTATGACATCGTGGATCTGGGCGTGATGGTGCCGTGCGAGAAAATCCTGCAAACCGCAATTGATGAAAAAGTCGATATTATCGGTTTGTCTGGTTTGATTACGCCGTCTCTGGACGAGATGGTCTTTGTTGCCAAAGAAATGCAGCGTAAAGGCTTTAACATTCCACTAATGATTGGGGGTGCGACTACCTCTAAAGCGCATACGGCTGTGAAGATTTCACCGCAATATCAAAATGATGGTGTGTACTACACAGCTGATGCTTCACGTGCCGTGGGTGTGGCAACACAATTGCTTTCTGCCGAGATGAAACCAAAACTGGCAACGGACTATGCGGCGGATTATGAAAAAATCCGTACACGTTTAGCCAATAAGCAGCCGAAAGCCGCCAAACTGTCTTATGCAAAATCAATTGAAAATGGCTTTAAAATTGATTTTGGTGCACACACTCCAGTAAAACCAAACTTCATTGGTTCGGAAACTTTCACCAATTATCCACTTGAAACCTTGGTGGAATATTTTGACTGGACACCGTTCTTTATTTCTTGGAGTCTGGCGGGTAAATTCCCGAAAATCCTGGAAGATGAAGTAGTGGGCGAAGCAGCACGTGACTTGTTTGAACAAGCACAAATTATGCTGAAAGATATCATCGAGAATAAACGTTTCGATGCGCGTGCCACCTTCAGCATTTATCCTGCCAACCGTGTGGCAAGCGACACTGTTGCTGTGGCAGATGAAAATGGCAATGTGACCCATACTTTTGAACATCTACGTCAGCAGTCGGATAAAGTGACAGGCAAAGCCAACTATTCTTTGGCGGACTTTATTGCACAGAAAGATGTGGCTCAGGATTATTTGGGTGGTTTTACAGTTTCAATCTTTGGTGCGGAAGAGCTGTCGCAAGAATACAAAGCCAAAGGCGATGATTATTCTGCAATTATGGCGCAGGCTTTAGGTGACCGTTTTGCGGAAGCATTTGCTGAACATTTGCACCAGCGTATCCGTAAAGAATTCTGGGGCTACCAAGCAGATGAACAATTGTCGAATGAAGATTTGATTAAAGAGAAGTATGTCGGTATTCGTCCTGCACCGGGCTACCCTGCGTGTCCTGAACATTCTGAAAAAGCGCCACTCTTTGACTGGTTAGGTACAACTGACAAGATTGGAACTTACTTAACCTCTAGTTTTGCAATGTGGCCACCTTCATCAGTCAGCGGTTTCTATTATGCAAATCCTGAAACTGAATACTTTAACGTGGGTAAAATCTCTGGCGACCAGTTGGAAGATTATGCGAAGCGTAAAGGTTGGACGCTGGATGAAGCGAAACGTTGGTTAGCGCCGAATTTGGATGATTCAGTGGTTTAATCCCCCTCGATCCCCCTTTGATAAAGGGGGAAGATTCCATTCGTATCGAATATAAAAAACCCCTCAAGTGAGGGGATTTTTTTGTTTTAATCTCCCTAAATCCCTCTTTAAAAAAGAGGGACTTTCACGTATCAAATTCATTACGTGACAGCTCCTCCCATTTTTAAAGGGATGTTGGGAGGGATTAAAAAATCACGTAAATTAAACTATACTAAACCATTAAAACTAAAACAATTTTCTAAATCATGGATCAATTTAGTACCAGAGAATTAGCCTCAATTACATGGGGAACCATACTTATAATGGCTTTAATATTCTACTCTGTAAAAAATGTTCAGCTCAGATATTCTCTTATCACTGTTATCAAAGCATTTTTTCAAATTAAAATTATTACTGCTATTTTATTAATTACTACCTATGTCTTGCTAAGTGTATTTATCTTATACCAAATACAAATCTGGGATATTAGTCAACTTAAAAATACATTTTTTTGGTATATAATATTTGCAATAGGCACTATGTTTAGTTTAAATACTATCAAAGAAAATTCACATAACTTCTTTATTCAAACTATACGATCCTCAATAAATTTAAGCATCCTCCTTCAATTTATCATTAACTTCCATACATTTAATTTCTTCTTAGAATTAATATTGATTATTCCATTTGTCACTCTTGTAACTATTTTGAGTGCTGTTGCTAATGAAAGTATAGAACAGCAGAAAGTTAAAAAACTTTGTGAGTTCTTACTAGCTTTGATATTTCTCATATTCTTTATCCATTTCATTCTTCAAACTTTTAAAGCCCCCTCAACATTTATCAATTATCAAGCATTACAAGATTTCTTCGTACCAATTATTTTGACAATACTCTATCTACCATTTCTATGGTTTTTTCTGCTATATATAAAATATGAAGAAATTTTTGTACGACTTCAATTTCATATCAAAGATAAAAAACTTATCACCCTTACAAAATTTTTAGTCATTATTAACTTTCGAACTCAAAAAGATTTGATTGATGAGTGGTTTCATCATATTAAGATTCATAAGATAGAAAACTATCAACAACTAATCGATTCTTTTTCGCTCGTAAAGCATAGGAAATCTAAAAGAAGTAAACTATCTAATACACCTTTAGATCTGGGCTGGAGTGTATATCAAGCAGAAAGGTTCCTAAGTGGCTACGAACTCCAAGTTAAATATTCTGATATTGGCGATGAAATTTGGTTTGGATCTAAACTAATTGAATTAGATGATGATTTTAATCCTTCTACATTAATCTACTATATTCAAGGCAATGAAGATGCTGTGAAGCAATTAAAAATTAAACTATTTCTCTATGACATTAATCTTACTCCAAATTACTTAAATACCTTCATCGAAGCTATAAATTGCTTACTCAGAAAATCACTGCAAGCTAGTTTAGATCACGGTCATATAGATAATATTTATAACTTGGAGAATTTTTCAAATACGTTACACAATAAGTTACTTGAATTTCAATATGAAAAATTCACTCATTCAGTTAAACCCACTTGTGAACTATCATTCTGCATAAAGCCCCCCTCCTAGCTTCCCATTTAAAAAGGGAGGAACTAGCCAAATCCACAACCGCAATCAAATTCGCGCGAAGTCCCTCTTTTCCAAAGAGGGATCTAGGGAGATTTTTATGAAAGCTCTTTCAGACAACACTGATAAATCGTTTCCACCGCATCATCCAACTGCCCCACCACCTGCCCATTATCAAATCTCAACACTTTCAAACCAAGCTGCATCAAAGCCTCATCCCGAATCCGATCTACTTCCAAACCGTCATCGGTAAAGTGCTGACTACCATCACATTCAATCACTAAATTGGCAGCAGGACAGTAAAAATCAACGATGTAATTTAAAATTGGTTTTTGCCGATAGAACTGCAAACCTAAAATTTGCTTATTACGAAGTCGTGACCATAACAACTTTTCAGCATCGGTCATGTTGTTGCGTAAATCACGCGAGGCTTGTTTTAAGTTTTTATTGTAGGGTTTCATTTTTTATTCTCTTTTAATAATCCCTCCTCTTGCGCCATACATGGCTCACCTTTAAAAAAGGGAGGGATACCACGAATCGAAAACCGCAATCAAATTCGCGTAAGTCCCCCTTTATCAAAGGGGGATTTAGGGGGATTCTTTTAAAAATAAATATACATCAAAAACCGCCCCTTTTCTAACCACCCAACCCCAAATCATCCGCTTTTACATTTTTAACTCTGCAAAAATCATTACTTTCTATAATAATAGAGCAATAAATTTATCTCCCAAATCAATCACTCTTGGTGTTCCAATGAAAAAACTCATCAACAACCCTGAAAACCTGGTTGTCGAAATGTGCAAAGGCTTCGTCCTCGCTCATCCAGAACTCGCATTTACCGAGTCACACAAAATCATTTCAAGAAAAGCAAAACATAATAATGTCGCACTGATCAGTGGTGGCGGCAGCGGTCACGAGCCGGCACATGCAGGCTTTGTCGGCGCAGGTATGTTAGACGCAGCCGTTTGTGGTGACGTATTTGCATCACCTTCACAAATTCAGGTCTACAAAGCATTGCAGCATGTTGCAACAGACAAAGGCGTGCTGATGATCATTAAAAACTATTCTGGCGATATGATGAATTTCCAGAATGGTGCAGCGCTTGCAACAGATGACGGCATTAACGTGGATTACGTCAAAGTAGCAGATGACATTGCAGTCAAAGACAGCTTATATACTGTCGGTCGTCGTGGTGTTGCCGGTACAGTATTGGTGCATAAAATTGCCGGTGCAGCTGCATCAAAAGGTTTAGAGCTTGCGGAAGTCAAAGCTGTGGCTCAAAAAGCTGCGGACAATGTCATTAGTCTTGGTTTTGCTTATAGCTCATGTACCGTTCCTGCCAAAGGCACACCAACCTTTACTCTTGCCGATGATGAAATGGAATACGGCGTGGGCATCCACGGTGAACCGGGGATTCGTCGTGAAAAAATATTGCCATCAAAAGAACTGGCACAACGTATTGTTGATGACCTGTTTCTTGACCGTCCTGACCTGACTGAAGTAGCGGTATTGGTCAATGGTTTTGGTTCAACGCCAATGCAGGAGCTGTATGTCTTTAACAACGATGTTTGCGAACATTTGGCACGTAAAGGCATCAAAATTTATCGTACTTTTGTCGGTAACTACATGACCAGTATCGACATGAACGGTGCATCGGTATCTTTACTTGCTCTGGATGCTGAACTGAAAACCTATTTAGATGCAGAAGCCAATACCCCTGCATTTAAAACGGATGGTTCACCTGCACTACCTTTTGAATTTGCAGCAAAAAATGCAGCAGCTGAACGCAGCGCCAATACCGAAGTTGAAACCCAACCTGAACATGCAATAATCAGCAATGAGCAATTCACGATTGAGAATATGCGTTATGTCGTCGATGTCATGGCGGCTTGCATTATTAAAAATGAAGTGCCTTTCTGCGAGCTAGATGCCCATGCCGGCGATGGTGACTTTGGCATGAGCGTGGCCAAAGGCTTTAAACAGCTGAAACGTGAATGGCAAAGTCTGATTCAAGCGCAGCATATGGATGAATTCATGCTGAACTGCTCAATGATCATTATGGAACACTGTGGCGGTGCATCAGGTCCAATCTGGGGTTCAGCCTTCCGTGCCGCGAGTAAGGCCATTCAAGATAAAACCAGTTTAACTGTCGCTGACTTTGCTGAAATGTTGCAGGCGGCAGTCAAAGGCATTCAAGTGACCGGTGAGCGTTCATTTGGTCGTGGTGCCGTGGTGGGGGATAAAACCCTGATTGATGCCCTAGTACCATGTGCAGATTCATGGTCTGCCAATACCGGCAAGACTTTTAAAGAAAACTTTGTCTTGGGTGCAGCGGCTGCGGTAAAAGGTGCAGAATCGACCCAAGAGATTGTGGCACGTATGGGGCGTGCGGGTACGGTCGGTGACCGTAGCTTGGGCTATCCGGATGCCGGTGCACATGGTTTAGGTGTGATCTTTAGCGACATTGCAGCACATATTAAATAAATCATTTATTAAAAAAGCCTCGAATCATCGGGGCTTTTTTTATTTCCGGGTATACAGCCGGTGCTCAAGCAAGACAGCAGAAAAAGCGTCTATTGAAATTTTTCTAGATACTTGTTCAGGTTTTCTTTGACCACGACTCTTTTATTACCCTTCATCTGTGCTTCACTCAAAATTCCTTCCGAGTCAACCACCACAACAGGATGACCATCCTTTTTCAAACGCGCCACGCCTTCAAATAACATGCGGGCGCCGACATTATGAATTAGGGTCAAATTGGTCAGATCCAGTATAATTCGTTTTTTGCCTTCCGGTTCATCTTCCAAAATACGCAGCAGCATTTCCGATTCAGTAAACTGCAATACGCCACGCAGTTCATACACCACCACATGATCGCGTTTTCCAGTGAGATAACGGTTTTGTAAAATGGTTTGTGCCGACGGCGTTCCTTCCATTAAATGTAGCCCCATTTCCCGGGATATACGTTCAAAGATATCGACCCCACGCGCGCTATGCCCATGTTCATCAATTCGCGGAGAAAATACGGCGATGCCCACCTGTCCAGGCAATACGCCAATAATGCCGCCTGCGACCCCACTTTTTGCCGGAATGCCCACCGTGGTCAGCCAGTCACCGGCAGCATCATACATCCCGCAAGTGAGCATCACGCTCAGGACTTGCCGCACCACAGAGCGATCCAATAATTTTTTACCGGTCTGCGGCTGAATCCCACCGTTGGCGAGTACTCCGGCAATCATCGCCAGGTCTTTGACCGTCACCTTGATTGAACATTGCTTGATATAACCATTGACAATCGCTTCTGGATCTTCTTCCAATACTCCTACTGTACGCAGCATATAACCCAAGGATCTGTTACGAAACGCCGTTTTCAGTTCAGAGGTATATACATCGGTATCAAAACTCAGTTCACGTCCAGCCAAACCGCTTAAAAAACGGCGCAACTGTTCCGCCCGGGATACTGTGCGTTTATAGGGAATCAGGGAATGGGCAGTAATGGCACCCGAATTGATCATCGGATTTTTCGGAATATTGGTGTCTTTCTCCAGTGAAATCTGGTTAAAGGCCTCGCCCGAAGGTTCCACGCCCACTTTTTCCATGACCTTGGTCAGGCCGACTTTCTGCAAGGCCAAGGCATAGGCAAAAGGCTTGGACATGGACTGCATGGTGAACTCAACCTCGTCATCACCGGTGGAATAGATCGTGCCATCTACGGTGGAGAGTGCCAAAGCAAACTTCTCTGGATCGACTGCTGCCAGCTCAGGAATATAGTCGGCCAAGGCCCCTTTATCATTGTCTTGGCAGGAGCTTAAAACATGCTTGAGATAATCTGGCACTGGTGTTTTCATCGAATGAGCGTATTCCAATTCACTATTATTTTTAACTAACATAGCGGTTTTTGACTTAAGTACCAGAGTGAAAAGGTAATTTTCTGCATATCTGTGTGATGGGTTGTGCACACTTTGCGTCAGCTCCTCCAGAAATTAAATTGTAGGTTTGTTCTAATTTTCTTTTTCAGAGCGATCAAAAAAGGGCAATACTGCCCTTTTTATTGAGTCTGGATGATCTATTTCACCTTGGTTCTGCGAATCATCTTGTACAGGACTTTTGGCGAAATACGCGACACCAGTACCCCGAGTTTTTCTTTCTTGCCGCCAATCACGATATATTCTTCGCCACTCTGCAAAGCTTGTACAGTTTGACGGGCAAAATCTTCTGCGGACAGACCATTTTCAATCGCTTCATCTGCATGCCCTTGCGGCTTCCCTTGACCATTTAAAGCGTTCAGGGACACATTGGTTTTAACAAAACCGGGGAAAATCACCGATACGCCAACCCCCTGATCTGTCACTTCAGCACGCAGGCTGTTGGCCCACATATGAATTGCTGCTTTGGCTGCGGAATAAGACGCGCGATATTGTGTACCGAGCAAACCTGCAACACTGGAAATAAACACGATACGGCCGGTTTTTTGTGCCAGAAAATTTGGCAGTACGGTTTTGGTCAAAAATACCTGCGAGAAATAATCGACTTCCATAATGGCGCGTTCAGTCTGCATGGTGGTTTCTGCAATCAGGGCACGCTGACTGAGTCCGGCATTATTGATCAGCCAGTCAATCCGGCCTTTTTGTTGCACAACCTGCTCATAGGCATGGCGAACCTGACTTTCATCGGTGATATCAGCCGTGATGGAAATATGCTGATCCGGATTGATCAGGCTTTGGCGCACATTTTCCAGTTCTTCATGACGGCGCGCAGTCAATACCACCTGCGCTCCCTGTGCGGCACATTGCTGTGCAATCGCCTTGCCAATCCCTGAAGATGCGCCAGTAATCCAGACCACTTTTCCATTTAAACTTTCAACTTTCGCCATGAAATCCTGTTTCCTTTGTTTTAATAAATATGGTGCGGCCTTTCATCTTCCAGAAATGCCAGTAAATGCTCGAAATAATAACGCATCGTATCAGCATCATAGATGCTACCGAGCTTGTCAAAACGTTTATAGCCGAGCTGGGTGGTTAGGTGAATCACCCCATTTAAGGTTTTATCGACCACAACATTAAACTTCAACAGGTTTTTCGGTTCACGGATCAGACAGGTCACGCCCTGATCAACGACCTGGGTAAAGGCTTTGAGTGCCGGCGAGACATACTGATGATTGCCGGTTTTCATCTGATCCACACAACCCAGTAACTCCATCACCAGCATCTTTTCCACCGGATAACGCACAAAAATATCGCCGTCATGCGTATAGGTCATGCGATGCAGATAATTCACCATGGGCATGAGCCGTTCATTGCCAAATAAGGAAACCGACCAAGGCATATATTTACGTGTCGTCTCAATAATGTGCTGAATCACTTTTTCAGATTCACTGTCGGGAGATTTCGCGATCTGCACCATCTGACCAAAAATCTGGTCAATAATTTCACAGGCCATATCGGCCAGATTTTCACCGAGCGGTTTAGCCAGACTGTCTGGATCACCGGCATTTAATCTAGAATGAAGGTCGATAAAGCGCTGATGGGTTTCAGGCTGGATCTTCAGGGAAATGCTATAGCTCATCTTGTTATCCTTTTTAATCTTCTGCGATGAGTCGCGTTTTTTATCTTTGCATCATACGACGAGTTGCTCTGCATGCCAATTGGCTAAAGTTTGCATTTGGTTAAGCTGCCGCATGCACTATTTTTTTTGCTACAATAGATCCAATTTTTCATTCACTTTTGATCTGTTTAGACTATGACTGACTCAGCGCAAAATATCGCGACAACCTACGATCCGACCGAGATCGAGAAAAAATGGTACCAAACTTGGGAAGAGCGTGGTTACTTTAAGCCGTCTGAAAAAGGCGAATCTTTCTGTATCATGATTCCGCCGCCAAACGTCACTGGTAACTTGCACATGGGTCATGGTTTTAACAATGCCATCATGGATGCATTGACCCGTTATAACCGTATGTCAGGTAAAAATACGCTTTGGCAACCGGGTACTGACCACGCCGGTATTGCCACCCAAATGGTGGTAGAACGTCAGCTTGGTGCAGAAGGTATTAGCCGTCATGACTTGGGCCGTGAAAAGTTCATCGAAAAAGTCTGGGAATGGAAAGAACAGTCTGGCGGTAACATTACCCGTCAAATCCGTCGTTTGGGTTCTTCTGTAGACTGGTCACGTGAACGCTTCACTATGGATGATGGTCTATCCAATGCGGTCAAAGAGGTATTTGTAAAACTGCATGAACAAGGTTTGATCTACCGTGGTAAACGCCTTGTTAACTGGGATCCAAAATTACAAACGGCGCTTTCTGACTTAGAAGTTGAGTCTGATAAAGAAGAAGCAGGTTCATTGTGGCATCTGAAATATTTCTTTGAAGATAAATCATTGCGCACGCACGATGGCAAAGATTATATCGTGGTCGCAACCACCCGTCCTGAAACCCTGCTCGGTGATACTGCCATTGCAGTTGCCCTGGATGATGAGCGTTATGCGCATCTTGTCGGCAAAAACATCATCCTGCCGATTACCGGTCGTAGCGTGGCAATTGTTAAAGATGAATATGTTGACAAAGAATTCGGTACCGGCTGTGTAAAAATCACCCCTGCGCATGATTTCAATGACTATGAAGTGGGTAAACGCTGCGAATTGCCAATCATCAACATCTTCAACAAAAATGCTGAAGTGTTGGCTGAGTTTGAATACATCGCAAAAGCAGGCGAGCAAATTTCTAAAACCATCCCTGCACCTGCGGAATATGTGGGCTTAGATCGTTTTGAAGCACGTAAAAAATTAGTTGAACAAGCTGAAGCTGAAGGCTGGTTAGAGCAAATCCAACCGTATACGCTTAAACCACCTCGCGGTGACCGTTCAGGCGTGATCGTTGAGCCTCTACTTACTGACCAATGGTATGTGAAAATTGCCCCTCTTGCTGAGCCTGCAATTAAAGCGGTGAAAGATGGCGAGATTAAATTTGTACCTGAGCAATACAGCAACATGTACATGGCCTGGATGAACAACATCCAAGACTGGTGTATCTCGCGTCAATTGTGGTGGGGTCACCGCATTCCTGCTTGGTACGATGTAGATGGTAATGTTTATGTAGGTCGTGACGAAGCTGAAGTTCGTGCGAAAAACAATATCCCTGCCGATGTTCAATTAGACCAAGACGAAGACGTACTCGATACATGGTTCTCATCGGGTCTTTGGACGTTCTCAACTTTAGGTTGGACTGGCGATGAAGCCAAAGATAAAGAAAACTATTTCTTAAATACTTTCCACCCGACTGATGTACTTGTGACTGGTTTTGACATCATCTTCTTCTGGGTTGCCCGCATGATCATGATGACCATGCACTTCATGAAAAATGAAGATGGCACACCGCAAGTTCCGTTTAAAACCGTGTACGTTCACGGTTTGGTACGTGATGGCGAAGGTCAGAAAATGTCTAAATCTAAGGGCAACGTGCTTGACCCATTAGACTTGATTGACGGTGTTGATCTTGAAACTTTAGTACAAAAACGTACCACTGGTTTGATGAACCCGAAACAAGCATCGAAAATTGAAAAATCAACGCGTAAAGAATTCCCTGAAGGCATTCAATCTTACGGTACAGATGCGGTTCGTTTCACATTCTGTGCGCTTGCCAACACAGGTCGTGACATCAAGTTCGACATGAAGCGTGTTGAAGGTTACCGTAACTTTGCCAACAAAATCTGGAACGCAACCCGTTTCGTGATGATGAACTGCGAAGAACAAGTGATTGGTCAAGAAGTACGTCAAGACCTTTGGGAATTGCCTGAACAGTGGATTGTAAGCCGTCTACAAAAAGCAGAACAAGCAGTGCAAACAGCATTTGCAACCTATCGTTTAGACTTGGCTGCACAAGCGATTTACGAGTTCATTTGGAATGAATATTGTGACTGGTATGTCGAGCTGACTAAGCCTGTTCTGAATGATGAAAATATCTCGGTAGAACGTAAAGCTGAAATCCGCCGTGTTCTTCTTGCTGTGATGGAAGCGTCTTTACGTTTGGCACATCCGTTGATGCCTTACTTGACAGAAGAAATTTGGCAAACGCTTGCGCCGAAACTGAACATTTCTGGCGAAACAATCATGTTGGCTCAGTACCCTGTTGCAGATGAAGCGAAAATCAACGAACAAGCTGAAGCAGATATGCAATGGCTTCAAGGTTTGATTGGTGCGGTACGTAACATCCGTGGTGAGATGGGTCTAGGTAATGCTCGCTTGTTGCCTGTTCTTCTTCAAAACACGACTGATGCTGAAAAAGCGCAGATCACACGTATTGAAGCGTTATTCACTGCGTTGGCTAAAGTTGAGAGCATTACTTTCCTTGCGGACGGTGAACAACCGCCATTGTCTTCTTCATCTGTAGTGGGTCATGTGTCTGTATTCGTTCCAATGAAGGGCTTAATTGACCCTAAAGCGGAATTGGGTCGTCTACAAAAAGACTTAGACAAGGTTCAAAAACAGCATGACCAAATTGCAACTAAACTTGGCAATGAAGGTTTTGTGGCGAAAGCGCCTGCTGCGGTTGTTGAAGGCGAGAAAGTAAAACTTGCTGAGTTTGCTGATCAGTTAGCGAAAATTAAAGCGAATATGGAGCAAATTGCTGCGCTTTAATGTGTTGTTAATTCAACCAATTTCGTAGTATAAAGGGCTGATTATTCAGTCCTTTATACATTTATATGCCATACATACAAACTTATAATTTTCATAAAAAGACTCTGAACTTCTGTAATGCCAGCAGACTAAAACCCTTTCAAAATGTTTTTACTATTATTACTGGTAATAATGCAACTGGTAAAAGTCGATTACTGAATTCAATTATTAGTACAACTCTAGATTCACCAGCCTATAACTTCAATAAAATTATTGCAATATCAAATACTTTAAACAATAAATTCCCTGATTTTTTTAATCCTAAATACATTAAACTAACAAATATCGAACACTCAGATTTACATAAGATAAAAAAAACACCTATTGAGACTGATGTTGATTATTTCAAATCAGAGCTTTATAGAATTTTTATCAATTATGGTTTACCAGTCAATTTATCTCGACCATATACTCTTAATTTAGAAAAAATATTACCTTTTGTTGCCATTAAATCGATTGAGCAACCATCAATTCTGAAAAAAATAAAAATATTATTCGATTTCCTAAATATTAAAGGAAACGTAAAACTCACATTTGAGATTAAAAATAGAAACAAGCTATTAAAAATATTAGAAGAGGTTTTACTTACTGTTTCAACAACTGAAAAAACAGCAATCCAGATAAAAAAGATATTTAATGATATTCAATCCTTTCAAAATAAAACGATTTATTTAGATGAACTAATTGACTATCCAGCATGCTATGAACTAATGCGTTGTGGAATTTTAAATATATCCAAGATTAGGTTTGCTTTAAAAGATCATTCATATGAATTATTTTATAGGGATTTAAGTTCTGGGCAAATATCAGTTCTCTCAATTGGTCTATCATTGATTTATGCCTTAGAAGATAATGCTTTAATATGTATTGATGAACCTGAGATTAATCTACATCCTGAATGGCAAAAACAGATTATTGAACTTATTCAATTATTATCAAAAGATTACAAGGGTTGCCATTTCTTCATTGCTACTCATTCTCCGTTACTCATATCAAATCTAGACAATGAAAGCTTCATATTAGATCTATCAAAAAATAATTTAATTAATTCAAGCGATACAATCAATAGATCATCAGACTTCCAACTTTCTGAGGTTTTCAACTTTCCTGGCAACAATAACGAATATTTAATTAGAAAATTGATTTTAATATTAAACCAATTAAATAACCAAGAAATAACCGAATTAGACAAAGAGTCTTTAGATTTAATAGAACATATAAAAAACTTAATTAATCAAAATAAAATAGACCAAGAGGATAAGGTACGAATTCTTTTTAACCTTGTTGAGAGCTATAGAGGTTAAAATGCAAGTGTGTCTAATACCTAGTGAACTTCAAAAGTTTATTGATAACTATGACAAAAAAAATTATCAACTTTGGAATGATACGACAAATAAAAATATGAAAGCTTTTAGATCTCTAGTTCGTGCTCACTATCTATCTGATCAAAAACTTACTTGCTTTTATTGTAAACAGTATATTTTTTCAACTCATGGATTACATTGGCAAGTAGAGCACATTTTACCAAAATCCTTATTTCCTCAATTCTTATTTGAACCAAAGAATTTAATAGTCATCTGTCCTGATTGCAATGGAGAAAAAGGTGACAAAAATCCTCATGTAGATGGCGATAGAGCCTGCTCACAACCTTCCTATCCGAGCACAAGTGGTCGTTTTAAAATCATTCACCCTTTCTATGATACATATGAAAATCATATTGAGCGAGTACCTGCAAATCATTGTGATTATCCTGACCATTATTTCTTAAGAGCTCATACTCCTAAAGGAAAAGCTACTGTAAAAATGTGTGACCTAAATCGTTTTTATCAGGAATTTGCCGGTTATAAAGATATGAAAGGAAAGCAAGTCGCGGCATTAGATGAGTTTATTGAAGAAAAAGATATAAATCTGCTGACACGTGAACAAAAAATGGCATTAGTTCAAAAAATTATGGCAAGTATGTAACCCTCACCCCAGCCCTCTCCCATAGGGAGAGGGAGCGTCATTTGATTTAATGCCTGCATGAATTTCACAATGGCGTTCCCTCTCCTTTTAGGAGAGGGTCAGGGAGAGGTGCTTTTAAATTTCTTTCATTATAAATTCTTCCCTCACCCTAGCCCTCTCCCCGAGGGAGAGGGAACTTTTACATTTTTTAGTTTTAGCTCAGTACACACCTGCCACAAATCCTCCAAAACCACATCCGTCTTTCCCAACACATCATGACTCCAATAACGCACCAATTTTAAACCCAAAGCCTCTAAAAACTTAGTCCGTTCAACATCATATTCTTTTGCATCATCCGTTCCATGCTGACCACCATCCAACTCAATCACTAAACCAATGTCATGGCAGTAAAAATCCACAATATACGGTGCAATTACATGCTGACGACGGAATTTAAGATTTATAAAACGCTTGGCACGTAAAACTTGCCACATGAGATATTCAGCATCGGTAGCGGTGTGGCGCATGGATTTGGCGAAAGCGAGTAATTGAGGATCTAGCTTTTTATTCATGGAATTTTTTAATTATTTTTATTTAGATTAGCAAATTTTATTACCTCTCCCTGACCCTCACTTGCGCTTCGTTTCAAAGCAGTGCTTTAAAACTTGCTCAGGAGAGGGAATTTTCATTATTACATCTAGAGTTATTATACGAATAAGGGATTAAAGCATCCCATGCCTTAAAAACATCTCTAAGCCACTCACCTTCTTGATATATCTCAAGCGTTCTTTTTCTACTTTAATCTGCTGCTTTATGGCCAAAGTATCTTCATCAATCTGCTTATACAGATCAGCAATTTGAACTTTCCCTTTCGTCTTTTTCACCGCAATTTTGGTTTTATGCGACCACACCAAAGTCTCAATTAACGCATCAATTTGAGCTTGTAATGTCTGACTCTGCGCATCTAACGCCAGTTGATAAAGCTTGATTTGCTCTGCAGTTAAACTCTTTTGTGAAGGATCTCGGTCTTGTTCAATCTGAAGCTGCATTTTCAATAAAGCAAATAAATCCTGCTTTTCATAAGCCTGATTGGCATGTTGCAACAACTCTGTCTTTTTTATTTTCTTGACATCATTCGCTTCACGGTCAGGATGAATGGCCGCCGCAATTTTTAAATACACGGTTTTCAATGACTGCTCTGCCATCGCTGCTGCCTGCGCCTGTTTTTCCTGCTGGCGTTTTAATCTGGCTTGCTCACGTACTTGTTGAAAATGTTCACTATCCCATTCTTCAAACACATCTGTGTCGGCCTGATCTATACCATTTTGATCTTCGGAAAACCCTTCTGGTGCATTGGTCTTTTTCTGATTTTTTCTGAGTTGGATATGTTCATTGAGCTGCTGATAGTAACTATCAATTTCATTGACTTTACGAGCTTCTTGCACCGACATTGCCTGTGAATCTTTTAAGTAAGCCACCAGAGATTGAATTTTTTCATCCAGTACGACGATCTCGGCCTTGGAAAATTCTGCCTCATGCAGATGCTGCCACAATTGTTCAAGCTGCTCAAACAAAACACCATGCAATTCATGATAGACCGGTATGAAATTTTGCTGTGTATATTGTCGAATCTCTTCTTCGGCCTGCTGCCACTGTGCCAGCTCAAGCTTCTGCTGTGCAATTTTATCAATCAGGCGATCCAGCTTTTTCTGCTGTGTCGAAAGCGCTGTGAATGGCTGAATCATGGTTTTTAAATTGAAAGACATGATATTCAAAATAAGCAGGACAGATTATTAAGTTTAACGGTTTTATGAGACAGGTGTATGCCAGTTATCGACACAAATATACACCTTATGCAAATAAATTTTGTTTAATATCAAACAATATAACAATAACTTAATTTGTGACTGTGCTGAAAGGAGATTCAGATGGCAACTCAGGCAGATTTAATCTTTAATCAGGAACTCGCTGCATGGGTACAAGCGCTAGGATCTGTGTTTGCAATTTTTGTCGCCATTAGTGTGCCCTTATATTTAAATCATTTGGCACAAAATCGTGATAATGCCTTACAAGACATGCAAAAACAAAAATTCTTTGTCACGATGCTGCCGACACTTTATCGTATTCGCCGTTATAGTGCTGACTTCATTGAACAAATGCAGTTACATCAGCAAAGTACTCAAAATATCTTACATACGCTAGAAACCGAATATCTGGAATTGATTCCGGTCTTTTCTAAAGAACTGCATATATTTGTACATAGTCAAATTTATGACCCAAACCTGAATCAATTGGCATTTGAACTGTTTCATTCCGAGGAAATTCTGCAACAACATTTATTACAGCCTAAAAACCAGAAACAGCTCAAGCATCAAGCTTTACTGACCCAACATAGCCAGTATATTCATGATGCGAGCCATCAGTTAATTAAACAGATTGAAAAGAGCCATCACCTACAACCTTAAATTGCCTTTTCAGGCCATCAATGTGTAGGCGAATGGCGCAAACAAAATGATTATTCCACAATGACACGACCATTTAATGGCTGTACCGGACGGTTATTCGGATGCCCCATTAATTTGAAAAATTCAGCAATCTGTTTGGCTGAAGCCTGTTGGATCTCTTTTAAAATGAGCCAGCGCACACCCTCTGAACAAGGTGGGGTGGTCAGCGAGCCACTAAAGCGATAATAATCCAGATTTTTAGGCAGCAACTGATTGACAGGCTGTGGTGTTTTTAACACGACTTTTTCCCCCTGCTTTTTCGGCAAACGCTTCCACATCTGTTTTAGCATCTGGCTGTCCTGCCCCTGCTCAAACATCATACCAACCACTGCCAGCTCACCATCAGCATTGGCATGGACAAAATGAATCTCTAAAGGATAACTTTTACCTTGAATCAGGTTCTCACTCGGACTATGCAAATGGAACTGTTTCAGTTCAAAACGCTCCCCATCTAGCTCCAGCTCACCACCTTCGGCAAAGTCCACCTGAATGGTATGACCTTTATTTTCAATGGCTTGAATCATGGTGTTATAACTAAATTTCAGCGGTTCCAGTTGTGCTTTTACCGTCCGCTCAATATTAATTGGCGACTGATTCGCACCATCACAGGCAGTATATTTCTGGCTTAAATTCGACCATTGTTCAGGCTGCATATAGCCCCAATTGGCATCTGCATAGCCTGCCGTACTCAAACCAAACACTGTTAAAAATGTGAATATTTTTTTCACAATAATTTTCCCTCTTAGAACCGTAATCAATAATTTTTCATTTAGAAAACAAATTTTTAGGCTTATGACTGCCTCATTTTTCAGAGCACAAACTACAGATTTTTACTTAATTTTGGTGAATTACTTACAAATTTCCAAACACTTAAGCCTATGAAAAGATAGAGTATTTATAAATTATTATTTAAATTTCAATAAGATAATCATTTTAGTGTCCTAAACCAACTTGGAATAAAGTGTGAGCTGAATCACAATTAAAGTGATGAATATTTATGCAATATTTACATGAAACTTCTAGCTACTTCATAAATAAATCTGATTATAAATTCGCTCTATTTTTTAATAATATATTTTATATTCAAAAGCTTACATAAACACAGCAGTAAATAAACCTGCCACATTGCTAGACTCAGCTCAACGCGTTATATAGGAACAGCTTAATGGATTGGGTCTCGATCTTTATTCATGATACGACTTGGAGCTTTGCATCAGAGATTTTGCTACGTTGTATAGTCATGTATATCATGATTATCCTGTTTTTACGGCTGACCGGAAAACGTGGTGTACGACAGCTTTCCATCTTTGAAGTCGCGATCATTCTCGCCCTGGGCTCAATTGCCGGTGACCCGATGTTTACCGAAGATATTCCCCTGATTCAGGCAGTTCTGGTAATGTCAGTGATTATCCTGATGTATCGCCTGACCACTTGGCTGATGATGAAATACCAATGGTTTGAAGACCTACTGGAAGGCAAACCGATTTATATTGTGGAAGATGGCCTGCTGGTCATTGAGGAAATTAAAAAAGGCAAAATGTCACATGATGAATTCTTTGCCGAAATGCGCCAGCAAGGCGTAGAACATCTGGGTCAGGTGCGTACCGGTTTACTGGAAACAGACGGTAAATTCAGTGTGTTATATTTTACCGATGATCAGGTGAAATACGGCTTGCCACTATTTCCTAAAACCTGTTCGATCGTGGAGCAGGTGAAAGCAGACCGTTTATATGCCTGTATTTATTGCGGTCAGGTTCAAAACCTCTCTACAGCTGCACAACAATGTCCTCGCTGCAAATCAGCACAGTGGGCTGAAGCGATTAATTGTTTACGCATCACTTGAATTAAAGCTGATTCAGCCGTTGTAAATGCGTGAAAATTTCAGGTAGCTGCTGGATTTTATATTGGATTTCTTCGGCATCAGGATGAAAGCCCTGCATCCACAAGGCATGCATTCCGGCATTTTTTGCCCCTTGTATATCATTGATTGGATGATCGCCAATATATAAACAATGTTCAGGCAAGACGCCTAAACGTTGTGCAGTAATCTGGAAAATTTCTGGTTGGGGTTTGCTGAAGCCGACTAATCCCGAACTGATGATTTCATCAAAATAACCGGCAATCCCCAAACCCCGAATGGTATTTAAACGGGTGTCGTGTCCACCATTGGAAACAATCGCCAGTTGATAGCCTTGGGATTTCAACTGCTCGAGTACCAGCTTGGCATCTGGCATTTCTACAGCGCAACGACCAAACTGGCTGAACCAGAACTGTGCCAGCTCTTCTAGACTGGGAGGATTTAACCAGGAGAGCTCCTGTAATAAGGCATAAGCCGCCGAAGCCCCGATACTGCCATGCGTCAACAATTCCTTTTTCGGATAACCGCCATTATCGATGCGCCGTACTATTTCGATAATTTTTTCTGGTTCGACCTGTGCCAGAGCCGGAGCATAATACTCTGCCAGAGAGCGGCTATACGCTTGTGCGGTGAGATCACGATGGGTCAAGGTATTATCAAGGTCAAATAAAACAGCTTGAATAGTCATAGTTTTAAAAAAGGCAGGCTAAGGTTTATAGTCATGTTATCAGCCTGACACTTTAAGCATCAGAACTAAAATTGCTAAGTTTTGTATTTTCAAGTATAAAAAAGCGGTGCCGAAGCACCGCTTTTTTTAGATTACACAGTTTAAATTAGAATTTGTATTTTAAGCCTGTACGAATCCCTAGGCGTCATTAAAAAAATCTTCTCCTAAGGGATTGATGTAAAAAATCCCACCAAGTGGTGGGATTTTTTTATTTAGCTTTACATCATCAATTAAAAGCTATATTTGCTCATTAAACCAATACGGTTATCTTTGAATTTCTTATTATTAAATTCTTTACGCTCACCGTTGACATACTCAACACCAAACTCAAGTGGTTTAACCGGTGAATACACCATATTCGCCCACGCTTGTTGTACCTCTTTGTTTGCACTAGCATTGACTTTTGCATAGTCTGAGTCTTTATCAGCAAACAATGCACCATAACCAACTGAGGTTTTTAGGTTAGGTAAAATGCTGTAGGTTAAGCCCGTTTGTACCGCCCAAATTTCATTTTGCTCAATATTACGGTCATTTTCATCATCTACAAATGCAGGATTGGCATTGGTACCATACAGAATACCGTTCACACCTTTGGTGTAGCTGACATCTAGCGTCGCTTTTAAAGGATCAAGCACTTGATAGGTTGTACCTGCAGCTAAACCCCAACCTGCTTTACGCTTATTAATGTTTTCATCTTTATAAACTTCAACTAAAGCACGCGCAGACGCATTACCTTTTTTATCATCAAAGTTGTGTGCTAATTTAGCAGTCAATGTTGGTACGCTTGATTTGATGTCTGTAGCACTTGAGTTTGGTTTTTCTGCAGCCAGGAACAATTGCGTTGCCGGTGTCAAATCAAAACCATAACGAACCATTGGTAGACGGGTAGTACCCCCACCGACGTTGGTGCTGAAGTCAATCATAAATGGTGCATGATTTGACAAGAAGGTAGATTGTGTTTGACCAATCAACCAATTTTCATAGGTTAAATATGCTTGACGTACACGGAATGAATCGTTAGTACCTGCAAAATCACTTTCAAGTTTACCGCCAATTTCTGCACCTTCAACATTGGTTTTAAAATCTAAACCTATTCGTGTTGTTTTTGCTGTTGCCACAAATTTATCTCTGGTTTGTTGAGCATTGGGTTGATTCGCTTTACCGTTGCCAACGTTAGCAACATCAGAGAAGTCACCTGATGAACCTTCAATAATATAGTTCGCATCACCACGAACGAAACCATATAGCTTCACTTCAGTATCTGATTTTGTACTTAGGGCTTTCGGTGCAGCTGCTGATTGTTGTGGGGTTGCTTTGACTTGTTCTATTTGCACTGCTTGAGTTTGCTGAACTTGTTGCTGCTGTAATACTAATGCTTTTAATGCTTCAATTTCTTGGCGCAGCTGCTTAATTTCTTTTTGCTCTTGTGTTTCAGCATGTGCAACAGTCCCCATCATCAATGTTGTTACTGCTACTGCTAATCCTTTAGCTAAAAACTTTCCTGTTAAAACTTGACTCATTAAATTCTCCATAGTGAACACATGTTCATTGGCATTGGAAGTTCGGTGATCTCAACTGAAACCTACACCGTGTGGAATATCTATAATTATGAAATAGCTTGGTTATGATCTCGAAAGACGACTCACGCAATATATGTCGAGTTAAAAGCCCACGTATCATGTCATGTATTTGACTGGACTTACACTTTTAACCCTAGCTACACAACAAGCTACTTGAAAACATCAAGAATTTAACAACTTTCAAATCAGTTTGAAATCATTTTTATCTCATACTTTTATCTATAATATGTATTAACCACACTTTTAAAATAGATTGCTTTTTTTTCAGTCAGCTTTAATTCATATTTCATGATGACTGTGATTGCTGATCGACTCTCCCCCAAAATACGATAGGCAATAGAAGCACTATGCTGATATAAACAATATAGGTTAGATATTTTGCATAGCCTAAATAATCCCCCAATATCCCACTCAACATATATAAGCCACCACTTACCGTCGCCATAATTGAGACTTGAAAAGTAAAATCAGTCCCGGCCAGACGCTTACGGCTGTATTGCATAATGAGCGTCAGCATTACCACCAAGAGCATTGCCGAAACCAGATCTTCTGCTGCATTAATAGTATAAATCAGCCAGTTTTCGACTTTAAGCTGGGCTTCATATTGTGCTGCCAGCCAGGCATAGGCCATTAAGCTCAGTATTTTGAGCACCGAAAAAGACATTAAACAATAACGACGTGAAAAGAACTTCAGGCAATAGCCTGCCAGACCAGCTCCAATCAGGGCAGCACCTGCACCCAGCATGGTCACGTACACACCAATCTGAGTAAAGCTCAGACCCAGATCGACCATTAAAGGCTTCAGCAAAGGGCCAGATAGCCCATCTGCGACTTTAAATGTCAGCAAGACCAGCAACCAGCAGCGCAAGCTTGGATGCGTATAAAAATACCGAAAATAGGCTTTGATTGTGAATTGAGTAGAAGTAGTAATTTGCTCAGACGCGACCGAGTGATGCTGTGGCTCTTTAAATTTTAAAACAGGCAGTGTATTTAGAAAAACCAGTGCAGCCAAAAGTAGAAAAGTGCTTTGCCATTGCAATAGGTCTAAAAACAGTAAAATGGCACCACCACCGACAATAAACCCCAAACGTGATCCAATGACCTGAAAGGTATTGCCCCAATGCTGCTGTTCATTTTTCAGAATATTGACGGCAAGTGCATCGGTGGCAATATCCTGTGTCGCGCCTACGCCATTCATAAACAGTAATGCAATAAAAAAGGCCAATAGATAAACCGGCTGATCTAAAGCCTGAATGGGCAAAAAGGACAAGGCGATCAGCACTGCCACCGAGAGCAATTGCAGCGGAATAATCCAGCTTCGATAATGCCCTGTGGCTTGAGAGCCATAACGATCGACCAATGGCGCCCAAAACACCTTGATTGACCAAGGCAGCATGAGCAGGCCAAAACCACCGATCTGTGCCAGCGACACTCCTTCTGCCCGTAAGATCACCGGCAAAGCATGGGTCATAAATCCGACTGGCAATCCTTGCGCCCAATACAGGGAAAACAACACAATGTAAGTATTCCGCATATTCGGCATGCTGGGTCCTTAATAGGCAAAAGAAGCAGAAATCATTCAACAAGCTGGACATTTTGCCAATGAAAAAACCAAAGTAAAAGCCTAATATCATTAAAAATAAAGAAAAATATGTGTCAGGAAGAGACTTTAAGCATGACCAAAAAGCACTTTCCAGAATTACCTCCCTTGGTGCCCAGTCGAGGCAATCGACTCAGCCGTTATTTTTTTAAACGGATCTTTTTAGCGCAGGGCTGGCAGCTTGAAGGTGAGTTTCCCAATTTACCAAAAGCCGTTGCGATTATTTCTCCACATACGTCCAATATTGATGCCTGGCATGGTTTTATTGCACTCTTAGCTATCGGCTTAAAGGTCACTATTTTTGGTAAAAACAGCCTGTTCCATACCCCATTAAAGCCCTTACTTGAATGGATTGGGGTGATTCCGGTGGTTCGGGATAGTCCACAAGGTCATACCCAGCAGATCGTGGAAATCATCAAGCAAAAAACCCAGATTTGGGTCGGTATGGCACCCGAAGGTTCACGTAAAGCGCCAGAAAAAATCCGCAGTGGTTTTTATCATATTGCCGATCAGGCCGGCCTGCCTATTGTCATGCTGGCTTTTGATTATGATATTAAAACCATTCATATTCTGGGTGTCTATCAGCCGACGGGCGATTATGAACATGATCTGGTGCAGATTTATGCACATTATCAAGGCAAGATTTCGGCAAAAAATCCGGACTGGATTGCCAGGCCTTTACAAAAGCTGTTGAAAAAAGACTAGGCAAAATCCTGTTTTTTTGCTCTGATAGCCTATATTTTGATGACTTAGTGATCATTTACCACAATGAAATTAGCGTCTTATGCTCTGATTGGCTGTCTTGGCCTCAGTCTGGCTGCATGTGATAAAGCCAGTAAAACCACACCGACTCCTACCCCACTTCAGGCCCGCGAACCCGTGATTGCAATTGCACTTGGCGGCGGCGGTGCGAAAGGCTTCGCCCATATTGGCGTGATTAAGGTACTGGAGTCACACGGCATTAAACCGAAAATTGTCACAGGCACCAGTGCCGGCAGTTTTGTCGGCAGTCTATATGCCAGCGGCAAATCACCGTATCAGTTGCAGCAAATTGCCTTGAATTTTAAGGAATCGGACATCCGTGATTTAACCTTAAATCGGCAAGGGATTATTGCCGGACAAAAGTTACAGGATTTCGTCAACAGAAATGTGGCAAATAAACCGATTGAGCAGTTCCCGATACGGTTTGCTGCGGTGGCGACCCGCCTGGATACGGGACGCAAGGCAGACTTTATTAAAGGCAATGCCGGACAGGCGGTGCGCGCTTCTTGCAGTATTCCCAATGTATTTGTCCCGGCCACCATTGGCGGGCTGAAATATATTGATGGTGGACTGGTCAGCCCGATTCCAGTCAAAACTGCCAGGGATATGGGTGCCGATCTGGTGATTGCGGTGGATATTTCTGCACGTCCTGACAGCAACAAAGCTGTGAATATGTGGGGCCTGCTGGATCAGACCATTAATATTATGGGTCAGCAAAGTATTCATGAAGAACTGAAGCAGGCCAATGTCGTGATTCAGCCCAAAGTTGGCCATATTGGCACCCTGGATTTAAAGGCCAGCAATCAAACCATTCTTGAAGGTGAAAAAGCAGCACAGTTAAAAATCCGGGCCATCCAGAAAATGATTACTGATTTCAAACAGTCCCCTGCTGCATTTAAACCAGCACGTGCTGCGAAATTCTAAGGTACGAATTTTTTATATTCATCTGAACCGGCATCTGTTACATTGGGCTTAATCACATAATGATGATTAATTAAACACTTAGCGATATAGGTCACGATATGGAATTTGTTATTGAACCCTGGCACTGGTTTGTATTAGGCGTTTTGCTGATTCTTTCGGAATTGCTTCTACCCGCTTTTGCTGCCCTGTGGTTTGGTATCGGCGCCATTTTAGTGGGCATTTTATACTGGATGTTCCCGATGATGGGACTGACCACCCAGATCCTGACCTGGATTGCTCTATCCGTCCTCTGTACGCTGGCATGGTTTAAATTTATCAAGCCACTTTCGATTGATAAAACCAAAGCTGGTCTGTCTCGTGAAGCGACGATTGGCCAGATTGGTATGGTCATTCAAACCAATCTTGAAAATGAACAAATCAGAGTACGTTTCCCGATGCCGGTTTTAGGCTCAGATGAATGGGAATGTCGTACTCTGGATCAGGTTCAGGTCGGTGACCGTGTTCGCGTCGTGGATATTCTGGGGAATGATCTGGTGGTTCAACCCCACAGCACACATTATCAAAATGAAAAAGGTGAATAAGATATGTCTGGTGGAACTATAATTGTTATCGCATTTTTGGCCTTTGTGGCGATTACGATTTTTAAAGGGGTACGTATTGTCCCGCAAGGTTATAAATGGATCGCACAACGCTTGGGCAAATACCATACGACGCTGAATCCGGGTCTGAATTTTGTCATTCCGTATATTGATGAAGTGGCTTATAAAGTCACCACCAAAGATATTGTGCTGGATATTCCTTCACAGGAAGTGATTACCCGTGATAATGCCGTGTTACTCATGAATGCGGTGGCCTATATCAACCTGACCACACCTGAAAAAGCGGTCTACGGCATTGAAAACTATTCTTGGGCAATTCAAAACCTGGTACAAACTTCGTTGCGTTCGATTGTCGGTGAAATGGATCTGGATGATGCCCTATCATCACGTGATCATATTAAAGCACGTTTAAAATCCAGTATTTCCGATGATATCTCGGACTGGGGTATCACGCTTAAAACCGTTGAAATTCAAGATATTAAACCGTCAGTCACCATGCAAACCGCGATGGAAGAACAGGCCGCTGCTGAACGTCAACGTCGTGCAACCGTGACCAAAGCTGATGGTGAAAAACAGGCTGCCATTCTGGAAGCGGATGGTCGTCTGGAAGCATCGCGCCGTGATGCAGAAGCACAGGTGGTTCTGGCTGAATCTTCACAACGTGCGATTGATATGGTGACTTCGGCAATTGGTAGTAATGAGATTCCGGTTGCCTATTTACTCGGTGAGCAATATATCAAGGCCATGCAAGATATGGCCAAATCACCGAATGCCAAAACGGTGGTCTTGCCTGCAGACGTGCTGAACACGATTCGAGGCGTGATGGGTCGTCCGCCTCAGTAAAAAATTTCATTTTCAAATCCATAGGCAGCGTATTCGCTGCCTATTTTTCGTTTAAACACGAAAATCTCAGCAAAGATTTGGAATTTATGCTTAAATTTCGCGTTATTTTTTGAAATCCTTTGGGCTTTGATGCCAGATCTGTGTTTCGCCACAGCATTCATCATCAACATAAGTCCTTATTCGATTACTGTCCAACTCGAAAATGGATACCGTATGAGCTCCCTAAATCCAACGTTAATTACCTTTCTTTTTTATATTGTCGCCATGGTGGTGATCGGCCTGATGGCTTATCGTGCGACCACAAACTTTTCCGATTACATTTTAGGGGGCCGTCGTTTAGGTAGTTTTGTTACTGCACTTTCCGCTGGGGCTTCCGATATGAGTGGCTGGCTGCTAATGGGCCTGCCCGGTGCAATTTATCTTTCTGGTTTGTCGGAAATGTGGATTGCGATTGGCCTGATTATTGGTGCCTGGTTAAACTGGTTGCTGGTGGCTGGCCGCTTGCGGGTACATACAGAAGTTCAGTACAATGCCCTGACCCTTCCAGATTATTTTTCCAATCGTTTTAACGACCAGAAGAAAATTTTACGTATTGTATCGGCTTTTGTGATTCTGATTTTCTTTGCGATTTACTGTGCCTCAGGCATGGTGGCAGGTGCGCGCCTGTTCGAAAGCATGTTTGAAATGTCCTACACGACGGCGCTCTGGATTAGTGCCATTGCCACCATCAGTTATGTATTTATTGGCGGTTTCCTGGCAGTCAGCTGGACTGATACCATTCAGGCCGGCCTGATGATCTTTGCGCTGTTGCTCACACCAATTGTGACCCTGTTGACCTTCTCTGATATGTCTCAGGTCACTCTGGCGCTTGAAGCGGCACGTCCACAGGCCATGAATCTGGTCGGTGATTTAAGTACGGTTGCCATCCTGTCACTACTGGCATGGGGCTTGGGTTATTTTGGTCAGCCACATATTCTGGTGCGCTTTATGGCGGCAGATTCAGTCAAGTCAATTCCAAATGCACGCCGTATTGGTATGACCTGGATGATCCTGTGCTTAGCTGGTGCCGTGGCTGCCGGTTTCTTTGGTATTGCTTATTTCCAGCAACATCCGGAACTGGCCAGTGTGGTGAATGCCAATCCTGAAACTGTATTTATGGAATTGACCAAAATTCTGTTCAACCCATGGATTGCCGGTATTGTCCTGGCTGCGATTTTGGCTGCAGTAATGAGTACTTTAAGTTGTCAGCTTCTGGTCTGCTCAAGTACGCTGACAGAGGATTTTTATAAATCCTTCCTGCGCAAAAATGCATCTCAAAAAGAACTGGTTTGGGTTGGCCGTTTTATGGTGCTGCTGATTGCCCTGCTGGCGATCTGGATGGCGGGTAATCCTGAATCGAAAGTGCTGGGTCTGGTCGCTTATGCCTGGGCCGGTTTTGGTGCTGCATTTGGCCCGCTGATCATTCTGTCCCTGTTCTGGAAACGCATGACTTTGAATGGTGCCTTGGCAGGTATGATTATGGGTGCAGTGATGGTGATTTTATGGAAAAACCTGTTCGCAGCAACAGGTGTCTATGAAATTATCCCGGGCTTTATCTGCTCATTCATTGCCATCATTGTAGTGAGCTTGATGGGTAAAGTACCTACGGCTGAAATTACCGATCGTTTTGAACAGGCTGAACGTCTGTATAACGAAACCAAATAAAATTAACGATCAAAAAAAGCGGACTTTAAAGTCCGCTTTTTTAATACCTGAACAATCACTCAAAATAAAAACAATGAACAGATTCAAGCATTTTAATTTTTACGCTGAAGTAAAAACTGGGTGATAGAGATCAGCTCTGCCGCCTGATCATCAAAATGAGCAAGTGCGGCTAAGGCCTGATCATGCAATTGCTGTGCATAGGCTTTGGCCTGTTCCAGCCCCATCAAGGCAGGATATGTCGATTTTTCTACCTGCTCATCCTTGCCAGCTGTTTTACCCAACACTTCGGTATCAGAAATAATATCCAGAATATCGTCCTGCACCTGGAAGGCCAGACCAATCGCCTGTCCAAACTCACGCAGCTTTGGAATCGCCAGATCTGTACCTTCAAAGATTGTGACCGCCGCCATCATGATCGCAGCACTCATCAAGGCACCGGTTTTATTACGATGAATGGTTTCTAATACGTCCTGATCAATTTTTTTGCCTTCGGACTGCAAATCCAACACCTGACCATTGACCATTTTCGAAGAGGCTGTGGCCAGAATCTGCATTTGTTTTAGCACAATCGAAGCATCTACCGCAGGACCTTGATCAAACAGACGACTGCCTAAAATTTCAAAGGCCATCGACTGTAGAATATCACCTGCCAAAAGCGCGGTATCTTCACCATAAGCCACATGACAGGTCGGCTGACCACGGCGCAGCAAATCATTGTCCATACACGGCAGATCATCATGTGCCAGTGAATAACAATGGATAAATTCAATCGCAACCGCCGCACGGCGTACCGCCGCGGTATTCTGATTCGGTTTTAGTGCTGCTGTGGCATAGCATAATGCTGGACGAACACGCTTCCCTCCCAGCATCACGGCATGATGCACCGCCGACTTTAAAGGTTCAGGAATGGCAAAGGCATCTAGGGCTGTCAGTAAATCTTGTTGAATACGATGTTGTGCTTGAGTCAATGCATGGATTGATACGTCAGTAATAGATGACACATTTGCCTCGAATACATAGTCCGGAAGGATGAAAATAACAAGTTTGAGCCACTTGTCCTGATAAGCACTATTGTACCTACAATCGCCTTGAATTTTCAGCTTTATCTGTGGATTGATTTAAAGCAGCAATAGATATCAAAATATGTTCCTCCACTAAAAAACCACTGCCGCGACAGCGCTACTGTCCCAGAGTTGAAGTGCTTGGATTTATCAAGTGCCTGTGGCAGAGATGCCACACATTGCCCATCACCACAGGACGTCGTGTATGGGCAATAAGAGACCTTTGCCTACCTTGGGTCTTTCCAAAGTAGGATTTCACCTGCACAAATCCATTTAAACTTTTAAAGGAAAGATGAGGCTGGACAATATCTACCTCTAAATATAAACAAGTTTAGATATTTAAACGTATTCTCTGATAGCTTTTATTACTTCCTACCATGCCAACGATAGCTGAGTCAAAATTTTGGCCAGTAATGGTCACAACAGTAATTTTCTCAGGCTAAATAATGGGTCGGCAAATCAAACTAGAACAAAACATCTTCAGGAACGCGTACCCAACCTTCCATCAACACACGTGCACTGCGACTCATGATGGCTTTTTTCACTTTCCACTCTCCATTTTCCTGACTTGCTTGTGCGCCTACTCTTAAAGTCCCCGAAGGATGGCCAAAACGCACGGCTTCACGCTCTACACCGCCTGCCACCCGATTCACCAGAGTCCCCGGAATGGCTGCCGCCGTACCAATTGCCACCGCAGCTGTGCCCATCATGGCATGATGCAGTTTCCCCATAGACAAGGCACGAACCAGAATATCGGCATCTGCTTCGGCAACCACCTTGCCACTTGATGAGGTATAAGTTTTGGATGGCGCTACAAAAGCGATTTTTGGGGTGTGCTGACGGTTAGCTGCTTCGCTAATGTCCTGAATCAATCCCATCTGCTTCGCAGCATAAGCACGAATGGTTTCAAACTTTGCCAGCGCTGCCGCATCATTATTCATATGATCCTGAAGCTCGGTGCCGTTATAACCCAAATCTCCCGCATTCAAAAACACGGTGGGAATGCCGGCATTAATCATGGTGACTTCAAAACTGCCAATATTGGGAACTTCCAGCGTATCGACCAGATTACCTGTCGGAAACATCGAACCGCCTTCGCCATCATCATCGGCAGGATCTAAAAATTCGATCTGTACTTCGGCTGCCGGAAAAGTCACACCATCCAGTTCAAAATCGCCCAACTCCTGAACTTGACCATTTCGCATTGGTACATGCGCAATAATGGTTTTTTGAATATTGGCCTGCCAGATGCGGACTGTACACAGCCCATTTTCCGGAATACGTGATCTATCAATCAGATCATTAGAAATGGCAAAAGCTCCCACTGCTGCGGTGAGATTACCGCAATTACCACTCCAGTCCACAAAAGGACGGTCAATTGCCACCTGACCAAATAAATAATCAACATCATGATCGGCCTGCTGGCTTTTTGACAGAATCACGGTCTTGCTGGTACTTGAACTGGCGCCGCCCATACCATCGATCTGTTTAGCATAAGGATCTGGGCTACCAATCACGCGCAGCAGAAGCTGATCACGAATCCGGCCGGCCTGTTGTGCTTCTGCGGGCAAATCATCCAGCTTAAAAAAAACGCCTTTACTGGTGCCTCCACGCATATAGGTTGCAGGAATCTTGATTTGGGCTGCAAAACTCATGAATTGTTTCATCCTTTGGCTTGTCTTTGTTTTGGTAAAAGTTATGGAATACTTATGAGAAGAGTATAATCGCTTTAAAGCCAAGGAAGTTCAGTGCTCCGACCTAAGTATAAAAAATCAGCATTCGTATCAGAGCAAAAAAACAGGAAACTCATCAGTTACAATGTCAATAAAATTAATATATTGATTCAGTTATCTTTTATTTAATTTATTTTTATAATTTTTTATTATAAATCTGATAATAATATTTCATTCAAAGTCTTGCACTAGGTTTCTGAACTTTGTTCCATTACAATCTTTATACTTATTTTTTCCATTGTCGGGCTGAACACTTTGAATAACGAGTCTTCACAACTTCAGCGTGGCTTAAAGAACCGTCATATTCAGTTGATCGCCATGGGCGGTGCAATTGGCACAGGCTTATTCTTAGGTTCCGCACAGGTGATCCAATCTGCGGGTCCTTCTATTATTTTGGGCTATGCCATTGGTGGCTTGATTGCATTTTTAATCATGCGTCAATTGGGTGAGATGATTGTTCATGAACCTGTCGCAGGTTCATTCAGCCATTTTGCTTATAAATACTGGGGCAAGTTCCCCGGTTTCCTTGCGGGCTGGAACTACTGGATTTTATATATCCTGGTGGCCATGACCGAACTTACTGCCGTTGCGAAATATATTAACTATTGGTGGCCTTTTATTCCAGCTTGGGCATCGGTACTGTTTTTCTTTATCGTGATTACCCTGGTCAACCTCGGCAATGTGAAATTCTACGGTGAATCAGAATTTTGGCTTTCAATCATTAAAGTGACTGCAGTTATCTCGATGATTGTCTTCGGTTTATATCTGATCTTGACTGCAGATGCTTCCTCGACTGCGTCTTTCAGTAATTTATGGACTGCAGGTGGTTTCTTCCCGAATGGCTTTGAAGGTCTGTTCTTCATGCTGGCCTTCCTGATGTTTGCCTTCGGTGGGATTGAACTGATCGGTATGGCAGCAGCAGAAGCTGAAAATCCAGAGAAGACCATTCCGAAAGCGATTAATCAGGTGGTGTTCCGTATCCTGATTTTCTATGTGGGTGCATTGACGATTTTGTTATCACTGGTGCCCTGGAATCAGCTTGAGCTAGGTGGTCTGGATAAAAGTCCATTTGTAATGATTTTCAGTCAACTGGGCATTGGCTGGGCAGCACACTTACTGAACTTTATTATTTTAACGGCTGCACTGTCTGTCTATAACAGCGGTATGTATGCCAATAGCCGCATGCTCTATGGTCTGGCTCAGCAAGGAAATGCACCTAAAGTCTTCATGCAAGTGAATAAACAAGGTACTCCGATTGCTGCGGTATTGTTTTCTGCCGCGCTGATTTTCGGCTGTGTATTACTTAACTACTTTGTTCCTGAAGATGCATTAAGCCACTTGATTTATATTGTGGTCGGTGCGTTAGTGTTGAACTGGGCGATGATTACGCTGACCCATCTCAAATTCATTCAGAGCATGAAGAAGCTCGGCCAAAAGACCTCATTCCCAGCACTATGGTCTCCAGCAGGCAATATTCTGGTCTTAGGTTTCATTATTACGATTCTCTACATCATGTGGACTCAGGGTTTTCAGGAATCTATTTTAATGATTCCGGTTTGGATTGTGGTCATGTTCGTTCTGTTTAAGTTGCTTAAGCCTAAAAATACTTAATCAGTTTATATAAGTATATATTCTTAAAAAGTTATTGCTGCGGCAATAACTTTTTTTTCAATTAAGTTTGCAGTACATTAACCCTTCTTTTTGCGCCCTTAGCTTAACTGGATAGAGCAGTTGCCTCCTAAGTGACCGACGTGGGTTCGAGTCCCGCAGGGCGCGCATTATTAAATACGTGATTTATTTAACAAAACATCTAATGAATTATTTAAATACTTATTATTTTTTTATTTCCTCCCTTTTCCTTTCCTAAATCTATGATAGTTATAACTAAATAAATATTAACCAGCGTTTTCCCCACTCATTATTAGATCTTTTACTCTATTCAGCTGCTTTTTTATGCTTTATTTTCACTCTAGAGCATTTACTCTTATTTTAATTGTGGTATTTTTGACACATGGAGTAACAAATGATTGCGGTTGAGTAACCGAAGTCTCCAAAAATTAAATAAGTGCAAACAACAACGCTAGATATAAATTTGTACCTCAAGGAAAGACGTAAATGAAATTAAAAACATTAACTACTGCAATGATTCTTGCAACTGTACCAATGACGGGTGCTTTTGCTGCTGCAATGGACCGTTCAGGCCAATCTATTGCAGCCTTCCTGCAACCGGGTAATTACTTTGAAGCAGGTATCTCTGTATTAGATCCTTCTGTATCAGGTACTACAGCTAATACCCCACTAACATTAGGCCCTGGTGCAAATCAGGCTACAGGTGACATGGCTAGTGATTATTACTTCCCATCAGCTGCATTAAAGTTCCAAGTTACTGATAATTTTTCTTTTGGTCTTCTTTATGATCAACCATTTGGTGCTGAAGCAGAATATTCCGCTCCAAATGCCGGTCTCAATGCTTTTTCATTTGGTGGGGAAGGTACAGCAGCAGAAGTTACTACTGAAAATTTAACTTTCTTATTTGGTTTTCAACCAAATGAAAACTGGAATATCTATGCAGGACCTGTTTACCAAGAAGCTAAGGGTAAGGTTAGCTTACGAGGTACTGCTTATTCTGCATTAGGTGGAGCCCCTGTTGCTTTACTAGGGGGAGCCTCACTTCCATATGATGCTGATATGAAAAAAGATAGTGAAATCGGGTGGATTGCAGGTTTAGCATATCAAATTCCAGAAATTGCATTAAAAGCCTCATTGACTTATCGTTCTGAAATTGAACATAAACTAACGGCCACTGAAACTCTAAATAATTTGCCAGCTTCAGCAGTAGTAGGTGGTATTGGATTAACTCTTGATCCTGGTAAAACAGATGTCACAACTCCTCAATCTGTAAATTTAGACCTACAATCAGGTGTGATGGCAGATACGGTCGCATTCTTAAATGTACGCTGGGTAAATTGGGATGGTTTTGCAATCCGTCCAAATGAGTTCGGCCAAATTATTGATACGTTGGGTGCAGCGACTGGAAATACTGCTTTAGTAGGCGGAAACCTGGTTGAATACAATAAAGATCAATGGTCAGCTACAGCTGGTGTGGGTCGTAAATTCAATGAGCAATGGGCTGGTAATGTTTCAGTAGGTTGGGATTCTGGTGCAGGTAATCCTGTTACCACTCTTGGTCCAACTGAAGGTTATTGGAACGTTGGTTTAGGTCTACAGTTTAGCCCAACTCCAGCAACCTTTATTGCTGGTGGCGTGAAATACTTCTGGTTGGGTGATGCAACAGCTCTGACCGTAGCTAATCCAAATGTTGGTGAATTTGAAGATAACCATGCTCTAGGTTATGGCTTAAAAATGGGTTACCGCTTCTAAGCTCTAATTGAATAAAAAACCACTTTCGAGTGGTTTTTTATTTTTTAACTCTAATTTTATACACTTGCATATCATTTGCTTGTTTTACGAGCAATTAATCCTGCTCTAAATATCATTTTTCTCAAATTTAACTTTTATTTTTATTTTCTTATTTATCATTTAGTTAATATAAAAATATAGTATAAATACTCTAAGCAACCCTTTTATTTAACCGCCTTAGTTCATTTCTTCAACAGAGCTGAGTATTTACTCTTTTTAAAATTATGTTACTTTTCCAGCACATTTTTGTTACAGATGGCATCAGGGAACGTACCATGAAGCTCAATAAAATTTATTCTGCTATTTTACTTAGCACTTTACCTCTTTCTGCAGTTCAAGCAGCTGGCCTAGACCGTTCTGGTCAATCTATTTCTGCTTTTTTACAGCCGGGTAACTATGCTGAAGCAGGTATTTCTGTTCTTGATGCTGAAGTAAAATCAAAACAGCTTAATGCGGATGATATGGCGGAATCTTATTACTTCGCTAATGCCGCAATTAAAGTACAAGCAACCGATAAAATTTCTTTAGGCCTGATTTATGATCAGCCTTATGGTGCAGATTCAAACTATCAAGCTGTAGGTCCTCTTTCTATTTTCTCTCAAGGGAATGAGTCAACTTCTGTAGAAGTAAAAACACATAATATAACTGCACTTATTGGGTACCAGCCAACAGAAAACTGGAACTTTTATGCAGGTCCGGTATGGCAAACGGTAGAAGCCGATATTTCTCTTCGTGGTTTAGGATATGGTGCATCTCCAACTGACCCTACTAAACGTGGCCTGAGTGGCTATAACATCCATATCGAACAAGAAGAAGCTTTTGGCTGGGTTGCTGGTTTTGCTTATCAAATTCCAGAAATTGCATTAAAAGCTGCTGTAACTTATCGTTCTGAAATTGATCATAAAGCCAAAAGTGTCGAAACATTTTCTAGTCCACGTGGTGTAGCAACATTACTGACTTCTGATGTCCATGCGGTAACCCCTCAGTCAGTAAACTTAGACTTTCAAACCGGTGTAGCAGCCAATACCATCGCATTTGCAAACGTACGTTGGGTACATTGGGATCAATTTGCAGTAACCCCTGAATATCTTAAAAATGCTTCAGGCAATAATTTGATTGATTATTCAGATGACCAATGGTCTGCGAATGTTGGTGTTGGCCGTAAATTTAATAATAAATGGTCAGGTTCTACTTCTGTAGGTTATGACTCTGGTGCAGGCAACCCAGTCACTACTTTAGGTCCAACTGAAGGCTACTGGAATGTAGGCTTAGGCGCGCAATATAGCCCTGCAGAAAACTATTTCATTCAAGGTGGTGTGAAATACTTCTGGTTAGGTGATGCAACTGCGAAAGCAGGTAAGAACGAACTTGGCGATTTTGAAGATAACCATGCACTCGGCTATGGTCTAAAAATCGGTTACCGTTTCTAATTTTTTGATAGATTCAATAAAAAAGGCGCTTTAAGCGCCTTTTTTATTTACTTAAATAATTTAAGCTGGAATATCACGTACTGAAGCATTACGAATCGCTTCTTTTAACGCATCATAACCACGAATTGGCGGGAATTGCGGGAATTCAGCAATCACGTTCTCAGGGGCATCAAACAGGAAACCATGGTCTGCCTCACCTAACATTGTAGTATCGTTATAAGAATCCCCTGCCGCAATCACACGGAAATTCAAACCATGCAGTGCTTTAACAGCCTGACGTTTTTGGTCCGGCTGACGAAGTTTATAAGCAGAGATCATTCCTGCTTCATCTGTTTCCAGTTTATGACAGAAAATTGTCGGCCAATCCAGTTGCTTCATCAATGGATGTGCAAATTCATAGAACGTATCTGAAAGAATAATCAATTGAAAATGCGTACTCACCCATTTCACAAATTCTTTTGCTCCTGGGAAAGGCCCCATTTCTGCAATCACTTCCTGAATATCGTTCAAGCCTAAACCGTGCTGTTTTAAAATATTCAGACGTTGGGTCATCAGTACATCATAGTCAGGAATGTCACGAGTCGTCGCTTCAAGCTCTTTAATACCGGTTTTTTTAGCAAAGTTAATCCAGATTTCTGGAACCAACACACCTTCTAAATCTAGACATACGACTTCCATGAACATTCCCTCTAAGTTGTATTGAAAAAATTTTGCACTATCATAGCTGAAGAAACAGATTTTGCACTGTACTTTTTTAAATCTATTTTTTTCATAAGTATTTATTTTTTAGTGATAAGTCAATTAAATTAATTCCATTAAAATAGATGTTAAATTAATTAATATAGGCCATGTCCTTTCCAAGCCTATATCGCCAGGACTCTCATGACCATCATTCCTACTATTGATCGTATTGATGCGCTTGCATCTGAATATGCAGATAAATCGCCTAATGAAATTTTGGCACTTGCACTGAGCCAGCAGGGTGAAATTGCGATTTCATTTTCTGGGGCCGAAGATGTTGTATTGATTGATATGGCCTCTCATCTGGGTAAACCATTCCGGGTATTCAGTCTGGATACTGGACGTTTACATGCAGAGACCTATCAGTTTATTGAACGGGTACGTAAGCATTACAACATCGAGATTGAAATCTGCTTCCCTGAAACGGATGCAGTACAAAATTTAGTGACCACCAAAGGTTTATTCAGTTTCTTTGAAGATGGCCATCAGGAATGTTGCGGTATACGCAAGGTTCAACCGCTACGTAAAAAACTGGCGACGCTGGATGGCTGGATTACTGGTCAGCGCAAAGACCAAAGTCCGGGTACACGCAATGAAATTCCTGTGGTTCAGGCAGATCCAGGTTTTTCCGGTCCGGGTAAGCAGCTGATCAAATACAATCCTCTGGCCAACTGGTCCAGTGCAGATGTCTGGAGTTATATCCGCATGATGGAAGTGCCTTATAATGCGCTGCATGAAAAAGGTTTTGTTTCAATCGGCTGTGAACCCTGTACCCGCCCTGTGCTGCCGAATCAGCATGAACGTGAAGGCCGCTGGTGGTGGGAAGAAGCCACGCATAAAGAATGTGGTCTGCATGCCGGCAACTTGCAAAAATGATCTAGCATAACCATCGACTCGTCGGTGGTTTTTTCATAAACCAATCATCTACAGAAAAATCAGTACCTTTCCGTGGCAAAATCGCTATACTTTGTAATGTCAATATTAATAATTCTAACAAGGTTGTTCGGATCAGAGCAGCTGAAGAAAGTGCAGTGAGGCAATCTACGCTATGCGTCCATTACATCCAATTGATTTTATTTTCTTAACTTTAGAGAAACGGCAGCAGCCTATGCATGTAGGTGGGCTATTTTTATTCCAAATTCCCGAAAATGCACCAGCTTCCTTTATTCAGGATCTCGTCACTGATATTCAAAACTCCAAATCATCGCCGATTCCACCTTTTAATAATTATTTAAATGGCCTGTTTTGGGATGAAGACCAAGAATTTGATTTAGATCATCATTTTCGTCATATTGCCCTGCCGAAACCGGGTCGTATCCGTGAATTGCTCACTTATATTTCACAAGAACATAGTGCGCTGATTGATCGTGCCAAGCCTTTATGGACCTGTCATATTATTGAAGGAATTGAAGGTAATCGTTTTGCCATGTATTTCAAGATCCATCATGCGATGGTGGACGGAATCGCCGGCATGCGTCTGGTCGAAAAATCGCTGTCGCATGATCCGAATGCCAAAAGTATTGTGCCACCGTGGTGTGTTGAAGGGCCACGCGCCAAACGCCTTAAAGCACCTAAGGTCAATGCTTTTAAAAATGTCCTGCAAACCATTAAAGGCCAACTGGAATGCGCACCACGCGTCGCTTATGAGCTGTCTCAGACCGTTATGAAGGATATGGGGCGCAATCCGGATTATGTGTCCAGTTTTCAGGCACCAAGTTGTATTCTGAACCAACGTGTCAGTGCTTCGCGTCGTTTTGCGGCACAATCCTTTGAATTTTCACGTTTACGGCATATTTCTAAAGCATTGGGCGTCACGATTAATGACATGGTACTGGCCATCTGTTCAGGTGCACTACGTGAATATTTACTATCACAAAACGCTTTACCGAAAAAACCATTAATTGCTATGGTTCCGGCCTCGGTTCGAAGTGATGATTCGGATGTTTCCAATCGCATTACCATGATTCTGGCCAATCTGGGCACCCATAAAGAAGATCCTCTGGAACGTCTCAAAATTGTACGTGGCAGTGTACTGAGTGCCAAGGAACGTTTTAAACGCATGAATGCCAATCAGATTTTAAATTATAGTGCCTTTGTCTATGGTGCAGCCGGTCTGAACATTGCATCCGGTTTAATGCCAACGCGCCAGGCATTTAATGTGATTATTTCCAATGTACCCGGCCCTCAGGAACCGCTATATTGGAATGGTGCACGTCTCGAAGCGCTTTATCCAGCCTCAATTGTACTAGATGGGCAGGCTTTGAACATTACCATGACCAGCTATCTGGACAAACTGGAAGTCGGCTTAACCGCATGCCGTAATGCCCTGCCGAAAATGCAGAACCTGCTGACGCATCTTGAAGAAGAAATCCAGCGTTTTGAACGAATTGTAGATGGTGAACCTGTCCCAAAGTTACAGGCGGTGAGCTAGCCGCGGATCAATAAATAGAATATATAAACTGAAAAAAGTGTTGATCATTTTTGCCAGTCCTAGCGCACATAATTAAGGGGCTCATAGAGCCCCTTGGTTTTATTTTTTAACATCGTTTTAAATTTATTTTATATTTTTGGGATGATGCATCCATTTTTGATTGCCTAGAATTTATTTCAATCTGCACAAGATTCTGTATCGGTAGCATTAGCTTTTGATGGTACGACACTGTTGTAATAATTGATGGCAGGCATTACGAATCATGCTGGCGGTAATCTGGACTTCATTACCGCGCTCATCGACGATATATCCTGCATGTACAGTCTTTGGTTCTAATACGTGTTTTAGGCCTTTATTAATTACTGCTTTACTCATATTCATAACACACTCCTTTTGCTAAGCCTGAAACTGGGAGAAACGGCTTTGGCTAATTCATGCATCTAGTATTGTAAATAACAGCACCAATGTAAAATTTCAGATGTAACAAGTGTTTAACGATATTCTGTTACAATTTCAGCTGAGAATGATATCGTATTGCTCTTGCGTATACAGATTTTCTACTTGGAACTTAATCACGCGATTAATGAAATGCTCTAGATCAGCGACTGCTGGGGCCTCTACTGTTAGTAAACGATCAATTACAGCGGGATGCGCGACAACAGTAAAGCCACTCTGCGACTCATAAGCACGTGCATAACGCAGAATTTCTCTGAATATTTCGTAACATACTGACTCGGCTGTTTTGACATAACCACGTCCCTGACAAGTCGGACAGGATTCACAGAGTAAATGTTCCAGTGACTCACGGGTGCGTTTTCGGGTCATTTCCACCAGACCCAGTTCAGATACCTGAGTAATCTTGGTTTTAGCATGGTCACGTTCCAACATGCGCTCAAACTGTTTCATCACTTCTTCACGATGCTGCGCTTCCTGCATATCAATGAAATCAATGATGATAATTCCACCCAGATTACGCAGACGCAACTGACGTGCAATGACCTGAGTCGCTTCCATATTGGTTTTAAAAACAGTGTCTTCCAGTGAGCGACCACCCACATAAGAGCCGGTATTGACGTCAATGGTGGCCATCGCTTCGGTCTGATCAATCATCAGATAACCGCCCGACTTCAACGCAACACGAGTTTGCAGCGCCTTTTGCAGATCTTCTTCAACATTATATAAGTCAAAAATTGGACGCTCGCCCGGGTAGTGCAGTAAGCGGTCTCGCATATTCGGCACGAATTCTTCGACAAACTCTTGCAGCTTGGCATGAATTTCACGTGAATCGACGTAGATTTTTGCAGTTTCTTCATTGGCCAGATCACGAATGATCCGTTGTGGTAAAGGCAATTCTTCAAAGATCAGCGAGGGAACTGCAATAATCTTCTGCTTACGCTGGATATATTCCCAAAGCTTGGCCAGATAAGCCATATCCTGTGCAATGGCTGCTTCTTCAATCCCTTCTGCTGCAGTACGCACAATCACTGAACCTGGCAGCTTATGTTCCGCCTGAATCTGCTCAATAATCGAACGCAAGCGATTGCGCTCTTCCTCGGATTCAATCCGCTGTGACACCCCAATATGATTGCCATAAGGCATCAGCACCAGATAACGCGAAGGAATAGACAGATCCGTTGAAAGACGGGCACCTTTGGTACCCAGCATATCTTTCATCACCTGAACCGTGAGGATTTGACCGGGCTGAAGCAGTTCGAAGACATTTGGGGTCGGCTGTTGGCGCGGCCAGACCATATCATTGATATGTAAAAATGCCGTTCTGGACAGGCCAATATCCACAAACGCAGCCTGCATACCCGGCAAAACCCGTACCACTTTGCCTTTATAGACATTACCGACCAAGCCACGCTTGGCTGTACGCTCGACAAACAGTTCATTGACCGTGCCGTTTTCAATCAACGCGACCCGACATTCCATCGGCGTGACGTTAATCAATAACTCGTCAGACATAATTACACTCAAAACATTATAAAAATTCTTTTTATCAGCAGTTAATTTAGTGCCTTAACTGTCTGTAATAACTGTACGGTTTCATAGAGCGGCAAGCCAACCACATTGGAATAGCTGCCTTGTATTTTTGGAATATAACGTGCTGCAATTCCTTGAATCGCATAAGCCCCGGCTTTCCCCAGCGGCTCACCTGTGTCCCAGTAACTTTCCATGTCTGCGGCACTCAGGATTTGAAATTCGACCTGCGTACGTACCACTATACTGTATTTTTCATCTTTTGTACGAACACAGACACCGCTATAGACATCATGCCACCGACCGGAGATTTTTGTCCACATTTCAATGGCATGTTGCTTGGATTCTGGTTTACCCAAAATCTCACTATCGACCCCCAGACTGGTATCCGCAGCAATGATGATCGCATCTGGATAACGCTCGGCCACTGCATCAGCCTTGGCTCGTGCCAGACGTTCAACATAAGCCGCGACGGATTCACCTTCACGCACAGATTCATCGATATCCGGACTGTAGATATCAAAGCTCAGTCCGAGCTGCTGTAATAACTCACGACGCCGAGGTGAGCTGGAAGCGAGAATTATATGCGCCATTTTTTCAACATATAATAGAGGACAGGCCAAACCAGAATACTGGTCAGCATTGGAATCCAGTGCCGGGCAAAAGAAAATTGCACGCCTGCCACAATCTGGGCAAAAAAGATCATCAGCAAATGTGCAACAATTGCCAGCCCCGTAATCACCCAGAGATTATTAAAGGTCAGGATACGGCGTTCACGAGTCAGGAATCGGGCTAAAAAGGCAATAATAATAAAGCTGAGGGCATTCAGACCTAAAGGTGCGTCCAGCAGCAAATCAATAAAAATACCGGTACCAAAGGCAAACCATATCCCGCACCAGGTCGGCTGACACAACACCCAGAATAGCATCACCATCAGCATGAACAGCGGACGCCAGCCCGAGAGAGTATAAGAAAGTGGATAGACCATTAAAATCGAAGCCACGATCACTGAAATGACGATGGCAAATAAGGGATCACGATGCTTTCTGGATTTCATCTTAGCGATTGACATGCGGTTGCTCCATCGCCAATGAGTCGGAAAATAACACCACCACATGATGACCACCGGCCAACTGCGCGGCTGGCGTTACATCAATCTGGGCAAATTCACCTGAATTATGTCGTTGTACTTTGGACACCTGCCCCACCAGATAACCTGCCGGAAAATGTTGGCCCAAGCCTGAACTATAGACTTTTTCCCCGACCTTGATATTGGCACTGGTCGGTACATATTCCATTTTCAAACGTCCCAGATCACCCGTCCCCGAGACAATGGCACGCATTCCAGTATGTTCCAGACGCACTGACAATGAATGTTCTTTATCAGACAACAGCATGACCCGGCTACTATGCGGATAGACATTAATAATCTGTCCCATAATCCCCTTGTCATCCAGTACCGTTTGCCCGACTTTCAGCTCGTTATTTGAACCCCGGTTGATCACAATGATATGTCTTAAAGGATCGGCATCGGTGCCAATCACTTCCGCAATTTCAATACGCCCGTCAATGATCAGTGGTGTATCGAGCAGACCGCGCAAACGGGTATTTTCAGCAGAAAGTTCAGAGATTTTTTGTAAGCGAACTTGCGCCTGCAACAACTCAGCCTGCATCGCGGTATTTTCCCGACGCAACTGAACTTCAGACTTGGTTTGTTGATTCAACCACTCTCGCGACAATACCGGATAACTGGCCACAGCATAAATAGGATTATAGGCCGCGTACAGGACATCCCTTGCAGGTTGTACAACATGTGGCATGCGCCAATCAAAGAAAAGCACCACCAAGCATGTTACCAATGCAATGATAAAAGAGCGAAAAGATGGCGGTTGTCGAGAAAACAGATGTGCTTGCACCCGCCGAATCCTTTTCTTAGCCTACGAATAACATGTCATGATTTGGATTGTCGAAAAATTCGAGTACCTTGCCACCACCACGGGTTACACATGAGAGTGGATCTTCTGCCACCACAACCGGCAGGCCGGTTTCTTTAGCCAGCAGCTTGTCCAGATTACGCAGCAATGCACCACCACCGGTTAACACGATACCGCGTTCAGCAATGTCCGAAGAAAGCTCAGGAGGTGTGTGTTCTAGTGCTGATTTCACCGCAGAGACAATGTTTTGCAAAGGATCTGAAATGGCTTGAGTCACTTCGTCTGAGTTAACCACAATCGCACGTGGTACACCTTCTGCAAGATTACGGCCACGAACTTCAATTTCAAGCGGTTTAGCACCTTCATCTGGCAAGGCCATGCCCACTTCTTTTTTGATCACTTCTGCCGTGGTTTCACCGATCACACAGCCATGCGCCTTACGCACATAGTTAATGATCTGCTCATCAAAGACATCACCGCCAATCCGTAAAGAATCTGCATAGACACAACCCTGTAGGGAAATGATCGCAATTTCAGTGGTACCACCACCGACATCGACCACCATTGAACCACAGGCCTGCTCAACTGGCATACCTGCACCAATGGCCGCTGCCATCGGTTCTTCGATTAAACGGACATCACGTGCACCAGCATTAAATACCGCTTCACGAATAGCACGACGTTCAACCAGCGTCGATTTACATGGTACGCACACCACCACACGCGGTGCCGGAGTAAACAGACGGTTTTCATGTACTTTGCGAATGAACTGATTCAGCATGGTTTCAGTGACTTCAAAATCCGCAATCACCCCATCTTTCATGGGGCGGATTGCTGAGATATTGGCTGGGGTACGACCTAGCATTTGTTTCGCTTCAAGACCTACAGCGGCAACAATTTTATGTGAACCACTATGACGGATGGCTACAACCGTGGGTTCATTTAATATAATGCCTCGTCCTGGCGCATAAATAAGTGTATTTGCAGTACCTAAATCAATGGCAAGATCTGGCGAAAACAAGCCTATTAGTCGTTTTAGAATCACGGGGACGTTCTCAATTAAACTTTATATGGACGCAAGGTGGCAACTTTAACTAAATGTGATGATTTGGACAAGTCAATCGCTTATCATAACGCATGATAATTTGAATTTTTTTAATACTGATTAGGTAATATTATGTCTACATCGGATGCACAGCATTCTGCAGATTTAAGTGCAGAAACAGTTTCAGCCATTGCCCACCTTGCAAGGTTATCTCTCAATGATACGCAATCTGCTGAATATGCTCAAAGTTTAAATAAGATTTTAGGCATGATGGACACATTGAAAGGCATCAATACCGACGGAATTGAACCGCTGAAGAGCCCTTTCGACCATCCTCAGCCACTACGTGAAGATGTGGTCTCAGAAAGCAATCATCGCGAGCAATACCAAGCAGTTGCACCTGCTGTTCAGGATGGTCTATACCTCGTACCGCGCGTGATTGAGTAATTACTACCCAGTTCATTCTTTTTATTAAATTAAACGTAAAGAATTATTTCTCATGACAGATTTACATCGCTTATCCATTCGTGAACTCAGTGAAGGTCTGGCAAATGCCCAGTTTTCATCTCGCGAATTGACTGAACATTACTTAAAGCGTATTGCAAAAATTGATGCTCAAGTAAAATCATATGTAACCGTTACGCCTGAATTGGCATTGGCAGAAGCTGATGCGGCTGACACACTGCGTAAGGCAGGTGGTGCAAATGTGTTAACAGGCGTACCAATCGCGCATAAAGACATTTTCTGTACTCAAGGCATCAAAACCACTGCCGGTTCTAAAATACTGGACAATTTTATCTCTCCTTATGACGCCACCGTTGTCGCGAAAGGCAAAGCTGCGGGCCTGGTGACTTTGGGTAAAGTGAACATGGACGAATTCGCCATGGGTTCGACCTCTGAAAACTCATATTACGGCGCAACGGCTAACCCTTGGAATTTAAACCATGTTCCTGGCGGTTCTTCAGGTGGTTCAGCAGCAGCTGTTGCAGCGGATCTGGCACCCTTCGCTACCGGTACTGACACCGGTGGCTCTATTCGTCAACCTGCGTCATTCTGTGGCCTGACTGGACTTAAACCGACCTATGGCCGTGTGTCGCGCTTCGGTATGATTGCCTATGCATCATCCCTCGACCAAGGCGGCCCGATGGCACGCTCAGCGGAAGACTGTGCCTACCTGATGAACGTGATGGCCGGTCATGATGCCAAAGATTCAACGTCAATGAATCAAGTGGTTGATAACTATGTGGCGAACCTGAATGATACATCCGTCAAAGGTTTACGCATTGGTATTCCAAAACAGTACTTTAATGTTGCCGGCCTAGCTGAAGATGTTAAAGCACGTGTCGAAGAATCATTGAAAAAGTTAGAAGACATGGGCGCTACGCTAGTTGAGATCGACCTCAACATGACCGAAAGTTACGTTCCGACCTACTACCTGATCGCACCTGCTGAAGCATCTTCTAACTTACAACGCTTTGACGGTGTGCGTTATGGCTACCGCTGTGAAAATCCAGTGGACTTGATGGACTTGTACAAACGTTCACGTTCAGAAGGTTTTGGTGCGGAAGTGCAACGTCGTATCCTGATTGGCACATATGCGTTATCCGCGGGTTACTACGATGCATATTATGTGAAAGCACAAAAAGTACGTCGCCTGATCCAGCAAGATTTCCTTAAAGCCTTTGAATCTGTCGATGTGATTGCTGCACCATCTGCGCCAACCACAGCCTATAAAATTGGTGCGGATTTGACTCCGGTTGAAATGTACCTGGGCGATATTTATACGCTTGCGGTAAACCTGGCAGGTCTTCCTGCGATTAATGCGCCTGTTGGTTTTGACCAGAACAACTTGCCAGTTGGCTTACAGTTGATTGGGAATTACTGGTCAGAATCGCAATTGTTGTCTGTGGTGCATCAGTACCAGCAAGCAACCGATTGGCATACACAACGCGCGGCAATTGCTGAGGAGAATGCATAATGGCTCAAGCTCAAAACAATTCTACAAAAGCGGCTAAACCAAAATCTAACCTGATTGAGGGTTGGGAAGTCGTTATTGGTATCGAGATTCACACTCAGCTTGCCACCAATACCAAAATTTTCTCAGGTTCATCGACTGTTTTCGGTAATGATCCAAACACCCAAGCCAGCCTGGTTGATTTGGCCATGCCGGGCGTATTGCCGGTATTGAATAAAGAAGTGGTGGATCTTGCGATTCGCTTTGGTTTGGGTATCGATGCCTATATTGATCAGGCCTCCGTATTTGCGCGTAAAAACTATTTCTACCCGGATTCGCCAAAAGGCTACCAGATTAGCCAGATGGACAATCCGATTGTGGGCTTGGGTCATATCGACATCCAGCTTGAAGATGGCACGGTTAAACGGATTGGCGTAACCCGTGCGCACCTTGAGGAAGATGCAGGTAAATCGATTCATGACCAGTTCGAAGGTATGTCAGGCATTGACTTGAACCGTGCCGGTACGCCGCTGCTTGAAATTGTTTCTGAACCAGATATGCGTTCGGTTGAAGAAGCGGTTGCTTATATTAAAGCGATTCATACGCTGGTGCGCTGGTTAGGCATTTCTGACGGCAACATGGCAGAAGGTTCGTTCCGTTGTGACTGTAACGTGTCTTTACGTCGTCCGGGTCAACCCTTCGGTACGCGTTGCGAATTGAAAAACCTGAACTCATTCCGTTTTATTGAACAAGCGATCAATGTTGAAATTGAACGTCAAATGGAAATTCTGGAATGGGACGGCACCATTGATCAGGAAACGCGTTTATTCGATCCTGTGAAGATGGAAACGCGTTCAATGCGTTCAAAAGAAGAAGCCAACGATTACCGTTACTTCCCGGACCCAGACTTGTTACCGGTGGTGATTGCGGATGAACAAATCGAAGCAATCAAAGCCACCATGCCTGAGCTGCCTGCGGCACGTCGTGCGCGTTTTGTGGCGGACTTTGGCGTGACTGAGTACGATGCTCACGTTCTAACGCTTACTCGTGAAATGTCAGAGTTTTATGAAGAAGTCGTGAAAGCTGCTGGCGGCGCTGCACAAGGTAAGATTGCTGCAAACTGGGTGATGGGCGAATTCTCAGGGGCGCTCAACAAAGCAGGCCTAGATCTTCAAGATTCTCCTGTTTCTGCGGAAAAACTTGGCGGCATGATCGCACGTATTGTCGATAACACCATTAGCGGTAAGATCGCGAAACAAGTGTTCGGCTTTATGTGGGATGAAGGCAAAACTGCGGACGAAATTATTGCTGAGAAAGGCTTGAAACAGGAAACTGATACAGGCGCGATTGAAGCAATTATTAAGGAAGTGCTTGCCGCCAACGAGAAGATGGTTGAAGAGTACAAATCTGGTAAAGAAAAAGCTTTCAACGGTCTGGTTGGTCAAGTGATGAAAGCGTCTAAGGGTAAAGCCAACCCTGCGCAAGTGAATGAGTTGATGAAGAAGTTGATTGGTTAATTTATTCGCTAATCAATTGATTTCATGTTATAAAAACCTCGCTTAATGCGGGGTTTTTATATATGGATAAAATACTTAATACACTTAATCAAAATTTAAATGATGCAAATAATTTTAGCCAAAAACTAAAAGGTCCTAATATTATCAAAAGTCAAAATCTAGAAATACAATTAGAACAACTTATAAATCAATTAACTTCGCTAGAAACTAAAATTACAACGCAACAAACTGAGTTAGATGCTTTCGACAATCTAAAACAATTATTATCAAATACAATAGGGAATGTAAAAAATAAGTTTGATATAATTATGGCTGATAATTCAAACGATTACTCCCGATTAGATCTGCAAAAGCAAATTAATTATATAAATTCTGCATTAGATTTGATTGATAATTTTCGACATAGTTACCGCTACATAAATGAAATTATAAAAAATGCGATCGATCAACAGATTGAAGAAGCAAATCAAAAGTTACAGAAATTTGACCAAGTAATAAATAAGTTACAAGGAATTGCAACCGAACAGGTTTATGCAAATGCAAACACCAATTATCAAACCAGATACAAAAATCTAGAAAATTTAGGTTATGGTATAATAGCTTTAAGTTTCATTACTACATTTGTTTGTCTATGGATATACCATTGCTATCCACATTTACTTTATTCTTTGATGACTTTTAAAATAACTTTTATCTTAATCGCAATATTTCTTATAACCTATTTTTTCAAACAAGCTATTCACTACAGAAAATTAGCTGATAGTGCTGAACAGCGTCATCTAGAGTTACAAGCGATTCCTTCCTTCTTATCTACAATTAGTAATGAAACTCAAAATGATGTAAGAAAAGAATTAGCTTTGAAATATTTTGGACAACCTTTAGATGATAAGCATTATTCTTCTACCGAGAAGCTAATTGAAGATCAAATTAAGTCATCAACTGAAGTCTTAAAAATGACTACTAGTTTGTTAAAGTCAGAAAAACTTATCATCAATACAATTAATGATAATGATTCAAATCCTAAGCCTAATTCATTATGACCATCAAAAAAATATCCTCAATCACAAAACTCAAAGACTTAGGACGTATCCAGCTTTCAAAGTCTTTTTTATGTGTTACTTCTAGAATCCCTCTAAATCCCCCTTTTCCAAAGGGGGACTTTGTCATGTGATTAATTTGATACGCGCAGTTCCCTCTCCTTTATTAAAGGAGAGGGCTAGGGAGAGGATTTAAAACATGATATAAAATCAAAAAATACCCAAGAAAAACAAAAATGGCACCCGGAATCTTGCCCACCATCATTCAAATAGCAATTGGCATATTCACAGTAGCTATCATCATTTTGCTCATTATTCCTAAAAGTCGTAAGTGGCTCTCTAAAATGCAACCTGAACCAAGAAGAAAACAACGCGGATTAGGCTTGGCAGATGGGCTAGAACTTATTTTTATTCCCATTTACTGGCTAATTAAACTGATTGCAGGCATCTTCAAATAAAGCCTCATGACTTATCGCCTTATAGTCCCAACTTATTCAACAAATCTGGGGTTAAAAAAGTCTGTGCAACACGATTCAAATCGATATAACGCAGCACACCTTTGAGCTGATTATTGATTTCAGGATTCTTTAAAATTTCCTCGCCTGTGGTTTTACCCAAAGCCTGAAAACTATAGCCCACAGCCTGTAAACCTTCAGCTTGAATCACCGCCTTGGTCTGTGCTGAACATTGCTCCACTAAAATGCGCTGCAACACCGTCCCTAGATTCTTGTCTAATACTTCCTTTTGAGTTGCGGTTACATTGCTAAAAGCCTTTAAATCGGGATGATTGCCCAATGCCACAAATGTCCATTGCAAGACCGTGGTTTTATCAATGGCTGTAGTGGACTTCATCAAACAGTCACTCAGCTGATCGACCGTTGGGCCCGCCATCGTAACCTGTGCTGCTCCCAATAATGCTGCACCTAGAAAAAATGAACGAATACGAGAAGAACTTTTTAAACCCATCACCACTTCCTTTTAATATGACATCAGCATTTTGGCGCTGAAAATAGTTTCTTTGTATCATGTAAAAAGGAAATATACTGATAGAGCTCTGTAAAACCTGAACTGGATTTAAAATTAATTCAGATGAAAAATTTCATCCCATCATGCTATTCATCAGATGATGATATTGATCGAGTAAACTTAGCGTTATTATTCAAATTAAAACAATAAAAATAATCATGATGACTGCAAACACCTTTAACAGCATCCTTCCTTGGAGACTGGTTGTGTTCTTTAGCTTGACCGTATTGTTATTGATCCATCCTGTTTTTCGAAGATGGATGTTCGAATCGCGCGACCTGCCCAGCAAACGCAGTCGGATCTCATCCTCTATATCCGACCTGATTGAACTGATTTTTTATCCCATCTTCTGGTGAATCAAAATCATCATACGGATTCTGGATTAAATGCGTTTAATTCAGTGCTTATTTGATCTGTCTCAACATATTCTTCGCACCACTATGATTATAGTTATTAGACAGATTCTGTAGCACACGCTTGGCCTGAGCTTTAGCATTCGGGAAACGGTTGGCATAGGCCGGAATCCCGTTCAAACAGCGAGCAACCAGCATACCAGATTCGGTATAAACCCGAGTTCCCTCAGTCCCCTGCAATTTGCCATAATTGTAGGCACGCTGCGCATTATTGCAGGCATTATTCAGGTTCTTGCCACTATTAATATCACGGCGTGCTGCCACATAGAGCTTCATCTGCTGCTGTTGAGGTGTTTCTACCACTGAAGCTCTCACGGGGACTACCGTCGTCGCGATCTGTTTTTTCTCTAGCTCTTTTCTTTCTAATTCCTTTCTCTCTAATTCTTTCCTTTCCTGCTCTTTACGCGCTGATTCTTTAAGTTCATTCGTGCTCTTCGTTACAGGCGTTTTTATCGATGCAGCAGTCTTTTTCTGGGTAGCGACAGTGTTCTTATTTGCAGCAAGGTAAAAGTTTCTTGCCTCAGTCGCACTCATCAACTTGGTCAGCAATCGAACGCTACGGTTCTGGCTGGTTTTATCGACCTGTCGTTCAGAAACCGGCTCGATCGAGACGATCCAGCTTTCAGCCAGGCCATCCATACGACACTGATAGGCGCCGCTTCCCTGTACCACACCTCGGTTTGTACTCAGGCGTTTGCGTTGGGCAAGATCTGCCACGGCATTAAAATTACTTCTATACAATAGGGAAAATTTACCGCCTTGTTCATGACAATATTGCGTCAGGATCGAACGCGGATACATGGCCTGAGTGCTGTTATTTTTCTGTGCTTGCCCCCAAAGATAAATATAATCTTTTGCACTGCCATCACGTTGATTCAAAGCCCGCTTGGCGATTAGCTCTTCCGGACTGGCAAAAGGATGTAAAACCCCTGATTTCAGCCGACTCACGCTATTACATCCCGCCAAGCCTATTGCCCCTATTATTAGAATTATTACGTTTAGCTTCACAGCAAATATCTCAACCCCAAATTCCCGTATAACATAGCCTAAATAGCAGCAAACAACAAACACAAGATGTTGATAAGTATCAAATTTAAAAGATAAAAAGGAGGCACATCATTCACAATTCTATACATTATGCCAAGCCTCAGCCTATAAAAATTGAGATAAGCATCCTTCTGGCGCGTAGTTAAAGGATAAATAACAGCGGGATTGAATCAGAAATAAATAGAACACCACATAAAAAGCCGAAGAAAGATAGCAATCTTTCTTCGGCAGCTTATTCAGGATAACGGTACAGATCTTTATTATCATGTGTAAAAAATTACTTTTTACCCTCTATAGCATTGTCTGAACAAGATCAGCATCAGAATAATTTCCTCAACGTACACTTCTTATTTTTATACGTTAAACCGCTGGAAATTAAACTCCATCTTCGCTGGTCATTAAGATTCTAATCAGGAAAACCAGACCTGAATACCCCTATATTGGGATATTTTGCTCCTATTTGATCTGATCTAACCAACGGTCAGATCAAGCTTTTCGATTAGATATTAACGTCGATTTAGATATAAAAAGCCAAAGATAAAATCATTTGGCTTTTACAATCTAATGGGTAACTTAGAAAAAATTAATCCAGATGGGATTCAAATGCTTTTAAACGTTTATAGATCGACATCAGCTCAATAATGGTCGGCCACGATAAAATCAGATATTGAAAGGACTCACGTACTTTTCCAAATACATTCAGGATTTGCATCATCAAACCCAGGGTGATCGTTCCTGCTGCAATACTCGGAAACAGGATAAATAATCCATAGATATTGTCTAACTGTAAGTACCAGATCCGGACCAGGTTGAAATAGGCATAGTGAAAATACAGACGGAAATAATTCCAGCGTACCCGGCTAAACAGTTCTTGCAGTGTCAGCGGATGAGCCCGATCAGCATGATCCTCTCCGTACACCAGTTCTTTACGGTAAGCAGCCTCGACTTTCTGGTTATTAAACTCCAGTCCTGGCAGTTTCATCCCGACCACCATCAAAATGACGGTACCCAATACGGCCCATCCAATAGAAGCCCACATTAAAGCATGCGGTATTTCTCCCACAATTGGCAGAACCTTTACATGACTTGAAAGCTGGTACAGGATAGGCAGAAACGCCATCAATAACATCAATGCTTCAATCAGGGAAACACTCAGCTGTTCCGTGGTTTTGGCAAAGCGCATGGTATCTTCCTGAATACGCTGGGATGCGCCTTCAATATGACGCAATTGTTCCCAATGTGCCGTGTAATAGTTATTCATCGCGGTACGCCAGCGGAACACATAATGGCTGACGAAAAACATATTAAATACGGCCAAAGTGACGTAAATCATGGCGATATAAATAAAGGTTAAAGCTTCTTGATAGAGAAGTGAAACATCTCCGCCACCGCTGCCTAGCATTTTCTGGATCTGGTCATAAAACGGGCTATACCATTCATTTAAAACGACATTGACCTGTACTCCAAACCAGATATTAAACAGGATAAAAGCCGAGCCCCAGACTGACCAACGCTGCCATGGATGTTGTGCTTTCCACATCCAGAATAGAGCAAATATGGCAGTGGCAAGAAAAAACCAAAGGTAGAACCAGAGAAACTTGGCTGACCAGAAACGACTGATACCGATAGCGAGACTTTCCTCAGAATAGCCTTCAGGGAAACCCAAATAGACTCCCCATCCTGATCCGCCAGTATGCCAAAGCACAAGATTAAGGATAAACCACAAAATCAGGCTGCTAAAAAACCAGACGGGTTGCGGGAAAAATGACTTGAACATGCTGACCTAGTTCTCCTTCTATCTCTTGGTCATCCAAATGACGCCTAGTTTATTCTTATTTTAGACTTTTACTGTTATAAAGCATTAATTTTCAATTTAGTTTAAAAAATAACATAGCGATGCATAGTCCCTTATAAAATTTATTTTTATAGATTTTCAAAACGTATTTTTCTCTTAATGAGTCTTTTTATTCTTGATCAGCCTATCTAAAGCTCCAGAGGCAATCAGGCACATGAATCATCAAGTTTTTGCCTTATGTATTTTTAAATCCTGTACATCAGTACGGCCTGTCTGTTTTATTAAAAACGAATATAGCTTCTTAAAGTTCTATAAATATAATGAAATCAAATACTCAATAATGCCTTTATAGATGTTTAGATAAAGGTTTTGCTGCTACTGAAGTAAATAAATCATTGACCCAGTTCTCATTTTTTGGAGAAATAGTTAAATTTTCAAAAATCATGCTATGATTTAACTCTCGAAAAGTAATCTTATTTTGGAATAAAACTATGGAAAGTTCGGTAATTGAATTACTTAAACCATTGACCTTAGAAAAGGAAAATTGCACCCCGATTATTTTTGAGGCAGGCACTGTTTTGAAAGTGGTCATGCAGACTCCCACCAGTCTTTTGGTCAGTAATGATGATGACTTTAACTTCACAATTCCTTTAAAAGATGAAAATGAGCTGTGGAGAGAGCTCTAAGCACTTTCTTCATTTTGAACAGACGGGTTGTATCTGTGCCAGCTGCTGAATTGATATGATACGGCCCTCAACTAAGCTTCCTTTTGAATGTAAGTTATCGTTATTTTATTCCCTTCTTAAAATTCATTTCTCTTCTTTTCTGAGAAGTCCTTAGCAGTCTAAGCGGGATATGATTCGTGCAAAAAACACCTTTATAGTTGAAAATCCACCTATTTTTTGGCCTGGACTAAATAATTTTCACCCGTTTTTCCCCTTTTATGTAAGTTCCAGTACTTAAAGGATCTTCTTTCCTTACACACCTTTTTCTTTAGCTTAACTTCATCTAAGCTCAACTTCTTGATTTTGAAACTTGAATATTCTAGCTATTTATGACCAGTAAATTAAAAAATATCAGTCTATATGAGTGACTTTTTATACCAAATGATAAAATTAAAAATCTAATAATGAGAAAAATTTAAATCTGTAAAACTAATTTCAAAAACCCTTAAACATCGTCTAATTTGTTATATCCGATCTAAAGAAAATTATAGAGCAATAAATTCTTATCCTGTAACATTCTAATAGCCCCCATATCTTCATGACCTTTTATATATTTAAAAAATAATAATTTTCAACAGCTTGTCTTCTATTTTTTTCACTCCAAGAATAGGGTTAATTATTTTCATCCAAAAAATTCATTTTAAATAAAATTAACTTATATTATCTACATTTAAAATATATCAAATTTTAAAAATAAAATACCAAATTATAGCGATTAAAATTTCAAACAACTCAAGCAATCACATTGAATATTATGGCTTAAATAAAAAATAATCCTAAATAAAAATCAATTAATAAAAAACAGTCAGAGCATTATCTTTAAAATTTATTAAGAATAATATCTTTTACATGAAAAATATTTCCAAATTTTACAAAGTAACTGTACTTGTTAAAAATGTTTCTTTTCTGCACTTAAATCCAGTCTGTTAAATGAAATATGCTATAAATTTATTAGATTAAAAATTAATCAGGCAGTTTTAGATTTTAAATTAATTTTATTTCAAATACTTAGGTAGAGTTTATGTCCGCTCAACACTCTGATCAAGATGTAGAAGATTCACTTATAGTGCCTTCTCCTCTATTAGCTCAAGTGATTTTAACTCAACTCAATCCAGTTATTTATTCTCATAAACTTATTTTATTTCTTGATATTGATGGAACTATTTCTGAATTCCATCCTGATCCAACAAAAAATATAATTAAAGATGAAACCTTAAATACCTTGAAAGAGCTACAACAATATATTGAGTTGGTATTAATCACTGGACGTTCTATTGCACAAGCTCAAAAACTTATTTATCCCTTTGACTGGAATATTGCCGGCTCACATGGTCTGGAATTAAACTATCAATCGCATTTAAGTCATTTAATTGATTTAAATTATGAGCAATTTGAATTATTAAAAAATTATATTACTGAACATAGCGCTCAGCTTCCTCAGATTCGAATAGAAAAGAAAGACTATTCGGTCGCACTGCATTTTCGTGAACATCCACATTTAGAAGATCTGGTGCATACATTTGCATTGGATTGTCTGACCCACGTTCAAGCATTTGAACTGAAGGCCGGGAAGTTTGTATTTGAGCTGGTACCCAAAGGTGCAAACAAAGGTTCAGCCATTCAACACATTCACCAGCAAGCTCATTTAAGTGATCATTACCCTATTTTTATCGGTGATGACCTGACCGATGAAGCTGGCTTTCAGGTGATTAATAGCTTAAAAGGCTGCTCCATTAAAGTCGGCACGGGCAACACCGTAGCACAACATCGGCTCGAAAACGTAACACAAGTACAAGCTTTTTTAACGGAGCTTTTAGCATTATTTAAAGCACAACAACAACAATTATTGGAGAAATCACATGTCAAAACTCATTGTGTTATCAAATCGTGTGAATCTACCTAACCCAGACAATACACAGGCAGGTGGATTAGCGGTGGCTTTGCAGGATGCTTTGCAGGATATTGGCGGCATTTGGGTCGGCTGGAATGGTTCCAGAGTCGATCATGGCAAAGAGCAGAAGTTTCAAATCCTCAAACATCAGAATGTTGAATATCATACGAGTCCTTTGACTGAGCCCCAATATCAGGGGTTTTATTGTGGTTTTGCCAATAATGCCTTATGGCCGCTGATGCATGATCAGCATCAACTTGTGGATTATCAGCCACAGGATTTCAAAACCTATAAAGATGTCAATTTACGCTTTGCCAAGCATCTGAAACAGGTCGCCTCTCCCCATGACATCATCTGGATTCATGATTACCATTTTTTAAGTGTGGCGCATTACTGTCGGAAACTGGGTATGCGTAACCGTATTGGTTTCTTCCTGCATATTCCTTTTCCTGAACTGAAACTCTGGCAGACTTTACCAGCCTATCAGGATCTGGCGCATCATCTGGCTCATTTTGATGTACTCGGATTTCAAACCCCACGCGATCAGAAAAACTGTATCCAGTTTCTGGAACAGACCTTAAAAATCAAGCATCGTCATGATGAAATCCTGAATTATCAGTCAAGACGGATTTATGTGAAATGCTATCCAATTGGCGTGCATCCAGTTCAACTGCAAAATCAGGCGGCTGATAGCCAGCTTAGCAAATTGCCTTTTGATCTCGAGACAGTCCGTCCTTATAAACGTATTATTTCGGTCGACCGGATTGATTATAGTAAGGGTTTACTGGAGAAAATCGGATCCTTGCAAAGCTTGCTGGAAGATCAGCCCGAATTTAAACATCAGTTTCAGCAACTGCAAATTGCCTGCCCATGCCGACTGGATGTCAAAACCTATAAAAACCTGTATGAGCAATTCCAGTCTGCCGTGCAGGAACTCAATACCCAGCATGGCACAGCAGACTGGCAACCTTTCGATTGCAGTTATGAAACCTTAGGTCATGAAGCCTTAATGCAACTGTATCGTAAGGCAGATATTTGCTGGGTAAATTCGATCCGGGATGGTATGAATCTGGTGGCGAAAGAATATATTGCGGCGCAGAATCCACTCGATCCGGGTGTTTTGATTCTGTCTAAATATGCCGGTGCTGCTGAACAAATGAAAGAAGCCTTACTGGTCGATCCTTATGAGCATGACAGTATGTCCAAAGCCTTGAAAAAAGCGCTGCGCATGTCTAAATCGGAGCGTTTAGAACGTTATCGTTATTTAAGCCAAGGCTTGAAAAACTTCGATATTATTCGCTGGCGAGATCAATTTATCACTGACTTGAAAAAATCACAGAGTGTACGAATCTATCGTCCGGTGGCTAGCGGAATTTCCACCCAGTTCAGTGTGCATGCTTAAATACACACCTGAAAAAAACACCAGCATTATGCTGGTGTTTCGTTTTGTAGCGGAGAAATAAGCTCTTCGGCCGCTTGTGCATCTTTTGGATCTGCAGTCAGATGATTCAAAATCACAATACTGAATAGACCTATCGCAATCACACTAAACACCAGACTCAAGCCAATAATTTCACTGCCGAAACCGACCAATGCCGGTCCGATCAGTGAACCTGTGTATGCAAATACCGATACATAGGATAATGCCACATGTGAAGCCAAGGTTTTTTGACGGCCTGCACGTGAAAACATTAACGGTACAATATTAGCACTGCCCAGACCGAGAATGGCATAGCCCAGCAACACTACTTGCCAGACTGGTGCAAAGACCACAGTCAATAAACCGGTTGCAGCCAAAATTGCACTCAGTAGAATGGTATTTTTTTCACCAAACTGTTGAATAATGAGATGTCCGCTGAAACGACCCAATACCATCAAGGCCGCAAAGAAGCTATAAGCCAAACCAGTTTGAGCCGCTGGCAAATTGAACTGGCTGGCAAGATAAATCCCGCTCCAGTCCATCGCTGCGCCTTCGGACAGGAACGCCACAAAACAGATCAAACCGATGCCTAGAATCGCCAAGGTGGGTGCTGCTTTTGTCGCTGACTGTTCTGATGAGGAGGTTTCCTCTAGCACTGTTTTTGGCTCAGTCCCCAAGCTAAAAGGAATAGCCAATATTGCAATCAATAGCAAAATCGCACTGACAATAACTGCGCCAGTTAAAGGCGCTAGACCGAATCCCATTAACGTGGTCATTCCCAGCACACCGGCCAGACCACCGAGGCTACATACGCCATGGAAACCCGACATTAAACTTTTAGCAAGTTTTTTCTCAACCTGTGCGGCCTGAATATTGACTGTCACCCCCAAAGCACCAGCACTGGCCCCAAAGAAAAACAGGCTGATCGCCATCATCAAATGATTCGGGCTATACGCCAAAGCAGGCAAAATAAACAAAAATGCTGTTAACACCACAGCCAGAACAGCACGGCAACCTAATGTATTGGCGAGTCGGCCTGCCAGTGGCATCGCCAGCATGGATCCAATTCCGGCACAGAGTAATAACAGACCAAAGTCTGCATGATTGAGTAACAGGCGCTGCTGTGCATAGGGAATTAAAGGTGCCCAAGCTGCGGTACTAAAACCCAAGCTAAAGAAGCACAATGCAGTCGCTATTTTCTGCCATAGATGGGGTGATGGAGACTGAATTCGAGAAAGCAGAGTTTGATTAAACATTGTATTACCTAAAAAGAAGGCTCAGGCATCCATTACCGATCATCCATAGAAAAACCCCACTGACTTATAGCTGAAATGTATAAGTAGGCGGGGCTTAATTTGCGTGAATTATAAACAGAATAATTTTAAATGGAATAGCTTTTAGGCACTAATTTCAAGATTTTTTACAAGTGGCTGATTGTATAAAATTTATAATTTTGTAATTTTATTTGCATAGGCTGATCGGTTTTTCAACGGCTTCTTTAAGCTCCAGATTTTGCAGAAAATGTGCAAAACCGGCTGCAATTTTTGAGCTAAGCCGACTGCTGGTGGTCACTCTGAGCTGATTCGACCAGATAATCTTTGCCCCGACATGTTCTAGGCGATGGATGAAATCGACATCTTCATGACAGTCCAGTTGCTGAAAGCCGTTTACCTGTAGATAAGACGCGGCCTTAAAACATAGATTTGCCCCATGAATATGACGGTGATCCATCTTGTCCTGATAATGACTCAGATAAGTCTGACGGGCTAATGTGCTTAAATGCCCCCATTCATCCAGATCGACCACCCCACAAATCACATCCGCCGGTTGGTGCTGCAACATGACCTGAAACCAGTCACGCTGTACAAAAGAATCGGCATCGGTACAACAAATCCAGTCACAACCCTGCTCGATCATGTGCTGAACGCCTAGATGACGTGCCTTTCCTACATTTTTAAAATGACAACTGATCGTCTGGATTCCCGACTGCTGAACTTTGCTTGCAGTAGAATCGGTGCAACTGTCTAAAACCACCAGAATCTTGATCTCGGGCAGAACTGCTAATTTTCCCACATGCTGAAAGAAGTAAAGTCGTGCATATTTTAATGCTTTCAGGCAACGTTCAATATAGGCTTCTTCATTACAGGCCGGAATCACCACCGCAATTTTCTTCATTTCAAGCCCTCCAGCTCTGCCACAGATTGCGCAGAATTCAGCCACAGATCGATCAGAAAGTCTGAATCCTGTACGCTGAGATTATGCTTATATTTTAACTGGGCTTTTAATTGTCGATGTACCTCTTCACCATTTAAGCTAAATCCTGCAATCGGCGCGCGCCAATGACAACTCAAGATACATCCACCCGGTTCCAGTGCAGTATGCAACCATGCCAGCACCTGTTGTAATGCGGCCGGATCTAAATAATATAGAATCTCACTAACCACAATGAGCTGAAATTTCTGTTGCGGCAAGTGATCTGGCACAATCCGCTGTAGTACCTGTACATGCGGATAAGCATGTAAACGCTGCCGAGCCAATTGAATAGCAGTTTCGTTGGCATCCAGACACATTAAAGTTGCTGTTCGCTGCGCCAGTTCCTGACTGAAGATGCCATTACTACAACCAATTTCAATCGCGGAGTCAAACTGCAAACGCGGCAAGACCGCCAGACAAATCTGCCGTTTGCGCTGTTCATACCAGCGTTGTTCATAGTGCCAGGGATCTCCCTGATTCAGCGCATACAAGGCATCAAAATATTCCTGATCATAGGCTACTTTACTATTCATACAGATACACCTCCCAGGGTTGTAAAATACGCTGTAATGCCTGCTCTGGCAGAATGGGTGCCTGTTCTATGCTAGGGTCAAGCTCGATCTGACTCTTAAAACACCGCGCAGCTCGAGACTTATAGTGCAATTCTCGATCAGTCAATTTGAGTTGATGAGCGATGGTCCAGGGAATTCTGGTATCTCCAGGTGTGGCCCAATGCCAGGCCCAAATCAGGACCTGAATACAGGATAAGTGCCGTTCGGTTGCTAGCTGTTGGGTGACCTGCCCTGTAATTTCATGATCTGGATGTCCATCATGCACAAAGGTGGTAATGAGCACATCATTGGGCTGCAAATAAGATTGCAAATGCTGTTTCAGCAGTTCTCGCTGTTCTGCGACCTGGCCATCCTGAATATCCAGCGCAATCCGCAGAATATTCTGCTTCAATGCTAACTCTTCCAAAGCTGCTCGCGTTTCAGCAGGACGAATCTGGTTCAACTCTTCCGGGTTATACAAAATCGAGTCTGGATGGCTGGCGGTACCATTGGTAACGGCAAAAAGTACAATCTGATATCCCAATGTGTCCAGACGCTGAATCAGACCGCCACAACCCAAAATTTCATCATCCGGATGCGGGGCAATAATGCAGACTCGGGCATCTGATGGAATAATGCTGGGAATATCGAATTCCGGCATCTGTTGCAAAATCTGGCAAGAGCGCCATTCTTCAAGCCGTGTACCTTCGCCATGGATGACACGGTCTTCGACAATCTCGTGTCTTATAATGTCCATAACTCTTCCTCCTGCACACTCAATTCACCAATCCGTTCCAGATCAAAGGCGGCATGGCTCTGACGAATAAACACCGGCAGATCGGCTGCAAGTCGGGCAAAATGTGGCTGCTCGCAATACGGTGCAGCGCCAAGGGCCTTACCCACCTGAGTCAGCACGTTTAAAGCGGTCGCTTCAACCTGAGCACGCAAGGCCTGAATCTGTAATTGATGGGGAAATTTAGGCTGCTGATCAATTAAATCTGCGACTTGATAAAACAAAGCCTGTGTCGCTAAAAGCTCCCGACTGCTTTCACCAAGATACATGGCCTTATAGGCATGCGGTTTTAACAAGACAGCCTGTTTTAAATATTCAGCCAAACGCACGGTTGCACCATACCAGCATGCAGCCACGCCGGCGGCGCCATGCCAGAAGCCCGCCCGATCCAGATAGGTATTCGGCACTGCAACTTTTTTAGCATCGACCTGATTCAGTTCAAGCCGGGCAGTCAAGGTATGCTGCATGCCTACCGCCTGCCAAGTGTCCATATGATGCTGAATGCCTGCTTGTTGCAGATCAAGAATCAGCAACTGTGATCGTTGCTGCTCATCACGATAAGTCAGCAGACCATATTGCACCCAGACCGAGGCAGAACACCAAGGCTTTATTCCTGTAAGTTTTCCAGCGTCTAATATTAAAGGGCTTGGCCCGCCTTCTGCCGCCCAGACTGCCCATAGACCTTTTTGCTCTAGCGGAATATTCAGTTCATGCAAAATGGCCAAGGCATCTAGATGTGATTCAAACAGTTTGCCCAGACTCAGATTGCTTGCGGAAACCTGACTAAGCATCCGCCAGCGTTTTAAGGTGTTTCCAGAAGCGGGATAAGGAATCTGATCGGAAATCGATACCAGTTCCATCAGGGTCTTAGGAATTTTTTCTTCTAGCTCCAGCGGAGAATTTTCAAATCTTTGTAATATTGAACCGAGGTTCATGCAGGTTCTTCCTCATCAAATACGGCACTGTTGTTATGTTTTAAAGTCAGTTAATGGGAAAGTTTTCGCATTTGTTTTAACCGTGTGGTCAGGCCTAATAACTTACGGCGTGCCATGATTTCTTCTTCATTGAAACAAAGTTGCTGCATCAGTTCAGCTAAAGGCAAATGGTTATGCTCAATGAGATAGATGTCCTGTTCTCGGTTCCATTTGGCTTGCTGTACCTGTGCCAATAACTTTTTGGCATCCGGTCTTACCATATTATTTATCCATTTTGAAACCAGAAGGATAGAAGCCGCCAAGGCTCCTATCCTCTAGTGGTTTAGGCAGGAATGCTTTCTGCAACCAATTCACGCGCCCAGACACGATGGTTCATGATCAAAGTCTTGAAGCTGTCTTGTACCGCGTCAAACTGTTCATGCGCCAAAGTCCCTTCATCCCTGATCAGGCGCAGATCTTCAATCAGTTTGCCTTTATCACCCAGGAAAATAATCGGTTTCAGGTGCTTATACGCTTCCAGCAGATAATGAGTCGCCACACCATCTTTCATCACCACATCGTAATTGTCACCGTCAGCAATCACCACGGCATCATAGGCAATCGATGGCTCGGCTTTTTGCATACCGTCAGAAGGAATTACCTCGCCTTGCTGACCCAGTACCGGACCCGGTTTCGGGGTCAGTACATCGACCACAGCACCCTCTGATTCTGCCCAGGCTTGAACGGCTTTGATACTGGCCTCATTGGCTTTATCATGTACCAGTAGCGCGATTTTCCGTGCCTTAATATCTTCGGGTTTAAAGGCCTCGAAAGATAAACGCGGTGAAACCTTTACCTCTGGCAATGTTGCCGCTTTTTTCTCTGCCGGAATTTCAATGCCCAATTGATCCGCGACTTGTTGTGCCAAGTCCAAGTCGATGTTACACAGCACTTCCAGTACTTCACGCTCACGAATATATTTGCGTTCTACCTTGCTCAGTTCGAAGACATAGGCATCGACAATATGTTTTTGCTCATGGGGTGCCTGGCTGCGATAGAAAAGACGAGGTTGACTGAAATGATCACTAAAAGATTCACTGCGCTGACGGATCTTGTGACCATCAATACGTTCCTGATAGCTTTCAAAACCACCATCTTGTGCTGCTGGCGGAGCTTCAGCCGGCCAGTGATCATCAATCGAGTTTGGTTCATAACTGGCTTGACCGGTATGTACAATACGCTGATGTAACCCATCACGCTGATTATTGTGGAACGGACAAACCGGCTTGTTGATTGGAATCTGGTGGAAGTTTGGACCACCTAAACGGCTGAGCTGGGTATCGGTATAGGAGAACAGACGTGCTTGTAATAATGGATCATTGGTAAAATCTAGTCCCGGCACAATATGTCCCGGACAGAATGCTACCTGCTCGGTTTCACCAAAGAAATAATCGACATTACGGTTCAGCACCATTCTGCCAATCGGCGTCACCGGCACCAGTTCTTCCGGAATAATTTTGGTTGGATCCAGCAAATCGAAGTCATATTTCATTTCATCTTCTTCTGGAACGACCTGTACACCGAGCTCCCATTCTGGATAATTCCCGGATGCAATCGCTTCGTATAAGTCACGACGATGGAAATCCGGGTCTTTACCCGCCAGTTTTTGTGCTTCATCCCAGACCAGTTGGGCGAGACCCTGTTTTGGCGTCCAGTGAAATTTCACAAAAACCGCTTTATTTTCGGCATTGATCAACCGGAAGCTATGCACCCCAAAGCCTTGAATGGCTCTTAAATTACGCGGAATACCCCGATCTGACATGGCCCACATCACCGCATGCGCTGATTCAGGCACTAAAGAAACAAAATCCCAGAACGTATCATGTGCTGATGCACCGGTTGGAATTTCAGTTTGTGGCTCAGGCTTCACCGCATGTACAAAATCCGGGAACTTGATCCCGTCCTGAATAAAGAATACCGGCGCATCATTCGCCACCAGGTCAAAATTACCTTCATCAGTATAAAACTTGGTCGCGAAACCACGAATATCGCGTACAGTATCTGCCGAACCACGCGGCCCCTGTACCGTAGAAAAACGTACAAATACCGGCGTTTGTACACTGGTATTGGTCAGAAAGCCTGCTTTGGTCAGTTTTTCATTGCCTGGATAAGCTTCAAAAAAACCATGTGCACCGACACCACGCGCATGCACAATACGCTCCGGAATACGTTCGTGGTCAAAATGGGTGATCTTTTCACGCAGAATAAAATCTTCCATTAAGGTCGCACCACGAACACCTGCTTTAAGACTGTTCTGGTTATCTGAGATTTTAACGCCCTGATTGGTGGTGAGTGTCTGCTCGGTTGCATCGCTACGATATACGTCAAGCTGCTCACTCTTTTTATTGGTATTTTGCTTATCTAAACCATTTTTGCCTGTGGCTGGACTATTCGCCTTAATTTTCATGATGTTTTCCTTACTGAGATTGAGTTTAGTGCAGATATTTTTGCCTATCTCAAAGTCGCTTGAGCTTATATGTCTCGCATGGGTTGGCCAATAACATGATTCCCGCAAACCCAGTTGCTACAGCCAATTCTGTCTCAAGTCAGCACTTCATCTCTGTGTTCTGTCTCGTAGGATTTTGCTTTCTGGGATATTGTTATTGACCGCGCCTGTGTCCTAACATAACTGCATTTAGGAAAGAGGTTTATTATTCTTTGTTGTGCCTTGTTTAATTAAGGCAGCGTTGTGTTATTTTTTTATAAACCCCCTCTTTTTTTATGATCTTTGCACACAGCCATCTCATTCATTTAAAAGAGATATAAAATTTTAGTCATGCTATGTTGCAATAAAAGTTCTTCAGGCAAGATGTGATAGTGCATACAAATCCGTCATCATGAATCAGTGCAATATTTCCATTCTGAAATAGCTAAGGCTTTTTTCAACGTTCTAAATCTGTTGGGATAATTATCGCTAGGTTGATAAAGAGAAATAAAGTTTATTAAATTGAAAAGTTACAATCCTCTCTGCATGCTATACATAATGACTAAACTTCCTGCCTGTCTATTGATCTAATATCTATAACTTATAAACACTTAAATCTTTCAGCTTGTTCATATTGATGATGCAAATTAAGTTTCAATTCGGGAGTCATCATCAAGATCGAACCCTCGTTTGACTCGGACTTCGAATACATCTGGCTTTATTTTAATACACAGCATGTTGTTAAATTTTTAAGGAGTAAGAGCATGGCCTCTTCTAAAAAAGAATCTAAAGCAATGAAAATTGATATCGGAATTTCGCATGATGATCGTGCCAAGATTGTCGACGGTTTATCCCGACTATTGGCAGACAGTTATACCCTGTATTTGATGACCCATAATTTCCACTGGAATGTCACCGGACCCCAGTTCAATAGCCTGCATAATATGTTTATGACCCAATACACCGAGCAGTGGAATGCGCTGGATGTGATTGCTGAACGTATCCGGGCCTTGGGTTTTGCAGCACCTGGCACCTATAAACAGTTTGTAAAACTGACCTCTATTAAAGAGGTTGAAGGGGTGCCAAAAGCTGAAGAAATGCTGCGCCTACTGGTCGATGCCCATGAGACCGTAGCACGTACCGCCAGAAGTATTTTTGCAGTGATTGAAGACGCCAATGATCAACCAACAGCGGATATTTTGACCCAGCGACTAGATGTACATGAAAAAACTGCCTGGATGCTCAGAAGTAGTCTGGATCAATAAAGCGTCATTAATCGCATTTGAGAGCAAGCGGATGAGCGGGATGACACGAGGGTGTTGCTTAGCCGATTAGAACAATCCCAAAGATATGACCTTTAAAATGAAGTACTAAAAACTTGGAGGATGTATGCAGTCGTGTACATCCTCTTTTCATCACCAGGTTTTAAGAATTGAGGCATTCAGGCATGAAAATAATTCAGCGGCAGTTTTAAATAGGAAATACCATTGGCCTCTGTTTCAGGAAATTGACCGGCACGTATATTGATTTGAATCGCCGGTAAAATCAGTTTTGGCATACCTAATTGGGCATCGCGTTGCTGGCGCATTTCAATAAATTCAGCTTTGGCCATCCCCCTGTGAATATGGATATTATGCTGCTTCTGGGTCTGAATATCGGTTTCACAGACAAAGTGATCACGGCTTTCCGGTAAATAGTCATGGCACAGAAATACCCGGGTATCATCCGGCAATTGATACAGTTTTTGCACCGAATCGAATAGCGTTGCCGCACTGCCTTTGGGAAAATCACAACGTGCAGTGCCATAATCTGGCATAAACAAGGTATCACCGACAAAGACTGCATTCCCGACCACATAACTCAGACAGGCCGGTGTATGCCCCGGTGTCGGAATGTTATAGGCCTGTAGTGAACCAATATTGAATTTTTCATGATCCGCAAACAGATAATCAAAAGGCTGCGCCAGATTGAACTGTTTCATATCCAGATGATAGATCGCGCCAAAGACTTCCTGCACAATAGAAATATGCTGGCTCATGGCAATCTTGCCGCCCAACTGTGAATGCAGATATTGTGCTGCGGTCAAATGATCTGCATGCACATGGGTTTCCAGAATCCACTCAACCTCAAAGTTCTGCTGTCGTATATAGGCAATAATTCGATCCGCATGTCTGGTCGATGTACTGGCAGAAGCGGCATCATAATCCAGCACACTATCAATCACCGCACATTTTCCAGTGGCCGGATCACCCACCACATAGCTAAAAGTATGGCTATCTTCATGAAAAAAATCTTGAATTACGGCGCTATGACTCATGATGATGCTCCTGACCATTGACGATGTAGATAAACCCCTGCCAGCATGGCCATAATAAAATAAGTAGCCTGATAGTGGCCTAAACCAATGAGTGTCAGACTGGGCGCTGGACAGATACCGGCAATTCCCCAGCCGATACCAAATAAAAGACTGCCGCTCATCAGTTTAGAATCAATTTTCTGATTAGTCGGTAACTGGATCGGTTCATGAAATACAGTTTTAGCTACCGGATTTCGCGTGGCTTTCTGAAAAGGAATAAAGGCGACCATAATCGCGCCCAGCATCACAAAGGCCAGACTCGGATCCCAGTCGCCAAAAACATCCAGAAAATCCAGAACCTTTTCAGGATTGGCCATACCGGAAATCATCAAGCCGACTGAAAACAAACCACCCCATAAAAATGCCAGCAGATTTTTCATTTTAGCGCACTCCAATCAGGTGACGAATCCCATAAACTGTCATAAAGCCAGCCCACATAAATACGGCTGTAGCCAAGATTGAACGTCTAGATAAACGGCTGATGCCACAAATCCCATGGCCACTGGTACATCCCGAGCCTAAACGGGTACCAAAACCGACCAGTAAACCCGCAATCACCATCATCCAGGGACTGGTATTCAGTTCGATTTCAGGTTGTATACATCGTCCATAAGCAAATGGAATGACGATGAGACCCGATAAAAACCACAGAGCTGACGTCTTGAAAATGCTTTGAGGATTAAGTACCTGTCCAATCAGACCACTAATACCCGCGATCCGGCCATGAATATACAGATAGCCGACCACTGAAACACCAAGAAGTAAACCACCGAGAAAAGCGCTCAGGAAGTCATGCATCATATTTCACTTTCATCACTATATATTTTGATATTATATTTAATTAAATATTATTCAAGTTCTAGTCTGTTTAACTTATTTGATGGAAGATGATTATAGGCTCAAATCCAATGCATGCTAAGCTCTCTGGTTTCAGCCCTAGTCAGCTGTGACTAATAAAGAAATAATCTGGATCGGATCAATCTAATATTTGAAATATTGTCTAAGTTTCAATTGGATGAACCGTATGGGAATCACTTTCAATCCGGCCATCGACCAGATTAATGGTTCGATCACAGGTGGCGGATAGGCGCGGGTCATGCGTCACCAGCAGAACGGCACAGTCGCGTTCACGATGTACTTTACGAAATAGCTCAAACATGTCGGCCGCGGTCTGCGTATCCAGATTACCGGTAGGCTCATCGGCCAGAAGTAAGGCTGGCTCTGTAATCAAAGCCCGCGCAATCGCAATCCGCTGTTGCTGCCCACCGGAAAGCTCGTTCGGTTTACGATCAGCAAACTTTTCCAGTCCCACTGCAGCCAGCAAATCCCGTGCCCGTTGTAAGCCTTGCTGTCCGGGTTTGCCTCGCGTCATCATCAAGGGCATTAAAATATTATCCAGTGCAGTAAATGCCTGAATCAGGTGATGGAACTGAAATACAAATCCAATACTATTGCCACGTAATGCAGTCCGGCCACGATCATCCATGGCACTGGTCGGCTGTCCCAGCAAATACAGCTCGCCACTACTCGGTTGATCCAGCAATCCCAGAATATTCAATAGCGTACTTTTTCCGGAGCCAGAAGGCCCAATCAGAGCAGCAAAATCCTGGCGTTCAATACACAGATCAATACCATGCAAGACCTCAATTTCATTGGGCTGACCAATATTATAAGATTTGCGCAGCGCTTCTAAACGCAGGACTTCTTGAGATGGTTCAGACATGACGAATCGCCTCCACCGGATCGAGTGCCGCTGCCCGGCGTGATGGCACTGCAGCGGCCAATACCCCTGTTAATGTCGCCAACAATAAGGCCAGAAGTACCAGCTCGATCGAAATCGGGATATAAAATAATCCCGGGCCAAAATTATTAAATACCCAGACCAGACCATAACTGGCTGCACTGCCAACGACCGAACCCAGCAGACCAAATATGGCCCCCTGAAACAGGAAAATTCTTAAAATTTGTGACTGGGTGGCGCCTGTCGCACGCAAAATACCAATTTCCCGAGTACGCTGTACCACGCTGACGGACATGACACTGGCAATGCCAAAAGCCACTGAAATGGCGACAAAAACAATAATCATATTGGTAGACAGGCTCTGTGCAGTAATCGCATTCATCAGCTGTGCATTGGTTGAAATCCAGCTTTCAGCCTTTAATGAGGTCAGGCGCCCCACTTGGGTCGCAATGTCATCAGCCTCAAAAATATCGTTAATGGTCAGATCAATGACAGTTACACCACCGGGCAGACCGAGTAAAGACTGTGCCTGTTTCAAGTCCAGATAAACATAACGCGCATCCAGTTCACGCACGCCCAGTTCAAATATGCCGGCAATATTTACCAAGGCACTGTTTTGCTGACCGGTATCCAGTCGCAATTTGCTACCGACCTGAACCCCCAGATCTTTGGCCAACTGACTGCCGATCAGTACATCATCCGCGCCAACACGTAACTGACCACTGGTTAAATATTCTTTCAATGGAATGATCTGCTGATAACGCTCCAGATCCATTCCGACCAAGGCCACGGATTCAATCGCATCACCGCGTTGTACAAAGGCCGGCCCGGAGACCACAGGCGACACAGCAGTTAATATCGGCAACTGATCCAGTGTTTCGGTAATCTGCTGCCAATTATTGATGGAACGCAGTCGTTGTGCGCGTTTATCTTCCTGTAACAATTGCACCGTCCCGGCAGGCGGCGGCACAATCCGGTTGACTTCATCGGGTGAGAGCAGACGGATATGTGCCTGTGTACCTAATGTACGTTCGACAATATTGGCCTGTAGCCCCTGAATCAGGGCCGTGATAAACACAATCACCGCCACACCAACGGCGACGCCCACCGTGATCATAATGGACTGCGCGCGACCTTCGCGCAAAAAACTGATCGCGATTTTCCATTCGATCCAAAGCCGCTCGAAAAAGTTTTTCAATCGAATTTCACCGGTAATTCATTCTTGCTATCGGTCGCGTCAGTCGAGCTCATCAATGAGCTATCTTGTGGCTTGAGACGGACTCTCGCACCCTCTTCCAGTAACGATTCGGCATTGGCCAGCACCTGATCACCCTCACTCAAACCTGAAGTTACTTCTGACATGGCCAGACCCCGTAAACCTAAAGTCACCGGTTGGCGCTGGATTTTTCTATCACGTACCAACACGACCACTGCCTTATTGCCTTTAATATTGCTAAGCGCATCGTTCGGAATAGCCAGTGCCCGCTCCCGTTTATCTGTCTCGACATTGACCGATACGGTCATGTCCTGACGCAGAAAATCTGGCACCGGGTTGACGGTTAATCTGACCTCTACCGTGCCCCGCTGCGGATCAATGCTCGGTGCAATAAAGTTAATGCGGGCCGGAAAAGACTGATCCGGATAAGCATCGCTAATCACGGTGGCATTTTGCCCTAAGGCCAGTTGCGGTAAATTCCGTTCATCGAGTGGCACCCGGATTTCTGTATTGCCCGTTAAGGCAATGGTAAATAAGGTTTGTCCTGGTTGAACCAGATCGCCTGGCTCGACATCCCGTGTCAGTACTGTACCTGCGACCGCAGCCCGAATTCTGGTTTTTGCCAGTTGCGCCTGCGCCACTGCCAGCTGTTCCCGAAGCGATGCTTCTTCAACTTGTCCCGTAGACAATGCCGCTGCTTTTAGACGAACGGTTTCATAATTGTTGCGGGCAACTCTTTCTGCCTCTAAGGCCTGTTCTATTTCTTCAGCCGACAGGATACCCGCTTCGGCATTACGTCTCCGTGCTGCTTCACGACTGGCCTGTTCCAGTTGTGCTTTGGCACTGGCCAGTTCTGCTGTCGCCTGTGGTCGTCTGCTGGTGGCCAATTCAGTCAGTGCCAGTTCAGCCTGTCGTACTTGGGCCAGTAATTCATCCGATTTCAGCACCACCAAGAGATCACCAGGTTTCACCTGATCTCCTTCCGTGACCCGCCGCTCAAGCACTACGCCACTAATTTCACTGCCCACCTGAGCACGCGAGACTGTCGCCACGCGTCCGGTGGCCACTACATTTTGTATCAGCGGCATGGTGCTCAAGGTATAGCTTGGTAGAACCGGCCCCTGCCACCAGCGGAACAGAGCAAAACCGACTGCCAGTAGCAATAAGATGATGAGCAAAATTTTATAGCGGGCAGCGCGCAACTGAGAATCTCCGGTTGATGCATCCAATATTGAATAAGAAAGATAAAGCTTTATTTATTTTCTTCGAGTGTCTAATTTACAACAGGTTCCTGCATAGATTTATAGATATTTTGTTGAGTTTAAATGAAATGTTGGATTCCTGAGCATGTTTAGCCAGCACTTATCGATTTCAGCTAAAGTGATCTATGACAGCTGCAACATTTGAATGAATGAGCTAAAAGTCCGCTGTATGAAGCGACCGCCATGTCAAAGATCTGGATAGCATCAAAATACGATCCAGCAACTGGGCTTTATAAGAGCTGCCCCAATTTCAATACTGTCGATTTTCAGTAATATACTCGGCCCGATATCCGCTTTAACCTCATGCATCATGGGACCACCATATTTGAATGTGCCATCACTATAGGCTTTAATTTTAAACCAACTGACCAAAGGTTGATCAGCTGAAATTCCTGATGTTCTTCCGAGCTGCGCCTCTAAAACCTCCCCAACCTTAAGTGGATTGGTCTGCTGAACCACCACCGGATCGGCTTGAACGTGCAGCTAAAGTGCATGCAGATTTTGTAGGCATCCATCCATTCATTGATGGCAATCAACGTACATCACGTCTTTTGATAAATTTAGAATGGCTTTGTTGCATAAAGGTTTGAAAGGCTGAGTTCCCTTAAGCTACTCAAATTTAAGAGACAACTTGGGTATGAGGGCGACCTAATTCTGTGAATTTATTCAAGACTGCCATGCGTGCATGGATCTCATTCACCTGACTTGGAAAACTCCGCGCTGTTAATTTATCGCCTAATAATTTGATGCAATGCATCTTGGTTTCAACCAAACTTCGACGGTGATAACCAGACCACTTTTTCCAAAGCGATCTGCCTAGCCGTTTGACTGTCTTTAATAATTCGTTCCGCTCTATAGACCTCGCTTGCTGATCCTTCCAAGGCTTTGCATTCTTTCTAGGTGGAATGATCGCATGTGCATCTCGATCTAAAATGACTTGTCGGCAGTGCTTTGTGTCATAAGCACCATCTGTATAAACAGAATCAATTGGTTCATCCAAGGGAATTTGAGCAAGTAAATCTTCGAGTACTTGAGAATCACTGACATTATTTGTGGTGAGTTGTACTGCACGTATTTGCAGGGTTTTAGCATCTATAGCAATGTGAAGCTTACGCCATTGGCGACGATATTCAGCCCCATGTTTCTTGCGTTTCCATTCACCTTCACCAAGAAACTTCAAACCAGTAGAGTCTACGAGTAGATGCAGTCCATCACTACTTTTTTGATAGCTAATCGCAATATCAATATGCTTTTGTCTACGACAAAGGGTGGAATAATCCGGAGCTGTCCAATCTAATCCAGAGAGTTTAATCAGACTTTGAACAAAACCAGTGACCATACGTAAAGAGAGTCGGAATAGTAATTTGATCATTAAGCAGCATTGAATCGCTGTATCGGAGTAGGTTTGATTTCGACCTTGCTTGCCTTGTGATTGTGCATACCACTGAGTCTTTGGATCAAACCAAATGGAAATATTACCTCGGTTAATCAGTCTTCGCAGTATACTGCTCATATAGGAAGACCAATTGGTTGTACGGTAGATTTTAGAGGCAGGCTTATTCATTTTGAAATTATATTGCTGAATAAGCTTTTGATGCTAGGTTTGTGCAACAAAGCCCTTCAAGATTGGTTACTCTTAAAACCGAAATAATGCCATCTTCTGATGTAACGGGTTTTTACTTTAAACGTCAAGTACAACAGGATATTGAGCAATCTAGACAACGAGCTTTAAATGAAAAGCATCAAGCACAAGAAAAAGCAAAACAACAGACCTATACTAACTTCTTAAATTCAAATAAACCAACTTCCAGAAATATTGGTAGTAAAGTTTGTAAAGACGTTACGCTCAATTTTCCTACAAATCTTTATGTTTTAGGTCAACTACAATATGAAAAAGCTAATGGCGTAGCTGTTGGCAGTTTAGAGCAATTTTCAAATGATGGTAAAAATATAAAAATCAGTTTGAGAGGATGGTTAACCAATACTGGCGGTATTCAAGCTTCTCCAAGTGTTCATTTTGATGGGATTCCCTTAGAAGCTGGTCGTAGTATTTGGGAAAATGCTTATGGTTGGTATTTATGTAAATAAATACTCTAAACGGCTTTGTTGCACAAACCTATCTGTAAAGGCTTTTTCAGCGATATAATTTTCAAATGAAGAAGCCTACACACAAAATCTACCGCACAACCAATTGGCCCGCATATAACCGAGCACTCATGAGTCGCGGAAATATTGCCATTTGGTTTGATCCTGCTACGCAATGGTATGCGCCATCAAAAGGCAAACAAGGGCGAAATCAAACCTACTCCGACGCAGCCATCCAATGCTGCTTAATGATTAAATCCTTATTCCGTCTGTCTTTACGTATGGTTACTGGCTTTGTGCAAAGTCTGATTAAACTTTGCGGCTGAGCAGCCCCGAATATCAGTGATATTCGTACAGTACGCTTTGTAGAAGACAAAAGCATATTGATATTGCAATCAGCTACCAAAAAAGTAGCGATGGGCTGCATCTACTCATGGACTCTACAGGCATGAAGTTTCTAGGTGAGGTCGAATGGAAGCGCAAGAAACATGGACCTGAATATCGTCGCCAATGGCGTAAACTACATATTGGTATAGATGCCAAAACCCTGCAAATACGAGCAGTTCAGCTTACAACCAATAATGTCAGTGATTCACAGGTGCTTGGTGATTTACTTAATCAGATTCCACAAGATGAGCGGATTGACTCTGTTTATACCGATGGAGCTTATGACACCAAGCAATGCCGTCAGGTCATTGCAGATCGGCAAGGGCATGCGGTGATTCCACCTAGAAAAAATGCGAAACCATGGAAAGATACAAAGAGTAGCTCGCTAGAACGAAATGAATTACTTCGAACAGTTAAACGTTTAGGCAGGACACTATGGAAAAAATGGTCAGGCTATCATCGCCGCAGTTTGGTGGAAACCAAGATGCATTGCATCAAATTATTAGGCGATAAATTAATGGCAAGAAGCTTTCCTAGTCAGGTGAATGAAATTCATGCACGTGTAGCAGTCCTCAACAGATTTACGGAATTAGGTCGACCACTTACCCAAGTTACGCCTTAAATTTGGCTCAATTAGGGGCGCTTTGCATTTCAAATCTTTGTGCAACAAAGCCGTTTTTAGATAACATTAAACAAGCATTGATTTAGTAATTGCTATCCTTCTCCACCCAGTATAAAAAGGGGGGGGCTTTAGCTTTGCCCCTTGAATGATTAAAGAGCTTTAATTACAAGTCCTTTAGAGACTAAGTACTCACTCCAAAACTTCATCATTTCTCTTCTTGTCTCAAGATGAACAGAGTGATCATATGCAGATGAGACCCTATCTTTCTTTACATGAGCTAATTGTCTTTCAATAGCATCTGATAAATAACCTTGCTCATGCAAGAAAGTAGATGCTAAACCTCTAAAACCATGTCCAGTCATCTTACCTGAGTATCCCATTCTTTTTATTGCACCCAAAATCGTGTGACTGCTTATCATGCCGTCTTTCGCTCTTGAACTGGAAAAGACAAACTGACTTTGAGAATTAATTCGTTTTAAGTTATTTAAAATTTGTAATACTTCCTCTGATAAAGGCACTAAGTGAGGTTTTCTACCTTTCATTCTCTCAGCTGGAATTCTCCATAATTTATTTTCCCAATCTATTTCTTGCCACTGCATGCCTCTAAGTTCGCCTGTTCTAACAAAGCATAGCATCATCATTTTGATAGCTGAAACAGAAGTATAATCACCTTGATAACGCTGTATATCAGTGATCAATTGAGGTAATTCAAGAATAGATATTCTTGGCATGTGCTTAACTTTATGATCATCTAAATCTTCGACCAAACCAATAGTTGGATTATTTTTAGTCAATTTTAATTTTCTTCTTGCAAATCTATAGATTTGACCAACTAAACGAACAACCCTTTTAGCCATCTCAATTGTACCGTTAGCTTGCATTTTGGTTGCTATATCTAAAATTTCATCTTGAGTAATATCATCGATTGATTTATCACCTAGCATTGGAAAAATATGCTTTCTAATTGCTCCTAAATTTCTGTTATATGTCGTAGAAGCATGAGAATCTTTTTTAGACATAAACCACTTTTCAGCAACGACTCTGAATAATTTAGAATTATCTAACTCTACTTTCTTATTCTTTGTACTGCCTATAGAAGGATCTTGATCAGGATTCTCCTCTAATTGCTTTTTTAAATTAGCTGCGTTGCTTCGAGCAACAATTGCAGTCATTTGAGGATACTTACCTAAAGTTATATTTTTTTGTTTACCTTTAAAGCGATAAGAATAAATCCATGTTTTTCTACCATTGGCAAAAACATGAAGTTGAAGACCATTTCCATCACTCAACTTGAGTGGAGCTTTACCTACTCCTGAGTGCTTAGCATCTTTAATTTGTTGAGCTTTTAACACTTTTATCTATTCCAAAAATTAGCTTGGAAATAGTTTTATACCAACACTTATACCAACACAACGCATGAGACTGTATGAAACCGTAAGACACTATAAGAAACAAAAAAGGCATGAAAATGTTTAATTTTCATGCCTTTAGATGTCATATGAGATCATATGAGATCATATGAGATCATATGAAGTTGAATTTTGGTGGAGGTGGCGTCAATTGAACTCAAAACCTAACTCATTCATTTTAAAGCTCTTTTATTGAATAAAAAAATTCATTGACCCAATTTTGACCCAAATTAGATTTAGTGCATTGAATCACTTTAAAATCTTGTTCAAATCCTGAATTCGGATTTGAAGTGGCGTACGGCATTATAGCAGCAAATTACACCTAGAAATAAATGTAATGTTATAACATTTCAATTAGCTCATTATGATATTAATAATCACATCCACCTCAGTATAGTTCAATTTTTTAATTTGTACTTTTGCTTAGGACTCTTAGGCTTATCAGGAAAGGTGCGTTCAATCACACCGGCTTCTAATGCTGGAGTTAAATAATTTTTTTGGAATGTTGCTCGATGGGACAAGTCTAATAGAGCCATAAGCTCAGCTAAGCTATATTCCTTCTGCTCCATCTTCTGGACGAGACGTTTAACTTGATCGCTAACTTGTACGCTAGCTTGAGCGGTATCTTGATCGCTGGCATCAGAACTGAGTATTGCATCTAAAATCATCTGCAAAATAAATTCAATAAAAGGTGCAGAATCTGAACGATCTGTGCTCGCTTGCAATGCATGGTAATAAGCTTTTTGGTTTTGATAAATCAAGCTTTCTACAGGGATGTTGAGAAAAATAGGATTCCACTGGCTTAAGATTAAAGTTTGCCATAAACGCCCCATCCGCCCATTGCCATCAGCAAATGGATGTATAAACTCAAATTCATAATGAAATACTGAACTCTGAATTAATGGGTGCTCATTACCTTCAGCCAACCACTGTAATAACTCTCTCATTAAACGCTGGACTTGATTTGCAGGCGGAGCCATATGCACGACTCGATCCCCTGACATCACACCAACACCGCCATGACGATACTGTCCAATTTCATCAATCAGTCCTGCAATCAATATTTGATGTGCTTTCAGCAAATGCGATTCTTGATCAGGATTCCAATCTTGAATTTCTTCATATGCCTTTAGGGCATTACGTACCTCTTGAACTTCTTTAGGTGGAGCGATAATGGTCTTGCCATTCAGGATCGCTGTGATTTGCTCTGTACTCAAGGTATTTCCTTCTATCGCTAAAGACCCTTGAATCGTTCGAATACGATTGGCTTTTCGCAATTTAAGGCTATCTTGGATTTGAGTTAATGCAGTCAAACGCCCTATTGATTCACTAATTTGTGCAATCAAGTGAATAATTTTAGAGGTGATCGTATAAGGCGGTTGATATTTCATGCCATTCCTCATTGATGTAAAAACAAAGCACAGTTGATTAAACTCTAAAATATTAATATTTCATAGCTTAGTGAGTAATATCTGCTATCGACATGCTTATCTTTTCTGAAACAGTGAGCTCACTAATCGCTATTTCTTTTAAAATAAATCTGTGCATTCTCGTTAAAATACATAGGTTTCTTCATTACAGGACAACATTATGTTTATTCATGCCGATTTCTCACAACCCGTCATCATCAAGCCAGAGGATTACCATTGGGTAAAACCTCCAGGAGGTGAAGTCGATAGAATGATGCTTGATCGTATTGGCGATGAGAAAGCACGTGCAACTAGTCTTGTGAAATACGCACCAGAATCTGCCTTTCCTGAACATCAACATCCTTTGGGTGAAGAAGTCCTCATATTGTCAGGCATTTTTACCGAGAATGCTGAAGATGATTATCCGGCAGGCTGGTATTTACGTAACCCCCATCATTCAACTCATCGGGTTTCCAGTAAAACAGGTTGTTTAATCTTTGTGAAACTGATGCAAATGACTGAACATGAGAGAGAACCAACCCGGATTAACACCAATGACTTAGCGAATTGGAAGCTTACCCAACGTCGGATGATATGCCCGCTATTTCAATCTGAACATGAGCAGACCTATTTAGAAAAGCTAGAACCTGATCAAATTTTCGTAGAGAAATCAGAACAAGGGATTGAATTGTTCATTATTAAAGGTCAATTATTTTGCGGCACTGAAATATATCCAGCAGGTTCGTGGGTCCGTCTTCCCCTCAATAGTGCTGCTAAATTTCAGGCAGGTCCATCAGGTGCAATGCTTTATGTCAAAACTAGTCATCTACAACATGCCATAGATGTATGGGTGAAATGAACAAGAATGTATCTTCGAAATAAGGCTGTCTTGTGTCTAGAATACTGGAAGCCTTCCAATTACTACTTTTATAATCAATAAAATGTAATGATATATCACTACATTTCTGATATTTCTTTTTTCATGTATTATCGACTAAGACAAATTCAGGGATAAGGTTATGTTTGAAACTATTGATGATTTAAAGAAAAAATTAGATCAACATCGCCCTCTTTCTCCATCAATTGTAAAAAATTTACAAGAAGATCTTATTGTCCGTTGGACCTATCATTCAAATGCAATTGAAGGTAATACCCTCACCCTGCTAGAAACAAAAGTAGTACTCGAAGGTATTACTGTTGGTGGAAAGGCATTAAGAGAACACTTCGAAGCGATCAACCATAGAAATGCAATTTACTATGTTGAAGATATCATTCGGAAAGAGGAGCCTTTTTCTGAGTGGCAAATTCGTAATATCCATCAGCTTATCTTAAAGAATATTGATGATGATAATGCTGGACGTTATCGTCAGCAAAACGTTCTGATATCAGGTGCTACGTCTACCCCGCCTGATTACACATTATTAAATGACAAGATGACTCAATTAGTAGACTGGTATAATAGTGAAGCGCATAAGCTGCATCCAATTGAACGTGCAGCCAAAGTACATGCTGATTTTGTTGGCATTCATCCATTCATTGATGGCAATGGGCGTACATCACGTCTATTGATGAATCTTGAATTATTAAAAGCTGGCTATCCGCCTTGTGTTATCACTGTAGAAAATCGCTTGGCTTACTATGAGGCTTTGGATCAGTGGATGGCATATGGGAAGACCGAAGCTTTTATTCAATTGGTTTCGGATGCAGTAATCGAAGGATTTAAACCCTATCAAGTAATTTTGAATTTAAATTAAGGATTTGGCCAAATAAATATTTCAAATATATTTGCAAGACAAAGACCTATCCATAATTAATCTTCACATTTTCTAAATTACATCCTGGACTGTTTGTCTAACCATACCTGGAACCCAGACCAACTTTTAAAATCATCCACTGCACGCACGAGACAATTTGGATTGCGTTCTAATAGCATTTTACTCAAGGCACTGCCCGGCCCAATTTCTAATACTACATCAGGCTGGTTTTCTTGTATTACTGTTAAACAGGCATCCCAGTCAATAGCATGATTCATTTGGTGAATCAGCGCATTAACTGCATCTGTGGTCTTAAAAAACTTATGTCCACCCGAACCGCTGATCATGGCCGTGCATAAATGAGCAAAGTCTTGTTGCTGTAAAACCTGCTGATACGGCTGTACTGCAGCATCCATCCATACGGTATGCGATGCAATGGTAACATTCAACCGTTTAACAAAACGTGTTCCTCGCAATTCGAGTTGCTGAGCCAGCTGCTGTAAATTCGTATCAGCCCCCCCCACGACAAAACTACTATCACTCAGTTTAATAGAAAGTGCGGTTGACGTTTCTGTCAACAACTCTTGAAGCGTATTGAAATTAATTCCCTGGACAGCCATTAAGCCACTTGCGTCCTGGGCAGCTGAAGACATCAACGAGGCACGCTGCTGGGCTAAATACAAGCCTTGTTCCAAACTTATCTGCGTTGCACAAATGAGTGCACTTAACTCTCCGAGTGAATAACCTGAGAAGCTCATAAGGTCCTCAATCTCAGGTTTTAACTTTTGCCAACGACACCATTGCAAAGCAAAAATAAAAGGCTGCGCGAACTCATTCGGATACAGATCAACTTCGGTCAAATCTGAACAAAATAGCTTCGGCAAATACAGTTTTAATTCATCTACTACTTGCAGTTCTTTCGCCATGCTTCGGAGCTCATGCACATGCGCTAAGTTCTGAAGTCCTTGACCACTAAATATGATTGCGAAATTCATTTTCTACCTTTAGCAAGAACAAAGTTACTCCCAATAAATCTGCACTACCACCTGGACTTAAACGCTGTTGAACAAAATAATTCTCTATTTTAGACACATCTTTTACCCAGTGCTGTTGTAGTACACCACCCCTTGCTAAAAACTGTTTTGCTATATCCTGCACAAGATATAAGGCCGATAAACCGCCGCGCCAAACAATATTGGTATCTTGTACATAGGCCATAAGGCTGAATAGGCTTTGAATTGAAGCCTGTTGGATATTGGCTGTTTTGGCATAAATGTCGATATATGCTGGTAGAGCAACCTCCATCACTGTTTTGAAACCTGAAGCTACTTCTTCAATCGCGCCTGTGATGCCATATTGGCGACGCATACGTTGTCCATGACTATTCGGGTCACGTTGCAAATGATTTAATAGATCATGACGCCAAGTATTTTGAATTTTTTGACTAATTGAGCCTGCGTTTAACTGACTGTTGGCTGCTAAACACTGTCCTGCTGCAGCACTGGCAAAACCCAAATTAAAAATCGCACCTTTATGCGTATTAATCTGTCTTGTTGCACTCATCATTTTTTGTTCAGCTAAAATGCCACACTGCCGAATCTTTTCTAATTCAACATTGCGATAGCCATTTAAACATTGCGCCTGAAAATAGCCTTGTAAAGCATCGACACTGGATTGGAATAAGCTAAAGTCCATATCACTATGACTGCCCTGCGAACTTGGACAAACCAAACCGGGCTTATGTTCTAAGCTAGCTTCATCCAATAGTGCCATACAAGCCAGATGGTCTAAGCGTTCAGCAGTACTGATAATATTCGGACGTAAAACTTCACCTGATGCTAGCATGTGCATATTCAAGATTCCCTTCAAATAGTTGTTCTAATCTCAGCATATCCACACGCTGAATTCCTTTTACAATCACTTGCTGTTTCATTGCAGGAAAAACTGTAATTAACTCATTAAAAGACACATGCCAGTCTGGATGGATTTGAATCTCGCCGTCTAAATGAACTGAACTCTGTGCCTGGACTTGCTGTATTAACTGTAAAATTTCCGGCACATCATTTTGATGCTGTGGATATAACAGCATATCTAAATCTGAAACCGGTCTGACATAGGCCTCCCGCGTGAGAGCTTGGTAGGCATAAGAGCCATAGACATATACTTCACAGCCTCGTTGTTCTAGCTTGTCTGCAAAATCACTTAGGATCTCACGCTGGAAGATCTGTAAGTCAGCTTTTAACAAGGCCCGTAGGGAAAGCGGTCGAGTGATCTGTTCAATATTGTATTCTGCGACCCAACAGGCTACACGATATTTATAACCTTCCACCAAACAGTTGATCGCCAACTTCACCTGTCCCGCATCCAGCCCTTCCTGCCGGCAAACAGTCATTGGAACATGTTGGCTCAGCAATTGAGACACTTTCAGTTTCACTGTTTCAGGTAAAGAAACATCCAAAAATTGTAAAGTGGCTGAATCACGCAGATAAGCGAAGTCATGACGATCCATATCTGCTTTCCTTAACTATGAACGACTTTCTCGATTATGTGATTACACAACACGCGTCCTTGACGCTGTTGCCCAACTATACGACGCTGATCCACAAGATAAGATTCAATATGTTGTTGTTGATTTAACAGCACTTGGCTAACCCAATCGGTCTCCAAATCTGGCCAAATGGCATTGATTGCACCCATCTTGTAAAAGTTTTCCGCACCGGGAGCAAAAATAGCTGAACTTTGTGAAAGTTCTTTTAACTTATCGGCGGGAATTTTTGTCACCCTTGCCATTGCGTTAAGATCCATCACTTTGACTTGGGAATCACTCAGTGCATAGACTTCGTTCGCCATTAAGCCATAGGAAAGGAATCCACCACTTACGGCTTGGCCAAAAATAATCGCGAGGTTGGCGTGCCCACTTCTGCGCAGTAAATCTACACAGGATGCCAAATGGGCAAAGGTTCTGTTTAAGCAGAGTAACTCATCTGCACGAGAAAGGTCCTGACCTTGCGTATCCACAATAAACACTACGGGTATTTGTTGTTTCTGCTGCACTAGCTTCAAGATTTCATCAGCCAGTTCCATAGCAATTTGCTGATTAATCGGCGCTGCATTGACTGTGCCGAGAATCCGCACCGGACCTGCGTCCGTCTGCGCACTACCCTTAATTACATAACCTTCGATCTGATAATCCAGTTGATGAGGAAACAACTGTTGTAAAAGTAATTCTGTATTCATGAGCTCATCCTTGCTTTAACAATACAACTTCATGGGCAGACAACATTGGAATCTTTTCTGGCTGGAAAATTCCCATCTCGTGCCAAATTTGTAGACCATCATTTTTACCGAACCAGTGTTGGTACTGCTGTTCAAGTTGTTGTTGCTGTTGCAATAATTGTTCTAAGTCTAAAGAAGCGACCTTAACGTCGAGATGCGTTAAAATTGCATCACGAATGTCGGCAATATCATCCTCAACCAAAGCCTGTACGTGATTCAGCAAATAACGATGTTTACCGCCTGTAACACGCCAAACCAATGCACGATCTTTCGAGTCAAACTCTTCTACGCCTTTGACCGTTTCAATCACTTCTGGGCCAGATAGCGCCAAACGCCCTTCTTCGGTCATGATGATGGTACTGCTCAAACAAGCGCTAATACCCATACCACCGAAAGCGCCACAGGTGCCACCAATCACAGTAATAATCGGAATCCCCGCATTTCGTACCTGCAACATGGCACGCATAATTTCGGAAATTGCGATAAGACCAGCATTGGCTTCATGCAGACGCACGCCGCCTGAGTCGACAAAAAACAGTACTGCTTGTGCCTGATCTTGAATAGCTTTATGCAAGAGACCGACAATTTTCGCCCCGTGGATTTCACCCACAGCACCGCCCATAAACTGGCCTTCTTGCGCCATAATATGCACTGGTGTTCCATTCAAACGCGCTGTACCAATAATCACGCCATCATCAAAACTTCCCGGAATATCCAAAGCAGAGAGATGTGGGCTGACTTCAACCTCAGTTGGCTTTAAGATTTCATTAAAACTCTGAGTATCGACGACCGCTTGAATACGCGCACGTGCGGTTTTTTCATAAAAACTGTTTTTGAGCATCATTTGATCCATGTTCTATACTCCCTTAAACATAGATATTGCTTGGCTTAAGCGCAGGTTTACCACCGCTGGAGTCGCCCCCATATCATTTAACTGAAATTTAAGCCCTGCCACCGCATGACGTTGTGCAAACTCATTCAATACTGACTGCCAAACATGTTGAAAACCAACAGCTGAAGTAGTGACTTCAATCTGACAAATATCCGCCTGATCATGCTGTGAAACTAAGACTTCTAAATTTCCAGATCCTACTACACCACAAATGACAGCTGCTTGTTGAGCACTTAGCGGTGCTGATTGCAATTCAAATTTTAACTTTTCCATGTCGATCACCAATTTCTAAAGCGACTCGGGGGACTATATAAACCACCCGACCATTTAACTAAATCTTTTACTGATTTTGCCGCCAACAAATCACGACTGACCTGTGTTGGATCGATATCCAAATCTTCTGGATGTTGAATAATGCCGCGCTGGCGTAACTCTTTCACTTTGGCCTCATCACGTTGTATACCTACGGGTGTATAACCTGCCACACCACGAATCGCTTGTTCACGTTCTTCAGGTGTGCGACATAACAGTAAGTTGGCAATGCCTTCTTCTGTCACAATATGGGTTACGTCTTCGCCATAAATCATGATTGGCGGGAGTTCGCTCTCCATTTTTTCCTGTAACTGCCACGCATCTAACTCTTCTACAAATACAGGATGCATATGTTCACGGTAGGTTTCGACCATCTGCACTACCAATTTACGGCCTTTGATCATTTTGCCATCCACCGCTTCACGGCCAGCTTTGGTATATGCATAACTGGCATGACGACGCCCATGGGGATCGGAACCCATATTTGGTGCACCGCCAAAACCAGAAATTCGGTCCACTGTTGCGGTTGAACTGTTGCCTTGTAAATCGATTTGTAAAGTTGAACCAATAAATAAGTCACAGGCATATAGACCTGCAGTCTGGCTAAAGGCTCGATTGGAACGCATGCTGCCATCACTGCCTGTAAAGAAAACATCTGAACGTTCTTTAATATAGTCTTCCATCCCTACTTCAGAACCGAAGCTATGAATCGAATCAACAAATCCACTTTCAATGGCTGGAATCAAAGTCGGATGTGGATTTAATGCCCAATTGGTACAGATCTGTCCTTTTAATCCTAAGGAGGCTGCATAGGTAGGTAGTAGTAATTCAATCGCAGCAGTGTCAAAACCAATGCCATGATTTAATCGCTGAATTTTATAAGGTGCATATATTCCCTTAATGACCATCATTGCCATTAAGATTTGTACTTCCGTAATTTGTGCAGGGTCGCGTGTGAACAACGGTTCTATATAGTTGTACTTAGGACTTTCGATATAAAAATCAACCCAGTCAGCGGGTACATCGACACGCGGTAACTTATCTACAATTTCGTTCACCTGTACAATCACAATACCGCTTTTAAATGCAGTTGCTTCAATAATTGCAGGTGTATCTTCAGTATTGGCACCTGTATAAAGGTTACCTTCACGATCAGCCGCATGTGCCGTAATCAAACAGACATTTGGTGTCAGATCAATAAAGTAACGTCCATACAGCTCTAGATAAGTATGGATTGAACCAATACTAATTTTTTGCTGCTGTACCAATTGTGCTAGACGCAGACTTTGAGGACCTGCGAAGGAAAAATCGACTTTAGAGGCAATGCCCTTTTCAAATACATCAATATGACTGGGTAAAGCCAATACCGACTGCACGATATGTAAGTCATGAATGACCTCTGGATTACATTGACTTAAACTCTTTGACAGGAAATCAGCCTGCTTTTGATTATTACCTTCTAAGCAAACGCGATCACTACTGGAAATCACGGTTTCCAAAAGTTCAATCACCCGAGCATGCTCAACTTGTTTTACAAACCCTTTTTCTTTCGCAAGATTCAGTTTTTCTTGTCTACGGGTGCGCTGCTTATCCCATAAGCGCGTCTTAACCATTTGGTTCATGGAGTCACCTTTATGCTGTGCTTAGCCGAAGATGGCATTGATTGTAAGAAAAAAACTGACGGACCAAGTAAACAACCAAGACCGGTATAAAAAGTTGCGACTAATGCACCATATGGCACCAAACGCACATCAGTTCCTGCTAAACCTGCTGCTGTACCACTAGTCGATCCTGCCATTCCACCAAAAACCATGGCAGAACGTGGACTTTTCAAATACATGAATTTCGCAAATAGAGGGGTTCCCACCATGAAAAATACTGCTTTAATCAGACCAATTGCAATTGATAAGGCAATCACTTCTGAGCTCGCACCAATGGCTGAACCTGTCACTGGTCCAACGATATAAGTCATTGCACCTGCACCAATTGTAGTCATTGAAACGGGGTCTTTATAGCCCATCAACCATGCCACCAGTGCACCAATCAAAAATGGAATTACACAGCCCAGTCCAAGTGCGATCAAACCCACTTTTCCTGCTTTTTTCACTTCTTTGACATCAACCTCAAACGCCGTTGAGGCAATGGCCAAGTCACGAATCATGGCGCCACCGAGTAAAGCAAAACCTGAGAAAATGGCGATATCTGAAATGCCCTTTTCACCTTGAGTATAAATTCCTGCAAAATAGGCCAAGACCAACCCCATTGTGATGGCGATGGCTGAGCTTTGTAATTTGCCTTTGGTGAGATATTTCGACAAAAGATGCGATACATACATCATCAAACCGGTCACTGCGAGCGCCGCGACGAGGGCATTTTTGGTAAAAACCGTAATTATTTCTTCCATTGCGTTCCTTCCTTGCAACCGTACAGCTGATTGTTATTTCGTGTTATGACAACACTCTTGTCCTTAAGTGGCTTTTTCAGTCGGCTCTACCGCCCATTCATAGCTTTGATAATCGCCACTGGATTTATTCAACCAACGAATCACCAAGACGGTGCCAATCAAAGATGCAACCGAAACAATCAGGCCCAACATCCCGCCTGACATAGCAGCAACTACATTTTGGCCTGCCGACATTGCAACTACAATCGGGATATACATACCTGACCAGTACAGCACACCAAATTGAGTCACTTGAGGTAAGTGTCCACGTTTAGCTAATAGTTCTTTCGATAGAATTAATAAAATCATGGCGATTGCCACACCACCTACATTGGCTTGGACACCGAGTGCAATCCCAAGGGCATTGCCTAGATAAACACCAAGTAAATGGCAGACTGCCAGTATGGCTGTTCCGTAAATAATCATTGCTGAATCCTCCCTGGATCATGCAGCACTTCTAATAATCTGACTTATAATTTGGTATAGTTATAGCTTATCTGTATCCAGTGTACAATGCCTTGTACTCAAATAAACATAAATTGTATACAATTTTTTGGTGATGTATGACTTCAATTGCGGAACTTCCTCTTTCTATTCAAATTAGTAAAAAGTTAGAGGATGATATTATTTATGGTTTTTTCCTGCCTGGGACTAAGCTGGATGAACAAGAGCTGTGTGAACGCTACGGTGCCTCCCGCACCCCGATCCGTGAGGCATTAAAGCTATTGGCCGCTGAAGGTTTGGTTGAAATTCGCCCACGTCGTGGCGCAATTATTCCAGCCATTAACTCACTCACCCTTTGTGAAATGTTCGAAGTGATGGCTGAGTTAGAAGCCATGTGTGGACGACTGGCTGCACGACGTATTCAACCTGAAGAAAAGCAAGAATTAAAGCACTTACATCAGTTATGTCAGGACTATTTAAATCAGAACGACTCAGAAAATTATTATGAGGCCAACCGTTTATTTCACTTTGCCATTTATAAAGCTAGTCATAATGCCTTTTTAATTGAACAAGCCTGCACTTTACACAAACGTTTGCACCCGTACCGTCGCCTACAACTCCGTGTCAACCATCGAATGACTCATTCCTTTACAGAGCATAGTGAAATCTTAGAGGCCATTTTTGCAGGCAATGAACAAGAAGCCGAGGCTTTACTGAAAGCACATGTCGTGATTCAAGGTGAGAAATTTACCGACTTTATTTCAACCTTAGAGCATTTAAAATTATAGATATCTATGGCGGCATCAGATTTGGATTTTCTAGTAATAATATTTATGCCGCCTCTCTTCTGAGATGGCGTCAATTGAACTCAAATCTCAAACTATTGATTTTAAATAAATTTTATCAAATACAAAAATTCAATGACCCAATTTTGACCCAAATTAGATTTAGTGTATTGAATCACAAAGTAGTTTTGTTCAAATCCCAATTAAGGATTTGAAATGGTGTACTAATCATAGCATCATCAAACCAACATAAAAATGTAACGATATATCATTACATATTATCTTCTCTTTTTTAATGTATCATTCATTGAGATGGATTCAGGAATTGGGTAATGTTTAAAGCTATTGATGATCTAAAGAAAAAATTAGATCTGCATCGCCCCTTCTCCCCAATAACTATAAAGAATTTATCAGAAGATATTCTTCTCCGCTGGACCTACCATTCAAATGCAATAGAAGGTAATAGACTAACACTGCTAGAAACTAAAGTAGTTTTAGAGGGCATCGCTGTAGGCGGTAAAACACTGAAAGATCACTTTGAAGCGATCAATCATAGAAATGCAATTTATTATGTTGAAGATATTATTCGAAAAGAGGTGCCTTTTTCTGAATGGCAAATTCGTAATATTCATTAGCTCATTCTAAAAAATATTGATGATGACAATGCAGGACGTTATCGCCAGCAAAACGTATTGATTTCTGGTGCTACGACTACCCCTCCCGACTATACATTATTAAATGACAAGATGGCTCAACTTGTCGATTGGTACAATTCGGAGGCATATAAGCTTCACCCTGTTGAACGTGCAGCTAAAATGCATGTGGATTTTGTTGGTATTCATCCATTTCTTGATGGTAATAGTCGTACATCGCGTCTCTTGATGAACCTTGAGTTGCTCAAAGCTGGATATCCTCCTTGCGTTATTACAGTCGAAAATCGCTTAGCCTACTATGAAGCGTTATATGAATGGATGGCTTATGACAAAACTGATGCCTTTATTCAGCTAGTTTCTGAGGCTGTATTAGATGGATTTAAACCATATCAGGTTGTATTAGGTATTTAATTTTTAATCTCATAATGTTCTCTCTATGCAAAAAGAATAGACGATATTTATCTGGGAGAGTGGTGGCAGTCCACCCGAATCCGGTAGGGCTATTGAAGACAAGCTGTTATTACAACTGATCCTGTCTTCTTATAATGCCAGCAATGAAGTATCCTTCATAGGCTAAAGCCATGAATTTCACAGTCCTTGAAGCGGCTTGATAATGAAGCACATCATGTTCCGGATAGTAGCGCTCATCCTGTAGCGTCTTAGCAACCCACTAGCCAGCCAAAACACTCGCAAGCATTCTGGCCAACGCCTTCAGGGATATTTCAATCAGTTAGCCGTAGTGTTTTTTACTTAATGGATACTATCGACAATCCCGCCTTCTACTCGTAGCGCCGCACCTGTAGTGGCACTGGCCTGTTCCGAAGCAACATAAACCACCATGTTGGCAATTTCCTGTGGCTCGGCAAAACGGCGGATAATACTGCTGTTGCGGTGCTGTTCAATAAAATAACGTTCAGCTTCAAGCAGGCTGCAACCCTGTTCCCGGGCGATATTTTGCAGCATGACAATTGCACCTTCGGTTTTGGTCGGCCCTGGTAAGACCGTATTGACTGTGACGCCACTGCCTGCCAGTGCCTTGGCAAGACCACGCGATACGCCCTGAATCGCCGATTTAGTCATGCCATAATGCACCATGTCGGCCGGAATATTAAAAGCCGATTCACTGGAAATAAACTGGATTCTGCCCCAGCCTTGCTGCTGCATAGCCTGCATATAATGTCGGCTCAAACGCACCCCGCTCATGATATTGGTTTCAAAAAACTCAAACCATTGCTGATCCGAAATCTGGCTAAATTCGCAGGTACCATAAATACCCAGGTTGTTAATCAAAATGTCGACCTGAGGTAAGGCCGCAATAATCTGTGCACAGCCTTCTGCAGTGGCAGCATTCAGTGCTAAACCAGAAATCTCGGCATTAGGAAATTGATGTTTTAGCTGGGCCACCGCCTGATCGACTTTCTCTGTCTGACGGCCAGTAATAAATACCTTGGCACCTGCTTCAGCCAGACCCTGAGCAATGGCAAAACCGATCCCGGCAGTAGCGGAGGTGACCAGTGCGGTTTTCTGATCTAATGAAATATGCATGTACTGAATCCAATGACTGAGATTCAACTTACTATAGACTTGTTTTTTTATTTAATAATTAGCATAGTTGTAATGTCATTATTCACTATTTATAAATAATCTATGTTCGACAAACTGACCAGCATGCAAATTTTTATCAGTGTGGCGCATGCTGGCAGCTTTATACGGGCTGCTGAACAGCATCATATTTCGGCGGCAATGGTGACCCGGCATATACAACGTCTGGAACAACATCTGCAACTTAAATTGCTACAGCGCAGTACCCGGCGGCTGGAACTGACCCGTAGTGGCGCCGAGTACTTACAGACCTGTGAAAAAATTCTGAACAATCTGGCAGAGACTGAAAGCAATCTGCTACGTGATCAGACCGAAGTCAAAGGCAAAATCCGTCTGGCCATGCCAAGCGTATTGGGACAGAAATATCTATTGCCTCAGCTGCAACAATTCCAGCACCTTTACCCACAGATCGAGCTGGAAATCCAGATTTCCGACGAGCGTTCTGACTTGTTAAAGGAACAGCTAGATCTGATTCTGCGCTTCGGGATGCAGGTTGAACCCTATTTAATTGCCCGTCCCTTGTTGGCAAAAGTGGAAATGGTGGTGGCTGCCAGTCCGGCCTACTGGCAAAAATACGGTCTGCCGGGCAGTCTGGATGATTTGAGCCAGCACAACTGTCTGGGCTGTTCCCAGTCAGAGATTGCCGGACCCCAGCTCTGGCATTTTAGCCAGAACCGTCAGGTACAAATTTGTGGTAATAGTAGAAGTAATAATGGCTTGATCCTGATTGATCTGGCGCTGAATGGTCTGGGTGTGATTTATCAGCCACGGCTCGCCATCGATGCCCATCTCGCCCGTGGCGAGCTGGTTGAAGCGCATCTGGATGTAGCCGGCTATCAGGATAGCCAACTGAATCTGGTTTATAGCAAGGACCAGTATATTCCCAAAAAATTACGCACCTTGATTGATTTTATACTGGAAAAATCCAGCACTGACTCAACAAATTAGAGCATTTATAAGCCCTATAAGCTAAGTTTTTCAAACTTACTGTTGCAAATATAAAACGCTACGTTGCTTATATGCTCTTATTTCCCATTTTTATTTATATTAATTTACAATAATGAGAATGATTAACATTTATTATTTGGTTAAGCTTTAGCTCTATTTCAATTTTAAATCGCTTGCTTCATGAGCAAATCATGATCTTCATGAAGTGAAAGATCGCGGCATAGTGATACGCTTTGTCATGCGCTTTCTCCATATTTATATCGCCTGATTCCTGATGAAAACTCCATGAGAAAATACCGCTATCTGCTGATCCTACTCCTGCTCTGTGCAGGATTATCTTTGTCAGTCGGTGTCGGAGATATGAGCTGGCAGGGTCTATTACAAGGACAGGCACATGACTGGCAACTGTTCTGGACCAGCCGTTTTCCACGTTTAATGGCCATATTGATTGCCGGTGCGGGGCTGAGTGTTTGCGGCCTGATCATGCAGACCTTGAGCCGCAATCGTTTTGTCTCCCCGACCACGGCCGGATTATATGACTGTGCCCGTCTCGGGGTACTGGTTTCAATTATTCTGCTGCCAACTGCATCGATTTTTCTAAAAACCGGTTTTGCAGTTGTAGTAACCCTGCTCGGCGCAATGGGCTTTATGGCGATTTTATCGCGGCTAAAACATCGCGATACGGTATTTGTCCCCCTGGTGGGAATGATCTTCGGCAGTATCATTTCGGCCTTTACCACCTTTATTGCCCTGCAAATGGATCTACTGCAAAGTCTCGCTGGCTGGCTACAGGGAGATTTTTCCACCATTTTAAACGGCCAATACGAACTGATCTATCTCAGTGTACCGCTGTTTTTTATTATTTATCTTTTTGCTCAGCGTTTTTTACTGGCCGGACTGGGACAGGATTTTGCATCCAATCTGGGGCTGAATTATCGCCAGACTTTATTTATTGGCCTGATCCTGGTTTCGGTGATTACCGGCGTTGTGGTGATTACCGTAGGTGCGATTCCTTTCCTAGGTCTGATTGTCCCGAATATTGTCAGCCTGTATCTGGGTGATAACCTGCGTAAAACCTTGGCGCCGACTGCCCTGCTGGGTGCCTTGCTGGTGCTCATCTGTGATGTATTCGGCCGCATCCTTATCTATCCCTATGAAATTCCGATCAGTCTGATCATGGGTGTATTTGGCAGTGTAATTTTCCTGTGGCTGCTGATCCGGAGTTATCGTCATGTCTAATTCGGCAAAATTATTATTGCTGAGCTGCGCAGTACTGGCCAGTCTGTTGCTGTATCTGTGCTGGGATCTGGGGCCAGCCTGGCGTTATGCACTCAGTCTGCGTTTTAAAACCGTCTGCGGGATTGTGATTGCCGGTACTGCTGTCGGGATTTCAACCCTGATTTTTCACAGTATCGTCAATAACCGGGTGGTCACCCCGCAAGCGCTGGGTCTGGACAAACTCTATGAGTTGTCCAAAAACCTGATCATTTATGCCTTTGGAGCCAGTGCGCTCTTGTCGCTGAATATCGTGGCGGATTATTTTATTTCGCTGGCGCTGATGCTGGCTTTTGCGCTACTGCTCTACCATTTTATTTTCAAAAAAGTAGCAGAAAAAAATATCTATTTCCTGCTGCTGGTCGGGCTGATCTGCGCGACCTTATTTGACAGTATGAGCACCTTTATTCAAGTACTGCTGGATCCGGACGAGTTTCAGGTCGCAGTCTATGCCGGTTTTGCCAGTTTCAATTTTGTCAAAATTGAACCCCTGATCCTGTCGACGCTGACCATCTTGCCCATCCTGATCTATTGTCTGCGTCAGGTGCGGATTTTTGATGTGATGGCGCTGGGTCGTGATCATGCCCTGAATCTGGGACTCAATTATGACCGCCAAAGCCGGATCTCGCTGATTCTGGTGGTGCTGGCACTGGCTTCGGCCACTGCGCTGGCCGGTCCAATGATGTTTCTGGGGCTTCTGGTACTCAATATCAGTCTGGAAATTTTTAAAACCCATCGACATCAGATTCTACTTCCCGGAATGATTCTGGTTGCAATCCTGGCCCTGCTGGTCGGCCAGTTTATCGTGCTGCATCTGTTGAATCTGCGAACCACGCTCAGTGTCATCATCAACTTTGTTGGCGGACTGTACTTTTTCTGGATCTTATTGAAGGACAATAAAAAATGGCAATTGTCTTAGAACATATTGACAAGTATTACCATGAAAAACCCGTGGTCAGACAGGTGTCTCTTGAAATTGCTGAAGGACAGTTCACAGCCTTTATTGGGCCGAATGGGGCCGGTAAAAGTACCCTGCTCGGCATCATCAGCCGGCTCATCAGCCCGGACTCTGGCCAGGTTTCTCTGGACGGGCAAAATTTGCAGCAGATGAAAAATGCCGAGATCGCCAGAAAAATGGCGATTTTAAAACAGGCCAACCATACCGAATTGCGTCTTTCGGTTGAAGACCTGGTGGCATTTGGGCGGTTTCCATATTCACGTGGCCATCTGACTGCTCGGGACCATCAGATGATTGATCAGTCCATCCAGTATATGGAACTGGAGCCGATGCGACACCAGCAACTGAGCGAACTGTCAGGTGGACAACGCCAGCGTGCCTATATTGCCATGGTACTGGCGCAGGACACCAAATATATCCTGCTGGATGAACCGCTGAATAATCTGGATATGAAACATTCAGCCCAGATCATGCGAGTCCTTAAGGATCTGTGTGTCAATCATGGGAAGTCAATTATTGTGGTGATTCATGACATCAACTTTGCTTCGGTCTATGCCGACCAGATCATTGCCATGAAACACGGTGCGCTCGTCTATCAGGGCACACCGCAGCAAATCATGCATGAAGATATTTTGCAGGATATTTTCGATTTTCATATTCCGATTCAGCAGATTCAGCAACATCAGCTCGGTTTGTATTTTATTAGTTAGGAGACATTCATGCCATTTAAAACCACCGTATCCGTACTGCTTGTTACTGGTCTGCTGGCCGCATGCAGTCCGACTGATGCGCCTTCTGGCCAGAACACGGCGGCTGAAATGCAGCAGTTTGAAAGTCAGGCTGGTAAAATCAGCATTCCCAAGGAGTTAAGCCGGATCACCGTTCTGGATACCAACTCCTTAAATACTATCCATACCTTGGGCGGCAGCGATAAAGTGGTGGCGTTACCGCAAGGCACGCCATTACCGGCAGCACTACAGCAGTTTAATAGCAAGAGCTATATTAATGTCGGTACAGCGAAGGAACCCAATCTGGAAAAAATTGCCGAAAGCCAGCCGCAGCTGATTCTGATGAGCGGACGCATGGAAAACCTGATGGGTCAGATTCAGGGAATTGCCCCGGTGTATTTCAATCAGGTGGATTATAGCGACCGTTTTAATTCCTTCCGTCAGCATACCTTGAACATTGCGGATATGCTGGGCAAACGTACTGAGGCTGAACAACAGCTGAGTACACTGTCTCAAGACATCCAGGCTTTGCAGGAAAAAACTAGGGATAAGACCGCATTGGTGATTCTGGTCAATAACAACAAACTATCTGCTTACGGCGTGGGTTCACGTTTTGGCCTGATTCATGACCTGTACGGCTTCCAGCCAGCGGACCCAAGTATCAAGGTGGGGACACATGGCATGTCTGTATCGCATGAATTTATTGCTGAAAAAAATCCGGACTATCTGTTTGTGATTGACCGCAGTGCTGCGATTACCGAAGGTGATGGCGGTGCACGCAAGGTACTGGACAATAACCTGGTCAAACAGACCAAAGCTGCCCAAAATGGCCATATTGTTTTTCTGGATTCCAGCACCTGGTATTTGATCAATGACAGTCTGGGAGGCATGCAAGCCATGCTTAAGGAAGTAGAGGCAGTGGTAGAATAACATTCAATTCCTGAAAGACCTCAAGGCTCATCTATTGGTGCGATATAGCATGAATAGATGAGCCCAAAACCAAACATTTGAGAATAGAAGGTTCCCGAACAAGAAATAAGGTCAATACAACTTAGTGACAAGCAAAGCAAATAGTATTCATAGTTTGCTCAAGGGATTTACGCATCGTTATGCGCATATCAACTCACTCATCAAAATAACCCAAAAATTCAAATTATGGGGTCATTGGCTTAAAAAGGATTCGGGTTAGATACTAACTTTCATATATCCATTGAGCATTCGGCCATTTTTTCTCATCAATAGATTGCTCAACACAACCAATAATTTCACGTGAAATGATCCTAATATGCTTGGGAATATTTCTTGTAGAGTGCATTGCTAAAGTAATCACACGAGAAAATGCGGGGTCTAAAATTGGAGTAACTTTAATTGATCCTGCCCTAAACTCATTTATTACAGAAACTAGGGGTAAGATTGTATAACCAAAGTCCTGGATAACTAGCTGTTTTTGTATATTCAAATCATTAGTTTCAGCATAAATCTTTAAGTTAGATCCATTTTGCTTATAAGCCTGCTCAATCAGAGAGCGCAATCGATGAGGGTGAAAAGGTAAAATTAATGGAAATGCCTCTATTTTTTTAAGTTCAAGGACTTCATTTTGCTGAAGTGTGGATTGAGCCGATCCTATTAAAAATAGTGGCTCTTTTACCAACGGAGTCAAATCAATTAGCTTAGAAGGTGTAGCGTCATACATTAAAGCTAAATCAATATCTCCAGCCTCTAACCATTCCTTTAAATGCCCAGAATATCCCACTGATATTTTTACTTGTACTTCAGGATACTTCTCCTTGATCAACTTCATAATCAAAGTGGAAAGTAATTCACTAATACTCGACAATACACCAATATGAACTTTCCCTCGAATCATCCCTTTATTTGCAGTTAACTCTAATTTGGCACTTTCGATGTCCTCCAAAATCCTTCTTGCATAAGGCTCAAGCACTTTACCATCATCAGTAAGCGCCATACCATGACGAGAACGATTAAATAGCTTTACGCCTAATTCCTCTTCAAGCATTTGAATTTGTCGAGTTACTGCTGGTTGTACAATATTCAACATTGCAGCTGCTTTGGTTAAGTTCTCCGTCTCTAAAATAGTAATAAATGTACGTAATTGTTTAATATCCATTTTGATAATTTTCTAGCATCCAACCCATCAAAATATACTATTTTAATTTTAAATCCATAGCAATATATGATCAATAACAAGAATAGGTCGAAATAAGGATATTCAAATGAAAAGTACTTTTAATAATTATTCAGAAATTCGCGAAGCAGTACGTGCATTATGTGCTCAATTCCCAGATGAATATCACCGTAATATTGATGAAAAAAAAGCCTACCCTGAAGAATTTGTAGATGCATTAACCAATGCTGGCTGGCTCGCGGCTATGATTCCAGAAGAGTTTGGGGGATCAGGGTTAGGCTTAGCGGAAGCATCTGTTGTTATGGAGGAGATTAATCGTAGCGGGGGGAATTCAGGTGCTTGTCACGGTCAAATGTATAACATGAGCACATTGTTACGTAACGGCTCTCAGGCGCAAAAAGAGTTTTATTTACCTAAAATTGCTTCTGGTGAATGGCGCTTACAATCTATGGCTGTCACTGAGCCAACAACTGGTACAGATACCACGAAAATTCGTACCACTGCAGTCAAAAAAGGGGACCGTTATGTGATTAATGGTCAGAAAGTGTGGATCTCACGTGTACAGCACAGTGATTGGATGATTCTACTTGCACGTACAACGCCTTTAGCTGAAGTAAAAAAGAAATCTGAAGGGATGTCTATTTTCATGGTTGATATTAAGGAAGCGATGAAATCAGGCATGGTCGTTCAACCTATTCCTAATATGGTCAATCATGAAACCAATGAGTTATTTTTTGAGAATTTAGAAATTCCTGAAGAAAACTTAATTGGCGAAGAAGGTAAAGGCTTTAAATACATTCTCGATGGCCTAAATGCAGAGCGCACTTTGATCGCTGCTGAATGTATTGGTGATGGTTATTGGTTTATGGATCGTGCAACCAAATATGTAAAAGACCGAGAAGTATTTGGCCGTCCAATTGGTCAAAACCAGGGTGTGCAGTTCCCGCTTGCTGAATCTTTCATTGAAATCGAAGCTGCAAACTTAATGCGTTTCCGTGCTTGTGAACTATTTGATCATGGCCAGGCTTGTGGTGCTGAAGCAAATATGGCGAAGTATCTGGCTGCTAAATCAAGCTGGGAAGCAGCAAATCACTGCTTGCAATTCCATGGCGGTTTTGGATTTGCCAATGAATACGATATTGAGCGTAAATTCCGTGAAACCCGCCTGTATCAAGTTGCCCCTATTTCGACGAATTTAATTCTCAGTTATGTTGCTGAACATTTACTTGATTTACCGCGCTCATTCTAAATAAAGGCTATAGCATGGAAAAAGTACAAAAATCTGCACGCTCTTATCTTTTTGTACCAGCTAATCGTGTAGAGCGTTTTGAAAAAGCGCTCAGCACATCAGCGGATGCAATTATTGTTGATTTAGAAGATGCGGTTCCAGTGGATTTAAAAATTTCAGCTCGAGAAACTTTAAAATATTGGCTGATGGAGCATCCACACAAAAATGTGATGATCCGTATCAATTCAAAAAACAGCGAATGGTTTGCAGACGATATTCAGTTGGCAAAATTCAGCAATGTGGAAGCAATTGTGTTACCTAAAGCCGAATCTGTTGCAGATATTGATGCTGTGACTGCTATTCGTGCAATGGATATATTTGCACTGATCGAAACCCCGCTTGGATTTGCCAATATCCGTCAAATTTCTCAAGCAAAATCGGTTAAGGCACTGATGTTCGGTTCAATTGATTTTCAGTTAGAAATGAATATGCAAGGCGGTTATGAGGAGCTTTTGTCATTTCGAAATGAATTCGTATTGGCTTCTAAACTGGCAGGAATCGAGTCTCCTATCGATGGGGTTACTGTTGACTTCACAGACGAAGCTTTAGTTGAAAAGGAAACCTTACAAGCCAAGAATCTGGGCTTTGCAGGAAAACTTTGTATTCATCCAAAGCAGGTGGATATTGTGAATACTGCATTTAGTCCAACAGATGTTGAAATTGAATGGGCGCAGCGTGTTTTAGATGCTATTAATCAAGCCCAAGGCCAAGCCATCAGCCTGGATGGAAAAATGATTGATTTACCCGTCATTTTGAGAGCACAAAAGATTTTGAAGCAAGCGGGTTTAAACACATAAAGGATTAAGGAGTGGTCATGGAAAACTATAGCAATTGGATTGGAAAAAAAGAAGTACTGGATGATTATTCAGATCATCGTCCTGTAGCAATGATGCAGACTTTACTCAATGAAGAAAATAAATTACCGGCTGATTTGCCGCATTTATATCACTGGTTTTATTTTTTACCCCTGGTTAACGGACAAGACCTTGCTGTAGACGGACATCCTAAAAAAGGCGGATTCTTACCTCCTATTCCTTTTCCTAAGCGTATGTGGGCAGGCAGCCGCTTAGAGTTCATCAAACCCATTGCCACTCATCAATCCATACGTCGTGAATCAGAGATTTTAAAGGTTGAGCTCAAACATGGAAAAAGCGGTGACATGTATTTCGTTACCGTTCAGCATTCAATTTATGCAGAAAATGAATTGGCCATCATTGAAGAACAAGACATTGTGTATCGTGATGTGAGCAACCAGGTACAACGTGCTCCTCAGAAGCAGCTTGAAAATGCAGAAACAAAAGCATTTGATTATAAAAAATCGTTCCCTATCGATCCTGTGACGCTATTCAGGTATTCGGCTGTGACATTCAATGGACATCGTATTCATTATGACCGTCCTTATGCCACCCAAGAAGAAGGTTATCCTGGCCTTGTGGTGCATGGCCCACTTTTAGCCACTCTTTTAATTCATCATTTCAAACAAGAATATCCAGATAAACAAATTACTCATTTTGAGTTTCGTGCGGTGAATCCAGTCTTTGATTTTGATGATTTTCAAATCTATGGCAGCATTAAATCCACGCAAGGAGAATTATGGATTCAAAAAGACAATGGTCAAATTTGCATGAAAGCAAAAATTTCTTTTAAGGAATAAGTCCAATGCTTCCTTTAAATGATATTACCGTCATTACACTCGAGCATGCAATTGCTGCACCATTTTGTACACGGCAACTCGCAGAGTTAGGTGCACGGGTAATCAAGATTGAGCGTCCAAATATCGGTGACTTCGCACGAAAATATGATGAGCGTGTCGATGGAATGTCTTCGCATTTTGTATGGGCCAATCGGTCTAAAGAAAGCTTAACATTGGATATTAAAACTCAAGCGGCTCAAGATATTCTCAGGCAGCTTGTATTAACAGCAGATGTACTGGTGCAAAACCTTGCGCCAGGTTCTGCTTCCCGGCTTGGTCTGTCTTTTGAAGAATTGTCTGCAATCAATCCGAAAATTGTTGTCTGTGATATATCAGGGTATGGTGATGATGCTGAAAATCCCGGTCCTTATCATGATAAAAAGGCCTATGACTTACTGATTCAAAGTGAATCCGGATTTTTATCGATCACTGGCACCGAAAATGAGTATACAAAAGCAGGCTGTTCTATTTCTGATATTGCTGCCGGTATGTATGCCTATTCCAATATTTTGGCTGCCTTGATTGAACGCGCTAAGACAGGTAAAGGAAAACGTATTGATATTTCGATGCTTGAAAGCATGACTGAGTGGATGGGCTATCCGCTCTATTATGCGTTTCGTGGCAATACCGCGCCTCAGCGGACCGGAGCCTCGCACGCAACCATCTATCCTTATGGTCTTTTCCATACGGGTGATGATAAACAAGTCATTTTAGCGGTTCAAAATGAGCGGGAATGGAAAGCCTTTTGCAAATTTGTATTGCAAGACGTTACACTTTCAGAAATGCCTGAATTCATAAACAATACATTACGCTCAAAAAATCGTGAAAAACTACAAGCTATTATTTTAGATGTATTTAAACATTTAACTCAGACAGAAGTGATCAATCGTTTAGATCTTGCCAATATTGCCAGGGCGAATGTGAATGAAATGAAAGACGTCTGGCATCATCCACAATTACAAGCACGACAGCGCTGGACTGCGGTAGACACCCCGGTTGGTCGAGTTCCGACACTTAAACCCGTCGGATGCAAGCATGATAAAGATTACCAAATCGGTCCTGTACCAGACCTGGGAGAACATACCCTGGCAATTCTGGAGGAATTAGGCTATAGCAAAGTTGCCATTCAAGAATTTATTGATCAAGCCATCATTTAGGATTTTCCGGTTTTCCAGCATCATATAGGCCGTGATGTTGGATTTTTTGAAAGTATCGATATCCCTTAGGTGCCGTCAATACAGGACGCTATTCTCCTTACGGCTCTTCATTTAGTGTTTTGGGTCACCTATCCCTAATGGAATGATTTAAAAATACATACCAGCAACCTCACTTTGGTCTAACAATAATCACATTTCATATATAGTGAAAAAATGAAATACTTTTGACTTAATATCAATTCAAGTAAGTATTGCTGCGAATAATCTTTTTTAATTTTAATAATTCAACACGAGTAAAGCTGTGAACTTTGATTTAAATGATTTCAGGCTGATTCTGAATATCGCCGAGACTCAAAATTTAACTCGAGCTGCTGAAAAAACCTTTATATCGACACCTGCAGCCAGTAACCGGATTAAGAATCTAGAACAGCAATTAGGCCTAAAAATTTTAGAGCGCTCATCTCAAGGAGTCAGACTAACTGAAATTGGCCAGATTTATCTCAAATACGCAAAAGCTTTCCAGCATGAAATTGAATGCCTGAAAGGTGAATTGTCTCAATTTAACAACCTGATTCAGGGCAAATTAACCATTGCCGCTAACACCACGGCCATCACTGAATATATTCCTAATGCACTGTCCGAATATTTAATTACCCATCCACATGTCGATGTAAATCTGAAAGAGATGACCAGTGAAGAGATCATTCATGTGGTCGCAGACCGGCAAGTGGATTTAGGCATTATTTCAGGCGATATCGACACCGATCATTTACAGACTTTACCTTTAATTTCTTCTCAACTCGTTTTGATTGCACCGAAAATGCACCCTTTACTGGAAATTGAAAATATCACTTTAATCGATATTATTGAGTATTCTGTAGTGACCTTAAACGAAGGCAGCGCCATTCAGCAGTTCTTATATAAGCTTGCCCTTCAACTAGACAAAAAAATCAACATCCGAGTTCAGGTTTCAAGCTACGATTCCATCTGTCAAATGGTCGCTGCCGGTGCCGGCATCTCCATCATTCCGCTGGCGGCATTTCAGCGCCTCCAGCATATTCATCCCCAGCTTGCCTGCACCAAAATCAATGAAAAATGGGCGCAGCGCAGCTTTAAAATCTGTTCAATAAATTTCAATCAAATAAGTCAATTTTCTAAAGATTTTATCCAGTGTTTACAAGCACATATTCATTAAGTATTTGATTTTTTATGCCGAATTTTGCGTTAACTAGAGGTTAACACAGCTTTCAAATTATAAAATTGTGCCAAACACTAGAATGTGTGACCTTACTATTAAGTATAAGAAACATGAATTTTACAAGGTAGTAAGATGATCAATAAAATCTTCGGTTCGGCAAAGGATATTGTCACGGACATTCAAGATGGTTCAATCATTGCAATTGGTGGCTTTGGTGGATCTGGTATGCCCAATCAACTTATCGATGCACTCATTGAACAAGGTGCGAAAGATCTAACTATTGTAAGCAATAATGCGGGGAATGGTGATCAAGGTCTTGCAGCACTACTCAAAGCTAAACGCGTCAAAAAACTAATTTGTTCTTTCCCTCGCCAAAAAGACGCATATGTTTTTGAAGAACTATATCGCAATAATGAAATTGAACTTGAAGTTGTACCTCAAGGTACGCTTGCAGAACGTTTAAGAGCTGCTGGTTGCGGTATCGGTGGGTTTTATACACGTACAGCTTATGGCACCTTACTTTCAGAAAATAAAGAGACCAAAGAAATAGATGGTCAAGGTTATGTCTTTGAGAAAGCTTTGACCGTAGATTACAGCCTGATTTATGCCAAGGCAGGCGATCGATGGGGCAATCTAATTTACAACAAAACTGCACGTAATTTCGCTCCTATTATGGCTATGGCTGCAAAAACTACTTTAGTCGCTGTAGATCAAATCTGTGAACTTGGTGATTTAGACCCAGAAATTATTATTACTCCTGGAATTTTTGTCGATCGTGTGACACTAAAAAGTGAAATTGGAGCATAAGTATTATGGATATCCAACAAAAAAATAATCTTGCTCAACGTGTGGCTCAAGATATACCAGAAGGTTCTTATGTCAATTTAGGCATCGGTTTACCGACGCTAGTTGCAGACTATTTCACTGATAAAGAAGTGATTTTACAAAGTGAAAATGGTGTTTTAGGTCAATGGACTCAAGCTGAAAAAGGTAAAGAAAATTGGGATTTGATCAATGCAGGAAAAGAAGCGATTGATTTAAAAAAAGGTGGTGCTTTTTTTCATCATGCGGATTCTTTTGGAATGATGCGCGGTGGACATTTGGATTACTGCATTCTGGGTGCATTCCAGATTTCAGCCAAAGGTGATCTAGCTAATTGGCATACAGGGCATCCAGATGCCATTCCTGCTGTAGGTGGTGCAATGGATCTTGCTTCAGGTGCACAAAATGTTTACGTCATGATGGAACATTTAACCAAGCAAGGCCAAAGTAAAATTTTAGAAGAATGTAGCTATCCATTAACTGGATTGGCCTGCGTAAACCGTGTTTATACAGAGATTGCTACTTTTGAATTTATTAAAGGGCAAGTATTTGTAATTGATATCGTTTCACCTCATACACCCGAATATATCCAAACTATTACAGATGTACCGCTGGATTTTTCAAGAATGAAATAAATTATAAATCGATTTTACAAAGGAGATGTAAATGGGAATGTTAAATTGGTACAAGGAATCGGATTCCAACCAGAAAAAGACATTTTGGGCATGTTATGCAGGATGGGCTCTTGACTCTTATGACATGCAAATTTTTAGTTTTTTACTACCTGTCATCATGGCTACTTGGGCTCTTACTCAAACTCAGGTTGGTCTGATCGGCACTGTTGCCCTGGTTGTTACAGCTCTTGGTGGATGGATTGCAGGGATTCTGGCAGATCGCTACGGGCGCGTAAAAATTCTGATGTTTACTATTTTATGGTTTACTTTTTTTGGTGTCTTAGCCGGTTTTGCACAAAATTATGAACAACTTTTAATAGCAAGGACCCTACAAGGATTAGGTTTTGGGGGTGAATGGGCTGTTGGTGCGGCATTAATGGCCGAAGCTGTTTCTGCAAAACACAAAAATAAGGCTGTAGGCTTTGTTCAGTCAGGCATGGCTTTAGGCTGGGCTGGCTCAGTTATTGTAGCAACAATCCTTATTACAACCCTTCCTCCAGAATGGTCTTGGCGTGTTGTTTTTTGGACAGGTGTCATTCCCGCTTTAATTGTGATCTATATTCGCCGTAATGTGAAAGAATCAGTCGAATTCGTAAATGATGTAGCTAAAAATAAAGAAAATATTGAAAAAGCATCATTCACATCGGTGTTTAAAAAACAATACATACGTTCAACAGTATTTTCTAGCCTATTAGTTTTAGGACTTCAAGCGGCTTGCTATGCCATCTTAATTTGGATTCCAACTCTAATGAATGAACGTGGCCTTAGTCCAAGTTCTAAAATTGTCACGATTTTGATTATGGCCGTAGGAGCATTTGCTGGCTTTATGTTTACAGCTTATCTGGCTGATAAATTAGGCCGTAAACAAACGCTTATCGGAATGTCTATTCTGAGCTGGATCGTAACTGTGGTGTATATGTTGATTGCAATGAATCAATATATCACATTAGCACTTGGATTCTTTGTGGGCTTTTCCGCAATTGGAATGTTCGCAGCACTTGGCCCATTTTTAAGTGATTTATTTCCGACTCATATTCGCACCACAGGTATGGGCTTTGCATATAACGTCGGCAAATCATTCGGTGCCCTATCAGTAGTTGGCGTTGGCATGCTTGCTGAATCATTAGGTCTTGCTACATCTATCGGTTTGTTCTGCTTAACAGCTTATGGCTTAGCAACAATCTCTATTTTGCTCATTAGAGTGCCTAAAGATGAACCTACATTAATATCTCATCATTATCAAAAACAGGGAGTTTAAATATGATCCGTATTCTTTATTTACTCGTTAAACCAGAAGACATGAGTAAAGAAAAATTTGATCAAGAATGTCTACGACACTTTGAAATGTCAGCAGGTATTCCAGGTTTATATAAATATGAAGTTCGCTTGATTGCTTCAGAACCTACAGATATTCATGTTCCCTTCTTTGATGTGCCGGGTGTCGATGCTATTGGGGAATGTTGGTTCGAAAGTGAAGAACAAATGCAAGTCTATATGGATTCAGATCTTCGTAAAAACTGGTTTGAACACGGTAAAACCTTCATCGGTAAATTAAAACCATTCGTGACCAAAGACGTCGGATAAGACTTATTCATCAAATATTAAGGATAATAAATATGCTTTTTTGTGTAGAAATGACTGTAAAAATTCCATTAGATAGTGATCCTGTAAAAATGGATGAAATTAAACGCGCTGAAAAAGAACGTGCTATTGAGCTACAAAAAGCAGGTAAATGGCCACATTTATGGCGTGTCACAGGTAAATATTCCAACATCAGTATTTTTGATGTTGAAAGCAATAATGAATTACATGATTTGCTGATGAGTTTGCCTTTATTTCCCTATATGGATATTAAAGTGACAGCATTATCTCAACACCCATCTTCAATTCACTAACGCTGAATACCTTTTAAGATCAAGGATGATCATCATGGAAAAGATATACGATATTTCTCAGCTTGATTTATCCAACTATGTTCGACATGGTGATCGCGTGGTATGGGGCCAGGCTCAAGCTGAACCCATACCGCTTACTCAAAATTTAATTCAAAATCGTAAAAAAATTGGTAAATTTAAAATTTTTTTAGGCATTAGTCAGTTTCCTACTTGCCTTCCTGAATACTCCGAACACATCGAATATCTGAGCTATTGTGGTGCAGGCTATAATCGGACACTTGCGCAACATCAAGTTTTAGATATTTTGCCTGTACATTATTCACAACTTCCCCGATTAATCGAAGATCAGCAACTTAAACTAGATATAGTATTGATTCAGGTTTCGGCAGCAAATGCTCAAGGACAATATAGCTATAGTTTGGCACAAGACTATTTAAAATCCGCCCTTCGACATGCTCGAGTTGTGATTGCGGAAGTCAATCAGCAAGCTCCCTGGGTATATTCGGATGAATATTTAACTGAAGCTGATTTTGATGTGATGGTGTATACCGACCGGAAAATAGAAGCACAACATAGTGCTGACCATTCATCAATCACTCAAAAAATAGCTCAGAATGTTGCCTCCTGCATTCCCGATCATTCAACTTTACAACTTGGAATCGGTTCTGTTCCCGAGGCCATTATGCAAGCTTTGGATCAGCATCAGCATTTAGGTATTCATTCCGGCATCATTGGAGATGGTGTTGCCAAATTGATGCAAAAAGGAGTGATTACTAATCAGAAAAAAAACATTGATCCTGGAAAAACTATCACAGGTTTAATTGTTGGTTCTTCAAAACTACATCAATTTGCTCATCAAAATTCAGATATTGAAATCCGTTCAACTGAATATACCCATCATGCTGGGACTCTTGCTGCCATTCAACAATTTATTGCAATCAATTCGGCAATTGAAGTGGATTTAACAGGTCAGGTCAATGCTGAGATTGCCAATAAAACCTATGTCGGCGCTGTGGGTGGAGCTTTAGACTTTATTCGCGCTGCCAATCAGTCCTATGGTGGTGTCTCAATTATTGCCCTGCCCGCTTCTGGGAAAAATTTCAGTCGTATTGTGAGTAATTTACAAGGACCGGTATCTACACCACGCAGTGACGCCGGATTAATTATCACAGAATATGGAATCGCCGATTTACGCGGTTTAAGCATTCCCCAACGCGTTGAAAAAATGATTGCAATTGCACATCCCCATTTTCAAAAAGAACTTGAACAACAGGCTATGGATTTGGCACTAATTTAAAGGAATTCAAAATGAAAGACGCTTATATTGTCAGCCCACTGCGTACCCCAATTGGTAAATTTGGTGGTGTACTTGCCTCTTTAACTGCAGTCGATCTCGCTGTAAAAGTAATTCAATCCATCGTGGAAAAAACTGGATTAGATACTAGCACTTTAGATGAAGTCATTATTGCGCAATCATACTCATCTAGTGAGGCACCTTGTATTGGACGCTATGCGGCTTTAGCTGCAGGACTTCCAATTGAAGTTCCCGGCTATACATTAGATCGACGTTGTGGTTCAGGCTTACAAGCGATTATCAATGCAGCAATGACCATTCAATCCGGAAATGCTGAAGCTATTATGGTTGTTGGTGTAGAAAGTATGAGTAATATTGAATATTACTCTACCAATATGCGTTGGGGTAGTCGCGCAGGTAATGTCACTTTCTTTGATCGACTGGAACGTGGTCGTGAAAGATCTCAGCCGATTGAACGCTTTGGAGCTATTTCAGGCATGCCAGAAACTGCTGATAATCTGGCCCGAGACTATAATATTGGTCGTGAAGAGTGTGATGCTTTTGCGCTACAAAGTCATCAAAAAGCCCAGCAAGCTTGGGATACAGGAAAGTTTAAAGAGGAAGTGATTCCGCTTGAAGTGAAATCAAAAAAAGAATCCAAGATTATTGATTTTGATGAAGGTATTCGTGCAAATAGCACTATTGAAAGTTTAGCTAAACTGAAAACCTTATTGCCAAATGGTGTCACCACCGCAGGTAACTCAAGTCAACAAAACGATGCTGCTGCTGGCTGCCTAATTGTAAGTAAAGAATATTTAGAAAAATATCATTTGCAACCGATAGCCAAAATCACAGGCTGGAGCGCAGCAGGTTGTGATCCAAGTCGAATGGGTATTGGCCCTGTGCCTGCAGTCAATCAACTACTTAAAAAACTAGATATTTCCCTTGAAGAAATTGATTTAGTCGAAATTAATGAAGCCTTTGCAGCTCAAGCTTTAGCAGTAATCAAAGGTTTGAATATTAGCGATACTTCCAATATCAATGTGAACGGTTCTGGAATTTCTCTGGGTCATCCTATTGGTGCGACAGGGATTCGTATCATGACATCATTAGTACATGAGATGAAACGCCGTAATGCCCGGTATGGTTTAGAAACAATGTGTATTGGTGGTGGGCAAGGTTTAGCTGCCCTATTTGAACGTGTTTAAGTATTAAATTAAAAAATATTTGTTAAGGAGTGACTCATGATTGAATCAAGAATGATTGGTGAAGTAAAAGTAACCCGTATCCATGAATATGCTGGTCCTAGCCATGATCCAAAATTTTTATTTCCTGCAGCAGATCAGAGCCTGTTAGAAGAGTATCAAGATATGCTGGCACCCCATCATTGGATTCCACATATGAATAAGCTGATCGTCAGTATTCAATTTTGGGTGGTTCATGCGGGCAATAATATTATTGTGATTGATACCGGTGTTGGTAATTTCAAACAACGGCCAGAAATTCCTCGGATGCATATGCTGAATAACTTAATCACTGAGTGGATGACAGCTGCTGGTGCACCTCCTGAAAAGGTAACTCATGTGGTGATTACCCATTTACACTCTGACCATGTTGGCTGGAATACGATTTGGAAAGACAACCGCTGGACACCAACATTCCCTAATGCCAAATACTATTTACCTAAAGAGGACTTTGATTTTTGTCATGAAGGAAAAAATAAAGAACCTGGCGTTATCGATGTTTTTGGTGATTCCTTCTTCGATAGTGTAATGCCCGTATTTAACGAAGGTCTGGTTGAGTTTATAAAACCTCACACTGAAATTGCCGATTGCTTAGTTGTAGAGCCTGCACCAGGTCATAGCCCAGGACAAGTCACTTTTCGTGTTAGCTCTCAAGGAGAAGAAGCAATCTTTTGTGGCGACGTATTCCATAGTCCACTACAAATTGTTCGCCCTGAAATCAATTCAGGTTATTGCATTTGGCCGGATATCGCACGAAAAACTCGGCTTGAATGCTTGGAGCGTGCCGTAAGCCGAGAAGCTTTACTCTTGCCTGTTCACTTTGGTGACCCGTATTGTGGCTACATTCGTAAACAAGATAATGGATTTATCTTTGAACCTTCAGATACCTGGGATCGTGTTTAATTGATCCCCTCAACTGTCTGAATAATTATTTTTAATACTTAAAAGGATTTTAAAAAATGAAAAAACCAGTAAATAAAAATTTATTGGTTATGGGTACTCTTTGTCTATCCATAACCAGTATCAATACGGCTTGGGCTGATGTTATTAATGATACAAAATTTCATGTGCTAGCAAAAAACTATTATTTCAATCGCGACTTTCGTAAAAGTGAATTCAATTCTGCAGGACAGAATGCTCAATTACCTGTATCTGAACGTAAAGGTTATCGTGAAGAATGGGCCCAAGGTTTCATTGCTAACATAGAAACAGGTTGGACAGATACACCTATACAGTTCGGTTTAAACGGTTATGGCCTGATCGCTTTAAAACTCGATAGTGATGGATATCGAACTGGTACAAATAATTTAGAAGTCGACTCGACAGGAAAACCTAAATCGGCAACCGCCGAATTTGGGGGTGCCTTACGGGCAAAATATAAGGAAACTGAAGCAGTACTAGGTAATCAATTCCCAAACAATCCTATTATTGTAACCAATTATTCGCGTTTACTTCCTTCAATGTCGACAGGTCTATCGATTAAGAATCAGAGCTTTGAGAATCTCAATTTAGATTTTGGTTATTTTACGCAGATGAGCCCTGTTGATTCGACCGATCGCTTAAACTATTTTAATACTGATTACAATAATGGGATTCAAGGTGATTATGTTGCCTATATAGGAGCAACCCATAAACACGATAATATTGAAACGTCTGCTTATATTTCAGAATTAGAGAATGTCTGGATGCAATATTATTTAGGAGCAAAATATAAACATCAAATTGATGCTCAATCAAATTTCAATCTACAAACAAATAACTATATTAACCGAGATACAGGTGATGCCACGGGCGGAAATATTAGTACAAGTATTGTTTCAGTAATGGGAACCTATAAATTATCTAACCACAATTTCAGTTTAGCTTATCAACAAGTATTAGGTGACGAGCCCTTTGACTGGATAGGATTTAACAATAATGGAGGAATTCCTAGTACCCCCAATACTGTGCAGTTCTCAACATTTACTGAGGCCAAAGAAAAATCAGCTCAAGTTAAATATGAAATCGACTTCTCACCTTATGGAGTTGATGGTTTATCATTTATGACTCGTTATCTATATGGCTGGGATATGGATAATACAGGGAGTGATAATGTTTTTTACACCAAACGTCATGTTTATGACCAGAGTATAGATAACAAACATTGGGAAAGAGATATCGAATTACGTTACAAAGTTAAGCAAGGCATTGCGAAAGATCTTGATGTTCGTCTTCGTCAAGCCACTCATAGAGCAACTAAAGGCTATAGATATGGAAATATTGATGAAGTCCGTTTAATTCTTGAATATCCATTTTCATTCTAATAGAGCTTAATATACGAGGAAATTAAAATGCCTTATGTTGTAGAAACCTGGGACAAAATAGATCATCAACTTCTTAGAAAAAAATTAAGACAGGATCATTTAGATTATTTAAATCAAAACCTTGAACTACTTTTAGCTTGTGGCGCAAAGTTGGATGATAATGGCCAAGACTTAGGCGGTGGAATTTATATTATTGATGTAGCTTCAAGAGAAGCTGCTCAAAAATTTATTGAACAAGATCCTTTTTACATTGGAGGTCTATTTCAGAAAATCAAAATAGACCGCTGGAGAAAGGCTTATTTGGACGGAAAATTTTGCTTATAAAAATATGGAAAGCATGGTTTTACCATGCTTTTTTTACAAGGAATGTAATCATGTCAAAAATTAATAAAGTTCTCATCACAGGCGGTGCTCGAGGAATCGGTGCTGCAATTGCTCAACAATGTAAAAAAAATGGATGGTATCCAATCATTTTAGATAAAGAGAGTGCGGATATAGAAGTCGATTTATTAGATGTAGAAGCAACTGCCGCCGCACTGAAAAAGCTTCTAAAAGATGGCCCCATTACTCGCTTAGTGAATAATGTTGGAATGGTCAAACCAGACAATATTGAGAATCAAAGTTTAGACGATTTTAATCAAGTACTTAGTCTCAATGTACGATGCTCCTTACAGTGTATTCAAGCCCTACTTCCAAATATGAAATCAGAAAACTTTGGACGTATTGTTAATATGTCTTCTAGAGCAGCTTTAGGTAAAACGCAGCGAAGTGCTTATGCAGTGAGCAAAGCTGGCCTTATTGGCTTAAGTAGAGTAGCAGCGCTAGAACTTGGTGTTTATGGCATTACTGTAAATTCGATTGCACCGGGTCCAATAGAAACAGAGCTTTTCACCGCAGCTAACCCACCCGATTCACCCGTAACGCAACAGATTTTACAAAGTATTCCTGTAAAACGACTGGGACAACCTTCAGATATTGCACATGCATGTTCATATTTTTTAAGTGATGAAGCAAGTTTTGTTACAGGCCAGACTCTATACGTGTGTGGCGGTATGAGTATCGGAGCAACTCCAGTCTAAATAAATTTACTAAGGAAAAAGTATCATGAGAAGATGGTTACAACGTCCTGAGGGATCAAATTGGGGAGATTTTGGTGATGATGATCGTATTGGTCGTTTAAACTTAATTAACGCTGAAAAAGTACTTGAAGGTATCCGAGAGGTTAAAGAAGGAAAAACTTTTTGCTTAAGTTTACCATTGGACTATCCTGGTGGTAATGCACTAAATATAAATAGAAATCCTCCAATTCTTCGTCCATTACAACGACATGGTAAAGTCAATTTTAACTGTGAAATGAATCAATTTGATCAAGAAATCTCTGATGTCATGAGTGACGACTTAGCTATTTTACACTTGCAGTATTCCACACAATGGGACGCTTTCGCTCATGTAGGTACTATGTTTGACCTATATAAAAATGGAGAAGAAGAAGCAGCTTACTATAATGGCTTTTCCGCAAGAGATTCTATGATCTATCCTGATTGCTTAGAAGATACTGGCCTCCAAAATATAAAAAGCCAAAGCACGTCCTCTGCAATAAAATTAGGTATCGAACATCTAGCTGAACATGGTTTACAAGGCCGGGCTGTAATGATTGATTTAGCTCATCATCTTGGTACAGAAAGGACTAATGTTGGATATGAAATTATTAAAGATATTATTGAAAAGGATCAATTAAAAATTGGCGTAGGAGATATTCTCTGTTTACATACAGGTTATGCAGAAGCACTATTAAAGATGAATAAGTCTCCCAATATTAAAGTTCTAAATCGAACCGGCGCTGTATTAAATGGTGGCGATCCAAAGTTATTGGAATGGATTACAGATTCAGGAATTGCTGCAATAGCTGCTGATAATTACTCAGTTGAAGAATTTCCATATAGCCAAAGACAGTCTTGCTGTTCAGCCTTACCTTTACATCAACATTGTCTATTTAAACTTGGAATTCCTTTAGGTGAGTTATGGTATTTATCTGATTTAGCTAAATATTTAAGAACTCATCATCGGTCTAGCTTTTTATTAACGGCCCCTCCATTACGTTTGACAGGAGCTGTGGGGTCTCCAGTTACGCCTATTGCAACTGTTTAAGATTGAAGAGCATTATTAGAAACTAATTTTCCAAGATCCTCTAGACCTAGAAATATTGATTAATGATAGATAAAGAAAACTAAAAAATATCTAAAATTCACTCTATCATTATATTAGCTTTCCGATTGAGATGGTGGCAGCTTAACTGACGATCTATTATGAATTCCTATAGATAGTAATTGTTTTTCAATATTCAACTTTTACCCATAATTTACCCAATTATCATAAATTTATGAAGCCCATAACGTAAGTTATGGGCTTCATATTTTGTATCGCCTGCGTACAAGAGAAACGCAACTGAAAAGGATTTTTATGACTTGTATATTTTACTTGCCTAAAACTTTAGACTGTTTCTCCCACTCCGAAATATAAGCGAAATCAACCGACATATACCAGATCTTAGCAAAAGCAAAACATCACTAAACACTACTTGCTAAAAACAAGATTAATCAATTACTTATCAGCCTACAAGCGTTAGATACTTATTAATTGAAATTAGCCTATCAACGCCTAGGTAGGAAAAATAATAATTAAAAATCAATTATATATGAGATTATATTTTTGGTTTTTAAAATGGCTTTGTTGCACAAACCTATTCATGACGGCTTATTCAGCAATATAATTTCCAAATGAATAAGCCCATACCTAAAGTCTACCGTACAACGAATTGGTCCTCTTACAATAAAGCCTTGATCAATCGAGGAAACATATCGATTTGGTTTGATCCCACTACTCAATGGTATGCTCAACCACAAGGTAAACACGGACGAAATCAAACCTATTCTGATGCAGCTATACAATGCTGTCTCATGATCAAATCTCTATTTCGACTCTCTTTACGCATGGTCACAGGTTTTGTTCAGAGCCTCATTAAACTCTGTGGATTAGATTGGACAGCGCCAGATTATTCCACGCTTTGTAGAAGACAAAAGCATATTGATATTGCGATTCGCTACCAGAAAAGTAATGATGGACTTCATCTACTCGTCGACTCTACTGGCTTGAAGTTTTTAGGTGAGGGTGAATGGAAACGTAAGAAACATCAGCCTGAATATCGTCGTCAATGGCGTAAACTGCATATCGGCATAGATGCTAAAACCCTTCAAATACGGGCTGTACAGTTGACTACGAACAATGTCAGTGATTCACAGGTACTCGGGGATTTACTTGATCAAATTCCGCTGGATGAGCAGATTGATTCTATCTATACAGATGGGGCTTATGACACGAAATACTGCAGAAAAGTCATTTCAGATCGACAGGCATATGCGGTGATTCCACTAAGAAAAAATGCGAAGCTCTGGAAAGACAAAAAACTGAGATCTTTAGAGAGAAATGAATTATTGAAAACGGTCAAATGTCTAGGAAGAACAATTTGGAAAAAGTGGTCTGGGTATCATCGGCGAAGCTTGGTAGAAACCAAGATGCATTGCATCAAATTATTGGGAGATAAACTCAGTGCCAAGAACTTTCAAAGCCAAGTGAATGAGATTCATGCTCGTGTAGCCGTATTAAATATATTTACGGAATTAGGCCGACCTCATACCCAAGTTGTCACTTAAACCTGAGTCGCTTAGGGTAAATCTAATCTTTAAATCTTTGTGCAACAAAGCCCTGAGAATCTAAGATGTAATTAAATCAAGTTCCTTTCGGGGATCTTCATTTTTCAATATTGTCACTATATTGAACATTTATTCTTGTTAAGCTCAACATATATAAAGCTTGCTGTCTTTTCATAAAAAATTTCAAAACTTTCATTCCACAAAAAATGATTAAAAGCATAAGAAGAAAATTAAAGAATGCCCATATACCCACATAGTCTTTTTGAATACCAAGTTCATTATACAAATATAAAAAAAACATCATCAAAGCATAAGCACTTAGAGATATGAAAATAAATATAAATCCACCAGTCTTAGCTAAAGCCTTAGCTAGTTTAGGACTAATAGGCTTTTTAAGCTCAAGTTTATTTTCAGAATCATTGAATTTCAAAAAATCTTTACTGTTATTATATGCATCAATCGCATACCTCGAATCTTCGAATCCGTTCAAATAAATCAAAGTAGGTAAATGGTTTTCACGAGTTTTCAAAAGCTCTTGATATTCATAAACTTTTAACTCATATTCAAAGAATTCTTTTTCACGTTGTAGATAACTATTTTGCTCAATTCTAGCTTTCAATTGATTAATTTTATTTTTTCTATCTCTAGATATTAATGAGCTAACATCTTTAAGCATTCCTGTTTCTTTAACTTTTCCCCATAAAACAACAATTACCACTGGAGTTAAAATAAAAATCCCAAAAAATGTATAATCAGGATTTAAAAAAAGTTTCTCTGCAAAATCAATAATTTTATCCATTATTCACACTTAACTTATATCAATTAATCTTTAATCTTTAATCTTTAATCTTTAACCCCTCATACGAGGCTTTCTATTAGCTAGATATAACAACATTTAAACTGAACAGTGAATAGCCACTGATTTTTAGACATCTTCTAGTCCAATAATTCTTTATAATATTGATAGCTATTCAGTCATCTTATTGGGATCACCTTTTTTACCAATCTAAAGGAACTAGTGCTGGAGGTTTCTGAACCGTACCGGGTTTGTCGGAGACTTTTTTATTTAAGTTAGGCCACCTGACCTAACGGATTAATCTTATCATAGTACATTGCTTCAAACTCAAAAGGCGATACATAACCCAGTGCACCGTGTACACGCTTTTTGTTGAACCAATCTACCCAATTTAATGTCGCAAGTTGTACATCTGCTAAACCTTGCCAATCTGCTTTTAAATATTCAATCACCTCTGTTTTGTATAAGCCAT